>JAJTID010000129.1 GCA_021300155.1 Pirellula sp.
CCCGGACCATCAGCGACTTGGCGAGGTTGTCGTTATCGTTGGCAGATAGTTCAATTGCCTTCTCGACCGCCTTCATTGCCGCTGCGCGATCTCCACCCTCCAGCGCGTTCAGTCGGGCGATCAGGAGTTGGCCGGAGAGCGAGTCGGGCTTGGCCTCGACCGCCTTTTCCAACCGCTGCAAGGCTTCCCGGCGATAAATCTTCCAGCGACGGTCTCGTTGGGGACCAAAGACGGCTTGCTCAATCTGTTCGGCATATTCAAGCCACGCCGAGATCTGCAATTCCTTGGCCTGGGTCTTTCCCTCTTCGCTCAGTCCTTTATCCAGGGCGGATTGGCAGAGATCGGCAACTTCGTCCAAGTCTCGCAGGGTTGTCGCGCCCAGCTTTTTGTCAAAAGCCTGCTCCAAGTCTCCCGTTCCGGGGAAATCCTGAGCGGCCAGTGACTGCAGGCCCAGCAAGCCGACGAACAGCAAAGACAACAACCTGAATCCAGACATGAACAGATCTCCTAAACATCCAGGACCGGGGGAGGAGCGGTGGATGGCGCTCGGTTTCGGGACTGGTCGCCACTGCATTTCGAACATGCACCCCGATTTTGGCTGGTTGAGAAACGAGCCGTTTTCGGGTGCCGGCCTCCCCCCAACCCCGATTTCTCAACTTTCGGTCAGGTGATGGGGAAGTGGCCTCCGCACCCGCATTGTATGGAGTTGAGCGAAAACCGCCAATTCGAGTCCCCTGCCGAACCCCGTCTGGGGGTGGGACCAGAAGTCGGGAGTCGTTGTCCGGTTGGGTGCGGTCCGCAAACACGGTTTTTCCCCCTCCGGATGTATTTCCTGTAGCTAGTTTGCCGGATACTCTGGCGGACAAACTGGAGCGGGCAACCGTAAACTCCCGGCAAAACCCCGGGAAAAGGCAAAAATTTAGGGTTGCGAATCTCAATTTCTTGCTTGGATCCCCCAAAAGCTCCGAGTATTCTGAGAAAGAGCCGTCAACTTTGTCTGGCCCACTCTTTGCATCCAACCCCCAACCGGGAAGAATGACATTACCGGTACGAGCAAGGGTCCCGGTAAGCACCAATATGGAGTTCTGTTGAAATGAGGACCTCAAAGTTTTTGAGTCGAGTCGGTTTGTTCGCTGCGGCGTGCTGCCTCTCAGTCGGTTCGAGCTTCGCACAAAATCCAGAAGGCACTCCTTCTTCAAGTCGTGCCGAGGCTCCCAGTCGCTCCAAGGCTGAGGATGCCAAGTCCCGCTCGGAAGAATTGAAAACCAAGCGGGTGGACGAGAAGCGGCTCAATCGCATCTCCAAGACGCTCGAACCGGTTGACGGTTTTGATCGCGTTGAAATGTTCCAGGCGATGGAAGCCGGGACGATTGAGGTGATCATCAAGACGAAAGATTCGTCGGAAGCGAACATCATCGTCACCAACAAGTCGGACAAGCCCTTGGCTATTGAAATGCCGGCTGCCTTTTCTGCTGTACCCGTGATGGCCCAAATGGGCGGTATGGGTATGGGTGGCATGGGCGGCATGGGCGGCATGGGTGGCATGGGCGGCGGCATGGGTGGCATGTTCGATGTCAATGACGCACCTACCAAGGCCGAGATAGACCCATGGAAACTTGTCTCCGAAATTGCATCCGAAGATGAAAATGTCAAGCTTGCTGCCGAAGCGAAACTGTCAAAGTGGGTGGCACAGAAGATGACAGACGCAAAGAGATCGAGCAAATCTGGTTTGGCCTCCGAAGCAACAGCTCACTTTGATGAGATCGTCGAAGTATTGAGTGAAAGCATGCGTCAATCTCTCCCAGCAGTTTGGATGTACGACGCGTTGAGCACTGCCATGCAAGCCAACGAATATCCTGCAAAGGACATTCGCCGAGTACTTCTGTCGAGTATTGACTACGGTGCCGACGAAGCAAGTGCTTTTAAAGTTGCGAAGTATTTCAGTACGAATGGTTTCAAAAAGGAAGCCCTGAGTGTTTTGCACGACATCGAAAAATCGACTCCTGGTCTCAAGGATGTTTTGGAACTTGCTCTTACACTTTCGGTTGAAACGGAAGATCAAGATGCAATGCGATGGGCATCGACAGCAGTGCTTAGCCAGGGCTGGCCTGATGACTATTTGCCTTTGATTGAAAAGGCGATTTTGGTCGCAAAATCCTGCTATGTTCGCCTAGCAGAAACCAAACAGTCGATGAAAGCTTACGAATTTGAGCAGCAATTAAAAACTGCACGAGTTCGAGATTTGGTGGTTCGCATTGTCTGGACTGGTGAAGCGGATATCGATTTGAGTGTGGAAGAACCGACTGGAAGCGTTTGCGATGCTTCGAATCCACGGACTCCGTCGGGTGGACTCCTACTCGGAGATGGCTCTGCGTTTTCGAAAGCCGCGAAAGATGGTTTCTCGGAAACATACGTTTGTTCGAGCGGATACGCTGGAACTTATCGTATTGTATTGAAGAAGGTTTGGGGGGAATTAGCTGGTGGTAAAGTCACCGTGAACATTATGACCGATTTCGGTACACCAGAACAAAAGTTCGAGCAAAAAGTTATTACTTTGGAGGACAACGCGATCGGTGCGTTTTTGCCGGTCCTTGTGCAAAACGGACATCGAAAAGAGCCTGTCTCAGAAGCTTACCTTGCCAAAGTAAGAAGTGCTCGCGCCGAGCTTGGTGCAGTCTTGGCGCAGGCTGGAGCCCCTCCGGCGGCAGGAGCCGCTGGTGGTGCAGGTGCTGCCGCTGTGGGTGAAAGCAGTTCTGGATTCGATCCTATTGCTTGGCAAGCTTTCTTGGCATCACAGTTCGGGGGCCGTGGACAAGGGAATAGAGGACCGATGTTTGGCCGAGGAGCTGTAGGATACTCGCCACAGATCTCAGTTATTCCTTCGGGTACGAATTTGTTTGCGGGGCCAGCCGTAATTTCGGGAGATCGTCGCTATGTACGGGCTACGGTATCTCCGAATTTCTCGGATATTGTTGCTGTAGACACTTTTAATTTCGCTAGTGGTGCAGGCACGAATACCGGAGCCGGCGGTGGGGTCGGTGGTGGCGGTGCAGGCGGGGTCGGTGGTGGTGGCGGTGGCGGTGGATTCGGTGGCGGTGGGGCGTTTTAACCCTTGCTGCTTCGAAGGCGTTACGTTCTCCAATTCATCCCAAAGGACCGAACGTGGCGATATATCACAACAAGGAAAAGGCTCTTCGGTGGACGAGCCTTTTTTTATTGATTTTTGGCAGGCCGAATCGGTGTAATTACAAAATGCGGCAATGCCTAAGGATCGTTTCGGGTGACGCCAAATAACCGGTAAAGAACTGCCCAAACTCTCCGAACCGGGCGCTGGCGGAATCATATCGCATGGTGTAAACGATCTCCTTTAGGTATTGAGGATTCTTTGCCCAAAGCGTTACGCCCCATTCCCAATCATCTAGTCCAACCGATGCTGTTACTAATTGCGTCACTCGACCGGCAAAGGCCATACCGCTTTGAGCATGTTCAGCCATCATCTCCATGCGAGCTGATAGCGGTTCCAAAAACCAGTTTGCACCGACATGGCGCACTTTGTTCATTGGATAGAAACACATGGCGGGCCAATTAGGAAACTCAGGTGCAAGTCGTTGTGCATACATCATCGGGAGTCGCTTTTCGTATGAGGCGACTTTTGCTTGAAAGGTCGCTGAAGTTGGATCCTCGCCAGTCCGGACCAATTTCTTGGCATACTGCTCTTTGTCTGGAAGATACTCACTGATCTCCGACATCGAAACGAATGAGTACACCGGTTCCAATGCACAGCCGAATACGGAACTCATGATCCGCTGATGAACCCCGTCGATGGTCAACGGATTGGGATCCATCGAGATGATTGCAAAGTCAGCTTTGTGTCCAGCTATGATAAAGGACTGTAACCGCTCCGGTTTCGGAATATCCGATGCCTGAAGAGCCGTCGAAAAATCGTGCGAATTCGCTTCCAACTTCCCCAACTGCGCAAGAGCATTTCGATTCCAGCGATAAAAATAATGTCCACAATGCCAACCTTGGACGGGCACGATAGAAGGTTCAGGAATGGAAGTTGCCGAAGGGTGCGGATTCATGTAGTTGTTCCGTTAGTGACCAGAAAAAATATATGCATGAAATGTAGCTGTCGTTTAGCAATGTTTGCGAGCGATGACTCGATGGAAATGAAGCTGCACTTCTCTAGCGCAAACTCTTCGAACCCCTTCCACCAAACAACGAGGTTCGTTTTCCGATTGACCTCTTGCGATGATCTCTTCGAGCCGAGTACCGGGCGGTACTGTGAATGCGGTCTGCTGAATCGTCTGATTCCCCGCGTCCAGCTCTGGCACAATGAAATGGCACGTTGCACCGAAGGTTAGCATTCGCTCAGCGTATGCGTCATGATAAGGACGGAGTCCTCGAAAACTGGGGAGCAGTCCATGATGCAAATTGATGATACGTCCCCCGGCAAATTTCCAACAAACATCAGGCGGCAAGATTCTCATGTACCTGGCGAGGATAACATAATCTGCATTGTACTGATCGATGACACGTACCAATTTAGAATCGTCCGCAGAACCATCGTCCGCCCCTATATACTCGAAAGGAATTCCGAACTCGCGGGCTAAAGGTTCACATTTCCGTCGATTGCCAATCAATACGACCGGATTTGCGCGGATAACACCATCACGAACGGCTTGCAGAACGGACCGTGGTGTGTCTTCAATCAGAGTTGCACAAATAGCCAAATTGGGTCGCGGCGATCGCTCTTCCGGGCTCCATACTCGAATTTCCAATTTGGTTTTGGCCGCTATATCAGCCATCGCCTTTTGAACGGGCAGCCATTCCGTTTGAGGAATCTGCAGTCGACACATCATAGCGAACACAGCCGCCTCATCGTGGTCATACATTTGTATTTCCGCAATGTTCGCACCACGATTCGTAACATCGTGAATGATTGGATCCGCTAAACCTACGTTGTCTTGCCCAACGGCTGTGATGATTATTTCCATCAGAGTAGGGTAGCCAAACTTACTCCGATTGAAAACGCCATCAAGGGGCTTTCAAGGTTGCATCTGGATCTAATCCTGATCGTCCATCAGGCCAAACGGTGGTAGATGCTGCGATCTAGGGAAGAACCTTCACCTTATCCTCAACAGGGACCAGGCAAATCCTCCTAACCAATTCAAGAACTTTGCGTGCTTCCCCTTCGGAATTGGTGGTTCCTCGAATTTCAATGCTGCCAGAATCCAGATTGCTGAACGTTAAGTTTGCATCAGGAAAAAGGTTTGAAATCATCTCTTTGACCTGTTCCAGATCGCTCTTCGGCGTGGACTGTTGCCGTCCGGTCGGCAAGACCTTTACCCCCACAACCCGACGCTGTTGATCTTTCGAAATGATCGCTACTTTCGTGTGCCCCTGGTTCTTTCCAACCACAGTAATGGACCGACCATTGTTGAACACGCTGCAGCACTCAGGATCCTGAGCCTCGATTCTCGCAATCTCAAAAGGGGCATCGATGGAATATGTTCCCATAATCTCTATGTCGTAATCTCGCTCTACTTCTACACCGTGCCACGCGTCTGGAGAAGCTGATTCCCTGGCGGTCGAATTAGCAGTGTTTGCGACTCCAACAAAATTACGATCCGTAGAGTTCGTTGGCTTCGGTGGTTTTGAGAGCGAGACCAAACCCGAAGTAAACTGCTTGTCTTGAATAGTTTCTCTCGGCAGGTCGGACCGAGATTCAGAGACGGTCTGTCTAACGATGTTTTGCCCTTCGACCTCTGGCTTCAATACCTCTAGTCGATTCGATGCAGTGCTCGCCTCATCACTTACGTCGGTACTATGGGCAAGAACAACGGTTTGACTTACAGAGTACTTTTTCAGCTTCACGAGTTCAGGAGCCCGCGATAACGAGGGCGGAGTGACACTTGCCCCTTGGAAGCCAAAGTCCTTAACTCCAGCATCAGCTACGTTGAATTTTACTGGCCCTTTCGGCTTCTGAACCACCGCCACTTGTTTTTCCGATGGCTGCACTGAAGGCGAGGGGGGAATCGGCGTTTCCGACGCGACACCAAAGCGATCAACTTCATTCCTCGGATTTGTTACTGAAACGGGCAGTTTCGGTGGCTCCTCCGAACTGAGACGCATCTGGACTTTGGCAGCCGAAGGAAGTCCCGATAGGCCGGCAGCCGAAGTCCGGCTGGCAGCAGCCGAAGGTAATCCCGGAGGGAGCATTGATGGCAAAGTCGCGGTCTGCTTCATGGAACTCGACGGCAACGACGGGGCCACGCTCGGCAAGGAAATCCGTAGGGGGTCACCCTGCTGTGTCATGCTCTTCAATGAACCAGGGGTATCAGCTGGCCTGATATTGAATTCTATCGTCGATTTGGATTGGGCAAGAGCAGAATGCAATGAGAATGATTGGCTGGTCACCGCAACGCAGGTCGAGGTCAGCAAAGCCAGCAAATTAGAACGATTCTTCTGTATTCCGCGTCGGCTTTTGAATCCACCCATTTTTCAGTCCCCATTTGAATTTGCTGGGGACGATGACATACCAAGTCCCCGTGCGTTTATATCGGGCAATGAAGTCTGCCGAATTGAGGGAATCTGCCGACTGTAACGATTGTGCGATGCCCCATTGATAGGACCATCCCCCTGTTAGGGCTGAAATGCCACCAAAAATAACGAATCAAGCGGTTGGGTAAATGTTCGCAACCGTTTATACTGAGGACTCGAAAAACAGTTTTGCGACGCGTAGCGTGTTCTTTGTGGTTACCAATTCCTTCCCGACCGCTACGCCATGTTCGCTTGCTAGCACTTCGCTAGACTGTTTGCTTTCTTCATATTTTCTGGAGTTTACGTAATATGGCAGCTGCTGCTAAGTCCCCTCGTAAGAAGAAGGCCGTCACGGAAGTCGACCCAGAGAATCCAGGTGCTGTTGTCGAAGCAGCGCCAAAGGCCAAAAGAACCCGCAAGGCAGCGGCCGAACCTAGAATTAAACTCTACTGGGGTGTTTTCAATCAAAGCCTCAAGCGAGTGGCCGTTTTCGATTACGAAGACATGAAAAAGGCCGAGAAACACGCCAAAGAGTTGAGCAAGACCGGCGGTGATCACTTCTTACAAAAGATCAAAGAAGTCGTCGTTGTCTAGCGAGACCTTACTCAGGCAACGTTTCGTTCGAACGATCGTCGTAGGAAAATTTTTAGATCCATCGGGCAACCGATGGATTTTTTATGGCGACTCTAGACCATTTGCGGGCGGATAGTAGATAGGTGCCGGTGCATAATAATCGTCTTGAAGCGGCGTCAATGCATTGCCCGGACCAACTCCAAGGCCTGGCTGCCAACCCGGTTGAACTGGCATCCCGAGGTTACCAGGCATACCAGGCATACCAGGCATCGCTTGGCCACTTCCCATCCCCATATTGGCTCCGTTCCCGAACGGGACAACTCCCCACGGAAACCCGCCACCTAAAGCTTGAGGAAGCTGCGGTCCCCATGCTGGGTACGGAACCGAAAAGGGTCTTGTTGGATATCTCCATTCACCATAGGGCCGAACGTTGGGACCCCACTGCTCCACCGAGTGATAGTGATCGACGCTTGAACCTGCTTGCAAGGTACTTCTCGTGTGACGGAACCCGCTTCGAACAAAGTCTGGCCGTTCGATTGCGACAGGTTCAATACCAGTTGAGAATTGATCCACCCGCTGACCTTGGTCATCATGGGTATAGGTCGAAGCCATGGTTGTCCAGTCAACGCTGTTTTTCGACGGCTTCTTGGCGTAGGGTTGGGTAGCACGTCGAATTGGCTTCACTGCCATCGAATCGCAACTGTCATTAGAAATCGATGCCGACGCAGCAGCCTCTTTCTGCGAGGACTGTGCAGAAACGGGATCGATCGAAAGTCCGTGTATAACAACAAAAAGGACCACAATCCAACGCCAATCCGAATCGGTTTTTCCTGCATTGGAAAGCGTTTTTGGAAGTCGTGAGAAAGAAAAGTTCGTCATACCTCCCAGATTAATTGAAGAGGCCCCAACACCAAACAAATTGAACGATTAGCCAATAATCGTAAGCGTGCCGAAACTGCTCGTGACGGATTGGAGAGTTGTAGGGCCTTCTAACCAAGTTGCGACGGTTTTCGAATAGTACCAATTCCCATGGCATTCTCATTTTGCCTTTGGAAACTTCAGCAGGAATGGAAACCTGCGGCCGATAGTTGCTGTCATTCGAAAGGCAGGCAGCCGAACCACGCGGCGCCCGAAACCATCTCCTTTTTCCAATTGAACGTTTCGTAGTGCTTTCGATGTGCAGGATACTTGAACCTTATCGAATTGAGCACTTGCGTTCGCAAACAATGCGATGCACCCATTCTGAGAGATCGTATCGGTAGCGGAGAGAGTCATCCCATTCACGGTGGCATCCATCGTATTTCCCAATACCTTCAGCTCGAACCTAATTTCCTGGTGCGGCTTTCGTTCAAACGGCAGTGAATAAAGTACATGTTCGCCGGGGACCTGAAACGCAACTTCATGCTGGACTCGCATCAACACAATATGGTCGTTATCGACTCCGAGAAAATAGTAGCAACGATCGTTCTGCTGACGGAACGCGAGTCCCATCCCCAACAGCCACTGCTTCTCGAAGAAAATGATATTCAGGATGTGGCGCCACAACTGGCATCAACGAGACGGGCGGGATCTTGTCGAACCCATCCGAAAGCAAAAATTGGGAAGGCTCGTTCGACCGAAGTAGTCCAGCCTGATGGACAAAAGAAACCGTTAGAAGGAGCACTACTTTCCGCAAAAAGGTACGATCAATCTCGTATGTTGAGCCTTCGGGATTGGGTTTTAAAAAATGATTTCGCAAATACTTTTCGCGGCTCGTTTTAGAGTAAAACGGGAGCGCCGGAACGGGAATAGCCCCCCGAAAGAGCGGTTTCCAGGTTGAATATTCCAGGTAAATAAACTATCGTTAAACGTTCGTCTTTGTCCTTTTCGATAAGGCCAATATCGAACCCCACCTCCCCCCCACCTAGATTTTCGAATTTGTTCCGCCCGAACGCATTCCGAAAAACACCTCCCACCGAGCCAAAACAAAATGTCTTCTTCGATTAGCAATAACGGCCGATCGCGAATGAACTTGGGCCGGGTTCGCCTATTAGCTAGCATCCGTTTCTGGATTGGAAGCACCTGCTTGGTAGCTCTATGCTACGGTGCTTGGAGTTTTTCACAGACGGGCGCGAACGGTGCAGCATTAGCTTCTCAAGCGGTATGGCAAGAAGTCAATCGCGCCGATCTAGAGGTTGTGGTGTTGGAACGAGGCAGCCTCGAAAGCCAATCCAATATCGACTTGATTTGTGAAGTGGAGGACGTTCGGAAGGACAACATCAATGGCACAACCATTGTTTGGATGATCCCTAACGGTGCATCGGTAAAGAAAGGGGACTTAGTTCTAGAGCTGGATTCAAACCCAATGCAGGAAGCTCTGGATGATCAAGTGCTCTATTTGGAGAACGCACTCGCTGAAAAAATCCAAGCGGAAGCCAATCTAAAGAATCAGCAAACCATGAATGCAACCGCGAAAGCAGAAGCAGAGTTGTTGATTCGTTTAGCCGAGCTTGAGTTGGAAATGTATGTCGACAAAGATAATGGCACACAGAAGCTTGCCATAGATTTGAACAAACGAAAAATTGACGATGTGAACAATGAAATCCTCGCAGCGCAAGCCACGATGGAGCTTCGACGCGAAGAACAACGAGGCTATGAGGAGTTGTTCAAGCTTGGTTATGCAAACCAAAACGAAGTTCGGAGGTTTGAGCTTCAATATCTGACAGCCGAAGGAACGTTTGCAGCAAAATTGAACCAACTTCAAACGGAAGTTTCCACGCTGAAGAAGATGCAAGTTTACGAACAGCGCAAAGAAAAGCTGGTGCTCGAAGGAAAACTGGCAACCGCGAAACGAGGATTGGAGCAAGTGCTTCGAAACAACGAAGCAAGATTAGCTCAAGTGGAAGCGCTCATGAGAGCCAAGGATGAGTCTTTCAAAAAAGAAGAAGAGAAATTTGCGCGATACAAGCTCCAACTCGAGAAGTGCAAAATCTACGCACCGCAATCGGGACTCGTAGCATATCCCAACAGCAAGACGATGGAAGTGCGCGAAGGCCTGCCGGTCATCTACCGCCAAAAATTGCTATCTATTCCAAACTTGGATTCGATGCAGGTTGAAACCAGAATCCACGAATCGGCTTTGGATCAAGTGAAGGCAGGGCTATCAGTTCGTGTTACGGTCGATGCTTTTCCTGGAACGTCCTATGACGCAGTAGTGAAGTCGGTGGCTGTGTTGCCAGAACAGAACAGTTGGTCCGGAAACGACACCAAGGTCTATCAGACCATTGTAACGATTACAGACAGGGTCGAAGGGCTGAAACCCGGAATGACCGCGATTTCAGAAATCTTGATCAACAAACTCCCGGATGTGGTGACCGTTCCGCTTCAAGCCGTCGTTGAGAAAGATGACAAGACCTATGTCGTGGTCAAAGACGATCGCGAAAACATGCAACCGCGATTCGTCGAATTGGGTGAAGCCAGTGATACTCGCGTCAGTATTCAGAGTGGATTGAGTGAGGGGGAATCTGTCGCTGTGAACGCTCAAGACCTTATGAACGCAGTCTTTGGCGACAAAGCTGTACCTGCTACCTAACCGTTCTGGATACACTGCGTGCTTATTGCAACACTCCGGCTTGCGGTTAGAAACCTGCTTCTCCATAAACTTAGAAGCATCTTGACTTTGTTGGGCACGATCCTCGGTGTTGCGTCTGTCATCTCGATGCTTTCCATCGGTGAAGGCTCGAAACAGGAAGCGCTCGAACAGATTCGCCGATTGGGAGCCGCGAATGTTATCGTTCGAAGCATGAAGCCTCAGCAGTCTTCGAATCAAACACCATCATCGACATCTACCTATGTCCTTGCGTATGGGCTCACCTACGCAGACCTCAAGATCATCAAAGACCTGCAACCCGAAGGATGTGCCGTCGTCCCCTCGGTAATGCATAAAAAGAACTTGCAACACGCCAAACGGCATGTCATCGGAGTGAGAATTGTAGCTACGACGGAACAATACCCCGTTGTTCGAGAGATGGCAGTCAAAGGACGATTTTTTAATGCGGACGAGGTGACTCGCTCAGCCAATGTCGTTGTAGTAGGGCAAAAAACTGCGAATGAACTTTTTGGATTCGAAGATCCGATCGGCAAATCTCTTTTGGTAGGTGACGATGCTTATCGAGTCATCGGTGTGATTGCGTATGGCGATAGCGGATCTGCCAAAGCCACATCCAATGACACGGCAGATCAAAACGCGGATCTTTACATACCAATCACTTCCGCGCAAAACCGCATGGGAATCGTTCAGCGTTTGGTGGAGACGGGATCGCGTCAGTACGTTCGAATCGAGTTGAGTGAAATCACGATTCGGTTAAAGGATCAATCGCAGGTTCGTCCCTTCGCCTCAGTCGTACGAAATATCCTGACGCAAAAACACGCAAGTACTAAAGATTACGAAGTACAAGTGCCGCTCGATTTGCTCAACCAGGCCGAGCGAGAAAAACGACTTTGGAATATGGTCTTGGGATCGATCGCCGGCATCTCGTTACTGGTCGGCGGAATTGGTATCATGAACATTATGCTTGCAACCGTAACCGAGCGTACAAGAGAGATCGGTATTCGCAGAGCAATTGGAGCAAAACGGCGTCACATCATCATGCAGTTTCTTATGGAGACTACAGTCTTGAGTACCAGCGGTGGAATTCTTGGCGTCATTGTGGGAGTATTGATCCCGATTTTTTTTACCTTGCTGCTGGGGATCACGACCTCGACTAGCATTGCTTCGATTGTCGTTGCGTTTGGGATCTCCGTCGCAACTGGTATCGTATTCGGTGTCTACCCTGCGTACAAAGCTGCTAGCATGAACCCAATTGAAGCCCTGCGTCATCAGTGAAGAAATCCTGCTATGCCAAAGTACCATATTGACAAGTCGATTGTCATCCAGTCTGAACCACAACGTGTTTACGATGTCGTAGCCGACTACAACACTTGGACGACTTGGTCGCCATGGCTGATTGCCGAACCGACGGCCAAAGTAACCGTCACAGATGATCCCGCCTCCATTGGTTCCCGCTACGCGTGGATCGGGGATATCACCGGCCAGGGCGAACTAGAGCACAAACAATTGAAACCAGCGGAATTAGTGGAGGATGAACTGCGCTTTATCAAGCCATTCAAGACCACATGCAAGACGGCGTTTCATCTGCACAGAGAAGGCTCGGGGACGAGATTACGTTGGACGATGGACGGGTCGCTACCCTGGTTCTTGTTTTGGATGGTCCCGATGATGAAAACGCTAATCGGCATGGACTATCAACGCGGGCTTAGCATGCTGAAGGATTTGATTGAAACCGGACATATACCCGCCAAGACCATTGTGCATGGTCCACAAAGTGTCGGACCGATTCGAATGGCGGGTATTGCAGACTCATGCCGAGTCGATGAGGTAAGTAGCTCGATGGACAAAGCTTTCCAGAGAGCATCGACCGAGTTTCGTATGGCAGGCTTACCTGTCGATCGCGGGATGATCTCGGTTTATACGAAGTTTCGGATGAATGAAGGTGTTTTCGAATATATCAGTGGTTTCCTTTTACCCGAAAATGCTCAGGTCCCGGCTGTCACTCTATTAAAGACCTGGACCCTACCTGCCTGTAAGGCGTTCCATGTTGAGCAAACAGGTCCCTATCGCCATTTAGGAAACGGCTGGAGTGTCGCAAACCAAATCTGCCGTCACCAGAAAATGAAGCAGCAGCGAATCGGAACTTTTGAGCTCTACCGGAACTCACCAAACGATGTGCCGGAAAGCGAAATCAAGACTGATATCTATTTGCCATTGCGGAATTGAATTGGGCTGTCTGTGCGGAAATCTAAGCATTTGATTGTCTCGCTTTTCTCGCTGCGATAAAGGACTGAACACAGACGCCAACGAATGTCAAGCATACGACCGCCATCGACCAGACCATGCCGACGGCCAGCATGTTGACTTCTTTGTCTTGAAGAATCTTCATCAGTTGCGAAACGCCTTGAAACAGGCACAACAGAGCTCCGATGGTTCCCACCATAGCGGCACCGTGCATAGCATGCTTTCGCGTATTCCCACCGCGAGCGCCGATGGCCCCGAGGAGGATTAATGCGATCCCAAAACCGGCAGGAATCAACCACGTTCCCGGTTTGAAGGTAACGGAAAGGTCCTGAAAAGCCTCGGCTACACCCCCGACTTTGACACAAGCGGTAAAGAGAGACAGTCCGCACAAGACACAGCCAAAAAGGATCGTAATAATCGGCATAACGGTTCTTTGAGATGGGTTGAGTAGCGTAAAAACATATTTAGGGACATCAGAATAAGTCCTAAAATGTTGACGTCAACTTTCATGGATCGTAGAGTAAGACGTGCTCGTAAAGCGAATGGGTCTAATCAGTGGCATTTCCAGTTGACTTCCAAAACAGGTTTGGATGCATCAACCAGTGGATTTATTTTTCTTTTTTGACGCTCGAGTTCAATCATGGCAAACTACGGATTCCTAGTTCCAACTGGGGGTGGTGAAGACATCCCATTGAAAAAAGATCGCATTTTGATCGGTCGCAGGGACAACTGTGACATCGTTCTACGATTTGCAAACGTCTCTGGCCAGCATTGCCGATTGACGCTGGAACAAGGATATTGGTTTGTCAAGGATTTGGATAGCCGAAACGGAACCAAGGTAAACGGCTTCCGGGTTGCCAGAAAAAGACTGGACCCCGGGGTAATTCTCACGATCGCCAAGCATCAGTATGAGATACGCTACAATCCAGAGGATCTAGGTGCGATGGGCCCTCCACCCGCGGACGACGATTCCATCGATTTGTCGATGCGATCCTCACTCATGGAAAGAGCAGGTCTCGATCGTCGCAAGAAACCAGACTCCGACGATGAATAAAATTCAGATCCATCGCTGCGTTCCGTTGCCAGAGCTTCTGGGAGCGGAGGTAACTGGATCTGACCCGGTCGACAATCCGACAAACTGATTATCGATCCGATCTCCAAAAGGGTTGCGAATGTCGTGTTCCTGATTGACGGCAAGAGGACCAATTTGCCTTGGTTTTTCAAACGCAGGCAAGTACGAATCGCAACTCAGAAAGTTCGATTTCGACAATTTCTCAGCGTCCGATCTTCCTGCACAAATTGCGAGACTTCAGTCGTTACCATCCGTACTTCTCGATTGCCAGCTCGTCATAGAGAACTAGTCGATCATTCGGCCATTGATTATTGCTTCGACAGTAGAATCATCCCCGAGTGACGTTCGAACTCGAATCGCTCGCTTAATGCTGCGACCGCTTTCCTCTGTGATCGATGTTCCAGTAAAGGTCATCGGTATCACTTGGATCGATTTGTCACCTTGCGGAATGGTGAAGGCAAATCTAGGGTCGTCGCAATCAATGCCGACGATACTAAACGGCTTCTTGCCTCGGATGAGTAGTTTCTGCTGCACCTGTTGCCCCGATTTTACATCGCCTACGGAAACAATCTTCGGTGTGATTGAAACAGGAGGGATAACTCGAGCTTGGACTGACAACGAGAAGGTCGACTCTTTGAGGTCATTGGTCACGACGGTTATCTCTTCTTGCAGTTCTCCGACTGGTGTCGTTTCTTTGAGCCGCACATTCATTACGTAACTAATCATTTGGCCCTTTTTTGTCGCTGGGGATAGACGCACCTCCAAGTTGTCGGAGTCACCACGCACATCCTTGATGGCCCAATCGGGGCGGCCTGCATACGAGATCTTGATATCGATCGCCTTGCTCACGCTGACATCCACATCACCAAAGTTGACTTCGCCTGGCTCGACCACGATATCCGAGCGTATCTTGCCACTGACTAATAGTGTGACCTCCGCGTAATAAGGACGATCGATCACTACCGTAATGGATGCGTTCTTCTGTCCAAGAAATGTCTTGGTATTGAACTGTGCAATGATCTCCCCTTTCTCCCAAGACTTCAGCGTGCTTTTGGAAATCACGGGTTTGGTGCATCCACAACTACTGCGCACGGATGCGATGTGTACATCTTCTTCAAAGCAATTCTCAATTACAAAAGCATACTCTGTTTTCGCATTGCGACTGACGGTGCCAAAGTCGTGCATCTTCTCTTTGAACATCTTTTCCGCCCAGTCGCCGGCAGAGACAGTCGAACATGACGACGCACCAAACAATGCAAGCAAGAACACGATGAAGAATGAGTGAACTCGAATAATCATCTAGCTGTGGCTCCACTACGAGAAACGAACTTTGGCTGTCATCGGCAGGATGGCACATCAAATTCGAATTCTTTGATAAATTTTAACAGCAGAAGCTACCTAAACACCCTAGCGTACGGATTCTAGAACAAACTCGCAGGATCCGCTTTCCAAAGATTGCGAATTGCCAGCAATCCTGACATCGTACACATGACAAATGCAAGCACCGCAACAAAGATCATTCGCTCGACTGTCATGAAGGTGGGGATACCTGAGGCCATCACGGTAATGCGATAGAGAGCGAGCGCTGTTGAGCCGGCGATAACATAGCCGGCGACGGCCAAGATCCAAGCTTGTTGCAAAACGATGCCTGCAACGAACCATTCCGAGTATCCCATCGCTTTGAGTGTGGCGAACTCAGGGAGGCGGGCAGCAACATCGACAGCCAGAATCATGTAGACGATCGCAGCTCCGATAATGAAAGAAATGAGAACACCCATCGTAAAGATCATGCCGATGGGCGTTTCATTGAGCCAACGTGCCCGTTCCCATTCCTTTTGCTCGTTCATGGTTAGCAATTGGACCGCTTGATCAGCATGAGAGTCGGTATCCTTCAACCATGTCAAAAGCTCTTCCTTGACCTTCAATGGATCTGCACCCGGTACAAGCCGGACGAGCCCTAGCGAAGCGCGTCGACGTGTATCCACCATGGTGCGCTTAGAAAACCCGACATCGCTCAATAGAACTGCACCGTTGGTCGCCAGCCCTGTTCCGACGGAAAAGACACCTACAATTCGTGTCGCTTTCCCTCCGAGTTCAGCGACCTGTCCAATATCTTCATCGGAGAATTTCTTGCAGTTCTGAGGACCGTACTCGGCGCGTGTTGCCAGATCCACAAGCATAGCATCTGGATCCTTTATCTTGTCCAGAAGCGTCTCCATTTCGGGGATGCGGATAACAGGGCGATCTAATTCCATTGCCATCATGCCAACAGTTCGAAACGAGCCATCGGGTGGCGCATTTTCACAGGATTTGGAACGGATCGGGTTTTGCCATCGTTGCAATAAGATGAAGAAGGGATCGACCCCTTCTACTTGAGGATGAGAAGCGATGATTTGCATCCACGCTCGATCGATGGTCCGTGGCTCATACAAGTGCACGTAGTCCGGCGATCGCATGACGATGTCACCAGAAAGTGTGGCGTAGACAATGGTCGCGGTATTACCGACCGCCCCTCGAAACCCCAGCTGCATAAAGATCAGCAAAAGGGCAAAACTGACACCTCCCATACTCACTGCCGCACGGGTTGGCTGCGAGAAAAGATTAAGCCAAGAAACTGGGGTACGTCGAAAAACTAGCCCGAGCAACGAAAGTTCGCCTTGCAGAAATAGCGGTTGAAAGGTGGAATTGACACAAATCATAACGAATTCAGTCCGCGATCAACAACACAGGATTCCACCTTGGCCTCATTATCACGAAGTGGCGTATTCGCTGCTGGAATGGATGATCGACTGGCTCGCTTTAGCCAGAGCATCAGTTTCGACCATCGACTCTATCGCCACGACATTCGCGGCTCCATCGCGCATGCCCGGATGCTAGAAAAGCAGAAACTGATCACGAAGGAAGAGCTTGCCTCAATCGAACGTGAACTTCTTTCCATTGGTGAAATGCTGGATCGCGGTGAAATGCCTTTCAAGATCGAGCTCGAAGATATTCACATGCATATCGAGCAAACGCTCATCGATAGGATTGGTGATGCTGGAAGAAAACTGCATACCGCCCGTTCTAGAAATGATCAAATCGCGACAGATCTCCGGCTTTGGGTACGGGATCAACTCGACCGCGTCGCCGAGTTGCTAGTGGAATTGCAAAAGGCGTTTCTGTCTCGATGCGAACGCGATGCGAACGTGGCGATTCCCGCGTATACGCACATGCAACGCGCGCAACCAGTGCTGGCTCCCCATTACTGGCTGGCATATATTGAAAAGCTTGAACGCGATCGTACACGCGTCGCTGATTGTCGAAAACGTACCAATGTATCGCCACTAGGTGGGGCTGCCGTTGCTGGAACCAGTATGCCAATCGATCGACATTTTACGGCAAAGGAACTCGGCTTTGAGGACGTCGCACGCAATAGTATCGACATCAGCAGCGATCGAGATTTTGCCGTTGAGTCCGTTTTTGTTCTGACGATGATCGCCGAGCACTTGAGTGGTTGGGCTGAAGAGTGGATTCTGTGGTCGACGACCGAATTTAGTTTCATCCGTCTTCCGCAAAAATTTTGTACGGGCAGTTCGATCATGCCACAAAAGGTGAATCCAGACACATTAGAACTCACTCGGGGTAAATCGGCTCGCGTCATTGGTGCTTTGCAAACGCTACTGGCCCTCATCAAAGGACTGCCTTTAGCATACAATCGTGACTTGCAAGAAGACAAACTACCTTTGTTCGATGCGTTTGACACGGTAACCGCGATGTTGGAGATTGCGATTCCAATTGTGGCGGAGTCGGAGTTGGATGTTGCGTCGATCCGGTCGCGGCTCGACCAAGGGTTCTTGGATGCGACCGCGTTGATGGAAGCTTGCATGCTTCGGGGACTTCCCCAACGGACAGCCCATCATCGCGTCGGTGCACTCGTCGCACTTGCCAAGAAAAAAGGAGTTCGATTGATCGATCTCTCCGATGCCGATCTCCGGTCCATCGACCCGACGCTTGACGGAACGATTCGAGAGGTACTGAGTGTCGACGGCGCTATCAATGCGTATCAGTCTTTTGGCTCGAGCAATCCGAATCAAGTCGCATCCCAAGTTGCTTATTGGAATTCTGTCTTAAATGATTGATCGAATGCAAAAGATTCCTCCCCCCACTTTTAAACTTGGGGTAGGCATTCAACCGACCAGTCCACGCATCACTTTCGCTTGCGTACAAGAAATTCACCGCGTGTCTCGACCTAAGAGGAGCCTGACCGGTACACACAGACGAACTCTGTACTCTCACCCGAGTCAGAGAATCATTACTGAGCAATCAATGCCACGTTCCGAATCTCACGCGGTCAGTTTTAAGATCTGAACGACTGATGATACGATTCCGCCATCGATTGTTTTTGAACTCGAGCATTTGGGCGAAGGATCAGAGTCTCTCACGCTAGCCTCGAAAAGTATTGGGAATGATCCGCACGCTGAACGCGACCGGTCTACCTGGCAGGCTGAGTTGACGTTATTGAAGGCTGAGATGTTTCCAAGTTTCGCGGGCCGCATTTGCCGAGATCCCTGAATCTCAAAAGGATTGACAATCCAAGCCGGGGGCTATATTCTCCTCATCGGACTTGGGTTCCTGAGTAGCTTGTTGCTGACTTGGGAGAATAGGGAAAACGGTGCAAATCCGTTGCGGTCCCGCCGCTGTAATCGGATACGAAATCCACATTGGCCACTTCTGGTTGCTCGTTTTGGAGCGAGAGGGAAGGCGTGGAGGACGGTCATTCCGAAAGTCAGAAGACCTGCCCAATTGTCTAGTTTGCGGTAGTCTCCTCGGGTTTTGGGATCTATCGCGGGTTTTCAACCAGCCATCATTTCGTCGCATCCCAGAGCGCATTTCCCAAAGGGTAAAAACTCTGAGGAGAAGCTTTGGACTTGTCGCGTCCTGCGATTCTTCTGTGCAGCTTCGGCGTTTGGTGTTTTTGGCTGTAGATTCGCGCTGATCGTACCTTTGGTGTGTGTACTCTCCAACTTTGCATCGACCGATCTACTGATGAAACAGTTACGTCGCCCCAGTGGCTTTACACTCGTGGAATTGCTGGTTGTCATTGCAATCATCGGGATTCTCGTGGGACTCCTGTTGCCAGCGGTTCAAGCGGCTCGCGAAGCAGCGCGGCGCATGCAATGTAGCAACAACATGAAGCAAATCGGATTGGCCCTTCACAATTACGAATCAGCCCACCGGGTTTGGCCTTCGCAATCCTTGGGACCAACCCCTGGTCCGAACTTTATCGCAAGGCGAAGCAGTTGGTTCGTTGCGATTCTGCCATTCATCGAACGAGACGGGCTCTACACAAGCTACGACAAGAATTTTCATTGGCACGCGACGCAGAACATTTCGGCGGTATCCGCAAACGTACCAACATATCGCTGCCCATCTGCTCCCGAGCGCAGGGGGTTCGAATGGACTGTCCTTGTCGACTACGCGAATGCGATAACAACGACCGCCTCCTTGTCCCCGCGAGTCTTTTTGGATGGTGCGGTTACGGACTACACGAACGTCGGTGGCATTGGTACTCAGCTCAATGCTACATTGCCCGTCACCGCGCAACATCCCGATCCAGTCAACAGTGGTATCCTCAAAGGGCTACCCGTTCGGCTGTCGGAAGTTACCGATGGGCTTTCGAACACAATCCTCGCAGTCGAGTGCGCGGGCAGACCCGATCTCTATCAGAACGGTAAAAAAATTCCAGATGGAGCAACACCCAAGACATGGAGTGGCACCGCCAGTGTAACGCGTCCATTCCCAACAGGCGGCGTATGGGCAAGTCACTTGAAAGGATTCCTGATCGATGGAGCGTTGCCAGATGGTAACACGGCAGTTCGTCCTGGCACTTGCTCGATCAATTGCAGTAACGACAACGAGCTCTATTCTTTTCATTCTGGTGGCGCTCAAGCACTTACTGCCGATGGGTCCGTTCGATTGTTATCCGCCGCCATCTCGATTCAACAGCTTGCAGCACTCATTACACGAAACGGCGCTGAAGTCGCTTCGATGGAGGAGTAACGGTTGCCGGAACTACGCGGTCGTACACTCATGGTGATGGGAACAAGCTCTTCGGCTGGTAAGAGTTTGTTGACTTCTGCGTTATGTCGATGTTTTGCGAACCGGGGCGTTCGAGTTGCTCCCTTCAAGGCGCAAAATATGTCGAACAATGCAGCCGTGTGTAAAGACGGTGGAGAGATTGGGCGATCCCAAGCGTTGCAAGCGATCGCAGCCCGCGCCACACCGCATTCCGACATGAATCCGATCCTCCTCAAGCCGGAAGGGAACACTCGTTCTCAAGTGATCATCAATGGCAAACCTCTCGCCTCCGCGAATGGAAAACCGATCGAAGCGGCAGATTATTTTGAACGACGTCAACAACTTTGGCCGATGGTCACGAGTGCACTTGATCGACTTCGCGAGCATTACGATCTCGTTATCATCGAAGGTGCCGGTAGCCCTGCCGAGTTGAATTTAGCCGACGTAGAGATGGTCAATATGTCGGTGGCTCGCTATTGCCAGTCACCCGTATTGCTGGTGGGAGATATTGAACGGGGAGGTGTATTCGCTCAATTGTTGGGAACACTTTGGCTGCTACCTCCAGAAGATCGTGCGCTCGTTCGTGGCCTGATCGTCAATAAGTTTCGCGGTGATCTCGGTTTGTTCGACCGAGGTGTTGAGATACTCGAAGAGCGAGGCAACGTTCCTGTTCTCGGGGTACTTCCCTGGATCGATGGACTTCGACTTCCCGAAGAAGATGCCGTTGCGTTGATGAATAGTCAGGGTGAAAAAGACTTGTGTTTCGCAAACAACGAAAATGATGCGCGGTTAGATATCGCGGTGATCCATTTGCCACATGTCGCAAACTTCGATGATTTCGATCCATTAGCGAATGATTCTCGCGTTCGATTGCGATACGTTCGACATGCTGAGGATTTCGGATGTCCTGATGTGTTGATTCTCCCCGGAACGAAAAACACACTCGGCGATTTGTCATGGCTACGTGAGTCTGGATTCGAAACGAAAATCATGGAGTACTCTCGAACTCCAGAATCACGCATCGTTGGAATATGTGGCGGTTACCAGATGATGGGACAAGCGATCCATAACCCGCACGAAATGGAATCCAATAGCACTTATTCGGATGGGCTTAAGCTTCTCGATGTTGAAACCACTTTTCATCCAGGAAAGCAAACTTGCCAAGTGGAGGCAACAATACTCGAGTCTGATTTCTTGCCCCAATTGCGAAGCGTAACGCTAGCGGGTTATGAAATCCACTCAGGGCAAACGACGACCTCATCGCCTTGGTTAAAGCGTCTCCACGTATCAGGCATTGAAGTGCCAGGCATTGAACAGTCGCAATCCCGAATGGATGGTTCGCACTCGCGCGACGGTCGATTTTGGGGATGTTATCTGCATGGACTGTTCGCTAACGATTCGTTTCGCAATGGATGGCTTGAGAGTCTCGGTGCAAACAACGTGGCCCACGACTCGCAGGAAAGATCCACACAAGACGATTTGGAGCAGTCGCTCGAAAGACTTGCTTCCCATTTCGAGAAGTACATCGATTTCGATCAAATCGAAGCAATGCTTCAACCCAAACCAATTTCTCTCCAACACGATAGCAGTACAACATAATGTCAGACGAAACGAGCGAACAGCATAAAGCGCGAATGGTCCGCTTGAATGAGATCAAGGATCGTCAACTGGCGGAAGCAAACATCGAAAAAGGACTGATCATCGTCCATACCGGCGCTGGCAAAGGCAAATCGACTGCTGCATTTGGTATGGCCATCCGCTCGCTAGGGCAAGGGATGAAGGTCGGTATCGTTCAATTTATCAAAGGGGCCATACCCACCGGCGAAGCTGCGTTCATTGCCAAGATCGCTTCGATGGGGTTCCCGATTGAAATGCATACGTTGGGCGAAGGGTTCACTTGGAAAACACAAGATCGAGACCGCGATATTGCGACAGCGGCAAAGGGTTGGGCGAAGGCGATCGAGCTGATGGAAGACCCCTCATTTGACATGATCATCTTGGATGAACTCAATATCGCGACGAAGTACGAATACATCGCTCCGACGACCGTCGTTGAAGCCTTGAAGAAGAAACGCCCGATGCTGCATGTTGTCATTACAGGGAGGAATGCAAGTCCCGAACTGTTGGAGATTGCCGATCTGGCTTCTGAAATGAAAGTCATCAAGCATCCCTATGCGCATGGAGTGAAGCCTCAGCGTGGAGTCGAATACTGACCATGAGGGGGACGCTAACATTAGTGCTCGGTGGAGTCCGAAGTGGCAAGAGTCGATTTGCCGAAGAACTCGCGCATAGGCTTGGTGGGGACGATGTCCTGTTCGTGGCAACTGCTGAAAACCGCGACGGCGAGATGGATCATCGCATCCAGAAACATAAAGAGTCGCGACCAGATAGATGGGGAACTCTCGAACAGCCTCTGGGTGTGGGGCATGCAATCCTGGAACGAGAGGAATCGTCACGTATCATCTTGATCGACTGCTTAACGATCCTCGTGAGCAATGTGCTATGCCAAGAACCCGACTTGGCTCTCTCGCCAAAATCGATCGATCAGATCCACCATCAATTGATGAACGAGATAGATCAGATCATTGAGGTTGCACGGGTCAAAAGATCGCACGTGATTATTGTCTCTGGCGAGGTTGGCTTGGGAATCGTCCCAGAGCATCCGCTCGGGCGTGCATTTCGAGATTTGCTCGGTTGGGTAAATCAATCGCTTGCGAAGCATGCCAACGCGACCTACATGATGATCAGTGGATTCGCTGTGCCGTTGCATGAGATCGCAATGTCTGTGGACCAAGTGTCGGATAAATTGAGCCGGTCTATCGCCCCTTTCGAGAACGTCTCATGAAGTCGCAATTCACTCTTGGATTTTTGTCGAGAGAGGGCTCTTTGTCTCTTCGTGCATTCGCTACCACCCTTTTGCTGCCTCTCTGTCTGGTGGGTTGCGATGGCACCAATCTAGATCACGAAGATCGCATCGTGAATGAAGACGGTTCTCGCAATCAGTACGATAGTGAAACTGGAATGACAATCGTCGACAAGATGGAACGCGAGATCACCATCGTCGGTGTTCCCAAACGTATTGTCTCGTTATCACCGTCGACCACGGAACTTCTGTTCGCTTTAGGGCTCGGAGACTCGATCGTCGGAGTTACCGAACATTGCAATTATCCAGAAGAAGCGAAGGCGATTACCAAGGTTGGCAGTGGAACATTGGAGGGAATCAGTCGCGAAGCCATCTTGAACGCGAAGCCTGATCTTATTCTTTGCAAATGGGACAATCATAGGCCTCTAGTAGAAACCTTTGAACGGGTAAGTATTCCGATCGTAGGATTGGGGCCAGAAAACGTTGATCAACTTTTTGAGGAAGCACTGCTACTCGGCAAAGTCGCGAGGTGCGAGGCGCAAGCTACTTCATTGATCGAATCGATGCGAGCTCGATTAGAGAAGCTTCAGAAAGCTGCGCATTCCATCGCACCATCGCAACGAAAGAAAGTGTTCTATGAGGTTTGGGACACTCCATTGATGACGGCTGGTCCACAGTCGTTCATCGGCGAATTACTCGTGCTCGGCAACATGGACAATATTTTTCATGATACTGTGAATCGATATCCACGCGTCAGCAGTGAGAGTGTTGTCGAACGAAACCCCGACGTCATTTTGGCTCCGACAACACATGGCGAGAAAGTCCGCTTTGAAACGCTCGCCAATCGAGCGGGTTGGGACAACGTAGCAGCTATCAAAAATCACCAAGTGTTCTTGATCGATGGCGATCACGTGTCCCGTTGTGGCCCACGACTGCTCGATGCATTGGAATCGATGATCCAACAAGTCTATCCTGAAGCCTTAACACAGAAAGAATAGACCGGACGATGGGAGAGCGACGAGGCAATGCAACAAACCGATCTTGGTTACTCATCGGCTTCTCTGCGTGTATCGTCCTCTTCGTATCGATTGCAAGTCTCTCTGTGGGTGCAGCCTCCATTCCGCTAGCCAACATCGGTGCATGGATCTCTCATTCCACAGAAGGCGTTACTGCCACCGAACGTACCATCCTTTGGGAGCTTCGATTGCCCCGCATTTTGTCGGCTGTGATTACTGGCGTTTCCTTGGCAACCGCTGGTGTAGGCTTCCAAGGGTTGTTCCGCAACGTGTTGGCAGATCCATACGTGATCGGGGCATCAAGCGGTGCCGCTCTCGGCGTATCGATTGCCGTGGTGACTGGATTGCAGGTCACGTACTTTGGTTTAGGTGCCACCTCCCTGATGGCGATGGCGGGTTCCATCGGGATCGTGATGCTAGTGTTTGCTTTAGGTGCCATCAGCCGCCAGACATCGACCATCACACTTCTGCTGGCTGGTGTCGCCATTAGTAGTATGACCAATGCCTTGGTCAGTTTGTTGATGTTTCTCAATGATCAAAAAGCGATCGTCATTCTTTCTTGGTTGATGGGATCGCTTGCCGGTAGCGATTGGCAAACGGTTCTGGTCGCGAGTCTCAGTAGCTGTATGGGAGTTGGGATTCTATGGAGTCGATCCCGTCAACTCGATGCATTCTTGCTGGGTGATGCAGCATCGCAGTCTCTCGGCTTGGACCCATTGCGTTTTCGATGTTGGGTCATTACGGGTGCGAGCGTGGCAACGGCTTCTGCTGTTTCGAGCGCGGGCATCATCGGATTCGTAGGTTTGATCGCGCCTCAAATCGCAAGACTCATGGTAGGCCCCCGGCATGCACTATTGCTGCCGATGAGTGCGTGCACGGGGGCGATCACGATGTTGGTTGCCGATGCGGTGGCCAGGACGATCGTCGCGCCGACGGAATTGCCTGTCGGCATCGTGACCGCGCTCCTCGGTTGTCCGTTTTTTATTGCCTTGCTGTTGAGTCGCTCCATGCGCGGGAGTGTTGCAACATGACCCATTTTTCCACGGAGAACTTATCCTTTGCCTATGAGAAGCTGGTGGTTTTTCAAGGCCTCAGTATGGATTTGCGAGCAGGCGAGATTGTGGCCTTGATTGGTGCTAACGGTGCCGGCAAAACGACTCTTTTGAGAACGATGGCCAAGCAGCTAAAGCAACAATCGGGTACGGTGCTGCTGGATTCACGCAGCACACAGAAGTTCACACGCCGTGAGATCGCCAAGCATCTATCCTTGATGCCACAGCACGAGCAGCGAGAGGCATCGCTACGGGTGTATGATGTCGTCGCCTTGGGACGCGCCCCGCACGTGGGGTGGTGGATGCCTTTGCGTGCAGAAGATGAAGCCATCGTTCAGCAATCACTCGAAGCCACTGCCATGACAGAGCTTCAAAAAAGAACGATCGATCAGCTTTCTGGTGGTGAGTGGCGACGAATGATTCTAGCTCGATCGCTTGCTCAGAACGCGAGTATTCTCTTGCTCGACGAACCGACGGCAGGACTCGACATGAAGTACCAATTCGAATGCCTCGGTCACGTCCGACGTATGGTCAAGGAACGGCAATTGATCGCCGTCATTACACTCCACGACCTCAACCAAGCGTCCATGTTCGCAGATAGAATTGCGATCCTGGCGAACAAGGAGTTGTTGTCGATCGGTCTACCGCAGGAAGTGATGCGTCCCGATTTGATTCGCAAAGCATTCGGTATGGATGTTATGGTGGTTTCTCATCCGACGGAATCGATCCCAATGGTCGTGCCTATTCTCGCTTCTCCGGAGGTTTGATTGGACACGATTGCGATACTAGTGACCGCTTACGCTATGGATGTAGCGGGCGGGGATCCTCCCAATCGATTGCATCCTGTAGCGTGGATGGGAAACTGGATTTCCTTGGGAAGGAGACTTGCCCCCAAACGTGGTAACGCAGCGCAGTTTCTTTTCGGTTACGGTTGGGTACTTTTGAGTGTCGTTCTAATCGGCGCGGCAGCCTTTTTCATTCAAGCAGCATCGACGTTGATGCCGTGGATCGTGATGATTGGTTTGCAGGCATTTCTGGTGAAGTGTATGTTTAGCACGCGATCGTTATCGAAAGCAGCAGGTTGTGTATCTGACGCACTTTGTGCAAACGATTTGCCGGAAGCTCGACGACAATTGTCTTACCATTTAGTAAGTCGCAACACAGAGAGCTTAACCGAGTCGCAGGTTGCTGCAGCTACGATCGAATCGGTGGCAGAGAACACGAGTGATTCGATTGTTGCACCGTTACTTTTTTTTGCCATTGGGGGACTGCCTGGAGCGGCCATCTATCGGTTTGCGAATACGTGCGATGCCATGTGGGGATATCGGAATACGGAGTTTGAATGGCTTGGGAAAACCGCCGCTCGACTTGACGATTTGCTAAACTTGGTTCCGGCTCGAATCACAGCTATGCTCATTCTCCTAAGTGGCGCAGTCATGGGAATGCCTTGGACGCAAGGGCTGCGCATCTGGTGGCGAGATCGTTATCGAACGAGTAGCCCAAACGCAGGGCAGCCTATGAGCGCCGCCGCTGGAGTGCTTGGAGTCTCGCTAGAAAAATTGGATTGCTACACATTGGGCAAAGAACTCGATTCTCCCAATATAGATTCCATCCATGCTGCGGTACGAATCATGTGGATGGTAAGTGCGATATGGGGTTTCCTTCTTTGCATTTTTTGTGGCATTGCTGCTTGGAGATCCGTATGAATCCTCAGGCAGAAGAGATCCACGGAGGCGTAGACTATCAAGAGTTTCGTGAGCTGGGACTGCACCCAAAAGATGTGATCGACTTCAGCTCGAACATCATGCCCTTTGGGCCTAGCCCTGAGGTCGTGCGCTCGCTTCATGAGCTTGTCATTGATCGTTACCCCGATCGAGATGGCTATGAACTCCGATCCGCTTTGGCGCAGTATCACGGTATGAGTGTCTCGCAAATCATGCTTGGTAACGGTTGCAGCCAGTTGATTCACCTGACAGCAATGTGTTGGATCAAGCCAGGTATGAACGTAATTGTCTTGGGTCCAACTTTCTCCGAGTACGCTCGTGCGTCGAAGATCGCAGGAGGTGTTTGTACGGAGGTGTCTGTATTCAATTCAATGAGTGATTCACCAACAGACGCATTTCTCGAACATATCCAATCACACTCTCCCGACGTTGTTTGGCTGTGCAACCCCAACAACCCAACGGGTCATTATCTCGACGCTGGGGAATTAGGCAACTTGATCGAAGCCATGCCACAAATCAAGTTCATCGTGGATGAGTCGTATCTTGACTTTGTCCTGAATGGAGCTTCTTTGTTTTGCCGTTACTTTCCGAATTTGATCGTGTTGCGATCGATGACCAAATACTATGCGATGGCCGGTCTACGGCTTGGGTATTTGTCTTGCACCGAATCGACCATGAAGCAGTTGATGGAACGTCGCGTTCCTTGGAGCGTCAATGGGGCCGCTTTAGTCGCAGGAACAGCGGCATTAAATAGTCTGACCTACTATCGCGACTCGATGGAGAAATTGCGACAAGCCAACAAATCCTTAACTCAAGCCTTAAAGCGGATAGGTCTCCAGCCTAAGGATAGCAGTGTCCCATTCTTCTTGGTGCCAGTCGACAATGGCAAGCGTACTCGCGAACAGCTTTTGAAAAAGCGAATCTTAGTTCGAGATTGCCGTTCCTTCGGCCTAGAGAACATGATTCGAATCTCTACTCAAACAGACACTCTTAATGAACAACTGTTGTTGGCCTTGAGGACATGAGCCGCGTTTTTGATAAGCGCGTAGATTCTTTGCTAATCGATCGACGATTAGCGAGAGCGGAAGATTTCGCTGGAAAGAACTTCGACTATCATGGTTCGAAGACCGCCCCCTTCTTCTTGAACCTTTTGAGCGATCGCTTCGATTTCCGAACGATCTGTTGGCTCCATGTGTCTTCCGGTAGAAAATGAAAGCATCGTATCCACCATGTGACGAACGAAAAAATCTTTTCTTGTTCCGCTTAGCAGTCGTTTAAACTCCGCGAAATCGGCATAGGTTTCACCGGAAGGAAACGTTCCGGTAGGATCGACCTTCGGTGCTGATTTGTCTCCCTTGAGCTTTGCATATTTGTCACGATAACGTCCAATCGGATCGAAGTGTTCTAATGCAAAGCCCATCGGGTCGATTTTGCGATGGCACACGTTGCATGCTGCATCGGCTCGATGTTTTTCTAAGCGATCGCGAATACTAGTCGCTCCACTTACATCGGACTCAATGGCAGGAACGACATCCGGTGGCGGTGGTGGAGGAATGCCTAACATGTTTTCTAAGACCCACACGCCGCGAGTTACAGAAGATGTGTCCACACCATTGGCACTCGACGTCAACACTCCAGCCATGCCAAGAACTCCACCACGTCGATTTCGATCGGACAATTCCACCTTCTGAAATCCATCTGCCAATCGCAACGTGTCTTTTGCTGGCAACCCGTAGAGCTTTGCCAGTTTCTTGTCGACAAAGGTATAGTCGGAATCGATGAAGTCAGTGACTGGCCCATTCGAGTCGATGAGGTTACGAAAAAAGTACTTCGCTTCCTCTTTCATCGAAGTGGGCAAATCTTCAGCATAATATTCGACCGCTTCTTTACGAGGTGGAGGCAAAGATCCGATGACCCGAAGATTCAACCAACTATCCAGGAACCTTCGAACGAATTCATCCGAGCGAGGGTCAGCCAACATGTGTTCAACCTGCTGCCTGAGCTCGGCAGGTTCAATAAGTTTCCCATCGGCAGCCGATGTCATTAACGCGATGTCGGGCGGAGTCCCAAAGAGCGTGTACGATATTCTCGACGCCAAATCATAAGGACCTAACTTTGGTTCCTTTTCAGGCGTACGTTCGCAAAGATAGAGGAATGAAGGAGAGCAAAGAATCATCTTGATTGTATCGAGAGCCGCTTGGCGTTCGGTCGCTTTATCATCGATTCGCTTCCGATAGATTCTATCAATGCGTACTCGATCGGAATCCTGGAGTGGTCGTCGAAAGGCTCGCTCTGCAAATGAATAGAGTTGTTCGGTTGCGCGTTCTGGTTGAAAACCATCCGGTCCGAAAACAGCGATCTCTTCGGCTGTGCCATGCGGTTCTTGCAATGGACCTCGAATCTTGATTTCATCAATCCGTATGTGAGGTAATGCTCCATCTGTCAGCAATTTGGCTCGACTCACGCCGGGATCTTTCTCGACCTTTAACTCTTCTTTATACTTCTTGTTTGTCTCAAGGACTGAAGCTCGAGACTCGTACGGTCCATTGGGAAAAATGAAGCGAGGCGTTTGACCTTCTTCGAGCCAAACACGAAACGTGATCCATTCTGCTTCTTTGTCAGGAACAATGGCTTGCCCGAGGATAGGCTCAATCGATTGCGGATAATGAATGTGGCCACGCTTGATATCGCCCGGGACGACAGCCAACTGAAACGGCTCCGTGAAGTCGATCCGAAAGATCTTGGGATCGTAATGGGTATCGCGATGCATCGCTTGTGCATGCACATCGATATCGTAGAGCCCTGATACAGGAACACCTTGAAGGAAATCTTCTATGTGACCGTAGCCCCCTTGCCGTGTATCGGTGTTGGGCTGTTCGTAGATGCAAAGGTATCGATAATTGAAGACCGATTTGTGAGGTCCCGAAAGCTCTTCGTATTGCACAAAGTGGCCTTGGAAATGCCAATCCTTGGGCGGGATGTCTGGCTTGTTCAGCCGCAGTTCGACTAAACGATTGGCTGCACTGAAGTACTGATCCAGCAATACGCCCGAAGTGATCATCTCCGATCCGATCCGATCGATGTTGCGACTGGCAGTCTCGGCGGGAAACTCGGTAGTGAGTCCCAATGTATCAACGCGTCTAGAAAAAAGGGTTGCTAACGTGTTCTCGTATTCCCGATTGGTTAGCCGACGCATCACGGTCCGGCCGCCCGTGCTGCGTAGGCGACTCCGCGCGTCTCGCATGTTCGCTCGCAAAAACTCGACGATCGCGATGCGTTCGTCGGTCGTTGGCTGATCCGCATCAGGTGGCGGCATCTGCCGCAACGTGAGTTGATCCACGATCTCGTCGGCCGTGATGAGATGTAGTTCGGAATCCAAAGGTAGTCGCAGCGACTCAAACTCGCGACTCCCCTGAGCATCTTGTTGATTGTGGCAATCGATGCAGTACGAACTCAAGAATTTTGAAAGAGTCTCCATTCGCTCATCGCATCGAGCCAATGAGCTGATAGACGCAAACAAAAAAAGGCTTGCTATCTCAATCCAAAGCGTTGAGTGAAACAGTTTGCTGTATGCAACAGCTAGTGGACGCGATCGGTTCTCAACAATAACGTTCATATCAAGAGAATGTGCCAGTGCTAGTTCCAAACGATTCAGCGGGGATCCCGAGTCGTTGGATGATATCGAGGTACAGATTGCAAAGCGGCACTCGTTCCTTCATTTGTTTGAATTCGCCTCGTCCGTATCCACCGCCTGCCATGATGATTGGCAAGTCATCGTTGGTATGAGAATTGGCATCGGCGATACCGCTTCCAAACAGAACGGCTGTTGAATCCAACAGCGATCTGTCGCCGTCATTGATCTCTGCCAATCGGGTCAGAAACTTGCCGAAGTGCTCGATTTGGTACCGTTCCAATTTGATCAGGTCAGCGATTGCGTTTTCTTCATTTCCATGGTGCGATAGACCGTGATAGGACTTGTCGATGCCCAAGTCTTGTGGCAAAAAGCTACCGCCTATTTCCAGCGTAGCGACTCGGGTGGAGTCTGTCTGAAGAGCCAGTGCGATCATTTCGTATAGCAACGGCAAATCATGAACCGTGTTGCGATCTGCCGGACGGCCCATCGGAGCCATAGGCTTTGGCTGATCTACCCATTGAGATTTCGCTTGGAGTCGTTTCTCGACGTCGCGAACGGATGAAAGATACTGGTCGAGTTTGGCGTTATCTTCGCGATTGATTTGATTTGATAAGGCTTTCGCTTCGTCGACCATCGAGTCAAGGATCGAAGCTTGCAACCCATTGGCAATCTTCTGCTTTTCCTTTTGACCTAACGAGTCCTCAATAAACAGCTTTTCAAAAAGTGCGCTGGGGCCTGTGATCGGAGCAACACGAATACCTGAGCGAGTCCAAGCCAGTTGACATCCGCCGTGAATGCCCCCTTCGCAACCGACGGTGAGTGATGCAAAACGCGTTTGCTTGCCAATCACATCGGCGATGAATTGATCGACAGTGACATTTCCATCGGGGCGGTTCTTGGCTTCGTGATGAAGCACACCAGACAGAAACGTATGGACGGCAAAGTGACCACCCTTCAAGCCATGGTTGAGCCCACGGTAGACGGTCATTTGATCGCGAAGTGGCTCGAGCGGTTCGAGTAATTTTGTTGTTTCAAACTCCTTGCCCTGGGTTTCAGGAAAGAGTTGTTTGCGTTGAAAGCCGAGCAAGTTTCCGATGGCGACGAATCGGCCTGCACTGACCCCTGCTCCGGGGGCGACATCGACCACCGATCGCTTCCCAATTGCATCATCTGCGACGGAGGGCAAGACGGGGATTGCCAAGGCTCCCGCGACGGATTTGAGCACAAAACGACGGCGAGAAAGGAAAGGATGCATCGCGGAGGCTCCAGAAATTGGAAGGTATTTGATTCGGAAGGAATCGATGTAGGTGGGATCAGGCCGAACTCTGGTCCGGCGATGAATAGTGTAGATCGTTGCGTCTGGAAAAGCCAGACAACGAACAACATTCATGGTAGGCCGGCTGTTTTTATCGGAAATTGAACGATGTTTGTTGAACGAAATGACTAAACCATCGCCGGCTTCCTCTGCCATTTCTTTCGAGCAGCTTGGATTGAAGACCATGGCGCCGACAAAAGTCAAAGTAGTAACCACATTCCATGTGCCGTCCACCTAGCCAAAACCAGTCTCGCGGAAGCGACTGATTTCATCAATATGTCAAATTCGGCTGATCAATCATCATTCATCGAAATCAGGATTCGCGTAACGTACCACATCAATGTGGATACCGATGCGAAATCAATGTGGATACCGATGCGAACAATGCCAATGAGGCTGCGACGTGTTGGTGAGCATCTCGATCCGGGAGCGATTTCAACTCTTCGAGAATACCACGCGAGTTGTCTGGCTCCCGAACATAAACTGGAGCCCAACCATTTATCCAATTCTGTTCGCCCAATCGAGCCCATGCATCTCCTACGAAGTACCGGTAGGAATCACTTAAATAACGCTGTGGAATGGTTTCGTCGAAAAGAAATCGGTACGACCTTAACGAAATTCGCTTCCATCAATTCGCCTCCATCAAAAGGTAGACTCAAGCTGCGAAAGAGGATTGTTGAGTCCGCGTTACCGTCCTGTTTCATTTCTAAAGATGTCCCCTCAGCCTTTAAGTCAACAGTCGAATCGACAATTTCGCCAACCCACTCGGTAAAGGAATACGTTTCGTACTCAACAATTCTGATCGCTGAAATCGCGATTATTCGAGTTGAGCTTACCCCAGACCAAGCATATGCGATTGCCTTGCAGCATCCAAGTACAGCCATAGTACGGGAGCGTTCAACCCAACCATCCGATGACGATCATTGGTACTAGTATCCGAAGCGGGAAACTGACACATCAAGGTGTGGGTAGCCGACCGGCAAAACATTCCCTCTATGCTGCAAGTCGTTTGTTGTTCGTGATCACTTCGCCCTTGTCATTCACTTCTTCGAAGCGGACAGCGACCTGACGCGAGACACCACTTTCTTGCATGGTCACCCCGTAGATCATATTGGCAGCTGTCATCGTTTTCTTGCTGTGCGTCACGACAATAAACTTGGTCGTCGACAAGAACTCGCGAAGGACAGTAACGAATCGCCCGATGTTGGCTTCATCAAAAGGTGCGTCCACTTCGTCGAGGATACAGAATGGGCTCGGGCGATACTGAAAAAAGGACATGATCAAAGCAACAGCCGTCAAAGCCTTTTCGCCACCACTCAATAGCGAATTGCTTAGAGTCGTCTTTCCGGGTGGTGTTGCCACAATCTCGATACCGCTATCGGGATCGTTCGGATCTTCCAAGAGAATGTCAGCGAATCCCCCACCGAACGATCGACGATACAGCGTTTGAAAATTGGAACGAATGCTTTCCAGTGTTTCCATGAATAAGTGACACGAGTCTTCATCAATCTTGTTCATGGTTTTGATAAGACCGTCTTTCGCATTCAGGAGGTCTTTCTGGTGACCAGACAGTCTATCGTAACGACTTTGCAACTCATCGAGCTCTGTTAGCGCTTCCATGTTGACGCTTCCGGTCGCATTGAGTTCATTTCGTAGCAGACTGACTTCTGCCTCAATCTCATGCTTTAGCGATTGAAGCTGTTCATCGTTCTTCATGGCAGCGACTTTTTCGCGAAACGCTTCCAGCGTAAAATCCAGCTCAATGGAATTCTCGTCGGAAACTGCTTGATCGATCGATTCTAAGCTCACGGGAATTTGAATCTGATACTCGGTTGCGTAATGTTCTACGAGTGAACTAATTTGCTCCTGAACCAAGTTTAATGCTTGGTTGATCGACTGAATTTTGTCATCATTTTTATCTAGCTGGCGACGCACATTGTCACACTGCCGAATAGCTTGGTTCGCGATGGTGTTTTGAGTGTCGATCTGCAGAACATGTTCCGCTCGTCGTACTTCGATAGCCGCCACTGATTCGGTAGCTAACGTCATCGCGTTACGATACTCGGCCGCTGCATTTTCGAGTGTGATAATCTTGTTTTGGATTGTGACCAGCGCCTGCTGCGCTTGCTCGACATTTTTCTCTCGCTCGGTCGCGTCGAGCTGCAATTGCTCTAAAGTGATTCGCAACCCTTCTAATCGTTGTTCAAGTCGAGCGAGCAGGACTTTTTGATCGCTCGCTTCCGTTTGTTGCAGTTGTAGCGTCGATTGGAGATCGGCCCACTGCTGGCGCTGCGAGGCAAGAATAGCGTCCTTTTCAATCCTTACAGCTTCATTCAATGCGATGTCTTTTTCCGCTTCTCGGTTCTGACTCTCTACACTGGCGATCTTCTCACGCGATGCGGCGATCTGCGCACCAATTTCCTGAAAACGCGTCAGCATTCGTCCTTTGCGTTGTTGATATGCTTCCAATTGTAGTTCATATCGCGAGAACTCTTGAGCGGCTGCTCGTTCGTCTGTTTCAAGCGACAGTAGCTCAGTCTCTTGTTGAACTACGAGCGCCTGGAGGATCGCGGAATGGTTCGCTGCATCTTCGACCGTTTTCTCCAATTGAGAAATGTCCTCGCGCGCCGTTTGCATTTCAGTTCGACGTGAAATCAATCCCAACCCTGCCTGCAATGAGCCGATCGTGATACTACCATCGCTATCGATAAGCTGGCATTCCGCAGTCACGAATCGAAGACCCGCCCCCCGAAAATGGCTGAGTTCTAGGGCCGTCGCGAGCGAGTCAACAAACCAAGTTGTCCCGAGCAGCGCGCGGATCAGCGGTTCGTATTCCGCTGGATACTGTGTCAACCGATCTGCGCGACCGATCACTCCGCGAAGACCGTCAAGCTGGATCTTTTCACCCGTTCGACGGTTGGGCAAACGGTCCAATCGGAGCAACGTAACACGTCCATCGATCGTCAGACTTCCTTCATGGATCCAATCGATCACTTGGCCATCACTTAAGACAATGGCATCCGCTAAGGGCCCGAGTGCAACGTCAATCAACGGGGCGAGGTGCATTTCACTTGAAAGAATATCCGCCACAAGTCCGCAGACGGTATTCCACGAGTTTAAGCCAGGCAAAACGCCTTGAGTTGACTGATTGGCTCTCGCCAATCGGAGCAGCTGCTGGCCTCCCCGACCAGCACCGGCAAACTGATCTTCGAGTTGTTCGAGAACATTCAATCGTTCGCGGACTCCATGCAGTTTACTTTGGTGCGATCCAAGCATCTCTTGATGCTCGAAAAGCTCACGCCGAATGGACTTTAAATGGATCTCAGCTTCAGTTCGTTTCGCCTTGGCCGCTTCCGATCGCGATCTCGCGAGGGCAATGTTATCAAGAAGCTGGTTCGAATCCGATTCGAATGTACTAAGCTCGGCTTGAAGACTTGCTTCTCGTTTGCGGCTCTCTTCGATGGATTGTTGAAGTTGTTCGAGATGCAACTGCCGCGCGACGATGTGCGATCGAAGTTCATGGATCGTTTCAATCGCTCTGGAATGAAGATTATTCTCCAAATCCAATTGATCGCGTAAGTTTCGAATTTCCTCTTGGGTCAAGGCGAGTGTAGATTCTCGTTTGTGCAACTCGATGGTCGCAATACTCTGCTCACTTGATATCGATTGAAGCTCTAGCAGGCGCAAGGATTTTTCGTCCACCGAAAGCGATGCCCGTTCTTTCAATGCAACGATTCTCTCCTCGATCAATCCCTTCTCTAAAGCTAGTTCCGCAACTCGCTCGGTTGCTGTATTATGCCCGCTCTCTGCTTCAATCACAGACTTCTGGGTGGCCAGATACTCGCGCTCGAGGTCATGCAGCGCCCGTTGCATCTGTTGCAGCGTCGTCTTCTCACGTTCTGCATTTTCTTCGATCGCCGTCCAGCGTTCGCTCAATTCGATACGAATCTGTTCAGAATCTTGTTGCTGCTCCTGCAGCACTTTTTTCTGTCGACAGAAAAGCTGATACTCGCTCCAAGCGAGTTCCGTTCGCTTTGTGTTTAGCGTTTTCGAGAGTTCTCGAAAACGTTGGGCTTTTGTCGCTTGACCTTTCAATGTCGCAAGCCGTCTTGCAACTTCATCGACGATATCGCTAAGTCGAAGCAGATTTTGATCAACCCGTTGGAGCCTGCGTTCTGCTTCAAGCTTTTTTGCTTTGAATCGCGAGATTCCTGCTGCTTCTTCGAAGATTCCCCGCCGATCCTTAGCAGATGCCTGTAGCAAGCGATCGACTTTTCCCTGTTCGATCAGACTGTATGCATCGACCCCGACGCCAGTCCCACGGAACAGATCCTTAACATCTTTCAAACGGCAGGGGTGCCCATTGATGGCGTATTCGCCATCGCCGCTTCGGAAGACTCGCCGGCTAACGTGCACTTCGTCGGAGTCGTGATTGAAGACCCTTTTTTCGTTCTCGAGAACAAGTACAACTTCGGCGCTATTTGATGGTTTGCGACCTCCCTCTGCAGATCCCTTGAATATGACGTCCGCCATATCAGCACCACGAAGGGCCTTCGGGCTTTGGGAACCGAGAACCCATTTAACTGCGTCGACTACATTGGATTTGCCTGAGCCGTTGGGACCAACGACCACGGTGATGCCGTCCGGGAAATCGAAACGAGTCCGATCCGCAAAACTCTTGAAGCCAACTAGTTCGAGGGCTTTGAGCATTTAGTTTCCGACGACAGTTTGAAAGGGCAAGGACACAGGGAAGCCATTACACAGCGAGACGTTCGAGGACTAGAAAACCAGTGGCAAAGTTATCGGATTTCATTCCAATCGATATCTGGAAGATCGTTTGAATTCAAATCACTCGCAGTGGGTTCGTAGGGAATCGGTTCCTTGATAGCGTTCACTGTTTCGCTTGCACTACCAGAAGCCTTCGCATTTTTATCTTTCTTTACAAAAGAACTTCGTTTAAACCAATCCGGCACATACCACCACGATGATTCTTCTTTGGGACGGGTCGCCCCATCGACGGAAAGAACAGATGCAGTTGCGTCTTCGGAATCGTCTTGATCACGTTTGTAGATGCGTCCTGCCATAGGACGAGGGTTCATCGCGATCGGAACTGAGGAACACTTCATCGTATTCAATTGATCAATCGAATGAACAAACTCATTGTAGCTAGCACCGATCGTGCCCAAACCTCGCAGCAAGGAAAGTGTGTCTGCCGGAACAATCACACTGGCCACTTCCTCCGAGAGACGTTTGTTCAATTTCAGTTGATCCCCCAACACCGGAGTGATAGAGATAGCAGAGGTCGGATTGATCTGGGAGTGCAACATGATAGGTGCAGAGTTTCCGAAGAACAGTAATTCTGGTTTGGACTGGAGCGAGACCGCCAACAGTGGGGTACTGCTCGGGATTTGTTGCAACTCCACACCCGGCGTTAGCTTTTCTCCTTGGACTCTCGGATCGCTCGCATCGCGATTGCGGATTGCGAGAAAAGCACCAAAACGCAGTTCAGGCTCCGGCTCTTGCAGCAATCGTTCTAAAGCATCTCTCGCTGACTCTTGCTCATTGATCGTAAGCCCCGTTAGGCATAGCGGACGGAATGCGGGCGTGTTCTTGGCTATTTCGGTCAGCGCGGTGACCGACTCTTTTCGCCCTAGGTATGCAAGAGAATAGGCAGAATAGAAACGGATCTCTGTATCGATGGAAGACAACCCCTGGAGAAGCACTTCGATCGCTTCTGGTGTTCCCAACGCCTCCAACTCGGCGGCTGCGCGACGAACCGTGGTTCTGTCCTTCAACAACTTCTCGCAACCGATCAAGCGTTCCATTTGCTCGTCTTTAGTCTCAGCAAACCCCGTTGCAACAACGACGTCCGCAAAGTGTGACGGATCCCATTTGTATTTTGGAATCGTAGTTATAACGATACGGGAGTCCGATTTCCCCTCTGCAACCATTCGCTGCCTTGATTGGTCGTTGAAGAAAAATCTATCGTTGAGCGATTTTACGATCTCCCTTACCACATAAACATGTTTGTACTCTGGGGTCATTTGAAGACCGATATTATGAGATTGGAGAAGCCGGCCTCCACCGATGACGATTCCATTTCGTGGTTCTTTGGGCTTTTTTGTATAGCTCTCAGGGAGAATCACGATTTCGCCCTTGGCAACCGCTTTGTCTCCGCTCGTCTTGACCTTGCCACCCAATGTCGCGACCTCACGAAGCTTGGCTTCAAATAGAACACCTCCAGTAAGATCCGTCGCGTCGCATTCCGAAGATGTCTCTACTACGACATCCACTTGCTGATTGTCTTCATAACACGGAAACGAATAGACTCGAACTTTTGTTAGCGCAGTCCACGGAGCGTCTAAAACTACTTCCGGAGACTCGATGCCGCGAACTCGCATCTCGGCCAGCATCAGATCACGTTGCATACTAGGCCTCACTTTGCCGCCGGTGTTCGGTAGGGAGGAGACCAATCCGATCGAATCGTAGTAACGAGAAACCACTCCTGTGACTCCAGCGACTTCACCGATCAGTCGAGGTCGATTGGGATCTTGAAGCTGTTCTTTGATCCGTTTCGTTTCCTCCTTGAATTTATTGTCCTCCTCGTTGTTCTTCCTATCAAGCCAAGACTGGCAGCCCGTACTCAGGCTAAACAACGAGAACAAACCGATCCATACCGCTACCCTCTTCCAGTGGTGCAGACGTGATACTTGATTGCAAATCATCAAGGGAGACTTCCTTTTCTCAAGCTTTTCTCAAGGTCTTCGCATGGAGTCGGTGGAGGACTGAAGTGCGCGTATAGTGCTGATTGACTAATACTCCGCCAAGAGTTCGCGGGTCAATATCATGCAATCACAATAGGCAATAGCTTGCAAAGGAGTTTGATACGGAAACCATGCGAACGGCAAACTAACATCTGCCAATTCAGCTTGGATTGCTGGCATTCCGAAAGTCAATTTGCGAAATAAGCAGATTATGCTCCATTTCCGCCCGGGTCTGTTCCGATGTTTCCGGAGTAGTTGTTGACATCCAATAAACGACGAAGAAGTTGTGGTTCATCCAGATGATTGATGTTGCGACGAAGCGAACACGAAAATCCTTTGTTGAGTCTCTGACTCATCATCGATCGCCGTCCGCTATCGCTGCAGGAACTTCCTTTGGTGTGGCTCTCGGTCTCATTCCCAAGGATAGTTTGCTAGCGTTAGCACTATTGTTGGCAATCCTATTGTTGTCCGTCAATCAGATTGCGGCCTGCGTCTTTGCTATTGGATTAAGTTTGTTTTCCGGCTGGACGATAGGCATCACTCACGCCGTCGGAAACATCGTTCTTCAATCGGACGTCGTTGCAAGCTTCATTGGTTCGCTTTACCAACTTCCACTCATTCCATGGTTTCGGTTAGAGAATACAGCGGTCATGGGAGGAACGGTCATCGGAGCACTTTTGTGGCTACCCATGTTTCTTCTGTCACTACGATTTTGCAATCAAGTGCGAGAAATCATGCAATCCGAACAGATGGCAGAGTTAGCAGCAGCCTCCATTCGTCATCGTCGCGATCGAGATGCAGAAATGTTGGGCCAGTCAGACGATCTAAAAACTGGAATGATATCGATGCCGCAAAGTACTACCGTAGATGGACTCTCGGTGATTGCAATTCCGAAGGCGATTGCAGAATCGAAATCGGTCGAAAGCATCCAGCCTGAGAACTCCGTCATCCGGGACCGTGCCAAGAGCGATACAGTTACAAATGTTGAAGCGAATTTCGAATCAATTGCTTGCAAGCTTGAATCACTAGCAGGCGATACAGTCTTGAAAGAAACACTCATCGAGGTAGTTCGATACAAACGTCCTCGACGTGAGAAAACAGAAGTAGAGCCCCCAATTACTCATCACAACCCATCAAACCCAATGAAGCTCGCTAGCCCTGTCAGTTCAGAAGCCGTATCCACTCCTCGAAACTCGGATGCGAATACGAAATTTCATTCGCCAAACACCGGGACAACTCATGTCTTAAACAATCCTTTGGGCAAAGAAGAATCGCTTCGGCATATCCTGAAACATATCCACGGTTCTCGTGAAGCGAAAAAGGAAACGGGAAAACCTGCATGAGCTGGAGGAGTAGAGCCATATTCGTGATCGTTGCTTTCGGAGCTGGCATTTACGGCTTGCGGCCGATGGTGACAAACTCTATCCAGAGGCGTCTCGCCGCAGAACTAAACGCCGAAACGCGAATCACCAATACGATCCTATCGCTGGGACAGAGCACAGTCGTCCTAGAAGGTGTCGCTATTGAAGGGACTGTTTCACGAATCAGTCTAGATCAGTTATCACTGCGACTCGATCCTGAAGAGCTGTGGTATCGCCACTGCATTGTCGATCCTATGGTGGGTACAGGATTGCGTTGGCATCTACCTCTGACACAATCCTTCACCTCGCTCGCAACGAAGGCTTCTCTATCTTCAAAAGATTCTACGTCTATTCCTATCGTGGATTGGAGCTTCGATCCTCGATTCGTACGAGCGCAGCAGTTACTGGAGAATACAACCACGCGGCTGTCGACCTTTGAAAAGGAAGCTAATAGCCAAACTCTAAACATCGATCACAAAATAGAAGCGATCCGAACGAAAATCAACGAGCTAGCACAAGAAGACATGCTGCTCAATCCGCTCCGCCCCAGCGATAGCATCACGCAATTGAAAAATGAGTTGTTGATGTTGCGACAATTCTTGGCAGAAAATCGCCTCCAAACGCAAGACGTAGGAAGCCAAGTCGCTAAGTCTATACAACAGTCTAGTTTACTTCTTCAGACAGAAAGCAAATTGGGAATTGATAACGGCCAGCTACCTCGAATCACAGATAGAATCTTGGAGCAGACCGTTGATGCCGCAGGCTCGACTCTCTCCCCTTACCTCACCGCAGGCCGGGATTTGTACCAAAGGATCATACAACCCTCACATAGCACTAGCGATGGAAACACATCTCGCCCGTTTCTTGCTGGTGCGGACCTCACGATCGACGGCTTAGAAGCTCGAAAAATGAAGATTGCAAGAGGTAGAGTTCTAGGTGTATCTATTGTCAATGAGCAAACAATCGATACCGAGATTCGAATAACCTCTCAATCCGAAAATCCCTCCCTGCTGATTCTTTGGAAGAACAGAGACTCTTCCAGCAAAACTACTTTCTCTTCCAGCAGAGATGATGAGATGATGAAGTCGGTCTTCCGACTCGAGAAAGCAGCCAGGGGACAATCGACTCTCCTCATCGATACGACCGCCAGCGATGAACATCGAACGGTCCGCATCGAGGTGCCGCTATGCACCGTTCTAGAAACGACAGCGGTTAAGCACATGGGAATCACCGAAGAGCTACGAAATTTAGTTTCGAATTCGCAGCAGGTTCGATTGATTGCAACCATGCTCATCCCACCCAATCGTGGAGAAGCGGAGGCAAGCGATTCAATAGCCATTGGCGGGGTAGGGGAGTGGCAATGGGAATCCGATTCCAAAGCATTCTTGGAATCGATCGTAGCGACAGCCGTAGCTCAGAAAACCAAGGATGCAACTATACAATCCAACGATCGAATATCGCAGTGGATTAGTTCAGCGAAAACCACTTTGGATCGAAGGCTCGCAGCGCTAGAGCAAGCAGCCTTGGAACGACGAAAGGGCTGGGAGAACCAACTTAAGTCCCTATCGGACAACATTCGCGAGCTGGAAAGCGAAAGCCGACGAACGGCAAGAGGATCCTCGATTGTTCGTTAGGCAGGTGAAAAGAGCGTAGTGTCTATAGCGGCCATTGTCACTGGACGTTTTATTGAAACCGCAGATCATTGTTCGAACTCCTATTCTCTCGAAGAGATACCCTTGCCGTTCAACGCGGGTCTTCCGTGCGCCAGTCCAAGGCAAGTATACGGAACGAAGCGTGTTCAAACCGGGAGAAGTGTTGCTACCAATTGCGGAGAGCAGCAAAGCGTTGGACATTGAAGACTTGTTCGGGAAATAAAAAAATTCTGGCTAGGGGCTAGGTACCTCATGAACTTACTGAACGTCGAGGGATCGTGCACATCCCGAAACGCATGTGATAGGCAATTGGTCCCTCACTCACACATCGGGTTGGGATGTGTGTTTCGACTTCTGGTTGTTCTTGGGTTTGTCGCTCATGCTTTTCTTGACTCGGTTGTGGCGGACGAGCAGCCACCCAATATCGTGATGGTATTCATCGATGATATGGGGTGGGGCGACTTTTCCTGTTTTGGGAATCGCGATGCTCAAACGCCAAATGTCGATCGATTGGCAAAGGAGGGGATTCGTTTCTCGCAATTTTATGTCAATGCTCCCATCTGTTCGCCGTCGCGATGCGCCTTGATGACGGGTCAGTATCCGCATCGTTGGAAGATCACCTCGTACTTGAATAACCGGAAAGACAACAATCGACGAGGTGTGGCTGACTGGCTTGACACCAAAGCGCCGACGATAGCTCGCATCTTGCAAAGCCATGGATATGAAACTGGACATTTCGGGAAATGGCACTTGGGAGGCCAACGCGATGTCGATAACGCCCCACCGATTGCAAGCTACGGCTTTGATCAGTCTCTCACAAACTTCGAAGGGATGGGACCGAAGCTACTACCGATGACACTGAGGCCTGGAGAGTCCAAGCCTGGAAAGATATGGGCAGATGCGGAGCGGCTCGGCGGACCGGTAGTTTGGAAGCAGCGATCGGAAATCACAAGCGGCTTTGTCGATGCTGCGATCCCATTCATGGAACAATCGATAAGATCTGGCAAGCCCTTCTTTGTCAACGTCTGGCCAGATGATGTTCATAGTCCCTATTGGCCATCGACCGAGAATTGGAAAGACGGTTCACGGAGGCAACTGTATCTTTCCGTGTTGGAGGAAATGGAGAAGCAGCTTGGACGATTGTTCGATCACATTCGGAACAGCGAATCAATGAAGGCAAACACAATCATCTTGGTTTGCTCGGACAATGGGCCCGATGTCGATGCAGGAAGCGCTGGACCATTTCGCGGAACGAAGGCGACTTTGTACGAAGGTGGTACGCGTTCCCCGTTGGTGGTTTGGGGCCCAGGACTGATGAATGCGACTCGCTTCGGCCAACTCAATGAGTCCTCGGTTTTCTCGGCAATGGATTTAGTCCCGTCGCTGCTATCCGTTGCCAAGGTTCCGTTGCCTAGCGATGTACGCTTGGATGGCGAGAACTTGTCCGCCGTGCTCCTTGGGCATAGCGACGCGTCGCGAAAGTCCCCGTTGTTTTGGCGCCGACCACCCGATCGCAAGATGGCGTACGGCGATGGCCCGTTGCCGGATCTGTCGGTTCGCGATGGGCAGTGGAAGCTCTTGTGCGAATACGACGGCAGCAAGGCGGAATTGTATGACCTTGCGAAAGACGTTGGTGAAAAGCAGAACCTCGCTGCCGGCCAACCAGAGCTTGTTGAGCGGCTAACGAAGGCAGTGATTGCGTGGCATCAATCGATGCCACCTGATAATGGACCTGCGTTAGGAACGGAAACAGCATCACCACCGTCGGATCGCAAGAAGAAAAAGTAGCGGTCCTCGCCGACAGATTGATCTAGAAACGCTAGCTTTTTCAACCGATCGCTTTCCCGAAAAATGATGAAACTGCCGATGACAAAAAGTCGCTCCTTCCTACAATAACTGCAGAAGTTTGTGAAAAATTTCACAAAGTCCCCCATCCGCAGGATTCGGAAACGTGGCGAACTACTTACCAATTTTAATCTATCTCATTGCTGTGATTGGTTTTGCGGCAGTTTCATTGTTAGCCCCGCACATTGTTGCGCCGCGAAAGCGGACCCGTGTTAAGGACATGCCTTACGAATCGGGAATGGATCCGGTCGGGGACGCGAGGAAGCCGTTTGACGTCAAGTTTTACTTGATCGCCATCCTGTTCTTGGTTTTCGACATCGAGCTTTTGTTTTTGTATCCATGGGCTGTTTCGCTTTTGGCGCCGGACGGTGTGCCGATGGCTTTTCGTCCTGCAGTTTTGGCGGTGTTGACTGTGCTGATGGCGACGTTGGGTCTCGCTTACGTGGTTGCGTACCGCAAAGGAGTATTCGATTGGCGACGGAAATAAATAAAACAGTTGGAGACAATGTTTTCTTAACGACATTGGACGCTGCGGCCTCTTGGGCCCGTGCGAACAGTTTGTGGCCTATGCCTTTTGCTACTGCTTGCTGTGGTATCGAATTGATGAGTACGGCGGCGAGTCGTCACGATTTGTCTCGCTTTGGTAGCGAAGTCATGCGATTTTCGCCGCGTCAGTGCGATCTGATGATCGTTGCGGGACGTGTGGTAATGAAGATGTTGCCTGTGCTTCAGCGGATTTGGTTGCAGATGCCTGAGCCGAAGTGGTGCATCTCGATGGGGGCATGTGCTTGTTCAGGTGGAGTGTTCGACACATACGCCGTGGTGCAAGGGATCGACCGATTCATACCTGTAGATGTTTATGTACCCGGTTGCCCACCCCGACCCGAGCAGTTGATTCGTTCGATTATTGATCTTCAAGAAAAGATCCAATCGGGCGGAACGTACAACGCACGAGAGTTCAAGCTTCGGATTCTACCAGAAGGTCCACAGCGATTCGATGAAGATGAGTTGATTCGCATTCGCGAGCGAAACGGGTTCAAGCTAGATCCGCCAACCTACGATCCTGTTCACTAAGCCATATCACTAGGCAATCATTATGACCAACACGACAGCTAGCTCCGATGTAGGTGATTTGCAATCGCGATTGTCCGGCGAAGTTCCGGGCGTTTCGCTTGCATGGTCGACGTATCAAGATCAAACGCGAGTGGTGGTTCCTGCCGCCGATCTGCTTTCGGTGTTGCAGGCTTCGAAGAAGATTGGCTTCGACCAACTCACAGATATCACTTGTGTGGATCTGTTGGAGTATGGAAATGCAACGGATCGATTTGAGGTGGTCTATCTTCTGCTCAATATCGAAACGAGCGAGCGATTGACGCTGAAGACGTACCTCAATGAGCCTGATTTAACGATACCTTCAGCGACTTCGGTCTGGTTTGGTGCGGATTGGCTAGAGCGGGAAGTCTACGACATGTACGGGATCATCTTCGCAGGCCATCCGAATTTCAAGCGACTTTTGTTGCCACAAGAGTTTCAATCGTTCCCGCTTCGCAAAGACTATCCGGTCAAGGGTCGAGGCGAGCGGCACAATTTCCCAGTGATCACTCGGGCAGAAAGCTAATAGGAGAGAACCATGCCATTAGAACTGATTGATCGCCCGGACTTGGATGCGGACCACAAAGAAGGTCTGTGGACTTTGAACTTCGGTCCTCAGCATCCGGCAACGCACACCACGTTGCGATTGGTTCTGCAACTGGATGGCGAAATGGTGATGGATGCGGAGCCAGACATTGGCTTTCTGCATAGCGGATTTGAAAAGCTGGGAGAAGTTCTTGACTTCAATCAGTATGTCACGATCGTCGATCGGATGAATTACATTTCGCCGTTGGCGAATGAGATCGCTTGGCACCACGCTGTCGAGAAGTTGCTCAACATCGAGCTGACCGCGCGATGCAAATATATCCGCACAATCTTTGCAGAGTTGATGCGAATTCATGATCACTTGCTGTGCACTGGTACATGCGTGCTCGACTTGGGTGGCGCGACAGCGTTTATGTATGCGTTCAACGAGCGTGAGTACATCTACGAAATTTGCGAGCGTGCATCTGGTCAGCGATTCCATACGTCGTACACGCGAGTCGGCGGACTGCTCTACGATGTGACAGACGATTGGATCGAAATGGTCCGCAAGTTCTGCCGCACGTTCCCGAAGGCTTATCGAGATTTTGCTGGTCTGGTGATGAAGAATCGAATCTTCGTCGAGCGCACCAAGGGCGTCGGTGTATTGACTCGCGAGGAAGCGATAGCAGGCGGTGCGACAGGGCCTGTGGCCCGGGCAAGCGGTGTTGCTCGTGATTTGCGCCGAGACGAGCCTTATTTGGCATACGAAGACTTCGATTTCGATATCTGTGCGGCACAAGGTGGCGACTGCTATGCACGCTTCCAGGTTCGTATGATGGAGATTCTGGAAAGCCTCAAGATCATCGAGCAGGCGATTGAAAATCTTCCTGCTGGACCGATTTATTCTGCAGGAACGGGGAAAGAGACCATTCCCGATAAGCGAGAAGTGTACCGAAGTATCGAGGGATTGATTCATCACTTTGAGAGCATCATGCCGAACCGGCAGATGCCAGCACCAAAGGAATCGATCTATGCCGCAACGGAATCACCGAACGGCGAATTGGGTTATTACATCGTGGGAGATGGAACGTTTCGTGCCTATCGAGCCCGAACGCGTCCACCTTCTTTGCTCCACTTTTCTCTTTTCTCTCGCATGATCAAGGGATGTATGTTGAGCGATGTGGTAGCTGTTCTCGGAAGTATCAATATTATTGCAGCGGAGTTGGATCGATGAGCGAACTTAGTCCGAACGCAAAGAAGGTGATCGAGGAGCACATCGATCGCTATCCGAGCAAGCAGGCAGTGACTCTTCCTGCATTGCATATCGTTCAAGAGGAGCGAGGTTGCGTCAGCAACAAAGCGATGAAAGAGATTGCGGAGATTCTAGAATTGTCTCCCGCCCAGATTCACGACACCATGTCCTTCTACGGTTTCTTTCGCACGGAAGAAGATCCGCTCGGCAAGACTCGCGTTTGGATTTGCCGATCGTTGCCGTGCATGCTGCGTGGTGGTGAAGAGTTGCTTTCGGAACTTTGCGAGCGATGGGGAATTCAGCCTGGTGGAACGACCACGGATGGAAAAATCACATTGGAATTAGCGGAGTGTTTGGGCGCATGCGATGGCGCACCATGCATGTTGGTAAACGACGAACTGACATTACGAGTGACTGCGGATGACGTTGAGAAACAAGTTCGAGGTGTTCAATGAGCGATAGCGAATTCAAGCCTGTATTGTTGGGACGCGTGGGTAGACCGAATAGCCAGTCTCTCGAATCTTACAAAGCGGATGGTGGATACAAGGCGTTGGCTAAAGCATTGTCGATGGCAAACACTGATGTCATTGAAACAGTCAAAGCATCCGGATTGCGAGGGCGCGGCGGTGCAGGATTTCCAACAGGTCTCAAATGGACTTTTTTGCCTAAGGATATCAACGGACCGGTCTATCTTTGCATCAATGGCGACGAGAGCGAACCTGGCACGTTCAACAATCGCGTGTTGATCGAAGAAGATCCGCATCAAGTGCTCGAAGGGATCGTGATTAGCAGTTATGCAACACGAACGACGACAGCGTATTTTTACTTGCGATACGAGTATGGTCGTTGCTACCGAGTGTTGAAGGCGGCGATCGATGAGATGTACGCCAACAACCTTTTGGGCAAGAATATTCTTGGTTCGAACTACAGCCTTGACATCCACCTGCACCGTGGTGCGTGTGCTTATATCTGCGGTGAAGAAACGGGTCTAATCGAAAGCCTGGAAGGCAAGCGAGCTTGGCCGCGAATCAAGCCTCCGTTTCCTGCGATCGAAGGTGCTTTTCGAAGACCAACCGTCGTGAACAACGTCGAGACGATGGCTTGCATCCCTCACATCATCGAACGTGGGCCAGAGTGGTTCATGACGATGGGGATCCCGAAAGATCCGAACAATCCTCGCGATGCAGGTTCTTATGGACCAAAGCTATATTGCATCAGTGGACATGTGAACAAGCCCGGCTTGGTCGAACTGCCGATGGGAATCACTGCCCGCGAACTTATCGATAAGCATGCCGGAGGCGTTTGGAAAGGTCGAAAGGCCAAGGCGGTCGTGCCTGGTGGAATCAGCATGGGTTTCATGAGCGAAAAAGAGCTCGATACGCCGCTTGATTTCGCAGGGCCAGGACGAGTCGGTTGCCTCGGTTTGGGAACGGCTGCCGTCATCGTGATCGACGACCATACCAGCATGGTGGATGTCCTTTACAATGCTTGCCGATTTTTTGCTCACGAATCGTGTGGACAGTGCACACCATGCCGTGAAGGGACCGCTTGGTCCACCAAGATATTGGAGCGGATTCGAGAGGGGCGTGGCAAATTGAGCGACATCGATTTGTTGTTGGAGATATCGTCTTCGATCGGAACAATTCCAGGTTCCACGATTTGCGGACTGGCTGATGGTGCGGCTTGGCCGATGAAGACGGCCATCAACAAGTTCAGACCTGAGTTTGAAGAGTACATCAAGAGCGGACGAAAGAGTGAAAGCCGTCAATTGGCTGGCGCTCATTAATCCCGTTACCTGACCAAATAGAACGTATCGTGTTCATCGAATTGAGAGAACACGAAACTTACACAACGTAGTTTCCAATCCAAAACTAGTTCTAATTTACGAAAGCAATCCAGTGCCAAAGGTCATCGTTAACGATATCGAAGTCGACGCAGATCCAAAGGACAATTGCATCCTCGCAGCTCGTAAGGCTGGGGTCGAGATCCCGCACTATTGCTGGCACGAAGCGTTGTCCGTGGTCGCTTCCTGCCGCATGTGCTTGGTCGAGGTCGGTGAGAAAAAGCCGGATGGAACTGTCGTGATGGGACCTAAGTTGGTTCCAGGTTGTCAGACACCGATCAAAGATGGAACGGTGATCAAGACCGACACGCAAAAAGTGAAAACCTCGCAAGCGTTGACGCTCGAATTGCTGTTGTTGAATCATCCCCTCGATTGCTCGATTTGCGATCAAGCGGGCGAGTGTTATCTTCAAGATTACACCTACAAGTTCGGCAAGGCGCAGAGCAGGCTCGACGAGCCCAAGATTCAACGCGAAGACAAGTATCATATCGGCGAGCAGATCGCGTTATTCACCGATCGTTGTGTGATGTGCACACGTTGCGTTCGATTCACACGCGAAGTCAGTGGTACTGCAGAGTTGCAAGTCGTTGCGCGTGGCAGTCACGAAGAGATCGATGTGTTCCCAGAGACACCGTGTAACAACAAGCTTGCAGGAAACGTTGTGGATCTTTGTCCCGTGGGTGCGCTTTGTAGCAAGGACTTCCTTTACAAGAAGCGCGTTTGGTGGCTCAAGAGTGCGGACAGCGTTTGCACCGGCTGTTCGACTGGATGCAGTATCCACATCGATCAGAACGAAGACAAGGTTTATCGTTTGAGACCTCGTACGAATCCGCTAGCCCAAGGTCACTTCATGTGTGACGAGGGGCGGTTCGGATTTAAGTACATTTCGGACGAACGGAGATTGACCAAGCCGAGAGTTTCAGAATCGATCGCCTTGAGCAAGAAATCAAACGGTTCAAAAGCAGGTGGACTTGGTGATCTAAATTTCTCCGATCCATGGTCAGACGTTTTGGAAGTCACCCGCACCAAGATCAAAGAAGCGATCAAGACGGATGCACGTGGATTCGTCGGTGTCCTATCACCATTCATGACCATCGAAGAAGCATATTTGCTCGCCAGCTATTTGAAGCAACTTGATTCTCGCGTTCGATTGGTATTGGGACCGGTTCCTATGGTCGGGACGGATGATATGTATCCTAAGGGCCCCAAGGGTGAAGCTCCCGAAGCTGGCAAAGTCAAGTTTACGATCCGAGCCGAGAAATGCCCGAACCGATTGGGTGTTGAGGCCGTTCTACGACACTTTGAGGGGCAAGTGATCTCGGTTGCGCAGGTCGCAGCAAAAGCCGATGCTACATCATGGTATTTCGTGGGAGGATACCAACATGGTTGGGTCGACGAGTCGATCGATCGAGGTGTTGGAAAACCATCGCTCTTGATTGTCCAAGATCTGTTCCCGTCTCCGCTAAGCGATCGAGCCGACATCGTGTTGCCTTCAGGTAGTTTTGCAGAACGGGATGGCACGTACGTAAACCATTCCGGTCTTGCTCAAACAGCGAATGCGGCGGTCCGGTCGCCGGCTGACACGCGTTCCGATGGACGGATCTTGATGGAGTTGACGGAACGCAAAGGACTTTACAACGCTATGGCGATTCGCAAAGAGATTGGCGGAGTGATTCGTTCTCTCGCCGCACTTGGAGTAGGCGACCTAGGCGAGAATGGTGTCAAATTGAATGCGTCCAACCGTGAACCGGTCTTTTCATAACCCGATAGGCTGAAGAACGAATCCATGATTGAGTACATGAAAGAACTATGGCCGATACTTTGGCCAACGCTCGGGGCGATCGGTGTGATTTTGGCTTTTGTGCCGATCCTCGGTCTTTATATGACGTTCATCGAACGCAAGATTGCGGCTTACATTCAGGACCGAGTCGGGCCTAACCGTGTGGGGCCGTTTGGATTGTTTCAAGCGATCGCTGACGGGATCAAGATCTTCTTGAAAGAGCAAGTGATCCCGGATCACGTTTACACTTTTCTTTACTTTATTGCTCCGACCTTTAGTTTGATGACCGCGATGTTCGCACTGGTTGTCATGCCGTTCGGGCCAGTGCCAGTCGAGTACGAATCTGGGTTCCGGTATGTCGTTGCTCCAGGCATCGATATCGGGATCATCATGATGTTCGCGATCAGTTCCTTGTCAGCATACGGGATCATCCTAGGTGGATGGGCTTCGAACAACAAGTATTCGTTGTACGGAGCCATTCGTTCGTGTGCCCAGTTCATCAGCTATGAAATCCCTCTCGGGCTCTCCATTATTGGAGTGATTGCCGCGACGGGTTCGTTGAACATTGAAAAGATCGTGGCCGCGCAAGGTGGATCGCTGTGGGACTGGAATCTGTTCTGGCAACCGCTTGCGTTGCTTGTGTTCTTCACGAGTGCACTGGCTGAGACAAACCGATTGCCATTCGACTTGCCAGAGTGCGAACAAGAATTGGTGGGCGGTTTCCATACGGAGTACGGCGGAATCAAGTTCGTGCTCTTCTTCTTAGCGGAGTACACGCACATCGTCACGGTGAGTTTCTTGACTGTGTTGTTGTTCTTTGGTGGGTGGCACTTTCCCGGTTTGACCGGGCCTGTGGATGCTTCTCTCGGTGGCATGTTGCTGCGAACATTCGTATTGGTTGCCAAGGTATGCGGGGTTGTGTTGTTCATTATGATCCTTCGCTGGGCCTTGCCACGTTTCCGATTCGATCAGTTGATGGGATTGGCCTGGAAAGGTTTGATTCCGTTGGGATTGGTAAATTTGTTTTTGGTGGCGGTCGTTTTGACGCTTGGCTTGCCGAAACACTTGCTAGCAGGAACAGCCGTTTTGTTGTTTGTGGCTGCGATGATTAGCACTTACCAGTTGCAAAGAACTCTTAATCAATCGAATCCGCGCGTAATGAACGGTGGAATACGAGGAGTGTCAGTATGACCACGAAGAGCAAACGAGAAAAAACGGTAAAGTGGGGCGAAGAGCCTAAGATTGGCTGGATGGAAGCCATGTATTTGCCAGCAGTGATGTCTGGAGTTGCGACAGCGGTTCGACATGCTCTGTCTGGCAAACCGATGACGCGACAATACCCTGAGGTGGAACCTGAGATTCCTGCGAATTATCGCGGAGTGCATCGTCTCAACCGTGATGAAGAGGGACGGGTCAAGTGCGTGGCTTGTTACATGTGTCAAACAGCATGTCCCGCCAATTGCATCGAGATCATCGCTGCACCGGCACCAAAGGACGATCCGCATTGGGAGAACCGCGACAAGTATCCAGCCACCTTCACTATCGATGAATTGAGATGCATCTATTGTGGAATGTGCGAAGAAGCATGTCCCGTGGATGCGATCGAGTTGACGAGTATTTATGACCTGACGGGCATGACTCGCGAAGAGATGATCTTCGACAAAGAAAAACTGTTGTCAGTGTTCGATAAGACGATTCAATCGGGGCAGGATCCAGTGCGTACGAATCGTGGCGCCTTGGGACCAGCTTCGGAGGAAGCAGAAACCGCCAAGCAAGGTCCACCGCCTCCGGGTCGCGGACGAAAAGGATAATCATTCGCTTTTCTTGTTCTGCAATCTCGATTGGGAACATACATTCCATGGGAGTGCGGTAACGCTCATTCCCTTTAAAGATCCTTAGCAATTTTTTACACGCGAAAGTACTTCCGTGACAGACTTACTACCAACCTTGAGCACTGCCAGCATGTGGAACACGGGCTTGTGGAAGATGAGCCTATTTGCTCAGACCAATGCTGAGTCGTTGGCGAGTCGAGTTGAGGGCACTTGGGCTTGGACCATGGTGATCCCGATCATCCTTGGGGCTGCTGGCTATTTGCTGGTTCAAGAAGGAATTGTTCGACACAAATTCATGTTAGGGCTGGGGCTTGTCAGTCTGGCGGCGTCGGCCGTTTTTACTGCGCTTTTTTTGCCTCCGACATTAGATGCTTACATCGTCTTTCTGTTTTGTATTGTAGCAACCGGAGGTGGAGTTGGCTTTTTAACAGCTCGCGAGCCGGTCTACGCAGCCTTAGGGTTTGCTACGGCAGTCTTGTCGACATGCGGAATATTGTTCATGCAGTCGGCCATGTTCGTCGCGGCAGCCACTATGATTGTCTATGCAGGAGCGACGATCATCATCTTTTTGTTTGTGCTCATGTTCGCCCAACAAACAGACTTGCGAGTGTACGACATCAAGCTGACCAACCCGTGCTTGGCGGGCGCGATCGGGACAGTCATGATGATCACGATCACGTACTGCGTGACGCACGACGGATCCTTTCCGCTACGCAAAGTGGATTCGAGTCGTTTGATGAGTGAAGCTTTGCTTCCAGAAGAATTGCAGAGTGAGGAAGCGAAAATCGAATTCAGTCGTCAGAAGCTTCAATCGGCGGAAACAGGCCCCGGCATTGTGCCACAAACGACGGCTGGTTTGGGGCGATCGCTGTACACAGACTATTTGATTGCAGTGGAACTAGCCGGAACAGTTTTGTTGGTTGCGACGATCGGTGCGATTGCTTTGGCGACGAAACCGACAGCGGAGGCGGGATCATGAACGATGTGATGACACAGAATATGCTCGTATTCGCGGGCTTGTTGTTTAGTGCAGGGTTTGTAGGCTTTCTGACACGCAGATCACTCATTCTGATGTTTTTGTCTTTGGAAATGATGCTTGCAGGTGTGAGCATCAATCTCATCGCCTTTGCCAGACACTACGGCAATTTTCAAGGTCAAGTGCTTGCCATTATGGTTTTGACAATCGCAGCTTGCGAAGCGGCGATTGCGTTAGCACTGGTAGTTTCGCTTTATCGCAAGAAAGCAACGTTGGACATCAAGGCTTGGGACGAACTGAGCGAGACACTTGTTCCTAAAGAAGTGGAAGCACCGATATCGATGTCAACGACCGAACAGGTGTTCCCTTCGCTCACACCGTCGGGACTTGACCCATTGCAGGATCCGGTACCTTCGGAGTTTATGGCCAACCTGAAAGTTGGGGAGACTATTGGCAACCCAGTTGTAAACGAGAAGAAAGCGGAGGTATCCAACAATGCCTAATTTGTTTGCTTGGGTGGTTCCGATGGCCCCGCTCGTCGGGTGTATTGTTTGTGCAGTCTTGTCGTTTCGCGGCGATAGAAAGATAGCTCATTTCCCCGCTATCTTGTCGTTGCTATTTGCGGCCCTGTCGAGTCTGTGCCTAGTCTTCTTCGGTGGACAAGGAGAATCGGGAACGACGACCTACGAAGGGTATCGTTACTTGCATGTCGGAGGCTTGACGCTCGATATCTCGTTGAAGATCGACACACTCTGCCTCACATTGCTTTGCGTAGTCACGTGTATCTCGGCGATGATTGCGATCTATTCAAAAGACTACATGCATGACGATCCTGGATATGCGCGGTACTTTTCCGTATTCTGCGGATTCGTTTTCTGCATGACCATGCTCGTGCTATCCCACAATCTGCTCATGATGTATGCCTTCTGGGAAGGCGTAGGCACCTGTTCGTATTTGCTGATCGGGTTTTGGTTTCGAAAGCCGAGTGCAGCTAGAGCAGCAACCAAGGCTTTCTTGGTAAACCGAATCGCCGACTGCGGCTTTTTGTTTGGTATATTGCTGCTCGGCTATGCGATGGGTCAAGTCGCTGGTCAGGCATCGGATAGTTTTTTCGCACGACTGAACTTTGACAACATCTTTACTTCGCTGCCGGCACTGGCTTCGCAGCATCCAGATTTGTTGGTATGGATCAGTCTGTTGTTGATGATTGGGGCGATTGGCAAGTCAGCTCAATTTCCATTCCATGTGTGGTTGCCAGATGCGATGGAAGGTCCTACACCAGTTTCTGCTTTGATTCACGCGGCGACGATGGTGACGGCGGGTGTTTATTTGATGGCCCGGTTGTCACCCTTGATGGAATACACTCCATGGGTGTTGTCTGTCGTGGGATGGCTTGGGGGCATCACCGCTTTTATCGCGGCGCTGATGGCATTGTTTCAGGATGACCTCAAGCGAGTTCTCGCTTATTCGACCGTGAGTCAATTGGGATACTTGTTCATGGCACTGTCGGCTGGATCCGTCAAAGGGTTCATGGCTTTAGCAGTGACAGCAGCGATGTTCCACTTGGTAACGCATGCGTTCTTCAAGGCTTTGTTGTTTTTGGCGGCTGGCAATGTAATGCACGCCATGGGCGATGTGATCGACATGCGAAAGTTCAGCGGATTGAAGCGTGTATTGCCAAAGACGAACTTGCTGTTCCTGGTCGGAGCCGCAGCACTCGCAGGTATACCACTATTGTCTGGGTTCTTTAGCAAAGACGGAATCTTGGCCGTGCTTTACGATGCTAGTGCCGACGGTGAATATGGCTTCCAGTTCAAAGTGCTATTGGGCATTGGATTCTTGACCGCTTTTATGACAGCCGTTTACACGTCGAAAGCATACTTCCGAACGTTTCATGGCACTGAACGGATTCCGGAAGAAGCTGGACATCATGCGCATGAATCGACGAATGTCATGTTGGCTCCGATGGCATTGTTGGCAGTAGGTGCGTTGGTCGTCGGTGGTGCATTAGGTCCTACCCATATCTTGGCCGACTACTTGGGCAAATCGCCAACGTTAGTACCACACGGCGAACATCACGAGTCGCTGTTGATCATGATTGCATCCGGCATCGTCGGTATTGCTGGTTGTGCCGTGGGTTTCATGCTCTCGAAAGCACAGCCTAGTACACGAACCGATGGCGCAATGGCCGCGATCGCAGACTTTGGTAAGAATCGGCTTTACATTGACTGGGCGTATAGTCGGTTCATCGTTTTGCCGCTCGAATTCTTGGCTGGCGTGTTGGGGTGGTTGGACACGAACCTCGTGGATGCCTTCGTCATGAAAATCGCAGATCTGCCACGATTGGCAGGTTTGTTGGGGCAACGCTACCAGAACGGTCGCGTTCCAGCATATACCTTTGTAACAGCAGTCGGTGTTGCTGCTGTGGCGATCTGGATTGTCTCTCGCTAATCGATCATTGACATGGACTACTTGATTCCCATTACGATTTTGCTCCCGCTCCTTTCGGGTCTGGCCATTTTTTTGGCTGGTTACCAAGGACGGAAGTTAGTTCCCTTCGGCATCGCTGCGTCGCTAGCAACGCTTTTACTCAGCGTCGGCGTCGTCTATTCTACCTTCAATGGTGCAAAGGCTGATCCGAATTCGCTCGCGACTGTCGGGTCGGCTATCGAGTTCGCGCCGAGTTGGTTGAGAATTCAGTTGCCGGTATCGATTGCCAATCATCCTGTCCGCTGGCAATTGCAGTTCGGAGTAGATGGTATCGGCGCGTTGATGGTGTTGTTGACCGGGATCGTTACGGCTGCAGTCTGCATCTTTTCCCTCCAGCAGATTCGCGATCGGTTGCATCAATACATCGCCTTGATCTTGATCAGCGAATCGATGTTGATGGGTGTGTTCATGTCGATGGATTTGGTTTCATTCTATCTGTTCTTCGAAGCCGTTTTGCTGCCTCTGATTTTGTTGATCAACGGTTGGGGGAACTCCAAGGAAGCTTTGTCTGCTTCCCGCAAATTCTTGTTGTTTACGTTGGCGGGCAGCGTACCGATGGTGATCGGATTTATCGGGATTGCTCTTCAGTCCGCATCGATTACCAACCCTTCGACGGTTGACCTCGAAGTCCTTTCGGCGATGGCAAACCAACAACAAACGGAGGCGGTTGCAGGTGGAGCGGAATTGGTTTCGACGCTGGCGACAAACCAACAGTGGATTCTATGGTTGTTGCTTCTCGGTTTCGGTATCAAGCTGGCGGTATTGCCACTACACACCTGGTTGCCAAGCACCTATGCGGTTGCGAACCCGAATACAACAGCATTGATTGCATCGGTTGTTGCAAAACTTGGTGTGTTTGGAATTGTGCGAATCGTATTGCCTCTGACTCCGATTGGATTGGCCAGTGAAGCTCAAATACTGTTTGCAAGCCTCGGCGCGATCGCGATCGTTTATGGAGCATTCGTAGCATTGAGCCAAAGCGATTTGAGGAAAGTTTTTGCTTACAGCTCCATAAGTCACATGGGCTTTGTGACCGTGGGACTGATGAGTTTGAATACCGAAGGGATGTCAGGTGCTGCCATTCAAATGTTCAATCACGGGATCATTACGTGTGCGATGTTCTTGCTGCTGGGAATGCTGGAGCAAAGGCGAGCCAATCTGACCTTTACAATGGAAGACTTGGGCATGGCGGCTCTTTATCCTCGAATCAGTGTTCTGTTGATTTTCTTCACCTTGGCGGGAGCTGGCTTGCCAGGTTTGAATGGGTTCGTTGGTGAATTGCTGGCCATGATGGGGATGACGAGAGTCAATGCCGCGATCACCGCGATAGCCGTGTTGGGAACCGTTTTAGGTGCATGGTATGGTTTGAGAATTGTGCAACGATTGATGTTCGGCAGCGACGGTCATTCGAAGCACAAGCCCCTGATCGAAGGTCAGGGAGACTGCGCTTCTCTCGAACTGACAACTCTTGCTTTCATGGCGATCGTGTGTGTGTACATCGGCGTGAGGCCTGCGGGTCCCATGAAGATGATTGAACCTGATATCGCGAGATTGGTCAAAGTGACCGAACCAGCCTCCAAAATCATGCATCCCGACGTAGATACCCTCGCCCAAACTGCCGCGAAGTAGTTTCCAACAAACTCGAGAATAACTGTGGATACATTAACAACGATCAAATCTTCGCTCGCACAGATGACACCGGCAATCGTATTGATCCTGGGTGGCTCTGTGTTGCTTGCGGCGTCGATGGTACTCAAGGGCGGTCCACAACGGGATGTTTACGGACAACGGAATGCGATGGGGCTGCTGTCGATTTTTCTGCTCATCCTGGCGGGAGCATGTGGGTTCTTCCGAGAGTTGCCGGCAGATCTTGGGAATGGTTTGTTTCGATTCGATGACTCTGCATTGGCTTCCGAGCGACTTGCTTTGCTCGGTGGATTTTTGTTGGTATTGATATCTTGGTCCACCGCCCCGAAGAATTTCTTGGGCGAGTACTACGGATGCTTGATCATCATGTTGGGGGCGATTCCCGTCGTAGGCGCTTCCAATGATCTGGTTTCACTTTTCTTGGGTTTGGAACTGATCAGCATCCCGACCTACATCATGCTGGGTATTTGCAAGAATGATAATCCGGGAGCAGAAGCGACGATCAAGTACTTTTTGTTGAGTGCCTTCGCCTCTTCGTTCTTCTTGATGGGTCTTAGTTACCTGTACGGTGTCAGCGGGTCGACGAACCTGCAATTGATTCACGAGGCGCTCGGTTTCGAAGGTGGCAAGTTGACGATGCTCGCCATCATGTTGGTGTTGTGCGGATTGGCATTTCGAATCACTGCCGTTCCTTTTCACTTTTACGCTCCTGATGTGTTCGAAGGCACGAGTCTCACAATGGCGGGTGCGATGAGCTATCTGCCCAAGGTCGCGGGCTTTGTTGCGATGATCAGGATATTAGGCCCAGACATGAGTCCATCGGCCATGTCGGCGGTTGTTCCTGTACTGCTAGTCTGTGCGGGTTTGACAATGGTGATTGGCAACTTTATGGCATCGGCACAAAACAATCTTCGTCGATTGCTCGCGTACTCCAGCGTTGCTCATACGGGCTACCTGTTGTTGGCAATCACAGCACTGCTTCGCGACAATGCTGAGCCAAACGTATTGTTCTCTTATCTAGCCGCGTATGCGGCCATGACACTTGGATTCTTTGCCTGCTTAGGAGAAATCGAAGCTGCCGGTGGACGGACGCACTTGGTCGGGGATCTGTCGGGAATGTTTTATCGACGGCCGGCGGCATCGATAGGTTTGACTGTATGCTTGATCAGTTTGATCGGGTTGCCTTTGACGGCTGGCTTCTGGGCCAAGTTCATGGTCTTTATGGGGGCATCGGCGGCAGGGATGACCGATCCAATGAGTATCTTTATGGCCGTCCTCATGGCGTTTAATGCCGTGATTGCCGCGGGTTACTATTGGCGAGTCATGAGCAAGCTTTTTGAGAAGAGCGATGCAAATGTTCCATTGCGAGTCTTCCGTCCCAGTTTATTCTTGGCGTACACTATTTGCGTTGTGCTTACGCTCGTCTGGTTCTTTGTGCCAGCGGTTATGTAGAATACTTATGGCAAACAAAACATCCTCCTCTAGCTAGAACGCAACAGCAATGAAATTATTCGAAGGCAAAAAAGGGCTCATTCTCGGGGTCGCAAATGATCGATCCATCGCTTGGGCAGTCGCCAAAGAGATCTTGGATCAAGGTGGAACGTGCGGTTTTTCTCATCTCCCTGATAAGCCAGAAGATGAAAAGCGAAAGAACCGCATGCGAGTGTCGAAATGCGTGGATAGTTATCCAAACCAAACCGCATTTTTGGAACCGCTGGATGTACAAGATGACGTGCAAGTCACCGATTTCATGAAGATGGCGGGCGAGAAACTTGGCAAGATCGACTTCTTGTTGCATTCGATTGCTTTTGCCGATCGCGATGATCTATCGCGTGATACGGTCGAGACCAGCCGAGCCGGTTTCAAACTGGCGATGGACGTCAGTGTTTACAGTTTGATTTCGGTTACGAATGCGGCCCGTCCGTTTTTCAATCCAAACGCATCGGTTTTGACAATGACCTATTTTGGTGGTGAGAAGTGCGTTCCTGGCTACAACGTCATGGGGATCTGCAAGGCTGCATTGGACGCAACGGTTCGCTATCTTGCGAACGATCTCGGCCCTCAAAGCTATCGCGTAAATGCCGTGAGTGCAGGACCTCTCAAAACGTTGGCAGGTGTCGCTGCAGGTGTCGGGGAAATGCAAGACTATTATGGTTATGTTGCTCCATTAGGTAGATGCGTGACCCACGAAGAGGTGGGACGATCAGGTGCTTATCTGTTGAGTGGCTACAGTGGTGGTATCACCGGCGAAATCTTGCACGTTGATGCTGGCTACAACATCATGGGCAGCCCAGGTCGATTACTTTACGAGTTCAAGAAACCTTCGTAGAGCAAGTGCAGAGTAATGTCGGTCCATGAAGATCGCGCTACTTGGAGAAGGATTCGTCATCGTTTCTACTTGTCGTTCAATCGCTCGCGGCGTTCCATTTCTTCGTCGTATGCAACATTGATGAGGTGCAATACGCTGTCGACATCCGCTTCCTTGGTCGAAAATGTAAACTTACCCGTCAATGGGAAGTCGGGTCGGAGTTCCCCCTTCTCGTGCAATTCCCAAATCTCTTCTGCAAAATGGGTATCGGCTATCTGCGGAGCGAACTGTGCATAGTATTGGGTAACGTTTGCTACGTCGCGTTGAAGCATGCTCTTGGCACTGTTATTTGCGGCCGCATTGACGACCTGCGGCAAGTCAATGATAACCGGACCATTTTCGTCTTGTAAAATATTGAACTCAGACAAATCACCATGGATCAGTCCCACGCACATCATGCGCAGTACATAGTTCATCATCGTGGCATGGTCTTTGATCGCTTGCTCAGCTGACATGGTGATATCGTTCAGCCGAGGAGCCACATCGCCGTCGGCCCCAGTGATCAACTCCATCAACAGCACTCCGCCAAACAAACCGTAGGCTTTCGGGACGCGTACTCCCGCTTCTGCGAGGCGATACAACGCATCGGCTTCGGCGTTTTGCCAAACAACTTCTTGTTGATCCCGACCGAACTTCGAACGCTTTTCCATGGCTCTCTGCCGGCGGCTGTTGCGAATCTTTCGACCTTCGTGGTACTGTACCGCTTTCTTGAAACTTCGATCCGCCACATCCTTGTAGACTTTGGCGCAAAGCATTTCGTCACCACAACGTACGAGGAACACCTGGGCTTCTTTGCCACTCATCAGCGAGCGTATAACTTCATCAACCAGACCGTCCTCGATCAGCGGCTGAATACTCTTGGGTGCTTTCAAACTTTTTCTACTTTTAGAACACGGATCTTTGCAATGCAACGAGAGGTGCGGTTCACCCGATTACCTAACTTAACACGCAAGCCCAATTATGGCAAAGAGGTCCCCAAACAGAAAAATCAGTTCCTCAACGATTTGTTTGATTTTAGCCTCAGCCAATTCAGCGAAAGGCCCAAAAAACTATTGCAAGAATGCAATTTTGTCCGGTTCGTCAATCTACTGTCAAGAATTCGTTCGAATTAAGTACGGCCAAGCAAGCCGCGTGGCGCAATCTTTCGTTAGCATAAAAGGACTCGAACAAGGTCACTTCTTCGTCTGACGCATTTCGAAGAAACGCTGTAGTAAACAGTTGATCGATCCATGTAGCGGCCGACGTTGTATTGGCTTCTTGACATGCATCGATGACGCGTTGGCTGAGCGATGCTGCACAGCGACTCGAAAGCTCACTATTGAGCATGTGAAGAGATTGAGTAGCGGTGGTGGATCGATTTCGTTGGGGGCAACTGGCACCTGCGTCAGGTCGGTCGAAGACATCGAACAATGGATAACGCAAATTGCGTCTCGCAAAGATGTAAATACTACGCCGATGATGGTCGGCCTCTCGTTCGCTGGTGGGCCATTGCCCCTTGAGCAAAGTTGTTTTCAGTTCCTTTGGAAGGGGTGGCAGTACACTCTCGCCACCCGCCTCGCTATTGAGCAATCCAGATACCGACAGCATCGCATCGCGAATCACCTCGCCATCTAAGCGTCGGCGTGGAAAGCGACTGTACAAATCATTGTTTGGATCTTTCTCCAAGCGCCTGAACCACTCGCGATCCTCCGTTTGTTGACGACTCGCTTGTCGATAAGTTGCGGAGAGAACGATCTCACGATGAAGGGCCTTGAGACTCCAATTCTGTTGACGCAGAAAGCTGGCCAACCAATCCAACAGTTCTGGATTTCTTGGGCCTCCCGCCGAGACGCCGACATCGCTTGCATTTTCAAACAAGCCACGTCCCAAGTGTTGCAACCATACGCGATTGACTATCACGCGCGCGACGAAAGGATTATCTTCCTCGAATAGCCACTTGGAAAACGATTCGCGTGGCCGCTCGACATCGCAAGGTGCCGCCGATTCAGAAAGGTTTCCAATTCGCGGAAATGCTGCCGCGACGGGTGGCCCGGGTGAATGGAGATCGCCTCGATAATACAAACGTGGCTCGTGTTGGTTGCTGCTGGCTGCGACAAACATGTTAAAGGGTTTGTCTCGCTGTAACTCCGGTATCGAAGACTCGAATACTCCTCGGAGTCGATAGAAGTCGGCTTGGCTAATCGGATCATGTTTATGGTCGTGACACTGGGCGCAGTGCATTTGTAATCCGAGCAATGCCGAACCTATGGTCGATGTCAATTCATTCAAACGATCGTGCCGACGTAAGTCTTGATCATTGATGTCAGGCATGTCTGCACTGGCCAAACAAAACATCGTAGCGATGCGGTCCTCGTCCGAGCTTGTCAAATCGCCGTGCAGTTGCAATTCGATAAAGCGATCGAAAGGAAGATCTCGGTTCAATGCATCAATCACCCAATCTCTATATTGCCAAGCGTCCTCGCGGACTCGATCATGCTCAAAGCCATCGGTCTCAGCGAATCTAGCCAAATCCAACCATGGTTGCGATTGTCGCTGTCCAAACTCGGGTGAGTTCAACCACTTTTCGACCCAGAACTCATAAGCATGCTCGTTGTGTTCGCAATCCGCCAAGAACTCTCGCAATTCGATGGGTGACGGTGGCAGTCCAAGCAAATCGAGCTTCAATCGGCGAAGCAAAGTACCGTGCTCCGACTCCGGCGAAAGGGTCAATCCAGCTTGTTCCAGTTTTGCTAGAACAAAGGAATCTATTGGGGAATTCGCCCAAGCTGTTGTCTTTGAATTCGGCGGTACAGGTTTCGAGATTGGCCGAAAGGACCAATGATCACGATCGGAGTCGGTAATCGGAGACTCTTGAATCGGTGCTGATGGTTTTAGTGGTTCCTCTGCGGGGAGCGATAAGCAAGCCGGCAGGTAAAGGACTACATTAGATAAAGCGAGCCAACGGATAGCAGTCCGTACAGATTTCGAAATCATCATGCCAAAATTTCCTGTACGATCTCCACATCGTCGGTTGGGCCGATCAGGCGTTCATCCAGTCCGTTGTGATAGTAAGAGAGCTTTTCATGATCGACGCCCAGCAAGTGCAGGAGCGTCGCGTGAAAGTTCCTGATATGCACGGGCTTCTCTTCTGCCCGAAGACCGATTGCATCTGTTGCACCGTAAGCCATCCCGCCTCGGACTCCACCGCCAGCGAGCCACACCGTGTAACCCCAGGGGTTATGGTCCCGCCCTTTGCCTTGTTCGCTCATAGGCATCCTACCGAATTCGCCACCCCAAATCACTAGCGTATCTTCCCACAGTCCTCGCTGCTTCAAATCTTGCAACAAGCCCGCGACCGGCAAGTCAGTGGCCATACACAGTTTGCGATGATTGTCTGCGACATCCGAATGCGCATCCCAACCGTTGGTGTCTCCCGAATAGACTTGCACGAAACGTACCCCGCGTTCGATCATTCGCCTCGCCAATAAGCAGCGTGTACCAAAATCGTTCGTGGTCTTTTGATCTACGCCGTACATCTGCAATGTACTTGCGGATTCTTGGCTTATGTCGACCAACTCGGGGGCGGTCGCTTGCATGCGATAGGCTAACTCGTAAGCTTCGATGCGAGCTGCCAACGCATCGTCTTTATCTCGTTGTTGTAGATGTCGTTGGTTGAGTTGCTGCAATGCGTCCAGCATGCGCCGTTGTTCGGTCGCCGTTAGACCTGCTGCGGAGTCGAGATGAAGGATCGGCTTCGCGCCGGGACGCATGGTTACGCCTTGGTAGGATGCAGGCAAAAATCCATTGCCCCATGCTGGCGGACCACCTTTTAAACCTCCAGCTGGATCGGGCAATACGACGAAGGCTGGTAAATCTTCGTTCTCGGATCCGAGTCCATAAGACACCCAGCTTCCCACGCTAGGACGTCCCATCAGCACACTGCCTGTGTTCATTTGGTAAACGGACTGTGGATGGTTTACGCTATCGCCATGGAGGCTACGCAGGACGCATAAGTCATCTGCGCAAGTGGCAATTTTCGGGAGAAAATCGCTGATCTCCAATCCGGATTGCCCATGCTGTCGAAACGGTTTGATGGCAGGCAACAAAGGATTCTGTGCTACTTTGCGTCGCGTCATCACCGCCCCGAAACTAGCGGGGACCGATTGTCCTGCCAGTCGTGTAAGTTCTGGCTTGGGGTCGAACAAATCGACGTGGCTTGGCCCTCCATGCATGAACAACCAAATCACTCGCTTTACGCGTGGAGTGAAGTCAGTCCTGTCGTTCGTCGCTCGCGATTCA
>JAJTID010000237.1 GCA_021300155.1 Pirellula sp.
GTTTTCATGGTTCCAGCTACCACATGCTGGTACAGGCCTGATGTTGGTCATCTTTTTTATCGGTTGTTCGAAATCTGTACCAAAAGCCGATTTGAAGCCACCAACCGTTACCGTGGTCTCTGCTATGGAAGAAGAGATTACTGATTACGACGAACTCGTGGGAAGAACAGAAGCGTCAGAAACGGTTGAAGTTCGTTCGCGAGTCTCCGGCTATATCAAGGAAATTCACTTCCAGGATGGAGACCGTGTACAAAAAGACCAGCTCTTGTTCAATATCGAGCCAGATCTATATCAAGCGATCCATCAACAGTCTCTCTCCCGCATCGATCTTGGAACGGCTAGGCGAGATTTGGCACAAAGCAAACTGAACCGTTCCAAAACGCTGATTAACGCAAATGCAATTTCCAGGGAAGAGTTCGAAGAATCAGAGGCGTCGTTGAAGGAAGCCGAAGCCCAAATTGTTGCAGCTAGGGCTGATGCAGAAAGGACGGCTCTCGATCTCAAGTACACGCAGATTCGAGCTGAAATCGATGGCAGGATCGATCGAGCTTTGATAACACCCGGCAATATGGTGACAGGTGGAATAGGAAACGGAACATTGCTTACTCGGATCGTTCGAAATGATCCGATCTATGCTTACGTTGATGTCGATGAACGATCTATTCTGCGCTATCTTCGCCGAGCCAATTCTTCGAGCTCCGACGCCGACAAATCCACAAAGTCACTTCGCGAACGCCAAATCCCTTGTTCCATGCAATTGGCTGACGAGAAGGACTTTCCACATGAAGGGGTTCTCGATTTCGTGGAGAATCGTGTTAACGCAGCGACGGGTTCTATCCAGATTCGTGGTGTCTTTCGAAACGAAAACCAGTTTTTGACTGGCGGGCTTTTCGTACGCATTCGCATCCCAGTTTCAGAACCATACAAAGCCGTTCTCGTTCCTGAACAGTCGATCGGTGTCGACCAGGGAGCAAAGTTCGTCTATGTCGTCGGCGATGACAACATCCCAATTCGTCGCGAGATCGTTCCTGGTCCACAGCGAGGCAATCTGCGAGTTATCAAGTCCGGAATCAATGCCGGCGAATCGGTGATCTATCGCGGGGTTCAGCGAGTCAGACCCGGTAAACCAGTAGACGTCGAGAAGGGGGCTTTCCCGAGTTCCCCGTCAAATCCGGCGGCAATGTCCGGCATGGATCAAAATGCGACGGACACGAATCGAGACGTAACAACCGCAACTCCGAAATCGAAACAGTAAAGGAGTATCGCGTGCTATCTCATTTCTTCATCGACCGCCCTATTTTTGCCGGTGTCATTTCCTTCGTGATCACGATGACCGGCGCCATTTTCGTCTGGATGTTGCCCATCGCCCAGTATCCCGAGATCGCGCCTCCCACGGTCCAAGTTACATGTTTGTACCCGGGCGCCAATGCGAATGTGGTTGCGCAAACAGTCGCCGCACCAATCGAGCAACAGGTCACGGGCGTTGAGAAGATGTTATACATGTCTTCTCAAGCGTCGAACGACGGCACCTACAATTTGACGGTTACATTCGATGTCGGTACCAATCTCGACATGGCCCAAGTTTTGGTCCAAAACCGAGTCAACTTGGCCTTGCCCAGTTTGCCAAACGAAGTGAAGCAGACTGGCGTTAGCGTCAAGAAAAAATCAGCCAGCATCTTGCTCGTCGTCAATGTCGTCTCACCAGACAAATCGCGAGACCAACTCTACTTGAGCAACTATGCCACCATTCGCCTTCGCGACGAGCTTGCAGGTATCGATGGAGTGGGAGATGTTTCGTTGCTTGGGCAACTCGATTACAGCATGCGAATTTGGTTGGACCCTGAGCGCATGGCTTCCCTAGGATTGACAGCAACGGACGTTCTGCAATCGCTTCGAGAGCAGAACGTGCAAGTGGCGGCCGGTTCTTTGGGACGTCCGCCCGTTCCATCGGGCGAGGTATTTCAATACACGCTAACGGCATTGGGGCGTCTAACGGAAGTCGAAGAGTTTGGAGAGATCATCGTCAAATCGAGCTCGGGTGGTCGAGTCGTCCGATTAAAAGATGTTGTCACCCAACGACGTGAATTGGAAGACGGACAGTCCTTTGGAGGCATCGAGCTCGGTGCTAAAAGTCAGGATACGAATTGCACGTTGGACAGCAATCCTTCGGTGGGGCTCGCCATCTATCAGCTTCCTGGCTCCAACGCTCTTGACACCGCCAAACGCATTCGCACGAAGATGAGCGAACTTCAATCACTCTTCCCAGAAGGGGTCGATTACAAAATCGTCTATGACACGACTCCCTTTATCTCCGAATCCATCTCCGAAGTATTCAAAGCACTGAGGGATGCAATCGTTCTCGTCGCGATCGTCGTATTGGTGTTTTTGCAGTCATGGCGAGCGACGTTGATTCCTTTGATCGCCGTCCCTGTCGCAATCATTGGTACGTTCGCTGTAATGGCAGGTTTAGGCTATAGCCTCAACAATTTATCGCTATTCGGATTGGTTCTCGCGATTGGAATTGTGGTCGATGATGCGATCGTCGTTGTGGAAGCGGTCGAGCACTCGATCGAAAAAGGGCTATCACCCCGCGAAGCCTCTAGAAAAGCCATGTCGGAAGTCTCAGGCCCCATCATCGCCATCTCGCTGGTCTTGATGTGTGTGTTTGTGCCATGCATCTTTATCACGGGTATCACGGGACAATTCTTCAAGCAATTTGCAGTGACGATTGCGGTTTCGACCTTCTTCTCGGCACTCAATTCCTTGACGCTCAGCCCTGCGTTATCCGCATTGCTGCTTCGTCCCAAGAGCCAGCAAACCGATCCGCTGTCGAGAATTCTCAATCTTGTATTCGGGTGGTTTTTTAAACTCTTCAATGTCGGATTCGAAGCAGCATCCAGTTTCTACGCCAAGATCGTAGGGGGCCTGCTTAGGCTAAGCTTCATCGTTTTGATCGTCTATGGAGGCTTGTTGGGACTGACTTACTTTAGCATGACGCGTGTCCCGACGGGATTTATTCCTGCCCAAGACAAAGGCTATTTGTTGATCGATGTTCTGTTGCCCGATTCTTCGTCGCTGGATCGCACTCGACAAGTGATGCGACAAATCGATGCCATGTTGGTAGACCAATCAAATCATGGCGGTGCTAATCATCATGACGCAGGTTCCGGAATTCCAGGCGTTGCTCATACGATTGCAATTACTGGCCAATCCTTCATTCAGAACGCCGTAGGATCCAATTACGGATCCTTTTTCGTGATTCTCGATGAGTTTCATCATCGACATGACTTCGAAACCAGCGCGTATCGAATTGCTGCCAAGATTCGGAATCGAGTGAATGAAGAAGTTCAGGATGCACGAGTCGCCGTTTTCGGTCCTCCTCCAGTCGATGGATTGGGAAGTGGTGGCGGGTTCAAACTGATGGTACGCGACGTCGGTGCACTGGGATTGGACAACCTACAGCAATCCGCAGATGAGCTGGCATTCGCGGCGAATGGCCAACCTGGCCTTATTGGGATCTTTAGTGGCTTTCGAGCGAATACCCCTCAGATGTTCGTCGATGTCGATCGCATGAAATGCAAAGCCATGGGTGTTTCGTTGCAAGAGGTCTTTGCGACGCTCCAGCTTTATTTGGGCGGGTCCTATGCCAACGATTTCAATCAGTTTGGCCGAACGTGGCAGGTGAACATCCAAGCGGATCCGAAGTTTCGACTACGTCCCGAACAGATCGCTCAGTTCCGGGTAAGAAATGCATCCGGAGGAATCGTCCCACTAGGTTCCATTTGTACCGTTACAGAAAGTACAGGCCCATCCATGGTACTGCGCTATAACGGCGTTAACGCGGCAGCCGTTAGCGGGTCGTCATTGCCGGGCGTCAGTTCAGGCCAAGTGGTATCTAGCATGGAAGAGCTATCCAAGCAATTTTTACCGCAAGGCATGGATAGCCAATGGACCGAGTTAACCTTCCTACAACTTCGAGCGGGCAACACAGCACTCTATGTTTTCGCCGTTGCGGTTGTGTTAGTGTTTCTGGTGTTGGCTGCACAATTTGAAAGCCTTCGGATTCCGTTTTCCGTGATTCTAGTCGTGCCGATGTGCTTGTTGTGTTCGGTCGGCGGAATCGCGATGGCGGCCATGGATATCAACATTTTTGTTCAAATTGGATTCATCGTGTTGGTGGGACTTGCAAGCAAGAATGCGATTTTGATTGTCGAGTTTGCGAAAGAACAGCAATCGCACGGAGTCGATCGTTTTGAAGCAACGATCGAGGCATGTCGATTGCGATTACGCCCCATCATGATGACGTCATTCGCTTTTATTCTGGGAGTCGTACCGTTAGCAATCGCGGTTGGAGCTGGTGCAGAAATGCGTAGACCGTTGGGTATCGCGGTGTTGGCCGGAATGTTAGGAGTTACCTTTTTTGGAATTCTGCTGACGCCTGTCTTTTACTATCTGTTAGCTCCGAAGACGTTGAGCAAGCCCGAAGCTCAAAAGAGCTGAGTGGAAAATCGAACCGACGTATATCGCATTGGATGGAATACGTACCCATGACATTTCAGCATTCCAAAGGACATACTCAAACAAAGGCGGGTTGCCATCCGGCTCGGTAGGATTTAGTCAGCATCTGCTGGGCGTTCGCGGGACCTGACAGTTGCATCGTTCCAGCATCCCATGCGAGTCGTGTTTGAGGCAATCGGATCGCGATGGTACCCAAGAGTACCGCTTCTGCTAACGGTCCTGCATAGTCGAAGTGAGAAGTGGTCTTGTCTTCACCGCGGCAAGCGTCTGCCCAAGAAACATAGTGATCTCTCCCTGGAACCAGCTCGATCTTATAGTCGGCGAACTTTTCGACAGGATAAAGTCTAGGGTTGGCGACGTGCGGAATCACCAAGGTCCCTTTTTCTCCAATCAAGACCGAGCCTGACTTTGGAAGTTCTGAACGAATGAGTCCAGTGGCTTGATCGGAGGGGAAGTGGTCTTTTCCATCGTACCAAGTGACATTCAGTGTTTTCCCTGCGGTCATCTCGTTTCCAGGGAACTCATACTGGACCATCGATCGCTTGTACCAAACTTCTTTGTTCATGGGCGCAGCCTCGGCTCGTAGAGAGATTGGAGCTTTCAATTTCAGCGCCATGAAGACAGGGTCCAGAATGTGGCATCCAAAGTCTCCTAACTGGCCATTGGAAAAATCCTGCCAAGCTCTCCAATTGAACGAGTGATAAATTTTGGGCAGGAAAGGTCGTTCGGGAGCAACGCCAATCCATTCATCCCAATGTATCGTCGATGGTATCGCTTCACTACCGCTCGGACGATCGTCCGCGAGTATCCATCCCATGTCTCCACTTTGCCATGAGTGCACTTCTTTTACTTTACCGATCACACCATCGTGTACCAACTTGACAGCCGTTCGGTATGCTTGGTGCGATTGAATCTGGTTTCCCATTTGCGTCACCACATTGTACTTTTTTGCAGCCAATTGCATTTGACGTGCTTCGAATACGGTGTGCGTCAATGGTTTCTGGCATTGAACATGTTTTCCTAGTTGCATTGCAGGCAACGAAACAGGCGCGTGCATATGATCGGGTGTCGAAACGATGACAGCGTCGAAATCCTTGTGGTTCTCGAAAAGCTTTCTCCAATCGGTGAACGTCTTCGCCGCACTGAATTTTTCCGCAGCTCTACCTAAATGTTCTTTCGATTCGTCGATATCGCAAAGGGCCACGACATCCACCATGGGGCTTGCAGCGGTGGATACGAGATCCGACCAACCTTTGCCACCGCAGCCGACGGATGCGACACGCAGTTTACTATTGGCCCCGTAAACCCGTCGCCAGCTAGCAGCCGACAAAGCCGTCGAGGCAGCGACTCCAGTTGCAACCGAGGAAATCAAAAATCTACGCCGAGTTTGCTGAGAAGTCATAGCAATATTCCAATCAATGAGTTGTCTGTAGTCTGTAGTCTGTAGTCTGTAGTCTGTAGCAAAGGTCGTCATCGGGTTTTGCGGAGGTCGACAGTTTCGTTTGATTCTAACCTGCAACGTTAGGGCCTGCAGCAGATTAATTCTGAGTTGGCAGTTGTCAGTAGGTTGTTGTCAGCAACCCCGGTTTTCTTCATTTTCCATTTTTCAATCTCATTCACTTCCATCCCAACCCGACGCGTGAGCGAGGGACTGTCTTGCCTCAGTAGGAAGTGGAAACAAAGAACAAAGCACGTAGAACCAAGAACAAACAAGTAGTCAGTCAACCGCCAACTTTTTTCATCGAAGCCTGCCAACATCGTTACTCCGACTGGCCACCAAAGTCGATGTCAGTCTACAATAATAGGGATTGTATCGTACTCATTTTCAACGCGGTGAATCAGCAATGGCAGTTCTAGTATGTGACGAAGAGATCGCCGATAGGCTTATTGCTCAGCGACAAGCATCGGGAGGTGATCGATATGACGAGGTTTGGAACGGAGTATACATAATGTCGCCGATTGCCAACAACGAACATCAATCACTTGCAACTGAGATTGGTGCAATCCTTAGATCGCATTTAGACTGGCGAAGCTTGGGGTTTACTTTGGTAGGAGCTAATGTCACTGACCGGGAGGATGATTGGACAAAGAATTATCGGGTTCCAGATGTTCTCGTGTTTTCCAATGGCACGAAAGCGATAGATCGGCACACCCATTGGCTTGGTGGGCCTGAGTTTGCGATCGAGATAGTTAGCCGAGGGGACAAGACGCTCGACAAGCTGGATTTTTATGCGGCGGTTGGAACACAGGAGTTATTGGTCATCGACCGACATCCTTGGAAGTTGACGATGTATCGCTACAATTCGACGAGCAAGTCGCTGGAGATCACCGAGGATAGCGACCTGTCAACGGAACCGATCGCGTCCAATTTCTTTCCAGTTCAGTTTCAATTGAACGCAGTAGAATCCTGTATTCAGATACTAGACACGAACGGCACCATCATACGAGCCATACCGATTCAATTAGCCAGTAGGCAGTAGGCTAACGAACGAAAACCGACGACTGACGACCGAAGACCGCCAACTTTTTAGATAGCCGCAAAAGAACGCAAAGAACACAAACGAAGAACTAACTTGTAGTCTGTTGGCAGTAGGCTGTTGGCTGCTAACCGACAACCGACAACTGACGACCGAAGACCGCCAACTTTCTTCTTCTTCCTTTGCGTCTTCGCGTCTTTGCGTGAACCGAGAACAAAGAATTCCTAATTCTCTCTCCCTCGGTCCAGTTCATCGAACAGAAGCCGAACGTCTAATTGCCATCCAGGAAGCACATGACCTGCATTAGCCAGGTCACCATCGATCAAAGTCATATACTCGGAAACCGAAGAATAAACGGTAATGGATCTTTCTCGAAGATCGACCATCCAAACGACCTCGACGCCGGCCTGAAAGTACTCTCGTCGTTTTCGCGACATTTCACCGTAAGTGTTAGACTCGCTCAGGATTTCAACGACAAAGTTCGGGACGATAGCAGGGATTGGATCATCGGGGATTTTGCCTCCGGGGAGTCGATTCCACGCGACGAAAGCTACATCAGGTCCTCTCACAGTGGAACCATAAATTCTCATCAGCCCATCCGGACCAGTAACTACTCCGAGCCGGTTTTGATCCAAAAAATAGCCCAGAAGTTTGATGATGACCGCGGCCAACAAGGACTCTCTCCAGCCCATAGCTTTCTCCACCAAGGTTCCATCAACAAGTTCGTAGCACCTACTGGAAGTCATACGGAGGCGGAGCAAGTCATCGACGGTCGCATTGCCTGGCGCGGGTACCGTAACAACGCGTGAGAGTTCGATGTCTCCCAAATCAGAAAGGCGCTGCTGCAAATTGGAGGGAAATGCGATACTCATAGCTCGATTGTACCAAGTCAGTTGTCCGTTGTCAGTTGTCAATTCTATCCCCACCCGCTTCGTGTCGGCTTGTTGCCTGGATCTCACCGACGCGCTGTTGGCTGTTACCCGTTAACCGCCAACTGATGACCGCGAACGTTCTTCTTCTTCCTTTGCGTCTTAGCGCCTTCGCGTGAACCCCAAGTTCTTTTTTCGCTTACTTTCGTCACTTTTCGGCCATCCCCACAATGATCGACGCTGGCAGTAACGTCCGTCAGTCGGTTGACCACGAATACAACCAATCGCACGAACAAGAAAACCCGCGATGAGTAGTCTGTTAGCTGTTGGCTGTTGGCTGTTAACCGACGACCGACGACTGCCAACGGATTACTTTTTCTTTCTACGAAAGTGATATAGGCTTCCAGAATGCCGAAAATAGATGTTAGCGGTCCCATGAACCGAACGGCTGTAGCCCGTGTTGTCGTACTCGACTACTTGTTCTGCATTGCTGGAAATAGGGATGGAACATCCAGGTTGACAACGCATCTGGATTTGAGTTCGATCGTGTAGTTGGGTGCGTCGGCCTGCAATACATAGTCAGGTTGACTCGTATCGAGTCGAAGCCATTGCAGTGACTTTGCATCTGGATCCACAATCAAATAGTGCTCAACCTTTTGCGATCGGTAGAGAGGGCGTTTCGCCGTGAGATCCTTGTGTGAAGTACTGGGCGAAAGCACTTCTACGATCAAAGCAGGCGGTTCAACAACATGCCGTTGCGGGAAAGGACCACAACCAATAAGGATATCGGGGCGCACGATCGTATCATCCGACACAATCCAATCGATTTCATGAAGTACGTAACAATCGTTACAGTTTGGTTTGAGCGAGTTGATAAACTGGTACGCAATTTGAAGTGCAATCCACTGATGAACGCCGAAAGGAGAAGGGCTCATTGCTACAGGCACTCCCTGCCAAAGCTCCCAGTCACCCTCCCATTCGGAATAGTCAGCAAAGGTATAATGCGGAGTAAACTTTGGGATGGCAGACATAGTTTTCGTAATTTAGCAAAAGACGTCAGGCAATAGGTTTGACGTAGGGCTACGGCTTCGCATGATTCTAACCCACAACATAAGAAACCGCATCAGACTATTTCCAGTGTAGCCGGTTGTCGGCCATTGCCCTGAGCCGATGGGCCCTAGCCCCGGTTTTCTTCATTCTTCATTCTTCATTCAGTTCTATCCCAACCCGCAGCGTCAGCGAGGAATTTCCTCCGCCAACATGTTAATCATTAGCCGCAAAAGAACGCAAAGAACACAAACAAAGAACAAACTTGTAGTCTGTTGGCAGTAGGCTGTAGGCTGTTAACCGACGACCGAAGACCGATGACCGCCAACTTTTTCCCTTCTTCCTTTGCGCCTTCGCGCCTTTGCGTGAGCCCCAAATTCGTTGACCGCTCCGCCGGTCATTTGGACAGAATTAGGAATTGAAAATTAGGAATGACGAATTGAAAATCCCACGATGAGTAGCCTTTAGCCTTGTAGTCCGTTAACCGAAGACCGACGACTGCCAACGGAAACCCCATTCCTCCCCGTTACGCCGCGACAGTAGTAATCCTCTCGACCTTGACCATACAAACCAAAGAAAGCCAAACCGCTTGCAATTTTCCATTCTCGCTGCGGGTCAAAACGTAGCAGATAGCACTATCGACCATCGCCGATTTATGGTCAGGAATATCGTAGAAGGACCCATCGTCCATCGTAACACGAACGGGTCCATCATCGATAGCACGAACAAGTGTGTCACGATCCATGGCAGACAATTCCCAAAAGGTCCAAGAAACAAGCACCAAACATTTGAAACGATAGACTACATCGTGTCGGTACCGTTGACTTCAAGAAGATCCCTCCATATCTGCCGCCAACCGAAAACCGACGACTGCCAACCGTCAACATGAAAATCATTAGCCGCAAAAGAACGCAAAGAACACAAACGAAGAACTAACTTGTAGTCTGTTGGCAGTAGGCTGTTGGCTGCTAACCGACGACTGACGACCGAAGACCGCCAACTTTTTCCCTTCTTCCTTTGCGTCTTAGCGCCTTCGCGTGAACCCAAGTATTGAGCCGATGGGCTTTCCCCAGTTTTCTTTAGTCTTCAGTCGTCAGTTCAACCCCTTACGGCAGTTTTCCGAATAGCAGTTTAGCATCCAAGTGAGCAATGCACCCCGGATGAAGATTGAACTCAAGCGGTAGGATATCAGCACGTCGGCAAAAAGAGCCACTCGATGAATGAAGCACGAGGGTATCAATTTTGTTCTCGATGGGATCTACGATCAAATAGAATTCGACACCTTGAGATGCATACAGATTCACTTTGGCGTTGCGATCTTTACTCTCGGTGGATGGAGATAGAACTTCTACGATTAATCGAGGTGGTTCCACGATATGTCGTTCCGGAAAAGAGCCACATACGATCGCGACATCAGGTCGAACAACAGTGTCATCCGAGATGATCCAGTCCGTCTCCATGAGAACGAAGCAGTCATTGCAGTGGGAGCGAAGAGAGGATTTCAACTGGTAGCTAATTTCTCCTGCGATCCATTGGTGTCGCCCGAATGGCGATGGAGTCATTGCGACAGGTACGCCGTGCCATAGTTCCCAATCCCCTA
>JAJTID010000131.1 GCA_021300155.1 Pirellula sp.
GTGATTCGATAAATTTGTTTCGTAGTTCTTTAGGAACGATAAAGTCTGCAGCCCCTTGTTCGACCCGCCTCTTGACACACTTCTCGATTTTCTGAATCCAGATTTCCTGATTCGTAAGAAGACCAACCGAACGATCAAGCACACTTCGAACAGTCTGATCCGACGCGTAAATCACTATCTGAACAAGCTGACTAGCCCAATGCACGGTTGAGTATACATGGTCGTCGTATCGAGAAAGTTTCCCAAAAACGGCATGCGAAATTGTCTTTTTCATTGCTATACTCCCTTGAATCATTTTGTCAAACTATCGCCACCAGTAGGACATGCCGATATGGTTGCCGCCCGCTTGCGTAGCTTCGTGGAGCTCACGAGTAACCAGCTGCATTTGGCCTTTCTTTATATGATGATGCCACGTCATTTCGACACCATTTATAAAAACTTTATCCCGAACAAAGGTATAGCCGCGTCCACTAAGCTTTCCATTCTTGATATCTGCCTTAAGTCGTGCTGTGGCTTCGGAAAAATCTGCGTTTCTCGCCGAAGACACTGGATCCATGAGATGTGACCGTGACGCCGGATTAGTTCCCTTTATCTTGACTGTGTGTGCAATGTCTCGAGGGGAGAAACGAAGTACCGCCAAATGCCCAAGAGCTTTGCTTGTGTAATAGCCAACGGTCGATATTGTCTGAGCGCCGCTCCTTCCGAGCGTTGTAAATGTTTTCGTGAACGAAAAGCTTGCCCGCCCACCACCTCCAAAAAACATGCGTGCAGGTGCACCTCTAGGACGTCCGGCAGAGAACGCCGTACCGCCCGACCGGTCAAAACTACCGCCCCCGAATACATCCAATGGATTGATTGTTCCAAACGGCGTTGAGATATTGAAAGAATCGTGTAAGCCATTACCGAGTGCGGCATAAACCCAATCATCATCGAGCCTACTACCAAGGTTGTCCGCCATGTTCATATCGAGTGCCCACTCAACATCCCACTCAAGATTGACGACGTAAGCTTTAACCAACGCTTCAATGCCGCTTCGAATGAAGTCCCCTGGCCCTGGAAGCATCATTTGAATGCCAACGCCAATCAGCAGACCTGCGAACTTGCCCGTTGGATCAACAAGCGAAATTGGGTCGCCGTGCACATACGCGTATTTGTGGAAGCTCTGAGGGTCGCTGGAGTTGCCGAAGAAGGGGTCTAGGCGGTTGAAGCGGCCGGTGGTTGCGTCGTAGAACCGGGCTCGCAAGTACTGCTGGCCGATGTTGAAGTCGAAGGACTCGCCGCTGTACAAGTAAGTAGTAAGCGGTAAGGTGTTAGGTGTTCCGGGCCGCGTTGTGGTCGCATAACCCGCTGGTTTTGAACCGAATTGTTATCGTAGTTCGAAGCGTTTTTTACAGCGTCAATTCGGCCAGCCAGCATCCCGCCTCCGCAGCCCGTCCATCTTCTCCAAACATTGTACCCCGCCTTTACCCCGCCCTTTTTTGAGACCTTTTCTACGACTCTGCGGATTTCCGATTGCGAAACTCTTATCCTTGGGATGGAGATTTCAAAACCGATCGAAAGGATCTGCCGTGTGTAGCCAGATCTACGCTTCCAAGACTGATGTCGAAGCATTTCTTGCAAAACTCAAAATCACCCCTTGCCCACATTGCAAAAAAACTGGTTTCCTTATCAAGCATGGATCGCTCATTGGATTCGTCCCCAACAACCTAGGCGATACCGTTCGTGCTGCGCGCGCCGTTCGTGTCTTCTGCTCCAACCGACATCTTGCTATCGGATGCGGAAGAACCTTCAGCATTTGGACCGCTGATAAAATCAAACACTTGTTCCTCTGTGCTGATAGTCTTTGGCAGTTTCTCTCCAACGCAGTAGACTCGGGAAACAAAATCCAAGCCTTTCGCTTGCTGAAGTGCACTTTGAGTGACTCAACTGCCTATCGCATCTGGCAACGATTCCTCGGTGCTCAAGTCGCCATCCGAACGGCTCTCAACGCTTTGTGCGAGCCACCGCGAATCGAGTCCAACTCGCCTGCACAGCTTACTTTGGCCCATCTCGCAAAAGCGTTTCACCGGCATGCGCTCTCGCCAATTGCGGCATTTGCCGCAACGTTTCAAACATTCTTCATCTGAGGCCTAACGTCCTTCGCCGCATGGGCCGCCGCCTAAGTGAACTGTGCGAGAGCCTGCGCCAACGGCAAGCTCGTCACAAATGGACTCCAATCCTCTATCTCAAAACGGCATCGTTGGTCGCTCTGAAGGAGCTGACAAGAGTCTTCGTGGCCGAATTGCTATCGCAACCATTCGGCATCCAAAAACGCACGAGCATCAACAACACAACTCGGCGATGGACCTACGTGAAAACGGATTTAGATTTCTGCAGGATCGTTTCGCCCCTATCAAAACTCGAGCACAATTCGGCCCGCAACAACAAGGAGCTATGGCAGTGAAGAATCCGTCGATCTATCTCAAAATGAAAGTCCTCGGTGCGATCGATATCGCGCCAGGCAAAACGCGCGACCAAAGGGTCCGCAGCGTTGCCGAGATGACCTTCCTCGACGAGGAGGGGAACCAATATCGATTCACTTGGCGGACCATTCAGACCTGGTACTACCGTTACAAAAATTACGGCATTACTGGAATGGACGCTTCGCCACGTGCTGACAAAGGAAAACCTCGCAAAACAACTCCCGAGGAAGTCCTCGAAGCCATCAACCAAGCGTTGCCTCACTTTCGCCAAAAAGAATCGGACAAAAGCAGAAAGCACACTTGGCCCCCCAACAAGACCGCCATCTACCGATTCTGCATCGAAAAAGGCTTGCTGCAAGCAAATCAGATCGCACGCAATACGTTCAGCCGAATGGTCGAAAAGTACGAGTTGCTCAAACCTGATCCAAGCGAAAGTAACAAGCAGCGACTCGCCTTCAGCATGCAATATGCCAACCAGCTTTGGCAGGCCGATACGATGTTCGGCCCTCATATCGGTGGTAAGCAGACCAAGCTGATCGCTTTTATCGATGACGCTAGCCGAGTCTTGTGTCATGGCGAATTCTTCCTGGAGGAGAACACCGATACGATGATTCGAGCTCTGCGTAGCGCTTTCTACAAACGTGGATTGCCCGAGCAATTGCTTGTCGACAACGGTTCCATCTACTGCTCACAAGAAATTACGCTCATCTGTGCCCGAGTGGGTTGCATTCTGCGTCACACGGCCGTTCGAGACGCGTCTGCCAAGGGAAAGATCGAACGCTTCTTTCGCCGAGTTCGCGACCAGTTCCTCATTCGCAATCTTGATCTCAGTTCGCTTCAATCGCTGAATCGGCAGTTCACCGACTGGGTCGAACAGGACTACAACGCGACCATCCATTCCACTCTGGGTATGAAGCCCATCGATCGATTCGGTGTCGATCTCTCGCGCATTCGATTCCTCAGTCCCTCGCAAGACACCGACGAGTTGTTCTACGCCGAGGATACTCGCACGGTCAAGAAAGACAACAC
>JAJTID010000110.1 GCA_021300155.1 Pirellula sp.
GTCACGCAGCGATTCGGGCGAGGTCGAACGTCCGCTTTTTTGTTAGGAGATTGGTGGCGTTGGGCGATGCGTCGGGAAGATAGCGATCCCGTGCCACTTTATCAGGGGTGGCGTCAGCTGGCTCGCTGGCTTGTTACAGATGTACCAAAACGCATTCAAGTTTCCTCGGAGTTGGTCGAGGGTAGTCAGCGCGTTCAGAACATTATGGTGGATCTTCGCGGCAATGATTTTCAAGTTATCGACAATGGGTCCGTAAAACTATCGATTCGAAAACCAGATGGTGTCGTGCTAGAACAAACTGCCGAAGCTTCCTCCGAAGTACCCGGTCGATACATCTCGACTGTGCTAAGCGAGATCGAGGGTGTCTATGCCGTTACGGCTCAATGCAACGCTCCAGATGGTAGCGATCTAGGCACATCGCAGTTGGGCTGGGTGCACGATCCGTTAGCAAAAGAGTTTCAATCTGTCGGGGAGGATCAGGCCTTTCTTCGAGAACTTGCCGAACAAACCGGTGGACGTGTACTGTTAGCGAGCGAGTTGGATTCGTTTGCAAGTAATGTTCCAAGCGGTAGCATTCCAATTCGCGAGAAAAGGGTATATCCATTATGGCATCAATCGTGGGTGATATTGCTGGCCTTAGCAACATTGTGCGCTGAATGGGGATGGAGACGACGTTATGGGATGTCTTAGCCAGAGTCATGCGAGTTTTAGAGGTCGGTGTGTGGCGAAAGCATTTCCATCTTTAGTCTTTTGTGTCTTTGTTTGTTTGGCAGGTTACAGTTCTTTACGTTCTTCAGAACCGTCCGTTCCGAACGTGCTTGTTGTGCTGGGTGCATCAGGAGAAGTTGATTACGGAGATCAGTTTCGGGAATGGGGAAAACGATGGAAAGATGCGTTCGGAGAGAGCATCACGGAAGTCATTGACGGAACCAGCACAAGTTCGCCTTTTGCGGACGAAAAGAATGACCGACAACGGACGCTGGATTGGATAGCCAAGACGGGGGCAGGAGAATCCGACGACACTCGCACATATTGGCTAGTACTCATCGGACACGGAACCAATGACCGAACCGGAGCAAAATTCAATTTACGAGGGCCAGATCTATCCGATGTCGAGATTGCGAATGCGTTGAACGGCACACGGCACCGCTGGATCATCGTGAACTGTTCTTCCTCAAGCGGACCGTTTCTTTCTACACTATCCAGTAGCAATCGTGTTGTCATCACAGCCACGAAGAGCGGAGCGGAACAAAACTTTTCTCGGTTCGGCGGCTACTTTTCGGAGGCTATACTCGATCCAGCAACCGACTTGGATCACGACTCCAGCATCTCGGTCCTAGAAGCATTTCTTTCGGCTTCCAATCGAGTCGCACGATTCTATGTTGACGAGAATCGTCTTGCATCCGAACAGTCATTGCTTGACGATAATGCAGACCGAAAAGGAACACCGGCAGTGTTCTTCCGTGGGCTTCGACCGGTCAAAGCGCCGGCAGATGGATTGAAACTCGACGGAAGCTTGGCATCACAAGTTATGATCCGTTCTCTGGGGGAACGAAAAGAGCGAAGCGCAGATCAGACCCTCAAAATTGAGCAGCTTCAAGCGGAGGTGGAATTACTCCGAACCAAGAAGTCCGAAATGGATGTTGACGAGTACTATGCCACATTGGAAAAGCTATTGATTCAACTTGCCGAATACTTGGTGGATTGAGACCTGGTGGATTGAGTTATTGAAAACTCAGCGTGACGGCAAGCTTTGGCAACACTACAATGGTGCATTCGTTTCCTCCATGCCTTATCAATTTCTTGGAATAAGTACCTATGAAACTCCGTTCTGCTGTTGGATCTTTATCCCGAAAGTACTCGAGACTGCTAGCGCCGGCGATGTTGATCGCATGCAGCCCATTGAACAACGTTTTAGCTGACAATTGGCCTAGCTTTCGAGGACCAGATCGGTCCGCCGTGGTGAATGATCCCAAGTTGCTCAAGAGTTGGCCGGAAGGCGGCCCGAAGCTTCTGTGGGAGAGCGCGGGGGCAGGTCGCGGCTACGGCAGTTTGGCGATCGTCGATGATCGTATGTACACCTTGGGTGACGGCCTTTCGACCAGTAATGGCGACGCAGACGAATACATGTGCTGCTTTGATCGAGCAACAGGCAAGCTGATTTGGGCAACAAAAACAGGCAAGCCATGGACGAGCGGCCAACCGAGTTGGCAAAGCTCGCGCGGTACACCGACCGTGGATGGCGACAAGGTCTACGTCGTGACTCCCGACGGTGTCCTTTTCTGCTGCAAAACATCAGACGGCAGTGTTGTTTGGAAAAAGGACTTCAGCAAAGACTTTTCCGGTAAAAAAGCGGATAGCTGGGGATATAGCGAATCTGTCATGATCGATGGTGATAAACTGCTTTGTACTCCCGGAGGAAGCGAAAATACTATTGTTGCTCTAAACAAATCGACCGGCGAGAAGCTATGGTCTTGCTCAAGCCCAGAGAATCGAGGCGCTGGTCACTCCTCCATCGTTATCACTAATGTGGGTGGCACCAAAGTCTATGTTCAGTCTACAGGTAGTGGGCTCTTGGGAGTTGGTGACAATGGCCAGTTGCTATGGAGTTATCCGATTGACAAGACAACCGCCGTGATCCCAACACCCGTCATCAACAAAGACTACATTTTTTATCCTGTCGGATACAAAAAAGGTGGAGCTTTGGTTCAGCAAGTCGCTTCGGGTGGTACGGTGACGGGAAAGGAAATCTATGGCCTGAACCCTGAACTCGCTAACAAGCATGGTGGTGTGGTTATGGTCGGCGGGCACGTTTATGGCGATTCCGATGATGCCGGTATCCCTTACTGTGCGGACATGATGACGGGTGAACTGAAGTGGACTAGTCGCGGTTCCGGAAAAGGATCTGCGGTTGTTGTTGCGGCAAACGATCGACTGTACATTCGATACCAGAACGGTGTGTTGGCGTTGGTCGAAGCGAACCCAGCAGGCTACAAAGAAGTGGGTTCGTTCACCATTCCAGGAAGTGGCGATCGCCCCAGTTGGTCTCACCCCGTTATCTTGGATGGAAAGCTCTACATCCGTGAACAAGACAAGATTCTATGCTACGACATTCGCAGCTAGTTCTGACATATATTGCTCCGTACAACTCATGAGTTTGCTACGACCGAAATGTACCCACATGCAGAACACCTGCGTGTGGCAGTGGCGGTCTCAAAATCAATCGATCGTGTTTTAGGATTGTTGTACGACTTGCTAACCAGTTGTTCCTAGTCCGCTTGCTATTGCGTTGACGGTTAGCAACAGTTGCGGGATGAGTTGGTCTGCAGCTTGGGTCTGATTCATCCTATGGTAACTCCGCCACATCTTAAGCAAACCGATTTGCTGTTGATGAAGGACCCGCAAACCTCGCGAGCGTAGATTCATCATGCGTTGAATGTTCGGGCGACGTTCCGCAAGGCTTCCGCCGTAAACTGTCTCGATCAGAGATTTGGTTAATTCGAATTCTCGTTCAATATGACCCATAAATTTGGTTCGAAGCGCTTCATCCTCGACCATGTTGGCATACGATCGCATGATTTCAAGATCCGCTGCTGTCAAACTCGTAGCGACATTGCTAATCAAATAATGTAGCGGAGCCCATTGCGTCATCGAGGGGATCAATGAAGCAAAGGTTGCAGGTTCACGCTCTCGCAAAGTATGAAGTGCCGTCCCTACTCCATACCAGCCTGACAGGAAGAAACGTGCCTGGCCCCAACTAAACACCCATGGGATCGCCCTCAAATCGGCAAGTGTTTGTTGACCAGTTCGACGCGCGGGGCGTGAGCCGATCCGGCTTTGTTCGATCGCATCGATCGGAGTTGCTTGCCGAAAGAATGCAACAAAGCCATCTGAATGCAACAGGGAAGTATAACTCTCGCGCGCCCATTCCGACAATTGCATCAACGTCTTTTCGAGTGGATGATCATCTTCGTCACGTTGTTCATCCAACAGACTCTCTCGTGTTACTCCCGCAAGGAACAGTTCCAGGTTGTAGATGGCTGTCGGTTGATGTGCGTATTTCTGTGGGATCGTTTCCCCCTGTTCGGTCACTCGCAGATCGCCTCGCAGTGTTCCATCCGGTAAAGCTTTGATAAAGCGATGCGTTGGACCTGCCCCTCGACTGATCGTTCCACCTCTCCCGTGAAAGAATCGGATGCGAACATCATGTTCGTTCCCAATCAAAGTCAATTTCTTCTGAGCTTGTCTCAAGTTGACCAAGCTGGCCAGGATTCCGCCGTCTTTATTGCTATCGCTATAGCCGATCATGATCTGCCCGACAGAATCCTTTTGCCCTTTTCGCTTGCGGATCGCCTCCATACTCCGTTTTGTTACCGGGTGTTTCAAGAACTGCTCATAAATCTGAGGACTATTTTGAAGGTCGTCCACTGTCTCAAAAAGGGGAACCACCGGCAATGGACAGTGCAATCCGTCCTCCGTGTCTTCAAGCAATCCAACTTCGCGAGCCAGTAAATAGACTACGAGCAAATCGGAAACATTCCGGGTCATGCTTACAATCAATGCCCCGAGACCATCGTCACCAAACGTGTCTCGATAGCTTCGAAGAACTCGCAATGACGAAAGCACGGCGTCCGCTTCCGTTCCGAGTGAAATGTCGGGGCGAGCAAACGGTCGCTTGGAGGTTAGTTCAGTTTCGAGCAATACGAGTCGCTCTTGTTCGGTCCACTGCGAGAAATTCGTTTTGGCAAAACCAGCCGCAACCAACAGTTGCTCAACAGCCCGATCGTGAAACGCGCTATTCTGTCTGACATCGAGGACTGCCAAGTGAAATCCGAATGTCTGAACAATCCGCATGAGTGGTTGCACTGCGTAGTCGGCTGGACGCCGCTGACCACTCGCGATCAGCCCGCGATACAAGACATTGAGATCGTTGAGTAGTTCGGTTGCACTCTGATAGGTCGGTGGAGGCTCAAAAAAGATTTTGTCATTGGTCGGATCCACCTTGGGCAATCGAGCGAGCATCATATTGATAAATTGCCGCCAAGGCTCATTCGGATTGCGTGCCATCGCTTTGATGCCGGCTTCGCCCAACATCTCGGAAGCGTTTGCGAGTGACTGCAAGAACTCGGGATTCGGTCGTTGCCAGTAAGCGGACAAACTCAACAACCTAGCCAGCTGCTGGAGATGGCGTTGAATCAGGCCCAACGCGCTTTTTCTCAACTCCAATAATGTTTGTCGAGTCACATCCGCTGTTACTAATGGATGCCCATCGCGATCCCCTCCAACCCAAGTGCCAAAGTTAAGTTTTGGAAAAACCAAAGGATCATCAAAGACAATCGGATCCAAGCCTACTTCGGTCCAAGCTCGTCGCAAGCGTTGGTCCAACGGTCGCAACACCGAGGGAAATACATGAGTCAAGTAGTCCAAAACGTTGCGTCGTTCCGATTGAATGTCTGGCTTATCGAGATAGATTTCCCCGGTCCTCCAAAGGATCGCCAACAACGCACGAACGGCAAAATCATTCTCTTCGTATGCAGGGTCGTTGGAACCTTCGCCATTGGAAATGGAGTGCTGCTGTAAGCGTTCGAACAGGCGTCGATGGTGAGCCAATACGGTAGCACGTTTGGCCTCGGTGGGGTGTGCGGTCAAGACCAACTCGACTCGCATGTTCGTAAGTTCCTTTGCAATCTTTTCGGAACTCCACCCCTGGTCTTTGAGTTGCCTCAAGGAATCACCCCAAAGAGCAGGCAATGCATCGATCCCCGACTTTTTCTCGACCGTTTTCCGGAAGATGTCGGACGCGTTTTGTTCGGCCATCCCGAGCAACTGAAAGGCAATCGAGTACGCTTGCGTCAAATGAACCGAATCGCTCATCGAGCCCGCGAGCGTGACATCACTATCAGGCGATGGAAGGCTCATCGCGATTTGCTCTTCGCCTGACTCCTTTAGTACATCGCGTAGACACTCGAGGATCCACTGCCACTGATGAGTCAATATATTTTCGTTCAGAGCCAGGACGCTTTCTACAACCATTACGATTTAAAACCTTAACATTGTTAATTTTCTAAGAGATGAAGTATGGAGAGGATTGTTTCAAACGTTCTAATGAGATCGCTTTTCAAACGAGTTTGCAGCCATCAACAATTGATCTCGGGTATGCGCGGCTGATACCTGAGTTCGAATTCTTGCCTTGCCTTGTGGAACGACTGGATACGAAAATGCGATTACGTAAATGCCATCGTCTAGCATGGATTTGGCAACGTGTCCCGCTTTCGCTGCATCTCCAATCATCACAGGTGTAATCGGATGAGAACCAGGCAATATATTCATGCCGCGCCGCAACATTTCTTCACGGAAGAACGCAGTGTTCGATTCCAATTGATCTCGCAGCGAAGTCGACTTCTCCAAAAGCTCCAACGCACGGATCGCACCTGCGACCACAGGGGGAGCAATAGTGTTGGAGAACAAGTAGGTTCTAGATCGTTGTCGAAGCAACTCAACCAACTCAGCTGCCCCAGACGTATAACCACCACTAGCTCCACCGAGGGCTTTGCCAAGCGTACCGGTCAGAATATCGATTCGATCCATCACCCCGCAAAGCTCGTGTGTGCCACGACCTTGAGGTCCCACAAATCCGACAGCGTGAGAGTCATCGACCATAACCATCGCATCGTATTGATCGGCTAGCTCGCAGATGGAGGCCAAGTCGGCGATGGTTCCGTCCATCGAGAACACGCCGTCAGTGGCGATCAATCGAAAGCGTGCTGACTTCGCTTCTTCCAGCTTGGCTCGTAGATCGGACATATCATTGTTTTTGTATCGATACCTTTGCGCTTTGCACAATCGAACACCATCGATAATGCTGGCGTGATTCAGTTCATCGGAAATGATTGCGTCTTCCGCATTGAGAATTGTTTCAAAGAGTCCACCATTCGCATCCCAGCAGGAGTTGTAAAGAATGGTGTCTTGCATTCCCAAGAATTTGCTCAAACGATCTTCTAGCTCTTTGTGGATCGACTGAGTGCCGCAGATGAATCTCACCGAAGCCATCCCGTATCCCCATTGCTTCAGTGCCTCGGATGCCGCTTGCTGAACACTCGTATGCTGCGCTAGGCCGAGATAGTTATTTGCGCACATATTGAGCAATTCGCGACCGTCGGCTAGTTTTACCATCGCTCCCTGCGCCGAACCAATCACCCGTTCCACCTTGAAAGTTCCTGCCTCGCGCATCGATCGGTTCGCTTGGGCAACGTGGTCAAGGAATTGTGCTTTCATACTGAATCTGTTTTCTGGGAGCCTGAACTTGGAAAAGGAAGTATCTTACCGGACAAGGCTAAGGATCGGTACATACAAATTCTCTGAGACGTTCCGTTCAAAAAATAACGGAGTTGCGGTTAATAAACGAGAGTCCGAAACCAATCCGAACCTTCGAGGTGTTCGAGTGTCCATAACATCATGAAGCACCGCTCTACCAGGAAAAAACAACAAAACGTAACGCCCTTCGACGACAATTGGAGCAGGTTCGGCCACGGCGATCGAAAATCGATGCAGCTTTGTGCACAAGTCCGCCGGGCTTTGGAATACGGCGTCGACGAAGTGCTCGAAGGCTCAGCCCTCGTTTCGATAAGCGATGTTGTTCCGGCTCCCAATACATCCCATTTGATGGTGATCGTACAGCCGCTAGGGGAGCTCTCATTCGAAGAGTCGCTCGAATTGCAATCCAAGCTCGCGAGCAACAGCAGCCGCTTGAGGACCTTAGTTTCGGAATCCATTCACCGCCGAAAAACACCTACTCTTTCGTTCAGCGTCTTGCCTAGCATGTCTTAGGCAACGTTTGGGTTGGTCTCATCCAGGCTGTAACACTGCCGATGATTTCGTACCCAAGCCATCGATAGAGCCGAATGGCGGGCTCGTTGCGAACGTCAACAGCCAAAACAATGCGATGCAACCCGCGTTCCAGTGTCCAATCATGAGCAAACCTCATAATCGACCTTGAGTACCCCTTGCCACGCGATTCTGGTACCAAACCAACATAGACCAACTCGACAAAATCCGAGTACGGGCACAGTAGCAAACACCCAATGTTTTCTCTGTTGGGACGACGCAAGATCCACCACGGTCGCTGGCTCTCAGGCAAACATGCCGCGTAACCAATCAAAGTGTTGTCGGAATCTCGAATGCCATTCAGTTCTGGAACATCCAACGTGCCGACGTACGTTCGATCTAACGCCTGGGTGAACAAATCGGATAAAGCTGGTTCCCAAGGCACATATACGATTTCGACTTCATTCGTGGTGTTGTCGATCGCGATATCATCGCGAAACTGATTGCTCTGCCGCGACTGCAATGAAAGACTTCCTGGCCCTGTGAGGCTACATTCCATTTGATTCAGATCTGCAATCCTCTTGAGACCCGCGACTGCATAACATGCCTCTAGAATGGCGTTATCATCTCCTATATACGTGATTGCTTGCACAAGCTCGGTATCTGAGGAGGCTTGGTCAATTAGCAGGTTTAGCAACCGACCGGCTCGAACGACATCTTCCGCTCGAATCGGCTTTGGCAAATGAATGCCACCGATAGAACAAAGGCAACCGGGATGGATTACTACATAGGCGGCGACTTCACCGATCTTGGCAGCCAATACCGGTGACGCTCCATTCGTGCGTTTGGGAAGTCGGCTTAGCTGCTCGACGAGGCGCTGTCGGGAGTGATGGGACTGATATTCATGGCAGAGAGATACACACTCCTTCCAGTCGCTAAACCATTCCATGAAGTAATCCCGATCTTGCAAAGTTCAGATCAAAGTGATTCTAGGATGGCCTCAATGTATCGATACGATTTTGCGACCGAGCTAATCTGTACTCGTTCTCCGACAGCATGGTTTCCCTTGATGTTCGGACCAATCGAGATTGCATGGAGCCCTGGGAGCTTCTCGACCAACAGACCGCACTCCAGGCCTGCATGGATCGCGTGCACTCGTGGCTTCGTACCAAACAACTTTTCATACTGCTCGATCGCCGCGTGCAATAGCTCGGAGTCTAAATGCGGCTTCCAGCCTGGATAGCTGTCGGAAATCTTGATACCTGCTCCGGCAAGTTCCGAGATGGCGAGAATGCTATCCGAAACATCTGACATCGATTCTGCAGTGGTGCCTCGCACGCTACAGATCACCTTGATAGAGCCTCCCTCGACGGTCTCGATGATTGCCATGTTGCAAGAAGACTCGACAAGAACAGGAAGCTCCGGAGTCATTTCGCAAATACCGGTCGGTATCGATTGAACCATGCGGAGCAATGTCAGTGTTGAGCCGACAGTCAGGGCCTTGGCGTGCGCACTCGTCGCCGTGGCAAATCGGATTTGAACGCTGCTGTCTCTTCCCGCATAAAGCCGATCATAGTTTTCTTTGCACTTCGCAATGATCGATCGCACTGCATCTTGATTCCCCGATGGCGTCGAGAGCAAGACCGTGCTTTTGTCGGGAATTGCATTCCGGCGACTGCCACCCGTCCATTCCAAAATTTGGATTGGGCAAGTTTGCGCAACCGCATGCAGCAGTCGAGCCAACATTCGATTGGCGTTCCCTCGCCCCTGATTGATCTCGACCCCCGAGTGCCCGCCCTTGATGCCATCGACTGTAAGGCGGAACGTCTCGCCCTCGATGGAAGATGTCCAATCGCCTGTCCAACTGATAACGATGTCTCGACCACCACAGGACCCGACCGTGATTTCGTCGTCATCTTCGGTGTCGATGTTGATTAGTCTTGTTCCGGTCAGTCCGAGCTTCTTTGGATCGAGCCCGATGGCTCCCGTCATCCCCGCTTCTTCGTCTACGGTGAACAACAGCTCGAGTGGAACGCGACGGATGGGACGTTCGGCGAACGCCATCATCATGGTGACTCCGATACCATTGTCAGCGCCCAAAGTGGTGAAAGGAGAGTTGATCCAATCGCCGCTTGGGTTTGGTATCAGCTTCTTGGATTGGGCAGGATCGTAATCTCCGCGAACGAGGGGTATCTTTCCAAGCGAAGCATCTGCACCTTCGGGGTTTCCCTCCGCAGTGACGGAAACGATGTCGACGTGACACTGCAAGATGACAGGCGGCGATGGATTGCTGACGGTCGCGGGTACATGCACCACGATGTTGTTCACAGCATCGCGTACGGAGTGAAAGCCTAGCTTCCTGGCCCAATTCTCGACAAAATCAACCGCAGGCCCCTCGTTCTTCGATGGACGCGGTACCGCAACGAGATCAAAGAAATGTTCCCAAACAAGTTTTGGCTCAGGGATAGGAAAATTCGGTTTCATTCGTACATCATTCTTTTGTTGGAAAGCCTACGTTTTTATCGAACAAGTCATTGCGCCGAAGCTCTGTTTTGGCCAGCGATTGCTGGTGTCTCCATTTTGCAATCTCTTGATGATTGCCACTGAGTAAAACGTCGGGAACAGTGTAACCGCGAAATTCAGGTGGACGCGTGTATTGAGGGAATTCTAGCAGTCGATTGCCACGGGAAAATGAGTCATCCCAGGAACTTTGCTCATCCCCCAGAACGCCCGGGAGCATGCGAACTGTCGCGTCGACGAGCACCATGGCAGCTACTTCTCCACCATTCAATACGTAATCTCCAATGCTCAGCTCGAGAGGCTGCAGAATGTCTGTAACCCGCTGATCAAATCCTTCGTAACGGCCGCACAAAAGGATGAGCCTTTTGGATTGCGCAAGATTCTCGACCCGTTGTTGGCGGAGTTGCTCACCTTGTGGCGTTAACAGGATGACCTGTCCGGGAATTGAGTGCATCGCTTGTACTGCTTCGACACATCGAATGACAGGCTCGACACAAATGAGCATTCCGGGCCCGCCGCCATAAGGGCGGTCGTCAATTTTGTGATGCTTGAGATCGACCGACCAATCGCGAAGATTGTGAACATGAAGTTCCACCAGGCCGTTTGCGATCGCTTTCGCCAACAGGCTTTGTGTTAAATACCCATCGAAGATTTGAGGGAAAAGTGTGACGACATCTACACGGTACATAATAAAAAAGCGAGGCATAGCCTCGCGTTAACAGATAACCTCAGCCGACTCAATCAACAAGCCAGGAGAGTTCGTATGGATTCTAACGTGTAGTGGTTTGGGCGTGCGGAGCTTAGGAAGCAACGGGAGCAGCGGTTGGCTTTCGGCCCATGCGTTGTAGGGCTTCCGTTTGCTTATCCAGGTGGGTCCCTTTAGTGCCGTACTTCTTAATGAGAACAACGGCATTCTCGCTCGGCTGGGCACCGACACTGATCCAGTAATCGATCCTCTCACCCTTGAGGATGGCCCGCGCGTCTACTTCTTTGCACATGGGGTCATAATGACCGAGTTCTTCGAGGACTCGGCCGTCACGTGGGTTGCGCTGATCAACTGCGCACAAACGATAGAAAGGGCGATTTTTGCGGCCCAATCGCTTCATTCGAATTCGTACCGACACTGTTCTTTCTCTCCGTCAAAACTGGAAAATGGGAGGGCAGATGATAGCTCGGTTGGCCAATCTACGCGAGTCGTATTTGCAGAAAAAAATGAGACTCTCTGCAATTCAAATGATACTCTCCGCAATACCGTTGTCTCGAAAGGTAACTCGAAAGGAAGGAAGACGCGATGCGACAGCAGTTACTGCGCCGTGTTCCGTCTTTGGTAGTGTCTGTGAGAGACGATCTCGAACGTGCTTCGTATTTGCAGAGATCGCGGCACGAAGTTGCTCAGCAATTTTCCGCCAATACGAATCCACCAAGTTGGCGATTGCAAGCAACAAATCCGAGCGGGAAGGTAGTGCCCCTAGTAAGGGGACGCGGCGCTGCGCAAGACGCCTATAAGGAGAATCATGCTGCCTAAAAGGACAGCAGTAGTAACCTCAAGGTCGCAATTCCCATTGCCCATATTTCTGGCAAGTGAGCGAACTGCAGATATGTGTCGATTTGCCGCACTTTGTTATTTTCTTAATAAATGCAGTCAAAACAAGATATTTGCAACAGCAAGGAAATTTACGGCCTGCGTTTTGCACGGCCTCCCGAAAGGCTTGGATTGCGTAATCTCTCCGCAATCGCCCGTAAGATCACATTTTAGAGAGACATTCGGTGTTCCAGGCGGAGACATAGATGTTTAAGACGTTGCTTAGTTTGTTTTTCGGATTTGGAGTGTTTTGTTTCACTCTACTAGGACAGGACGCACCCCCTGGGGACGCTACTGCCTCAGCCGCTCCGGTTGCTGCTGCAACGGCTGCAGCGGAAGCACCCGCGGTTGTGCCAGAGCCACTCAACACGGGAGACCAAGCGTGGATGCTGGCGTGCGCGGGGATGGTTTTGTTGATGACTCCCGGGTTGGCTTTTTTCTATGGCGGGCTTGTCGGTCGAAAGAACGTGTTGAGCATTTTGATGCAATGCTTTATGTGCATGTGCATGATTACCATCTTGTGGGTGGTTTGCGGGTACAGCATCGCATTTTCTGGATCTGAGCTTCCGGGACCTGGCGGTCCATTTATCGGCGACCCGATGACCCACTTCATGCTCAACGGAGTGGCCGACGACAAGTGCTTTGTGCCTGCTGGAGAGTTCAAGCTCGGTATCAGCCAACAGACGTTCATGGTCTTCCAGATGATGTTTGCGATCATTACTCCTGGTTTGATCATCGGCGCGTTTGCAGAACGGATGAAATTTGTTTCGTTTATGCTGTTCACCGGCCTTTGGTCTTTGCTTGTTTACTGTCCGGTTTGCCACTGGGTTTGGTACGGCCCAACCAATCCATACTTTGGGTTGGGTAGCTTCGCTGCATCGGACGCAACACCCGAAGGTGCTTTGGATTTCGCTGGTGGAACTGTTGTTCACATCAATGCCGGTATTGCTGCACTCGTCTGCTGTATCGTCTTGGGCCCTCGTCGCGGTTACCCGAAGCAAATCACTGCTCCGCACAATCTGCCATTCGCAATCTTGGGTGCAGGTATTCTTTGGTTCGGGTGGTTCGGTTTCAACGGTGGAAGTGCTTTCGGAGCAAGCCCACAAGCAGTTAGGGCCGTCGTGACCACCCAGATTGCAGCCGCTACAGCGGGTTTCCTCTGGAGCTTGATCGAGTTGGTTCGAAGCGGTCGCGCGACGGCATTGGGAATGATCACTGGTGCAGTCGCTGGATTGGTTGCGATCACGCCAGCGGCTGGATTTGTTAGCCCTGCGTCAGCGATTGCAATCGGAGCAGGCGGAACGATCATCAGCTACATTTTCGTCGCGTTCGTCAAGCCAGCCTTGAAGTACGATGACTCGCTAGACGTTTTTGGGGTTCACGGCATGGCCGGAATTTGGGGCGCAATTGCCACGGGTATATTCGCACTATCCGGTTACGGAGTGAATCGAGCTGGCGGTCTTATCAACGGAAATTCGGCACAGGTCGTTTCCCAGCTCTGGGCTGTTGGCGTCACCGTCATTTATTCCGGTGTCGTATCCTTTGTGCTGCTAAAGCTGATTGAATTGACGATCGGCCTTCGATGCACAGAAGACGCTGAAAAGATGGGGCTCGATTTGAGTGATCACGCTGAAACTGCTTATACGATTTCCTAATCGTTTTAAAGCAGTACCTGAATCCTAACGACAAAAGGCTGCACTTTTAGTGCAGCCTTTTTTCGTGTCTCTTTTGTCGCATCGGATATGCGGCTACACTTGGCACTCAGTTTTCCTGCAATCCGCATGCGGCAAGACTCCTTTCGATCAATACACAAAGTAAATCATTGACAAAATGCCAACTCCACTTCAATTAGTCATTCATGGTGCATCGGGACGAAACGGCAAACGGCTCATTGCGTTGGGCAGTGTCGACCCCGAAGTCGAGCTAGTCGGTGCAATCGTTCGCCCGAACTCTCCAAGCCTGGGTGGAGATGCTGGAATTCAAGCTGGGGTTGCTGCATTGGGATTGTCGATGAGCGCGGTATGGCCGACCGTCTCAGATGTAGCTATCGATTTTTCGTCCCCCGAAGGGAGCCAACATGCGCTGGATCATTGCGCGTCTAGCAAAACGCCACTAGTAATAGCATCAACTGGGCTATCGCCGTCTCAGATCGAATCTATTGAACGAGCCTCGAGGTTAATACCTATCTGCTATGCTCCGAACATGAGCGTCGCCGTCAATTTGACAATGAAGCTGGTCGAGCAAGCGGCCCGCGCACTCAAATCTGTCACTGGCGGCGCTGATGTGGAGATCATTGAGCGCCATCATCGTTTCAAAGAAGATAGCCCCAGCGGAACCGCCCTCAAGTTTGGACAAATCGTTGCCAAAGAGATGTCGCTTGATTCGCATGTGCACGGGCGAGAAGGACTGTGCGGAAAACGCCCACATAACGAAATTGGTTATCACGCTGTGCGAGTTGGGGATGATGCGGGACAGCATACGATTGTATTCGGGATGATGGGGGAGACGATTGAGTTGCGAGTTGCTGCATCCAATCGAGACTGTTACGCGAGCGGCGCGATAGCAGCGGCTAAGTGGCTTGTTGGGAAACCACCAAAGATCTACTCCATGTTCGATGTGCTGGGCCTGTAGACTGAAGGATCATCAACGTAGCGATGCAAAATGGCTAGATGCGACCAGGGGTATTTGTGCCGTGTATGCGGCGAAGAAGTCGAACACATTACCGACAGTGAACTGTATCTTCGGTATGTCATCGGTGAAGTTGACCCAGAGATCCTGCACACAACTCCAGAGTGCCACTTGCGATGCGCGCCCGCATTTGCCCAATTCGTCCAAGACGAGAGATTCGAGACCATAGACTGCAATGATCCATTCTTCTCGAAAAACCAATTAGACGCTTCGTTCGTCATGTCGCGAACCGAATTGGTTTCGAGAGGCTACGCAAGACTTTGGGAATTGCGTACAGAACGACGCAAGCCATTGGCTGTGATCGAATATCCACTCCCCGAGTTTCTTTCACGCTGGAAATAAATCGTGCATAGGAGTCCCTGAAAGGGCTTACGAGCAGACACGAGGGATCGTTTAGAGATACATACCTTGGAAGGCGAAGTATCCGAGTGCCGCGATAGTCATGGGGATACCGTATGGTAATAAGTACATGCGTGACTTTCGTTCTGCAGCACGTTGAAACAAGGCTTCAGGATCGCGAACTTCTACGAACTCACCGATCAACATGTTAAACTGCTGAAAGTGTTTCTTCCATCTGCCCGAGTAAGCCACCATGACGATCGCCATGATTCCGCCCACAATTGCGGTCGCTGTAAAGATGTTCCAAGTATGTTCAGCATGGACCCAAGCACCGATGCCTGCGAGTAGTTTCACATCGCCAGCACCCATGCCACCGACCATGTAGATACCGTAGAGAAGCGCGAGACCAAACATCGTGGCAAGCAAGCTCCACCCGAGTCCTGCCCAACCACCCGAAGCGAAGCTGTAGAGCCAGCCCGTCGCAATCATGGGGAAGGTGATCCAGTTCGGAACCTTCAACTTCCAGCCGTCAATGACTGCTGCGACAACGAGGACTATCGACACCAACCAAATGTGCCAATTCGCCAAAACACCATTCATGAATGTATCGTTCATCCTAACACCCCTCCAGCAACCAAAACTTTCAACCTATACACTTGCACCAAACGAAGCCCATAGACAAACTACCGTGGGGCCATTAACCAAGCGGTAGCGACAGCAAAGAGGGTACCAGCGAAGCAGATCAATTCCCAAAGACTGCTTACCGCCTCTACTGGAAAAAATGATTGCGACATGGTTACTCTCCTTGAGTTATTTGAAAACGATTGCACCAAACCGGTGAGCTGCACGGAACGATTCCGCACAGCCCCCGGAGTTGGTGATCAAAGAATGTCAAATTCAATCTGACATGAATATCCGACCTGAAAGAACACGAGCGGATAGCGACAAACTAAGGAGCTGCGCCAGTAGAACCAAGTTGGCCAGCAACCTTTTCGAAAGTCGATTTGGCATTTTTTCCGATACTGCCAACTGCAGTCAAGCAGACAACGATGATCAAGGACAACATAACAGCATATTCAACTGCTGTAGGTCCGTCTTCGCTCTTCAAAAATCGCTTCAATTTCATGGCTAGGCTTTTCATAGTACCCTCCGACAGGTATTTCTCGGTGTTCCCGAGCAAACAAGAGATAAAACCCCTGCAGGCAAGGTAGAATTCATCGCCACGAATCCTACTCCCCGGGGGTGAGCAGGTCGACACCACGACTGTGTGGTGCAACCAGCGGTTCAACTCGAACACGCCATCGAAATATAGAACGTAACAAGTGCATGTCAAATTTTGACCTCTACGAAGCTTGATAGTTCTTGAGTATTTCTGCAGATTGCAGAAGATATCTGACTCGGGAAGTTGGGGTGATGAAGGCTGTAGTATTTGGAACGTCTTACCCTATCCCTGTTTTCTTACCCATCCGCTATAATCGGAGCTTTTCGAAGCTTTAGAACGAATTACGAATTTTTCATGACAACGACCAAAGAACGCTTCAAAGAAGCGGAGACACTCAAGGATCAAGGCAAGATTGAGGAGGCTCGTGACGTGCTGGAGAGTATATTGGCCGACTCTCCCAACCATGTTCTTTCGCATCTGACGCTCGCTCGCATCTTTACACAATTAGGTGTTCACGACAAAGCATGCAGTCACGCAGAGCAAGCCTGCCAATTGGAGCCAAACGAGCCATTCAATTATACGATCTTGAGTGTCACCTACCAGAAAGCTTGGGCGGGAACCCAAGAGCAACGCTTCATTCAATTAGCGGAAGACGCGATGGCACGGTCGCGAATGCTCGGTGGTTAATCAACGACGAATCCTTCAGTAATACTTTCACGAAACTTTAAGAATCTCAAATATCAATTTTGATCCATCACTCAATCGGAGATCGAGATGACGCTTGCCCCATGGTCGTTGGGTGTGTTTACCAGTATTGATGCTGGCCTCGGCGTAAAGCTAGAGGTTGCAAAGGAACTGGGGGTACCCTCCATACAACTTCATACACCTCATGCAGACGGTCGAACCACCGAAGCGGCCCAAAGGTTCCTCAGTAAATTGAAGGACTATGGAATCGAATTGACTTGCGTCTTCGGTGGATTCGATGGCGAAAGTTATGCGGACATACCCACCGTCGAACGAACAATCGGGCTTGTGCCTCGCGAGACGCGGGCTGCTCGTCTTGCGGAAATGAAGGAGATCTCGGACTTCACTCGTCTACTTGGATGTTCCGTCATCGGTCTCCACGTCGGTGTAGTTCCGCACGACCGCTCTTCGAAAGACTACCAAGAAGTGATTGAGATCACTCGCCAACTGTGCGACCATGCAGCCAATAACGGCCAAGCGGTGCATTTGGAAACAGGACAAGAGACCGCAGAAGCATTGTTGCACTACATCGAAGATGCTAAAAGAAAAAATCTATTCATCAACTTTGATCCCGCGAACATGATTCTCTACGGAACAGGCGAACCCATTCCTGCTCTGAAAATGGTCGGACATTACGTTCGCAGCGTGCATTGCAAAGATGGAACCTGGAGTGATAAGCCTGGCGTCACTTGGGGATGTGAAGTGCCACTTGGAAAAGGGGATGTCGATATGCGAGCTTATCTTTCAACGCTCAAGGAGATCGGCTACACCGGTCCATTAACGATCGAACGAGAAATCCCGCAAGAGCCCGAACGACAGAAGGCTGAGATCCTCCACGCAACTGGGCTGCTGGAACAGTTAAGGAAAGAAATCTTGACCTAGCTCTACTTCCAACTTTCCAACTGTTCGATCTTTCTCGAACTTGAACTTTACACACATTAGAAATCACCCATGAGCAATTCCAGTTTATTCCAACTCAATAATCAAGTAGCAGTGGTCATCGGCGGCACGGGTAGCCTTGGTGGGGCGATGGCTTCCGCGCTTGGAAACGCGGGGGCTCGCGTAGCCATCCTCGGACGAAGCGCTGAACGAGGCATGCATCGGGCTGAAGAAATTCGTCGCGAAGGAGGTGAAGCTGTGTTCTACACTGCCGACGCCCTTGATCGAGACTCCTTATCCAAAGCGCGCGACATGATCGAGCGAACCTTGGGGCCGGTCGATATTCTCGTCAATGCTGCGGGCGGAAACCAAGCGAAGGCCACCCTTCAACCTGGCGATGACTTTTGCCAATTGTCCCTCGATGCATGGAACAGCGTCTTTGAATTGAATCTAATCGGCGGAACGGTGCTGCCATGCCAGGTCTTCGGGGAAACGATGCTGCTTCGTAATGCAGGAAGTATTATCAATATTGCTTCTATGTCAGGCATCGTTCCACTCTCACGTGTTGTGGCTTACTCCGCGGCCAAGGCTGCCGTTATCAACTTCACCAAGTTTATGGCAAGAGAGTGGGCAGGCCGAGGAATTCGCGTTAATTGCATTAGTCCTGGCTTTTTCCCAGCGGAACAAAATCAAGGTCTCCTCTATAACCAAGATGGAAGCCTTTCCCCTCGCGGGCAGCAGATCATCAACCATACTCCTGCTGGCAGGTTCGGTTACGCCCATGAGTTGTCGGGTGCCGTTTTATTTTTGGCCGCTTCCGGAGCATCGTCCTTCGTAAATGGTCACAACTTGGTCGTTGACGGTGGATTTTCTTCGACAACAATCTAGCGGCTTAGCTAATTCCTCTCACCTGCCTGGTGCGACCTCCAGCTAAGAAACATCTACTATTTCGCAGACACGAATTGCTTTTACGGAGACGTAATGGCTCAGGAGACACAATGGCTCAACTAACTATTCGCAAAGACAATTGCGAACTTGACTTTCTTTCGCTCGGCGCGTTGGTGCATCGTTTGGATCCCGGGATCATTCCCTTTCGCAAGGCGAAGTCGTTCGATATCCATGTTTCCGGTGGAGAATACAACGTCGCGGCCAACCTTTCGGATTGCTTCGGTTTGAAGACGGGTGTCGCCACAGCGATGGTGAACTATGGCATCGGTGAAATGGTCCAAGCTCGGGTGCGCGAGATGGGAGTGAAGACGTTTTACAAGCACTATGAGCACGATGGCGTGCGTGGTCCGAATATCGCCACGGTATACAGCGATCGTGGATTGGGTGTTCGTCCTCCGGTTGTGTTTTATAACCGAGCAAATGAGGCCGGCGGTCTATTGAAGCCAGGCGACTTTGATTGGAAGTCAATATTCGCTTCGGGCGTTCGATGGTTTCATTCTGGCGGAATTTTTGCAGCGCTCTCCTCAACGACTTCCGAACTGATCATTGAAGGGATGCAAGCTGCCAAGGCTGCCGGGGCAGTGACTTCGTTTGATTTGAATTATCGCGCGAAGCTATGGTCTCCGATCGGCGGAACCGCCAAAGCGCAAGAACAAATCGGCAAGATTGTACGTAACGTTGATATGCTGGTCGGCAATGAAGAGGACTTGCAAAAGGGCCTTGGCATCGAAGGCCAAGATGTCGAATCTTCTTCCTCGCTTGATCCTGATTCGTTCTTTAAAATGATTGAACGTGCAGTCGAGAAGTTTCCCAACGTGAAGATGGTGGCAACGACTCTGCGTGAAGTTCATTCTACGAATCGACATGAATGGGCTGCTGTTCTTTGGTACGACGGCAAACGCTATGTCAGTCCGACATGCAGCCTTGACGTTGTCGATCGTATCGGTGGCGGTGATGGTTTTGCTGCTGGGTTGATCTACGGAACATTGGCTGGCAAAGAACCGGAGCAAGCGTTGCGACTAGGTTGGGCTCACGGTGCGCTGCTAACAACTTTCCCCGGCGACACAACGATGGCCAAATTGCCCGAAGTCGAAGCCATGGCCAAGGGTGGATCTGCCCGCGTTCAACGCTAGATTTTGTTGGTTCGAGTTCGGTAACGCGTGCCTCCCGCGAGACGCGCGTTACGATAATGGAATAGTTTTCTATTCGCACTTGAAGCTGCGTTTCTCAGTAGCATCTCTGCGCGAGTCCCAATTATTTGAGATGTAATCATGCCCACTCTATCTCAATCCAAAGAGCCTCAATCCACAGAGCCTCAATCCAAAGAGCCTCAATCCAAAGAGCCTCAACCCCTGGATCCCGCATTTTTCGAAATGCTCCATAGGGTATGGGGCTTCAAGCAACTGCGGCCGACGCAGCAAGCAGCCATTGAATCGATCCTTCAACGCCGTGACACGGTCGTGGTGATGCCGACCGGTGGGGGAAAATCTCTTTGCTATCAAGCCCCTGCCGTTTTTCTAGGTGGACTGACTGTTGTGGTTTCTCCATTGTTGGCGCTGATGAAGGATCAAGTTGACTCACTCAAAGAGGTAGGAGTATGTGCCGTTCGCGTCGACAGCACGCTCAATGCAGATGAGAAACGGGAAGCAGCTCGATCGATCAAGTCGGGCGATGCAAGATTATTGTTCGTTTCCCCTGAACGATTAGTATCACCGGAGTTCTTGCGATTCCTTGAGGGAGTCGATATTCACACCATCGCCATTGACGAAGCGCATTGCGTTTCACAATGGGGGCATGATTTTCGTCCGGAGTATCGACAAATGGGAACACTTCGCAACTCCTTTCCAAACGCTGCGATTCATGCCTTTACTGCTACGGCAACTGAAAAAGTTCGTCGCGATATTGTGGAGCAGTTGCAGCTACAAAAGCCGCGTGTTCTCGTTAGCTCCTTTGATCGCCCCAACCTGACCTATCGAATACTTCCACAAACCGATATCCAATCGCAACTGGTCGAGGTTTGCGAACGGCATCGAGGTTCAGGTGGAATCGTGTATTGCCTTCGCCGAGCAGATGTTGAGTCGATAACCGCCTATCTCTCCAAGCAGGGATATTCCGTGGTCGGATACCACGCCGGCATGTCGAACGAAGATCGAAAAAACGCTCAGGATGCATTCGTAAATGAACAAGTGGATATTGTCGTTGCTACGGTTGCGTTCGGGATGGGAATCGATAGGCCGAACGTTCGTTTCGTAGCCCATGCATCGATGCCTAAATCAATTGAACACTATCAACAAGAGACTGGACGTGCAGGACGCGATGGATTGCCATCGGAGTGTGTTCTCTTTTTTACCGCTGCCGATTGGATTACGCTTCGCAAAATTACGGAATCCAGTCTCATGGAGGCAGGTGCATCTCCGGAGATTCTCCACGCAGCAAAAAAACAACTTGAGGAGATGGCAACGTACTGCCGAACGCCTATTTGTCGCCATCGTGCATTAGTAGACTATTTCGGCCAATCGTACCAGAAAGACAATTGCGGAGCCTGCGATGTTTGTCTCGGTGACACTGACGAAGTGCCTGACGCAAAAGTCCTTTCGCAAAAAATCTTGTCCTGTGTCTTTCGCATTGGGGGGCGATTCGGCGTGAACTATCTAGTGGAAGTGCTCGCCGGATCGAAAGCTCAAGAAATACTACAGCGAAAGCACGATCAACTCAGTACGTACGGAATTCTCAAAGATATTCCCAAGAATCAACTGAAAGACTGGGTGTATCAACTTGTTGGGCAGGATCTTTTGGCCATAGATGCTGGTGAATACCCCATCTTGAAATTGGGGCCAAACGCACGCGGTGTTTTGCAAGGAGATGCTACGCCTCGATTGATTCGTACGGTCTCGAAAGCCAAACAAAAGAAACAATCGATCCAAGTCGATGCTGCTGTCCATGCCGATATGCAGTTGTTCGAAGAGCTTCGAACTTTGCGACGTTCGATTGCTCTGATGGCTAATCTGCCGCCTTACATCGTGTTCACGGACAATGTGTTGCTAGAACTGAGTGCTAGCCGTCCTTCTGACAAAGAACGCATGCTTGCGATCAATGGAATTGGAAAAGCCAAGCTGGATTCGTACGGTTCAGCGTTCTTGGAAGCCATACATTCTTATTGTACGAGGATGGGGGTGGCACAAAATGTGACTTGGAAAAGCGATGCTGTAGGCCAGTCGACACCTTCGATGCGACTAACGGGAACCAAGTCGATTACGTTGCCTTTACTCAAGGAGTTTCTGCCACTGGACGTTGTTGCAGCGAAGGCCGGAGTGACCGTTGGTACAGTGGTTGGTCATCTGTTGGAATGGATGGAAACCGAGCAATTGGCAAGTATTGAGGCATGGGTACCAATCGGCATTCAGAAGCAGATCATCGCAGCGGCTGATGCGGTGGGCCGAGAAAAGCTAAGCCCTATCTTCGAGCATCTTGAACGGCGCGTAGGTTATGAGCTAATTCGTTTGGTGCTAGCCTTCGAACGGAAGAATTCTAAATAAGAGTGACCAGCTAGTCCCAACGCACGGCTCCAAATCAAGGACAGGCAGACACGGCCGACAAAAGTCACGTAATGAACGTAGCTTCGGACCATCGTCCCAGCCCTTTGAAGGTCATTTTTACTTAGGCTTTTTCGAATTGGCTTTCTTTGAGCGACATCTTGTCAAAACGAGCCCAGTAGTCGCTACCAAGAATGATTTCCATCCCAGGAATCGTTCGCTTGAGTTCCTGGCCAACGTTGTACATCGAAAGATTCGTATCTACAAAATCGGTTCCAAATCTGTTGACTGCAGCTGCTTTCACACAA
>JAJTID010000117.1 GCA_021300155.1 Pirellula sp.
AGGCGTCTCTAAAGCGCAACGAAAGAATTCGATCGAGGTAGCGGTACGTTTCCATCGATCGAATTCGGTTCGAAATCTCGCGATTCAGTCATCGCGATTCTTTTTTTGACGCTTTTGGCGCTGTTGAGGTGACATTCTCTCGAACGGCCGCGTTTCTAGAGCCGATTGTCTTTGCATTCGGTGCTGAATTCCGGTCGGGCCACCTCAATCGCTGTGCATGTCTTCTATATTTCCTTCCTTAGGAGTGAAATGGGACTTCATTGGCAGCGATTCCCGGTGAGTGGTAATTTTTGTTTTTGGGTAGTGTAACACGTTCTTTGTCATTAATGTTTTGCTTTGCGATAGCCCATTCTACGTGTGCTTGTGCGAGAATTGGTTCCGCGAAGCGTTGGATTCGGCGACTTGGGGACGTTTTTCACGTAGTCAGCCGGATTTCGATCCATCTGCCATCGGCAGTTGTCGTGTGCTAGATTGATTCGCTCACTTTTTGGTGAGTGACCCGATAGTTTATTAGCTGCTGTTGAAATGTCGGAGCGGCTGGCCACGAGTCATTCCGTCAATGATTGCTTCGTAGAGTCCAATCCACGTGATTAGTCGGAAGGATTGGAAACAGGCTCGAAGGTGGTCCCAATAGGCGCAACGTGTATTGAATTTCCCCATCGCCTTGGCAAACAACGGACAGCATATTTGCTGCACTTGATCGACAAGAAACGCCAATATCGTTAGCGTGGCGAACACGGTTGATAGGTTCTGTTGCCCGTGACCAAAGTTGTGTTCCAAATGGTATCCCTGGTTCTTCAATGTATTGAATGTCTCGTTCTCAATCTTCCACCGAGCGCGTCCACCGCGAACCAGCTTGAGCACGTTCTCGGGGGTTACTTCCAACTGTGTGACCCAGCTATATCGCTGCCTTACGTCAAGCTGATCGTCGAATTCCATGTGCTGAATGAACTTGACCGCAATATCCGGGTGTGAGGAATTGAGCTGCAGATGTTCATGCCACTGCGTCTGCGTTGCCGGCGAACTTCCGTTGACTTCGGCTGACAGGTTCTTTACCTGACCCAATTCATCCATTTTCATGAAGTTATCGAACAAGAACGTATGGTCTCCGGGCTTTGCACCCAACAGAAACTCGAAGTTCATTGCGATGAGGTCTTGGATATGCGGGCCATTGCTGGACAATCCATCTTCAACAACGATGCACTTTAGCTTTGGATGCATTTGTCGAATCGTTTTCAATAGGCGGCGAACAGCATTGCGTTCGCAGTCGTTTTTGTTGTCCCCGTCTTGCTGGACAATAGGTTCCAGCGCGATTGGAATAACTTCCTTTCGATCCGGATGCACTAACACCGCGACCACCAATTGATGCGAATACTCTGTTTTCCCTTTCTTTCGTTCCTTCACTAAACACTGTGGACAACGGATAGTCGTCGACGAAAAATAGCCAGTCCCATCGATAGCCAGCAGATATTGGCCATCGTGAAATACGAAGTCCTTCAGCACGCCGCCACGTTGCAGCTCGTAAAAGATGTCAGCAAAGCATTCGTTGAGTTGCTTCGGGTCGACTTGGTCGAGAATCTCGCGATGTTGCGTGTCGCTTGGAATCGATTTGATTCGATAAAGGTTCATCAAGCTTTGGTCTTGCCGGCGAAGATCGAAAGCAAGCAGCGACGGGTCTTTGAGCGAAAACATTGCAAAGGCGGCCATCAAGCTATCTGCAAGACTGTGGTAAGTGCTAGCGGAACGCCGCGGGTCGGGAATGGCTTCGAAACGTTCGCGTAACCCTTGGACCATCGAGTCGATGGACAAATACTTGCGTGGTTCGATCGAGTTGGACTTGGTCATGGTTGGCCTCCTGTGGCAAGAACCAACATACGGTAAACTCAACAAAACGAAGTCTTCGATTATCACGGAATATGGAAATTCATCGCGCCACGATAGCATTCACGCGCGTTGCAAAACATTGAGATTAAGCGCTCGCCGGGAATCGCTGCTTCATTGCCGAAGCAGATGCCATACAATCGACGGAAGCTAACAATGAACTAGTTGATCGTTACGGCATTGCAAAAATAGAAGATTTGCTTTTTTCGTCGACGAGTCATTCGTCTGAGACAATCATCACAACAGGTCCGGTAAACCTGAAGTCTACACTCCCAGTTATCTTCACAACCGAAGATGCAGCTCGAGGATTTGGTGATGCGTCGCCGGAATTCAAACTACTGATGGAGTCTGACGCATCGACTTCACTCGTTGCGATCCCACTACGTCCCGAGCCAACGGTTCTCGAAAAGCCGACTACTTCGAGTCCTGGAGACGATGCTGACGATCGAAGTATCAAACCGACTAGTGACAAGACTAAGCTAGATGAACGACAGGCGGAGCTCTATGCAAAACTCGACAAGCTCATGAAAAAGGGAGTTGATATCAATGCAAACAACATCGGAGAATTCGGGAAAGGTGTCGTTAACGGTTTTGTAGATGGTATCAAGAACGGTTTAGGAGGAATGGCTGTTGGCGGTGTGATCTACACTGCCAAGGGTGCGGTCTACGCTGCCAAGGGTGCAGTTTACGTTCAACAACAAGTCTATGTCGGTACATACCACTATCTGCAATTGGTTCCTGGTATTAGACAGGCAGGTTCATGGTGGATGGGTTACGACATTGGAGCCAATGAAGAAAAGGCTCTAACGGACATGATGGTGCAAGGTGCAAATACTGCGATCAGCGCGGTAAAATGGACACGAGAAAACCTTGCCTATGCTGCGGAAGTCTACACCGAGGTAAGATCGTACATTGATCATGCGGGCGGTGTGGTTCTAAATGCCATTTTGACTGGCGATTCTAAGCAACTTGAAGAAGCGATAGACTCGATCAACTCGAGGGCTTCATTGGTAGCTCGTCAAGCGTTGGAGGTCGCGCGAATGGCCATGATTGAGATTGGTCATGCCATTGTGGATATGGACGCGAAAACGGCAGGTTATATCGTCGGAGCAATTGCTTATGAAGCAGCCGAATCGGCTGCAATAAC
>JAJTID010000024.1 GCA_021300155.1 Pirellula sp.
AGTCATCGCTTGCCACTCGTCACTGAACCGAACAGCTAACTTGGGGTATTCCGATGAGCTCGCGATTTGAGCTGCCACAAACTCCTCCATGTCATTGGCTCGCACTGACACGCCGGCGCAAGGCGGACGACCACCGGCATGAGAACGACATTGATACCAGCGATAGTGCTTGATTCCAAAACTGCTCGTATTGGGAGTCATAGCTCGATCACACTTTGCGCAATAAAGCAAACCACGCAATGGAAAACTCTCTGGCTTTGGAGTTCGCTTAGTCGGTGCCCGCTTTCGACGAGCAACTAATTGTTGCCGCACTTGCTCGAACCTCTCGGGAGTAACAATCGCTTCGTGATTACCCTTTTGAAGCGTTTCGGCATTCTCTGAATCGCTTGGCAGGTAACCCGCGTAGACGGGATTAGAAAGGATCTGCAAGAGTCGGCGAGCGTTCCAATCCGATCGACCTCCATCGCGTTTGTTGGCCAAATCCGCAATCTCAGCTGGCGTTTTGCCCTTTGATGCAAGGTCAAAGAAATCTTCGACCAACTCAGCTTCTTCTGGTACTGCCATCAAGCGACTGAATACTCGATCGTACGAATAACCAAACGGTATGCGACCAGCGACGCGCATTCCTTTGGCTTTCAATGCTGCACGCGATTCGGCCATACGCTCTCGAGTCAAATCTTGCTGGAACTCGCTGGCTGCAGCAACTATGTTCGACGTGAAGCGGCTTGCGGCACTTTCACCAAACTGTGGATCAGTAACCACAGTCAATTTCACTCCGCTTCCGTCGAATAGCTCCATTAGTCTTGCGAAGTCGGTCAATCGCCGAGTCAAGCGATCGATGCTGTAAACGACCAGATGCTCGAATTGTTTCAGTTCAACACAAGCCATCAGTCGTTGCATTTCAGGTCTCGCGAGGGTTTCGCTCGATTGCCCGCTATCTTGAAAGTGATCGACGACTCGCCACGCAAAACTCGCGGCCGTGTCCATGCAGATTCGCAATTGGGCTTCGCACGACGAGTAGCTACTGTCGTTCACTCGCGACTGCCGGACGTAGATTGCACACTTTTCGAATTGCTGGGACATAGCGAGATTCCAATAAAAACGCACTACTCGACAGTCCGATTTATCTCTCCGCACCCGGTCAGAACCAAGACTGAACGATTCAGGAAAGCATTTTAGCGACCAAGCCACCGCCCACCTCTCCAATTTTGATTTGGGTTTAGATGGTGCCGGGATCTATGACTTGTGAGGAAAACGCGAGGAATAGCGACTTTTCCTACGAATTTCGCCGAGCAATCGGCATATCGTAACGTATTTATTGCACCGTAACACTAAGTGCGTTACAATGCAGTGAAAGAGTTACGAAGGTGACAAATGAACAATGCAATTATACAGGCCGAAGACTACATCGAAGAAACTCTCGGTATCTCCGTGCAGCTGAATGAGTGGCCCGAAAAGCGGAAACTGCCTCTCTTTCTCAGGCAAGAATTCGACTTTGCTGAAACCCAGATTCTGGGCCGGCCCGTATTGATCGCTGCGGCGATCGCACCGGAACATTCAGCGGCTGCGGTTCGCAAACAGTTCGAAGTGCTGCAACCAAAGTTCGATGGCGAACTCGTTTACTTGCGACAGCAGATGGATGCATACCAGCGTAAGCGGCTTATCGAGCAACGAGTTTCATTTATCGTTCCCGGAAACCAGCTATACCTTCCGACCTTTGCAATCGACCTACGAGACTATTTTCGAAAAGCCAAAACTGCGACGGATAAGTTAAGCCCTCTGGCCCAGGCGACGTACTTGTACGCGATTTATCATGGCGACTTGTTACCCCTCCCCCTGCATCGAGCAGCAGAATTGCTCGAGTGCTCAAAGATGTCGATGAGCCGCACATTCAGCGAACTAGAAGCTCTCGAATTGGTTGATGTTGAGAAGGAGGGAAGGTCTCGAGACCTACGACTCAAAGGCCCCCCCTTCGAAAGCTGGGAACTTGCACGCCAGTGTTTGCGAACACCTGTGCGCAAACGGTTGCGCGTCTTCCATGACTTTCCAATTCCACAGCGGTCTCGGATCGCTGGGCAGCCAGCCCTCGCAATGGAGACAGAAATCACAAAAGGCCAGGATCGAACAATCGCCATTGGACCGACGGTAGAGAAGGCCGTTCGAGCAGAACTCGCCAGATTCACCATACCAAGTGACGAATCGGAACGATCGATGACGATTGAGCTCTGGCGATACGACCCGTGCCTGCTCTCGAAGGGAACGAGTGTTGACCGACTGTCACTATATCTATCCTTAGAAGCCGCTGGCGATGAACGCGTTGAAGCAGCACTTGATGACCTTTTGAAAGGAATGCCATGGTAGATGGACTTGATAAGTTCGCTAATCATTTTGAAGCGTTTACGGAGAACTACGTTTTGATTGGAGGAACTGCATGCGATCTCGCCATGCAGCTTGTGGGACAGAGTTTTCGGGCCACCAAGGACCTGGATATAGTGTTGTTCTTGGACCAGCGACGTGATGAGTTTGTATCGCGGTTCTGGGAGTTCGTGCGCGACGGTGGTTATCAAACGCGTCAGCAGGCCGATGGTCGTCCGCAATACTACAGATTCACTGACCCAGCCAGCAATGAATATCCCTTCATGCTCGAACTGTTCTCAGCGTTGCCCAGCGACGTGAACAACCTGGGAGAAGGCCACCTGGTACCGATACCGACGTCGGAGGAAATCTCGAGCCTGTCAGCCATCTTGATGGACCAAGACTACGCGACCTGGATTCAAGAGTCGCGAACGGTCAGCAACAAAGTCGCTTTTGCACGTTCAGAGCACTTGATCCCATTAAAAGCACGCGCTTGGTTGGATCTGCGAAAACGAAAAGCGGAAGGTGGGCAAGTCGATGACCGCCACATTAAGAAGCATAAAAACGATGTGTTTCGATTACTTACAGTGGTTGACCCTGGTTACGAACCGACCATCCCCTCACAGATCCGCAAGGACATGACACAGTTCATCGAAAGCATGCGCGATGAACCGGTCGATTTGAAGTCACTCGGCTTGAAAGGCGTATCGCAGGAAGAACTGCTCGGGCAGCTCGGAGAGATGTATGGCTGAGCTTGCAGCATACAGGTTGATTCAGTCCCTTTGATTTGAGGTCTGACCCAGCATTCGCTCGGCTTTTGTTAACCGTGTAGATGTCAACTTTGTTTCCGAAATCGAAACGCGGCCCGAGTTAACAACTTGAGCTACATTCCTCGCACTTCCGTTCCCGTTGAAGTTGGCACTGAGTTCAGGAATGATCGATCAGTTTCCTGGTCAGCTGTCTAGCGTCGTTCCCCAGCCG
>JAJTID010000006.1 GCA_021300155.1 Pirellula sp.
AAAACTATGAGCAAACTCAAGACTCACGAACCAGGACTCAAGTCGGAAACGTATAACTCGAGACTCAAGACTCGAGACTCAAGACTCAATTCTATCACCTTCTGCATCAAGACCATCCACCGCCCGTGGGCTTGCCATCGACTTGTGGAGTCGTTGTGCAAAGAATTCGACTCACCCAAGATCATCGTTGTAGACGACGGTCGCCCTGAGCATCGGTTCTCTCGCAAGTACCCTGAAACGGCCAAACACTGCCGAGTGATCGATCTTGAACTGCACGACGTCGGAGTTGGCAAAGGACGCAACACAGCGATCGATGCGGCTGAAACCGAGCTCATCTTTCTGCTTGACGATGATCAAATCGTGACACCCGAGCTCCATCTCGACCGAGTGTACGAACGTTTCTTCGAGTATGAACTCGATATTCTTGCCGTGCGTCAAGGTGACGGTGGCCAACCCATGATGCTCAGTCCGTTGAGGAATCGGAAACGGATCTGGATGCATCGTGGCCAATACAAACGCATCGGCGAGACTTGTTGGTGCGACATGGTTAGTAACTCATTCCTCGCGCGACGCGACACAATCGCCAGGGTTCGTTGGGATGAAGAGATTAAGACTTACGAACACTGGGAGTTCTTCTATCGTGCCTCGCTGATCGAGCATTTGCAAATCGCCGTGGCACTCGACTGCTCAGTAGTCCACGACCACGTGGCAGCCAAGCCTTACGGAGCTCTGCGAGCCCGACCGAAGTTCCGTGCGATGGGCTTGCGCAGACATGGCTTTCAATCCATGCGATATCCCGGTGGAGCCATCGTCCACGCCTAACAAAGTTCACGCGCAGAAGATACGGGCGAATGAGTTCCTGAAACACATGTGATGCCCGAAACAAAATACGTTAATTGATCAAGCAGTTCTAACAGAAGGAGTGCAGTTTATGACGAAGCCCAATGGCCCTTTTGATCCCAGCGGACCTCGCCCACCCGGTTGGCCAGTCTCACCATTTGAACCACCGAAGACGCCACAGTTGCCACCACCAGATCCTCCAGGATCATCAAGTGGAAGCGAGGAAGATGACGAGAGCTCGTCTGTTGGATTTGGCCCCCGGCCCGATTGGTGGCCGCCGTATTTAGATTGGCCTCCCAAGCCATCACCACCACCAGAGATCTTGTACCCGCCTCCGATCTACACCTGGCCGAGATTGCCGGTCGATCATCCCTACTACTTACCTCCCGGCTACTCCTGGCCCAACAATCTTCCCCCCGGCCATCCCGGACACAATGTTCCGCAACCACCAAAACCGATTCAGGCTTGAGCCCACACCAGTGTGTGTAGGGAACTAAACTAATCAACCTAGGATCGTACTTAGTGCCAAGTTGTTCCAAGCTGGTACAACTGAATTGACTCATCAGGGATAACAGACCAAAATTCAGGGATGGCGGGTTTGGGCCGTGAATAATTACTAGTTCCGCGAAAAGAAACGTATGACCAAAATCGGCTTGCTTTTTGAAAAGATTCGCTCGATCGCAAATGAACATTGCGAAAGCCAAATGTACTATTGGCCGGGATTCAACCACTTGGACCCCAATCCGAAGAAGTTCTTTCGTAAGTTGGGCATCGAGTTTGATGGCGACTTGTTCATCCGATACCAAGTCAAGAAAACCTTTTGCCCGATGACGGTTGACAAAATTATGGAAGAGGAAAGCAAAATTGGCGTTCTGTTGCCGACCGAGTACAAGGCTTTACTCGCGGAATTTGGCGGCGTACATCTGCCGGGCAACGCCAACATTGCAATAGATACTCCGAAGGTAGCATTAAGTGCCACTCGCGATGTCTGGTGTTACGAAGGAAAACCACTATCTGCATTAGCGATCTCGCCATTCCACCGCAACGCAGACGGAAACAGCATTGGCTTCATTAGGGCGGGATCAGAATTCTCGCCAATCGTGCATGAGTTTGACCACGAATTGGTTTACAAAGGAGACGATCCATCGCTTTGGTCACGACCCTTGGCAAACACTCTCTCGGATTTTTTGCTTGACTACTTGGATACAAAATAGCGACAAGATCGCGTAAGAATGCCCGTTTTCGAGTACCCTCACACACCACCTTGCGTGCGTGTAAGCATAATGCGGTTCATCGAAGATGAGCAAGCTCGGCCCATAGTGTCTTCAGACGCAAAACTCCTTGCTCTGCTGCCCGGCATGACTGAATTGACTCAGTAGGGATAACAGACCAAAATTCAGGCTTAACGCCCCCAACCGGGGGTCACTGCAAATTCTCGAAAACCGATTGTTTCTACCGTCGGATGATTCGGAGCAAAACAACACCGTGAAAAATGGCCTCACCTTTAAACTTCTCTCGATCGTTCTCTTCCTACTTACGATTGGATTGTCGGTAGCTTTAGCACAGTCGACGAAACGAAAACCTGCCCCCGTGAATGGACGTGGGCATTTTGAAAGAATCGATGCAACGATCAATTGCATACAGGCCTGGAACCACAGTACCCCTGAGCGTAAAGATAACTTTCAACGACGCGAATTGATTAAGTGCATTTCTGATGCTTGGAGATATCAGGATGCGATTAACGCGACCATGAAAGATGGCTTAGCGCGATCTCGCGTCATCAAGGATTCGGATGCAGCGATAACCTTGGCTAACGAATCGCTATGGCTACTAGGGTTCAAGAAGGCAAACAGCAGTACCGCGAAAGAGTTTATAGAATTTGCGATCAAGGAATCATCGAACAATTCGAACAGAGATTTACCCGAGCTTGGCAATCCTAGCAGCGCTGAACGAATAGATTTCACTAACTTCGTTGCGAAGGCATTAGAGTTTGACAAATTCAAGTCGAAATGAGGAGGATTCCCTCGTTCACTACGTCGACTCAGCGTAATTAATGACCGTGAATTCTTTAACAACTAAAGCTTTAGATTCTGCGTCGTTGTTCTAGGGACGGTTGCGGTCAGGACAGTGGAAACTAGCAGGCTCACTCGGGTTAACGGAATTGACGAACCGTGGCCAAGGGACTAACGTGCATGGACAACAACTTTAGCTTGGCATAATTACAGTTTGGCGAGGAATGTCATGATCCCATCATCGCGTACTCCTGAAGGTGAGCCATTACAATGCCAGATATGTGGTGCTGCAAGTAAGGTGGACGTTTCGAAACCGCCAAGCGATACAGTGTGCCCGTCTTGCGGGGCACACGCTTGGTTGGCCAATCGCGTCGATACAACGAAATCGCAAATCCGAAACTACATCGCGGAACTTTCGGCACTTTGCAGAAGTGACTTGCCTGTCAATAAGATTGGGGAGTTTTTGGTCTCAGGTTTGACGCAATGCCTTGCCGCTCAAGGCGCGGTGCTTTGGGTTGACCGTAAACGGAACTGGTGGTCGATGCGACGGACTCTGAGGATAGCGGCATGTGTTGGCGAGCCTGAATCGCCTCTTGTTGCACAAGAAGTCATCTCCACAAAGCACGAGATTATACGTGACTTAAGTATCGCAGGACGAGAGACGCTGGTTATTGGCGTACCTATAACTCGCGATAATCGAGTCGTAGGGGTCATCGAAGTTGTAAAGAGAACAGGAAGCGTAGCAACTGCGCGAAATGGCTATGTTCGCTTCATTAGCCAAATGGCTGACATCGTTTCCGGATGCAGCGCAATGTCAACTCGATGATTGAATGCAAAGGTTTGGATTCTGCTTCGTTGTTCTAGGGACGAATGCGGGCTGGACAGTGGAAACTAGCAGGCTTCCCCGGGATAACTGAATTGACTCATCAGCGATAACAGACCAAAATTCAGGGATAACGGCCCCAACCGGGGATAATTACAAGTTATTTGGCAAAGAGACCTCTGACACGTGTACCATTTACCGAAGGGAAAAACTTGGGATCCAGAGCTACTAGCGGCAGCTCTACAAAAACGCGGTGTGGAAGCAACTCGCGATGGGAATCGAATCGCATTGACACTTCCTGTTGAACGCCTTGACCTTGATAGAATCGTGAACGCAACGACAATCAACGAACTAAAGCCAGAAATCGTCGGCTTCGTTTCGGCGACAATATTTTGCGAGCCGAGCGCCACTTTGGAGAACATTGTTTTTGAATTTGCGCGTAGCTTTGACGGCGATTGCTATCCGCGAACCGTAGATGTCACCAAAGCAATCTTGGACTGTGGGTACGATACCGGCAACTACCGTGAACTGGCAAACAGATACTACACCGGTGAAATTGACTTGAATCTCATCTTTGACAAAATACAAGTACTTCAGATCGACAAAGAGCAGGCTGTTGCTGAGTATCGCTTTGACGATGCTAAGGCGATACTTGAGAAACAACGTCCACTGAATCAACAAATCGATGACTTGCTTCGAGCATCTATGCGAAACGAGTAAAAGCCAAATAACCACGCGATGCACGTGCGTACTGGAAATGAGTTGAAGACAAGTGGGTGAGACTCCCACCTGGGTAGTCGAGTGTTTTTCGGTACTTGACCAGAGAGCGGAACTCTCGATGAGCTTCGGTGGGCATATGAACCGCCTTGAGTTCATCCATCGAAGCCATCCGAGCGAGTTTCAGGGCATCGTCTTTGTCAGTCTTGCGTTTTACATTCGCCCACTTCCAAGCGTCCTCGTTGGTAGAGCAAACGACAGTTTCTAGCTCGAGGCTTTTTGCGAGGTCCGCAATCCAGCCCGATGGCCCGCAAGCTTCCATGACAACGAGATCGATTTTGTGCTTCTTGAAAACAGTCGTGAGGTAGTCTCGATCCGTTGCGGCATTGAGGAAGGAGTGTTTTCGAGTTTTTGTGTCGAAGAAGCAGCACATGGTATTGAACTTACCGAGGTCAAGAGCGAGAATTTTCATTAGTTGTTCCACGGGTTTGGGGTTGGAAGTGTTGTGACATTTCTGCGTCGCAAGCGCAGAACAAGATCACGGGTTAAGGTCGCCAGATTTTATTCAAATGGCCTCCGCCCCAAACCCAGGACTTACATGGATTCTTTATCGCAAAACATGATGCAGCCAAATATCGATGCCCAGGTTGTTGAGACACTGACGAAGATATCGTCGACCATCGATGGCGGTGGACGCGATGCACTCCCTCTTGTCACTGAGTTCAATCGAATTGCAGACACCGATCTCACGTTTGAAGACTTTCAAGGTATTAGCGGTAGTGAAGATCACGAGACGTTTGTTAGGAGATTGCTCATAACCAACTCCACGATGGCCGATCCAACACTCGATCGTGACAAGCTTGTTGAGATCTTTGAGAAAGTCCTTGCAAATGTCTGCGACGAAGATTTCCTGGCATATGCCTTCGCGTCGATCGAGAAAACGTTCGGCGTTTCAGATGTGTCTGAACTTGTGTTTTGGCCAGGCTCCTTCTTCGGGGACGGGAATGATCAACGTGAACTCAAGCCGACCGAGATGGCAGATGCAATACTTGACCGCCGGGAGAATCAGAATAAATTGCGATAACATACAAAGGTTTAGATTCTGCGTCGTTGTTCTATGGCCGAGTGCGGGCTGGACTGCAGTTGATTGCCTGGTCTATGGACGGCAACTGAAGTCGCTAGCCAAAATCTGCTAAGAATCTGATCCCGATTGACCTAACTAGTCCATTCCTCTGCCACACTCTCGGCAAAGGAGTGTTTGCTATGTCGAAAAAGCCGAAGGAAATTGACTTTCGCAAGGAAGAAGAAGCCCAATTGGAAGCGATCAAATCGCGAATAGGACAAGAGGTCCCATTGAGCAATCGATACGTCCGTGGCCCTCGGCCCATTCTCGTTTCCGTGGAGGGAACGGTT
>JAJTID010000239.1 GCA_021300155.1 Pirellula sp.
AGAAGTAGCACATGGTATTGAACTTACCGAGGTCAAGAGCGAGAATTTTCATGTTAGTGGTTCCATGGGTTTGGGGTTGGAATTTTGTGACGTTTCTGCGTCGTAAGTGCAGAACAAGATCACGGGTTAAGGTCGCCAGATTTTATTCAAAGGGCCTCCACCCCAAACCCAGGACTTACATGGATTCTTTTTGCCTGAGACGTTCGAACCACAATGAGCAAAGAAATGCCGAATGATATTTCAACTAACTCGATTGATGCAACAGCTCAAGTTACGAATGTCGTTCGACGGCGTGGGCATCGGTTGGTCGTCAGCGAGAGCAATTGACTGGTGTGTAAAAATTTTTGATTTCTGGCGACCGGTTGATTATCCCAATTAGAGATGCGGGTAACCCATGAATCACTTTGCGGTCTTTGAGCTATCGAGGAAACACGGACCACCTCGTATTGATCTTCGTACTGCAAAGATCATAGATTCGTATGGCTTTGAAGGTCGAGCAACTCGAGCGATAAATCACCGAGCACTCAACGACGTTTCAAGAGATGACTTGGATTTCTATGGTTGGTTTTATGCGTTCCTGGGATTCGAGGACTTGCTTTTTTACCTCTACCCCATCGCTTTGGAACTCGACAAAAGCAAGTCTCTCGACTGTATCGATTCGTTCATGTATTCACTCTATCGGTTTGTGCCTGCAGAGTCATCGAAACTAGACTCGAGTGATCAGCAGGCGTTGATCGAAGGACTTCGTTGGATTTGGGACGCAGTACCGTTGGGGTACACAGATTGGGTACAATGTCCGAACCTTGTGAAAGCAATTGGTATTTCGGTTTCATGGGACGATCTATCATAGGATTGCAACCAACTCATTAGCACGACTGCGATCTGAGGCCAACTCAATCACTGTTATTGGAGTCAAGAATGCAAATCGCACGAATAGCCATCTGCTTCTTCGCATTGATTGCTCTCGGCGGAATTGCACTTGTGATTTCACATCCTTACTTGCCCAAAATGACAGCAAGATCATATGCGGAGCGAGACTATCAAAGGTTGGTTAGTGAAGGGAAAACGGAAGTCTACGTCGCATCCCCTGAACTGATTGAGAGGATTGTCAAAGACAAACCATTTGCGGCAAAGATCACGACAGTGCATCTTTCAGGTCCAAATGGAGGCACAATGGATTTCGCCTCACTTCGTGATTTACCTAACCTTTCGACGCTGGAAGTTACTTATGGTCATCAGATCGAAACCCTATTGCCAACAATCAATACGATGGGGGCACTGAGGGATGTGAGGTTTTACTACTGCGGGGTCCCCGAAATAATCCTTCAGTCGACAGACAATGTAAGTCTGACTTCACTTGCCATTCATTCGTACCAACCATTGACCGATGCCGATCAGCTAGTGCGTGAGACGATGGATCGATTGCCAAATTGCACGATTAAGCTCACCAACGATTGACCGAGAAAAGACCGCAATCGCATGAATGCAGATCCCTACAGACCAACCATGAGCGAGTCGTCGAAATCATTGAAAAGCATCCCTTGGCTTCGTCGGTTTGAGTCATTCGATCCACATTTTCCTGCTTCTTCGTCGGGTAATTCTCAAACACGAGGTCCGAAAGTTCAGTAGCAAAATGAATTGGTCCAGTCCCGTGACGGTGCTCAATGAAGTCCAATCCCAACGACTCATAGAATCCAAGGACCTGTTCGATATCGGTTGTTCGAATGACAAGTAGTCGGAATTGCGGTGTTTTCATGGATATCCAGTTCGACGGAATTGGAGCGATCCTAGCCCAGCATTGACGGTGTGAGTTTGACAAAGCAAGTGGTTCAGTCCAGAATCCTAACATAATAATTTCGCACTGCGACAGTCATTCGTTCTGTCCAACTTTTTATGCACCAGCGGCATGCATAGCCGCCTTGAATTGACTGAGTTTGAATCCCTTCAGCGAACTCTCGATGAGTTTCGCTTGAGCATGGCAGAGTATGTCATGCTCCACTTGATACGCTTTGAAAATCGTCCTGTTATTGAGGCACCAGGATGTGCCTTGGCTTTGCTGAAGCAAACTCGACTAGCACCCTACCTTCCAACCGAAGAAGAATGCATCGATTCGATTGGGCGACTTTGTCGTCGTGGACTAACCAAGATTGTCGATCTGCCTACCCTAAAACGAGTAAGGAAGCATCTTTCGTCTTTTGAAGGTATCGGCCCAACGGCAGGCTTGCCCCTCATTGGCGAGCTTGATTTTACCCTCGAAGGTGCTGAAACTTCTCGTGCAATTCTGAACTCCAAAAAGAGCGACAAAGAACGAGATCACTTTTGGTTCCATACAGGTGCTTTCATCTACCGACGCAATGCGATCAAACTCATCGGGTATGATTTGAATCAGATGCTCCATGAGGTAAAATGCTGCGAATTCGTTCCCGTAGAGCCATACGAACGAATAGGGATTTGGCGGTCCCAATGGTGGCGAGAAATCCCATCGGGATATTCGATTCGTTGTCAGCCAATGGATTGAGAGATTCGAACGGACCTGCATTGTGAACAGCGAACTCATGAATCAACCCAATCCTTACGAAACTCCTCGATTGGAAAGCGACACTGGCTCGATTGAGACCATGAGCGAATTTGGGGGAAATGCATGTCCACTTTGTGGCAATCCAGCATCTCGATGGAGGGTCTGCAACACGATTCGAGGGAAGATTTGTGAGGGTTGTGGTGCAAAACTTTGGTTGGTTCTTCCACCTCGTTATCAATGCTTGCTCGTGCTCATAGGAATTGGAATCACATCAATTGCCAAATGGTTCGCACCGATTGCAGTGCCTGCACCGCATTACTACAGCTTCCTGTTACCAATACTACCCATAATGTGTTCGATTTCTATTGCAATGCAGATTTGGTTTGGCAAGATCATTGCGTCCAAGTCATCACGCAAGAATTTGCCATGAACTTCGGAAAACGAAGAATTTAGGTTGCAGCCAAAAACTGGACTGTCATCCCATTGCTTTGGGGTAAAACAGGTTAAAAACATCGTGCAGTTACAGTTGAACTCAATCGAGATCCAGCATTGGATTAGCACAAGATAATCGAGCAATAATCTGGCATGAAAAACTTACTGATCCAGCTAATTGCATTTTTGTTCATTGGGTTGACGCCTACTATCAGTTGGGTCGCTGTGCCATTGTATGTGATGCTCAACTTACTTTTGGCGTTTTCATCGATTACGGCCCTTCTAGCTACGTCTAGGCAAACTGATGGACAGATTGAGTTCGAAAGGACCAGCTTTGCAGGAAGACTTTTCCAAATCTGGTATTGGACCAATGTTGCGATTGCAACGCCCTGCATCGTTTATGCATCGACACTTCTGATATTTTGGACGCAGCAAGGCAATCATATTGTGACTAGCCGTGAAACTTGTGAATTGAACAACCTGTCCGGTAGAATGGACGTGTTATATGGGAGATCAAAAAACGATTCAAACCCAAGGGCCACCAAGACGCTCATCGCTTTGATCTTGTTCGATCCAAATCGCTCTTACGAAAAGACTTCATTCTCCGGAGGTGATGGCACCGACGTTTCAGCGACCAACGTCCAGTTGGACGCCAAAGGGGAAAATACATTTTGTTATGGATCAGGTTGGAATCGAACAAGCGATTTACTTGCAATTCAAGACAAACAGTTTACTCGGACCAAGGGCAACGTTTTTGTGATTTTGCAAACCGACACTTATCCCTACGACATCATCCAACTGCCAGCGATGTGTAACGCAACGAAATCCGAAGACGTGATTCGCTTTGCAAAGGAACAGTGTGAAAAGATCGGTGAAGAGCGATTGAGGTCACTCCGAATCACGAAGTGAATCAGAATCGTCAGCTTTCAAAATTTGAAACTTCGATGGCTCGTTCAAGTAAGTTGATATCGATATCCCACCATCCTCGCAAATCAACCAACGGCAGATAAAGCTCGCTGGATGCGATCATTTCTGCGGCTTCGATAGTAAGGCAACCAATACAGTCTGATTCCAATTCTCGTTTGAGAGCCGCAATCACTCGCATGTCTTTGCGTTGTGCCAATCCAACCAGAGCTTCACCACGAGTGTCGAAGTCAGGATCAGTGAGCCGATCCGCAAGTGCGTCTCGAATCTGCTTGGTGTCGATCTCAATAAGAGTACCAAGAGCAAAAGTAGCCCAGTCTCGCACATGTTCGCAAGAATCGTTGCTCAGTTTGATGAGAGTTTCGATAGCTTGTGGAACTTCGTGACCATTGTGTATCGAGAGTGCGAGTACCGTGCCATGTCGAACTTCTGAATCTGGATGTGTCGAGAAACCGACAACAAGTGGAATGGCATCGATATCGTTCTGGTGTGACAACGCCACAAGTATAGCCCTCAGCACCTCTGCATTCTCGTCGAAAGTTAACATCTTACGCAACACACTCTTGCACTGCTCTGGGTCTGTCCTTTTGGGGCTCCCTAGTTGCCCGAGTATATCGGCTCCAAGACGACGCTCTCTATTGGATGTGCTTCTCGTTAACTGCATCGCAAGCTCCAACACTTCTGGACCGCCACGCCAGTGAAGGGAACGAACGGCATCCCAGGCTATTTCCTCGTCCGTTTCAGTCAGTGCAACCGCGACGAGTTCAGCCGTCGTGCGTGGTTCGTTTGGGGAACTTGATGCCGGTGTCATCGTTTGCTTATGGAACGTGTCTATGAAGTGGTTGGAAGAAATAGCCTAAGCCATTCGTATTGTCTTGAGGCTCCGGTTTGATTGCTTGGAGCTTAGCCATAAAAATCGACGGCACAGCATTTTATGCGGCAATCCCCTTCGTAACAAATGATCGCGTACTAATTAGCTAACCACGCTTCAGGTTGTGAGGTGGAAGGATGAAGTCGCTTAACAAGAAATCAGCCGCAATATTTTCGAAGTGCATCGCAGACCTTTTGGAGCCTGGGGAAAGTCGAAGAATTGGTGACGCAAGTAATGGATTTATGCCGCTCTGTGTCGAGTGTATCGCTCGATGGCAGGAGAAAGGTCGAATCTACTCCTTGGCTCATTACTCTGAACAAAATAGCGACTTGATGGCTGATCCGGAGATGTGTTTCTACGTCGGACCTCAAGGCGACGTGTTTGCAATCAGTTATCGAAATGATTTTGTAGTAGTCAATCAAGTGGCAGCAGAACCGATCGAAGAATCGAGTTGGCGGTTCAATGCTAAGCTCCAAAAAGAGCTGTGTGCTTTTGCACAAGACTGGCTTCGAAACATCGAAGAGCAACAAGAACTGTAGGCATTGCACTTCGGCGTCATCTACTACACGAATACAGATTCGTGCACACCGAGTGTTGTTGGTTTTAAGAATCGTCTTCTAATGATAGGGTTATCCATGCAATTCGAACCTTTGGCTTTAGATCTCGACGGAACGATCGACGAGGCTCCGTTGTTCTTAAGATGGCTATCCGAAAACTGGCCTAGTAAGGTATTCATTCTAACCTATCGATCCGATAGGACGAAGGCAATTCAGGATCTTGCAAATTTCAAGATTCGTTATGACGAGCTTGTTTTGGTGTCGTCCTTCAGGCAGAAGGCCGAGATCATTGAACGTGAGGGAATCGTCGTGTACTTTGACGACCAAGACGAGATGACAAAGGACATTCGAGACTCAACGACGGTTTTCAAAATCCGCAACGGTGGAAACTTCGATTTCGAAACTCGCAAGTGGTTGTATAGTGATGAAACCGGTCGAAGGCTCTAGACTTATCGGTTAATGGTCTCGATCGAAAATTCGAACTTCAATTCCCAGTGAGTTGACCGCACTGACCCAGTTGTCGATGAACCAATTTTGGTCTGTTGCTGAAAGACCTAGATTCGCCATCGCAATGGCATGGAATCGACGAATTCCATTTGGCTCTTGCATGGCTCTCCTAACCTCTGACATGAAATTCACTTCTTCCCATTCTCGCAACTTCACGATCGTTCCAACAGTACGCATTGACTTGTCGAAGACTCAGATCTTGGTTTTGGCAGCAGTTACAGCCCGAAAAGTTCGATTGGTCAAGAATGTGTAGATGTCGGAACAAGAGGGCATGTCGGCTTTGGGTGCGTCCGTAGGATGGCTATGCCAAATGCAAGCTTCTGATTCGACGGTTGAAGCAAATGTTGATTCGCATTTTTGGTATCGAATGAGGTTTTCCGTGATGAACCCACCATACTCAAAATCAGGGGCAGTAGGAAGTAACTGATAGACTGCCTCCTCGCTCATATCTGGTGAGATTGGAGTGGGCGGCAATTCACACTCTAGGTCAAATTCGTCCGTCGCCATCTTGTCGCGGTAGAGAAGCCGGTGCTGCTCTTGGTCCATAAATGGCGATGGTAGATACGGGGCATGCTTGGCGTGAGTCATTGATATCTTCCATGTTCGGGGCGGCAGGTTTACTAAAGAGCGATAGGTTGGGTTTCTGAAGCGACGTGTAGTCATTGCCTTCTGCCGATAATTTCTCGTTGATAGCGTTACCACGCAACTCACGCGAACGTAACTCACTGCAGTCGTAGAGGTACTGTCAGAGGCCGAGAACTGCCGGATCGTTACAAGAGAAATCGCCCAAGTCACATGCGACAAAACGCCACACTCCTTGAAGGGTCTGTGCCAAAAACTCAAGGAAAACTGGGGTTTTTCTCCATGGGATAGCCAACGGGATAGCGGATGGCGGTTTACGTGACGGAACGCATACGTACTTGATGGAAACGGTCGATTTCGAGTCCAATATCGTCCACTATCGCAGTTATGCCAAGCGAAGACATTAGGCGACAGATCTCGTCAAAGCCCTGAATATTTGGGGCTTTTTTCGTGTTTCCCCAGCGAAGCTGGAAAACCCAGTCGGTGCTCGTCACTGACCTCGCCCTGTTTCTGAGGGAGAGAATCCAACCCGCAAGGTCGTCAGCGGCCAACGCTGGGTGCTGAAGGAAGCGATAGTACATGGATCGGTGGTCAGCCTTATGAACGCATTGCTCTGCAAAGTACCAGCCAAAAGACGCAATTAGCCGAAAATATCGAGAGGAGTTTGGTGCTAACTGTCGCGCAGGCTGTGCTATGGTGATACACGCGGCAAGCAGTCTATGGGTTGCGGAGAAGCAAAAGAACGCAAAGTGCGATTTTTTTCAACTTGGTCTCTGTTTTGCAACATCGTCAAGAGTGTTCTTTGAGGCTTGTCAAACTGCAGCACGTTGCGGCAGTCGATTTTCGGAGCCTCAATCAAACTGTCTTTTAGGAGAAGTAACATGAGTACAACGCTAAGCCCTCAGAAAAACTCGTCATCACTTGCTGACCGTGATTCGTTCTCTCTGATGCGAAAAGAAATGAACGAAATGCTCTCCAATTTCTGGGGAGGGGCTCCCTCGGCTTGGATGTCAGGTAACCTTTCGTTGGCCGTTGATCTGACTGAGCAAGAAAATGCGTTCGTGATGAAGGTTGATATTCCTGGTCTCGAAGCGAAGGACCTCAATATTCAAGTTCAAGGGGACACGGTGACCGTTAGTGGTGAACGCAAAGAAGAGAAAGAGACTAAGGAAAAGACATTGTATAGGATGGAGCGTCGTCAAGGCGCTTTCTCTCGAAGTGTCACGTTACCTTGCAGTATCAACGCCGATGAAGTAGCTGCGGAATACCTCAGCGGCGTTCTAACTCTGACTCTACCGAAAACGGAAAAGTCCAAAGCAAAGAAAATCGCTGTCAAGGGCTGACCTAGCCTTTAGAATTGTCTCGAATGGAACAAGGTGAGTAGGTCGCGATCAGTTAGCGACCTACAACGAGACTTGCACTTAGGATCGGGCATTTCACGCTGCGTTCAATCTGAGGTAATGGTGGAGAGAGTCTTCCAAGTTAGCGGCGTCAGCAAGGTCTACCGTATGGGAGATGTGGAAGTGCACGCGCTGCGCGGTGTTGATTTAGAGCTCTACCGTGGTGAGTTTGTTGTCGTTTTGGGTGCTTCAGGAAGTGGGAAATCGACCTTACTTAATATCTTGGGTGGGCTAGATACCCCAACCAGCGGGACGGTCAAGTTTCTTGATCACGACTTGACGAGCGCGGATGAAGATGAGCGCACCAAGTTTCGTCGCGATCATGTGGGTTTCGTTTTTCAGTTTTACAATCTGATCTCAGGTTTGACTTCCCTTGAGAACGTAGCTTTGGTGGCAGAAATTGCACAGCACCCATTGGATCCGATTCAATCCCTTGAAATTGTTGGGTTGGGAAATAGAGCTTCTCACTATCCATCGCAGCTATCCGGAGGCGAACAGCAGCGAGTAGCCATCGCACGAGCCATCGGCAAGCGCCCCGATGTGCTTCTGTGTGATGAACCGACGGGGGCGCTAGACATCAAGACGGGGATTGTTGTGCTCGAAGCGATCGCGCGAGCCAATAGTGAACTCGGAACTCTTACGGTTGTAATCACTCATAATGCATCCATTGCAGATATGGCGGATCGAGTTGTAACGATGATTGATGGCCAGATTTCGAAGGTCGAAGCCAAGTCGTGTAAGCGATTGCCTCGCGAATTGGTATGGTAATGCATGTTGCTTCATCGAGTACTCAAGTCTGACCTTAGGCGCATGTGGCAGCAGTCCGTGGCTATCAGTTTTCTGTTAGCCTGCGGCATAGCCACCTTTATCATGTCGACGAGCGCGATGCGTTCGCTGGGTGTCAGTCGCGATCGGTACTATCGCGACTATCGATTCTCGGAAGTCTTCGCGGCTCTAACTCGAGCTCCCCAGAGCCTGGCCACTCGTCTGGCAAGTATTCCAGGAATTGAACAATTGCAGACGCGCATTGTGCGGAGTGTGTTGCTTGATATCCCTTCGATGATTGAACCAGCCTCTTGTCGTTTGGTCTCGATTGAGAACGATCCAGCTCAAGGCCTCAATCGAATTTGCTTGCGGAAAGGGCGATTCCCAGATGCACACTCACGAAATGAGGTTATCGCGAGTGAACCTTTTGCGGATGCTCATCGCATTCAGCCCGGCGATGATTTGATAGTCAACATGGATGGTCGCAAGGAGAAACTAATCATCGTAGGCATTGGGATATCCCCCGAGTTCGTCTACACCGTTCAGCCGGGTTTGTTGCTCGCGGATGATCGGCGATTTGGGATTCTCTGGATGCCACGACATTCGATGGAAGCAGCTTTCAACATGGAAGGAGCCTTTAACAATCTCACGGCCACTCTTTATCCGAATGCGTCGATCGCCGATGTGCTTTATCACGTCGACAGATCATTGAAGCCTTATGGAGGTGCCGGTGCATACACCCGTCGAGACCAAGAGTCCGACTGTCGCTTGAGTGACGAGATGCATCAAATGCAAAGCATGGCGTATGTGACTCCATTCATCTTTTTGTCAGTCTCTACTTTTCTATTCAACATTGTTCTTACACGGATGATTCACCAGCAAAAGGAACAGATCGCTTCGTTGCGTTCGTTCGGATTTACTCGCTATGAATTAGCTTTTCACTATTTCAAGTTCCTGGTATTTCTTGTTGCCTGTGGGTCCTCCGTTGGATGGCTAGCTGGTTGGCGGCTATCGATTTGGATGACGGATACCTACTCGATTTTTTTTCGGTTTCCGATCGTTGTTCACGCATTCGCGTTTCGAGAAGCAATGGTGGCTTCGCTGATCGGATTCCTGGCTGCAACCGTGGGCGGCTTAGGTGCCTTGAGGCAAGTAGTTCGATTGGAACCAGCGGTCGCGATGCGTCCCGAGCCACCACAAACTCTTGGGAGCGACTGGCTCGACCGTGCGGGCCTCGGCAAGTTGCTTTCTCCTATGGGTAAGATGATCTTGCGTCGTGTCGAGAGCAACGCAATGGCCACTACACTTTCGATTCTTGGCATTGCCATGGGGGTTGCTGTCTTGGTGCTAGGATCCTTCATGGAAGATACGATAGCATTTGTCATGGATGTACAGTTCGGCCGTTCGCAGCGCCAGGATATCATGCTAACATTTAATGATCCGAAGTCGGCTAGTGGATTTTACGATGCGACCCATCTGCCTGGAGTTACGCGAGTTGAGCCATTTCGCGCGGTACCAGTGCGAATTCGGCACGGAACGAATCAATATCGACTCACTTTGATGGGGTTAACTGAGCGTCCAGAACTCTATCGGATTCTGGACGAGGAGCAGAAACCAATCACTTTTCCCGAGGGCAGAGGACTTACCCTGACGAAGAAGCTTTGCGAGCTGTTGGATGTTCAGAGGAACGATATGGTCACCATCGAGATTCTCGAGAATGACCGGAAACCTGAAACCATGCAGGTATCTTCAGTCTTCTCCAACTATACGGCTCCTGCTGCGTTCCTCAATCAGGCGGACCTTCATCGATTGATGCAGGAGAGCGATCGGCTGTCAGGTGTATTTATGTCGGTGGATTCGAAAGAAGTCGATTTGCTTTATGAGGCGGTCAAAGAAACCCCGGCCATTGCTGGTGTCCTCGACAACAATGCAGCTCGCAAGAGCTTCAAGGATTTGATACAGGCTAACACTCGTATTATGCGTATCGTGAACTCGATTTTTGGGGTCGTGATCGCGATTGGAGTTATTTACAACGCGGCACTTATTGCATTAGCGGAGAGTAGTCGCGATTTGGCGACGCTACGTGTGATTGGTTTTTCAAGACGAGAAGTAGCGACCGTCCTCGTGGGAGAGGTAGCGATTATCACATTGTTGGCCATACCGATTGGATTGCCGGTTGGATACGGTTTTTGTTACCTTGCGACCTTGGCAATCGACACTGAAACACATCGATTTCCGCTGGTTGTCAGTCGGCACACATTTGCTTATGCCACACTTGTCATTCTGATGGCTGCGCTGGCATCGACCTTGATTGTGCGTCGCATGCTCAATCAACTGGACTTGGTGTCGGTTCTGAAGGTAAAAGTATCGTGAAAAAGTTTTTGCAGAAACTTCCTTGGATCATAGCAGCTTTACTATTGCTGGGAGGGCTTTTCTATGGCTATTGGCCTGAAGCCGTACAAGTGGATTTGGCTCAGGTTCGAAGAGGGCCGTTGCGAGTCACTGTGAGTGACGATGGAGAGACACGTATTCGTGAGAAGTACGTACTTTCCGCACCGATGACTGGCCAACTTCTGCGTGTCCAGCTGCACGCGGGTGATGAGGTCGAGACGGGAAAAACAGTCATCGCGCAGATTGTTCCATCGGCTCCGAGTCTGCTTGATTCTCGAGCACGTGCTGAATTGGAAGCGAGAGTTCAAGCAGCCGAGGCAGCCAAGATGCAAGCTGATGCTGCTTTCGAAAGCGCGTGCCAATTGGAGGGTATAGCGCAACATAGCCTCGAGCGAGCCGCCAAACTTGTCACGTCGGAGGCGATCTCCCCGCAAGAACGGGATGAAATCGAACATCAAGCTGCGGTGGCGAGAGCCAATGTTCGTGCCGCAGAGTTTGCAGTCAAGGTAAGATCCTTTGAGGAGCTGCAGGCAAGAGTCGCGTTGGGCCGAATCCAAAATATGGAGAGCGAAGATCCTGGTAGTGTGGTCACTTTGCTCGCGCCTACGAACGGTCGAGTATTGCGAGTGCTTCGAGAGGACATGGGAGTCGTTCCGGTTGGCACCGCGCTGGTTGAAATTGGCGATATCTCTGACCTGGAGTTGGTCGTGGATATCCTGTCCACAGAAGCCGTTCGTATCAAACCCGGAAACCCAATAGAAGTCCTTCATTGGGGTGGCCGAGAAACATTGCATGCGATCGTCAGACGAGTCGAACCCGCTGCCTTTTTGAAGGTCTCGGCGTTGGGTGTCGAGGAAAAGCGAGTTAATGTCATTGCCGATTTTATTGAACCTCAATCGAAACGTGATGGTATCGGCGATGGCTTTCGTGTCGAAGCGAATATCATCGTTGAAGAGACGAGTCCCGAGTCCCTTCGTGTTGCCTCTGGGGCCTTGTTTCGAGACAGTAGCGATTGGTATGTCTATCGTGTCGTAAACGGTAAAGCAAGAAAAGCAAAAGTAGATATCGGCGTCACCAATGGGATAGATACTGAGATTCTTCGCGGCGTGACGGATCTCGACATTGTCATCGTTTATCCGACTGACCAAGTATACGATGGAGTTCGCGTACAATCGTCGGAATCGAAATAGTAGGATTCCAAATGCATCGGAAGTTTGCGATGGCCCAGCAGTAAAGCTTCACGTTGAACCATTTACCGTGTGTTCGTTGCGGAATGACTACGGTCGTTTCTCGGTATCACATGAAGCATATAATTCCAAATCTGCAAATTGTTCAGTAGTGCTTCAAAGTCAGAATTTTTCTTTAGCCAGTGTACCAACCGACCATCAATCCAGTCACTCAGGTTGAGTACAACAAACATACTCGTAATGAGTACAAGTCGGCTTTGAATGGCTATCCAAAAACCAAAAATGCACCAATCAAACGAATGCTGCAAATGATGTTGTGGAACGTGAAGTACTTGTGTTGTTATACGCCCCCGATTTCGACTAGGCTAGTAATCAGTTTGGTGATTTCTTTTTCAATGCAGATTCGTTTTGGCCAGATCGTCTGGTCTGCCGCCTAAGAATCTGCTGTAAACTCCGGAGAAAGCGTAGAGCTCAGTTGGCACATATGTCCGATTCATCAATTCAGAAATGGCTATTGGCGGAACATCAGCACCGGAACCAAACGACACTTGAGTTGCGATCGGTGTTCGATCAACATCGCCAACGCGTGATGCATTTGCTCAAGCGAGTTGCTCGTGAAAAAGCAGGAAGATTATGCGTGTTGGGAGCCGGCAATTGCAATGATTTGCAGTTGGACGAATTGCTGATCGCGTTCGAATTAATCGTCTTGGTCGATATCGATCAAGCTGCAGTGAAGTCCGCCGTGGCCCATTCTATCCCAGAGACTCAACGCGATAGGATTCACGTCGCGGACAGTACCGATGTGTCTGGTGTTTTTGAGTATTTGCAAGCGATCGATAAGAATGACCTTCACACCATCCAGACGAGTCATTTGTTACATCTGCTAAGTCGCCAGCAGCACATTCCTATGGCTCCATTCGATTGCATTGCATCCACTTGCTTACTGTCGGAGTTGATCGACTCGGTCTTTCTGGCGATGGGGGGTAATCATCCAGCTCTCGCCTCGGTGATTCTGGCTCTTCGAAGGCAACATTTACGCACGATGGTTCAATCGCTCTGCGCGGGCGGTTTCGGGTTGGTTATCTTCGACTTCATATCAAGCCAAACGTTGCCAGAATTGATGTGTATTGATGAAAGCATCTTGAATTCAGTTTTGGTCAACGCAATCAACGAGAAGAACTTCTTTACGGGTCTCAATCCGTTCGCGGTTCAAGCGGAGCTGCAAACGCATCCCGATTTTTTGGGGCTCGTAACGGACGTACGGCTCCATTCACCGTGGCGATGGGACCTAGGGCACAAACAGTTTGCAGTCTCCACCATCAGTTTTCGTCGCAGTTTGACATAGCCGACACACGCCATCAATCTCGGGATAAATGGTTTCGGGCTGTATACCAAGTGTAACTTTGGGCGGCTATGACCGGTTTGCAGGGGCGTACAGATAACTTAGCGTGACTAACGGCCAACAGAGCCGGTTGATCGACCGGAGCTATCTCGAAAGGTCGTTCGCGAGCCATTTCCGTTTGCCGTTCCCAGGGACCGGCCGCTCGCATTGCGAAAAGTTGTCTTGGAGAGATCTTGAATTGCCGTGCCGAGGCTTTTGCCGCTCGAGGATCGGAATGTCGTTTTTCCTTTTTGGTTCGTTGCTGTTCCTGCAGAACGCCCACTCGAATCTCGGAATGTTGTCGTGTTGCCCGAAACCGTCGCCGTTCCCGTCAAGCGTCCGGAGCTATCCCGAAAAGTGATACGATTGCCCGACTGTGAGATCGTGCCTTGCGTTCTGCCGGAAGTGTCGCGCACAACGGACTTGCCATCCTGGGACGCTGCTCTCGCAGAGTTCCATTGAGAATGGCGTATCAATAGTTGGTCACCGTCGTCCTCAGAATGAGCACGACTCGCCCCAACCAAGGCGAGCAGCCCGAGGATGGTAGCACGAACGAAACTGCGAATGATCATTTCCATAACCTATGTGTTGTAGAGAACAGCCTCGCGCCCCGATTTGCGAAGACGCATGGATTCAGCAACGTATTTTCGAAGTGCGAAAAATCAGTTTCCTACAATGCAAGTCATGTACCGAATAGAGAGAAGAAGCCTGAAGTATCAGTCATGCATCTTGAACTCCGGTCATCGCATGGTCACTCTAGTCGTCGCGGTACATCTCTTGTTCGACGCACCATCGATTGCCTCGATCCAGATATCATACTCGCCAGCCACCAAAGCTAAGTTGACAGCATGGGATGAGTATCGCGAACGAACAATCGATTCTGCCTCTCCTAATTTTTTGCTCCACACGTCGTAGACGACATCGTTTCCAGCGCTAGTCCATTTCACTTCGAGCATCGAATTTGATTGAAGCAAGGATTGAATTTCGAATTCGACGGGCAACACCGAGTCCTTGATGACATATCGATCCATTGTCATCGAGAACCCAGTTTCGTTTCCAACGGCTGCCGTAAACAAATGACCACCATCCTCGAGATCACTAAAAAGATCGATGATCGCAGCGTCGGTTAGTTGGAACGATCCGTCCGATTGTACGAATTGCGAGGCATTTTTCTTGGCTCCTTCATTGTGCGACAACCACAATTGCTTGGATGCACCTCGGATCTTGCCGGAAATCGCGAGACTACGAGTGAATCCATCTTCGGTCCCAGTATTGCTCATCACCAACGTTTCAAAAGGCAGCAGAGCCTGACCACTACCCGCATTGATGTTGTTGACCAGCATCAGAACGTCTAGTCGTGTACACAACGTCGGACAATATCATCGGATTTGCCGCGCTCTGTACGACTCGGTCTATCGTTCCGTTACCATCCAAATCGAATCGATAGGTGTACATATTCGATCCGCCCGTCGGCATTCCCGCAATCTGTACGTCCATTTGCAATGGCCGTCCTGCTCGCGCGGCCGACCGTGGAGCGATCAAGATCTCATGATCTACAAGCAGTTCGCTACCGACTCGGAATGTGTAAGTAACAATCTCACTCGTTGTTGTCGAGCCGTCTGATGCAAGAACTCCAGTGGCTACGAAGGCGACTTTGTATGTTCCTACCTTTGTGAATCCGAAATTTATGTGAGCATGGCTTCCGGCATTAACCACGTATTCGTCGTTGGCACGAATGCCATCGGAGGATGCCATGACCAGCGATGGTGTTGTCGATGTCGCGCCATCAAGCCAGATCGAAAAATGACCTGGGCCGGAAACAGATGCTAGCCGCAATCGTATAGCGTCTCCAACAAAGATGCCCTCTGCTAGCTCTTCGGCCCCGAATCCAAGATACACGAGATCGGTATTCTCCGATTGTGGCAGAACATAAAACACGTTTCCATTGACGCTGCTACCGGAAACGACTTGGAATGGATCATCGCTCGCCACGGGAGCTCGTCCATTCATGGCTGCGGGTATCGTATAAGGATGTGCACCTCCTGCTAAGTCGATTTCAAAGTAAATAGTCTCAACACCACTTTCGATGTACGGATCAATACCTTCGTCGTAGAAACCGTTACTGTTCACGTCTCGAAATCCACTGGTTACAAAATCGACTTCATAGATCCCTGATTTGCTGAAACCGAAGTCGAAATGCTGGTGGCTGCCTTCCTGTAGCCACATCGCATCTGAAGCCGTTAAACCGTCACTGCTCGCCATCCAAATTACGGGAGCACCAAGCCCCAGATTGAACACCGAGACATGACCGCCGTTTTGAGAACGAACATCGATCATCTGAAACTTGAAGAATGCGGCAGTATTGTTCACTCTTGGATCGGTAACCGTGATCTTCCGTGATTGCAGTCCCTCGTGAGTCGGAGCCAGTGAAAACAACGATCGTCCGAGAAGTCGACCCCAAGAAGTTAATATTAAGCGCTTCATCCGCCCCCGGCTCGCAGATGTACTCGTTGAGAATGTAGCTGGTTCCTTTGTTCGCCATCCGGGTTTGCCCCTTTGGGTCTTCCGGGCAGATTCGAACGCTGTCGACGTTCTCCATATAAGGTGCTAATGTATAAATCCAAGTCGTTTCGAAGTCGGTCGTCGCGTGTGTAGATCTCGGAAAGCGACCTTTGAACGAGTTGCAATGCATGTGAATCGCCAAACCGATCTGCTTGAGATTATTCGCGCACTGAATGCGTCGCGCAGCCTCACGTGCTTTCTGAACTGCGGGCAGCAAAAGCGATACGAGAACTCCGATAATCGCGATCACGACCAGCAACTCTACCAAGGTAAAGGCTGAGTATCGATTTGGAGTTGATGGTTTCATGTCAATGTTTCGATATTGGAGTTTTCGTTCAACGGTCGGCGTTGCATCTCCAAAGAAGGGTCTAGGGCCGGAAATACGCAGGGATTACTTGCACAGGAGTTGCAATTGCGGTAGATTTCTGGTTGGAGTCTGTGTTGAAAACCTTTCTGTCTACCTTTCAGCAAGATGCATAAAGCGTCTTCCGATAGGCTTTTGCGAACCCACGAATAGAAAAACTTAAATGCAACGCAAATTACCTGTGACTTTGCTTTCTGGATTTCTAGGTGCTGGCAAAACCACGATGCTGAACCACATTTTGCAGAACCGCCAAGGGCTCAAAGTCGCGGTGATCGTGAATGACATGAGTGAGGTCAATGTCGATGCGAGACTCATTCGAGATGGAGGTGCACAACTGAACCGAGTTGATGAAAAGCTCATTGCGATGAGTAATGGTTGCATTTGCTGTACATTGCGAGAGGATCTGCTGCTAGAGGTTCGCGAGTTGGCGTTGCAAGGGAAATTTGATTACTTGCTCATCGAGTCGACGGGAATTTCAGAACCGCTGCCTGTCGCTGAGACATTTACATTCACGGACGAGAATGGCGACCAACTCAGCAATATCGCGAGACTCGATACGCTGGTTACGTTGGTCGATGCGGTGAACTTTGATCAAGATTATTTTACGGAGGACAGTTTGCAGGAGCGTGGAATCGGAGTCGACGATGAAGACGAACGAGGTGTCGTTCATTTGCTGACCGATCAAATTGAATTCGCCAATGTTTTGGTGATTACTAAATGCGATTTGGTAGATGAATCAGTCGTCGAAGAGTTGGAGGAGTTGCTTCATCTGATGAACCCGCGAGCGAAGATCGTTCGGTCTTGCCAAGGGAACATACCGATCGAACAGGTTTTGAACACAGAAGCCTTTAACGAAGAGTGGGCTGCAGAGAGCAAGAATTGGCTAACGGTCAAACGTGGCTCGGAAACATCAGAAGCAGACGAATACGGTTTTCAAAGTTTCGTCTTTACCGCGCGGCGTCCTTTTCATCCCGCGCGGTTCCATCGTTGTGTAGAAGGCGAACACTTTACCGATGTGATCCGTTCGAAAGGGGTTCTTTGGTTGGCAAATCACAACGACCATGCTGCAGAATGGTCGCAAGCAGGGGTTCTCTACAATATCCATTCAGCCGGGATTTGGGCAGCTTCGGTTCCTCAAGACGATTGGCCAGACATTCCTGGTTTTCGAGAAGATGCAATAAATGTCTGGCAGGCCCCGTGGGGTGACCGTCGGACCGAATTGATCATTATCGGCCAAGGGTTGGATGAAGAAGCGATTAAGGACGCGCTCGATGATTGTCTGTTGACCGAAGAAGAGTTGGCACTAACTCCAGAGCGATGGGCCATGTTCCGCGATCCACTGCCAGAGTGGTGCGATTGAATCTAGCT
>JAJTID010000053.1 GCA_021300155.1 Pirellula sp.
CGAGCACCGAGGTCGTTGTGAAGTAGTTTCGATTGATACTGGCGTGGGTTATCCGCAACGCTTTGAATGATGCCAAAAGATGCTTTGGACGCATCGGGCACATTGGCTGTTCTCTGATGGAAGTCGCTCCATGCCGCATCGACTGCTTCATCGCCAGAGACTTTTGCACCCTCTTGAACACCTGCGATGAGTGTCGAGAAGTAGTTTGAATCCGGGAAGCGTACCGCATTGCCAGCAGTGAAGGCCTCTTTGACTCTTCGCAAACTCTGCTTCGGTTCTTCGGTTTGAGCAGGTTCAGTGATAGGGCCAGACGTATCCAGGTGCAGCGATGTGTTCAGGATGTCTGCTGCGAAAAGGGATCGTTGTTCAAGAGTTTCGAGGAGTATTGTTCGAAACTTCAGATTGCTTTTAGATTTGCTTGTTGCTTGTTGCGCCGTGCGAGAATTGGCATGAGAAGGACCTTCAAGCGGGGAGAGACGGTTTAAGACGGTACGTTGCAATCGATTACGCGAGTTAGGTGATCAGATTGCAATAGGGGGTATCTGACATTTTTTATGAATTTTTCAGACCGTTAGCTGAACGCGTCATTTGGCTGAAAATCGTTAATCCACTTTCCGCGATAAGTGCGACACATAATCCGAAATGAATTTCGAAAAACTTGCCGTGGAGGAAAATTCCTTCGGGGCGCCATTGAGCCAATTCGCAACCTGCTACGTCTTGGTTCTATCGTGCGTGCTTTCCGTTTTCGCTCGTGGCTTTCGGTTCGCTTTTTGGTGCCAATGGATCATTACGAAAAGAATGAATCGCGAGCATGATCGCTCCTGTTACGAGCACACTATCTGCGATGTTGAAGTTTGGCCACACGTAGTCGTTATAAGTCAATAGGATCCAATCTCGCACTCCACCTCGTTTGTCGTCGGGTAGATTCGGGATCCCCAGTCGATCGTAAAGGTTTCCAAAGATGCCTCCCATGATGAGCCCCATCGCGATGGTCAGCCATAGGGATTTCGCGGCCTTCAGAATGAATAGCCAATAGACAATTCCGATCGCAGCAACAATTGACAGCGCTGAGAACAACCAGCCGAATCCCTGACCTAGTCCGAAGAGCGCCCCCATGTTCACGGCGGTCTCGATCCCTACATACGGCTCAACGATCCAATAAGGTCCCAATTGACCGGGATTACCACGCCATGCAAAGATCGCATGCTTTGTCCACAAATCCAGCGCAGTGCCTAGCGTGGCCAAAACGAGGAATATCGAAACACGCATACAGGTAGATCTCTTGATGACTCTCGGGTTTGCTTACTACATCAGGCAACGAGCGCACATTCTCGTCTTTGAGTCTGCTTATCGCAATCGGACCACGCGTTCTGCGACGATTTGTTTTGCAGCCAATGAGGGAATATAGCCGCGAGCACCATGAACCATCACGGGTTGTTGTAAGTATCGTCGTAAATTGAGTGAAGCGGTCGATTGAACATAGGATACGACGTTGCCTGTATCGTCGGTCAATGCATACTCAGGTTGCCCCGGTTGACTCGTATGCACTTGCACCAACCAACCAGACGCGTCACCTTGCCCGGTAACGGACTGCGCAATTCCGTTCTGCACAGCGGCGCCAGATGAGGATACAGCAGCAGCAGGAACAACGTCATTCCTGGCGGTCGTATTGGTTGCGGCAAGCGCATTGCCCAGTCGATTGGTCGCTTGGTTGGCTGCCAACATTGCTCCATCTTCCATCATCCCGAGCGTTCGAACTCGCAACGATTCGAATCGTTCGATTCGGTCGAGAAGCAATCGAGCCTCGCCGCGAACAATGGCTGAGCCTCCTTGTTCAATCCAAGCCTGGCATTGACGTCGCATCGATTCCAGCTCCCACTGTTCCGTAGGTTTGGAAACTACGCGCGACAGATCCAACATAGCTCGTTGGATTTCAGGCGTTCCGAATTCAGCTTCCGAAAGCGGATCCTCAAATGCATCTTTCATGGCATTCGAAACCGAAGCAGATTGATTGGTTCGAATCCCATGCCAATCGCGATCACTCCGTTCCGATCCCAACAATGGAGCTCGCTGCGCCGCTGGATCATAAGATCCGTATCCAGGATGGTTGCCCCCGTATCCCGAGTTGGCAGGCTGCATGGCATACGAACCGTTGCCAGAAATGGGTGCATTGTTGGCATAAGGGGCATTGTTCATCGAGTTCCCGAAGACGGGTTGGTTCGAACTCCACAAACGAGAAAGTACAGGCTGGTTGTTATCGATCGGTACGATAGGCTCTCCATTCGAGTAGCCACCCGATGGATCACTGTAAATCATCCCACCGTGTGGACTTGAAATCGGTGGACTAGAAACCGCAGGTCGTCGACCTGGACGAGGTAAACGATCCAATCGACTATTCCCCACCGGTCCAACATGTTGTGACGATTGCCCATAATGTAATTGTCCCGCGTTATGAGCGTGGTGTGCTTGAGCGATTCCCCTCTGCAGAGGCTGTCGTTCGGCTTCAACGACACTCAGCCCGACCAATCCGAGCAGGCTTGAAACAGGACCGACGCGGAGCTTGGGGTTGTTTGACTCTTGGATTGCATTCCAATGTTGGACGGAGTCGATTTGATGCGCTGCCGCTTTGTGCCGTTTGGCGCGCGCCATTTCTGCTGCAGTCAATTCAGGCTGTACAGCCACGGGCATACTCGAATCGTCTTCCACGTCGCTGCCAATTTCAATTCCCTGGGAACGCAATTCGTTTCTGACGACTGATTGCTCGGACTCGATTTGACGATTCACTTGTTGCAAAACTTCGGCTTCATTGCTCCAAACGATTTCCCCTTCGGAAGTTTCTTGCGCTGCCGCTTGTACAACTTTGCTTTTGTTTCCAGATGGAGCTTTCGCAGCGGATTCGAAAGATGCAGTTTGCACCGGGCTTGTGGTATCACTGCTTTTTGGAGCATTGTTCGAGGGGCCCACAACGTCGGAGAGTTGTGAGGTGCGAACCCATCGGAACTCACCTTGAGGTGGGGCAATTTGGTACCAAAGCTTTTTCTCGCCGTCGTTAGCCAGTTGATACTCTTCGCCAAGGATCGAAACGGTTTGAGATTTCACGAGCCCTGTTTGCCACTGAAGCTTGCGAGGTTTTTGCGTTTCGCTTCCTACCCACGCGGCGGTTTCATCTTCAACGATTTCGGCCGTTTTGCCTCCTGGAAGCAGATAAGCACTCGAAGCGGGAATCCAGTTATGGCTCCCTTGAGGAGGCCTTATACCCGACCAACCATCGGAGGTCTCGAGGTAGACTTCGACACGAGCACCTTTCTCCAGTTGGCTTGTCGCGTAGTGCTGTTCCGCAGGTCCTGAACGGACCAAACACTTTGCCATATGGACATAACGCGTCTTCCCAGTCTCGTACTGTTGCGTGATATGGACTTTGGGATCCGACGAAGGTTTGTTTGTCGTTTCTTCAGCGATCAATACCGTGGATGCCACCGGAAGCAAGGTGATGGCCGCGAGCAAGGCCGATCGTATCGATTGCCTTCCCGGATGATTTTGCAGACTGGAGTGGACTGAGTTCATGATTTGATTGCCTCCGTTTTGCTGAATGCATTCAGCGATTGGCATAACCACCAGCGACAAGGGCCTGTTGAATTTGTTGTTGTAAATATTGGTCAGGTTCGCGATGGACAAGCTCGCGCAATCGGCGCATCGCCTCGGGATCTTGCATAGACCCGAGGATCGCAATCGCTCGTTGGCGAACAGGTCTATCGTTCGTTTGCGCCATCCAGACTAGGAGAGGTAGTGGGTTCATCGCATCCGAGCGAATGATCTCCTCGAGAGCGGCGAGTCGTTGCTGTGAATCACCTCTCGCTAGATCAATAGCGCGATTGATAATCGGATCGGTAACACCACGTCGATTCAATTCTTCATACACCATGCCTACTCGGCGATCTTGCGTACTTCCCAGCATGGGGAACAATTGTTCCAACGGTATCTTTTCGAGACCTTGCACTTCGGACGACAAAGAGTTTGTCATTTCAATTGCCGGTACAGTGTCAGCGATACGATTGTTAGAAACCAAACGCACTGGCGCAAAAGACACAGAGGACGCTGGGGGAGAGTTGGAGGAAACCATCGACACATCGGATAGTTTGGCAGCCACTGCCTTGGTCTTACCCGATTGGGTTTTGATTGGCTCTATCGAAGCGTTGGGAATTTCCCGAACAGGCGCGGGTACCGAAGGTAGAGGCACGTTCTCGGTAGACCAATCCGTCAATCGAGTTGGACCAGGAACAGTGACTCGCATGGGGCCTGCATCCGAAGGGAACGATTCACTTGGCTTCGGTACCTTGGGAATTAGATGTTGAGTCTCTTGGAGAGAATTGTTGGTTTCAGTCCCTGTGATGGAAGTGCACAGCGATTCAATATTCGAGTACAACCTAGATGACTTGGGAGCGGTGTCCAGAATTTTGAATGCCAGTTGATCATGCAACAACTTGGATGCAGCGCTTTGCGGAGCATTGGATTTGAGCTCGCTAGCGATTGCTAAAAGTTGGCTTACACCATCTTGGACGGACTTTGATGCATCGATGTTCTCGGAGAGAGCACTAAACGCCACCGTTCTCTTCTCTGGATCCACATCATTCAGCTGTCGAACGATACTGGGAGTGCCTTCGCTTCCGAGTTCACGGAGGGCCATAATGACCGCGAGTGCCTCATCTGTGGACGCGTTTGTCAGTTGGTTTGACCATTGAGTACGAAGCCAGGCTGCCGACCATTGGGGCCAGGTGTAAAGAACCAAAAGAACAGCGCAACATCCGATCGTTGCTCCTACGACGTTTGGCATTACGGAACGATGCCGGAAAGGCCTGTGGCGAGGCTCCGGCTGGTCGCCGAGCAGCCAATCGACATCCAAGTAGATTGGGTTTTCTGATTGTTTCGCTTTCTTCGACATGTCGTAGGACAAAATCTCTCGTCAGACCATTATTTGCAACATTCTGCCTAAATAGGCTAAAGATCGCATTCAGCTCAATACCAATCACGAATAGCCGAGGACCCTAGATTACCTACCTTGCGTGGACGCCCCGGTTGGACGAAAATCTTGTGCTACTTTGTTGAACTCTCCCATTTCTTGAACTGGAGCAAACATGCGATTCGTTGCAATGCTTGTAGTGTTTTCCGTCAGCTTGCTTGCGAACCGATTCGCAGAAGCTCAATCTCCCATCCGAGCCCTCATCATCGATGGCCAGAACAATCACGGCGCATGGCCAAAAACGACGGCCATGATGAAAAAATATCTTGAGGATACAAAGCGATATACCGTGGATGTTGCACGCACAAAATACACATGGCAAGGTGAAAAGCATCTTGAAAAGTATGCGTTGAACGACGGTGTCCAGCGAGAAGCCCTCAAAGCAGCCAAACCCGATCCTGACTTCAAACCTGATTTCTCCAAGTATCAGGTTGTTATTTCGAACTTCGGGTTCAATGCGGCCAAGTGGCCAGACGAAACCAACAAGGCTTTTGAAAAGTACGTTGCCGGTGGGGGAGGGCTTGTCATTGTGCATGCCGCAGACAACTCGTTTGGCGATTGGCCCGAATTCAACCGCATGATTGGCCTCGGTGGTTGGGGGGGACGAAATGAAAAATCAGGTCCCTACATTTACTTGGACGATTCAGGGAAACAAATTGTCGACCAAAGCCCGGGCGGTGGCGGAAGTCACGGTAGTCAACACGAGTTCGCAATCATCACGCGAGACGCTGAGCATCCCATTATGAAGGGACTTCCCAAGATGTGGATGCACGCAAAAGACGAGCTCTACGATCGTTTGCGAGGCCCGGGCGCCAATATGAAAATATTAGCAACGGCTTACGCATCGAAAGACACCAAAGGATCGGGGCGACATGAGCCGATGGTTATGACGATCGATTACGAAAAAGGGCGAGTCTTTCACACACCTATGGGGCATGAAGACTATTCCATGGAATGTGTTGGATACATCACATTATTTGTGCGTGGCACCGATTGGGCCGCGACCGGAAAAGTGATTGATACCAGTGTGCCTGCTGATTTCCCGACCGCCGAAAAGGCATCGCAACGGAAATTCGACTAAGTAGTTGGCGCTCAGAGCTCTTCTACGGACAAAGAATTGAGCTTGCCACTAAGTGGTCAAGCTCCGAAAAGCTGTCCGCCGACAGACCACACTTAATATGCAAATGATTTACCATTACACTGCATAGAACGGAGGCTACGCCAAACGCATCTAGCAATCGGGGCATGCAGCGCCAATGACAGTGATGGAAGAACATCGTTGCAATTCCACCTTCAAGCTACGTTATGAATAGAAAACAAATCACTCGCCGAATCCTCGAACGAATGACACGCCGCAAGGCGCTGAATTTGAGTGCCGTTAAACGTGAGGATCCAGAACTAGTTCAGGCTGTCTATGAAGTCCAGCCGTATTGGGGATGGAAAGCCGCTCTTCACGACGCTGGAATTGACTATGGTGATATTCGTGTCGAAGTCCTTCAAAGCGTAGAGTGCCATATTTGCGGAAAACACTTTCAAGCGCTCAGTAATCACCTAGCTGTCATTCATGGGATCACGTCGGTGGAGTATCTCGATGATTATCCTGACGCAGAACTGGTCAGCGAACGGTTTCGCGAACAGTTAACGGGTCGTCTGTATAACAAGCCACATCCAGAGTTTTTGCAACACTGGGAGCCAATCTACACGCGTGAATACGTGCTGGATCGCTTGAACGAGTACGCATTGCGCGACTTCTGGATGGATAAGGAGACCATCGGCCTGATTGATTGCTCGCTCATCGCAGCCGCTCGCTCGTACGTTGATCCCGATTGGGACGTATGCTTGCGAATGATCAACATCGATCCGGCCGAGTATCGAGGGCTGATGCGGGATAGCGATTTTACTTTGAAAGAACTCCGAAGCTGGCTGGATGATCGGGAGCGGAAGGGACTGGGTTGCACGCATAGTGTGTTGATAGCAGAATGCGACGAGTGGCGACGGCCTGCCCGTATTTTCGTCTGGGCTCTGCGAAAATTCTCCAATTGGCGTGCTGCTCTTGAAGCTGCTGGAGTCGATTTGGCCAAGCCGGTTTTCGGTGGCCATCGCTTTCTTACCGAGAAGGAAGTGCTAGCCGAAATTCGGCGACTGAAACGCCTCGACTGCGATCTTTCGCATACAGGAGTCCAACTGTTGCCACACGGAGGCCAATTGACTAGCGCCGCCGACCGGTTCTTTGGAAACTGGACTGCTGCGTTGGACGCTGCGCGGATCCCAAAGGAACGTCGGA
>JAJTID010000242.1 GCA_021300155.1 Pirellula sp.
CTCAAACCGGGATGGTTAATTTAATAGATGTTGCCCACTAATCCTGGTGTTTCTAATAGTCCTGGGGATCGTGACGCGGTCGACTCGGCACTATTGGATGCGATTTTGAATACCGCGATCGATGCGATCGTAACGATCGACGATCGAGGAATGATATTGCATGCGAATCGAGCCGTCGAGAAACTGTTTGGCCATCGGCCATCGGAATTGATCGGATGCAATGTATCCAAATTGATGCCCGAACCGGACCATTCGAGGCACGATGAGTATTTGCGACAGTATAGTAAAACTGGAAAACGGAACATCATTGGTATTGGTAGACAGGTGTTGGGACTTCGAGTCGATGGCTCCTTGATTCCGATCGATTTAGCCATCAGCGAGGTTCGCGTTGGTGAGCGGACACTGTTCACTGGAATCATGCGAGACATGACAGAGCGGCAGCAGACTGAAGCCGACTTGCGAGCTGCGCAATTGAAATTGATTCAGAATGAAAGACTGGCAGCGATCGGTCAAATGGTGACTGGCTTAGCCCACGAAAGTCGAAATGCGTTACAACGTTCGAGAGCATGCCTAGACATGCTAGACCTAGATCTCGAATCTGCTCCGGATCAACGAGATTTAGTTCGGCGAACGCGATCTGCATTGGTGGAATTACAAACGCTGTATGAAGAAGTGCGAGGGTATGCTGCTCCGATCCAGTTGGGCAAATCGCAACACAGAATCGCGGAACTATGCCACCAAATGTGGGAGAACATTCAGGAGCAATGGAAACCACTGGAAATAAAATTGCATTTAGAATGCGAGAGGTGCCCTCCTTTGGCGTGCGATGCAACGCGTATTGGCCAAGTGATCCGCAACATCTATGAGAACGCAATTGCCGTGCTCACATCTGGTGGCTCAATCTTTACGACTTGCCGAGTCGTTCAATACGGACGAAATAACTACATTCAAGTTTCATTTTCCGATGACGGACCGGGATTAAACGAAGAACAGAGAGCCCATATTTTTGAGCCATTCTTTACCACCAAAACCAGGGGGACTGGACTAGGGATGGCTATTTGCCAGCGGATAGTGGAGGCCCATGCAGGGCGGATCTTTGTGGGCGAACTGGAACATCGTCATCCAAAAGCCATAGGGGCTGTGATCGTGATGGAGTTGCCAATCTGATTCGAATGTTGTTGATCGATCCGCCGATCATTGCACGGCTGAGATTTTTGCACTATCGATTGAGCCAGACAGCATAACTCGCTGTAGCCACATGAATTTCGCAGTAACTAAGACTTCGCGGCACGACTTTAGCTACGCAAACAGTCATCAATGTCTTCCCCGGCTAGAATTCTCTCTCCCTATTCGTATATTTGCCTAAAGAATACTGAATCCGAGAACTGAATGATCTCTTTCTAGCTCTAGTAATATTCGCGCCCAGCAGCTTACGTTGTGCAAGAACTGGTCCGCAGTAACGTCATGATCTTCCAAGGAGGACTCGGGTAACTTGCTCCATGCACGTTTGATCTGATCTCCAAAGGCGGGTTCACTACAGACCTTTGCTTGCTCGAACAGCCCTGCCATTTCTTCGGGACTGTAAGCGGGCACACCGACATCTTCCAAATTCATGGGTTCACAATACTCGAAAAGGTCGATTCCCTCACCAGCCTCTTCAAGCAAACTGGTAATCCAACGAACTGCTTTTCCGTATGGCTCGTCGAGATGCTTTGCTAGTCCTCTGCCTAGTTCAGCAAAGCTCTCGTACTGGTAGTCTTCGTCGAGTTCTTCAAAATTACATGTACCCTCAGACAACGGTTTTGTCCAAGTGTCACAGTTGGTCTTTATCTTGGAAGTGAATTCACTCCAATCAATCTTCACAGGTACAACGATCATGGGTTCCTCTTGTAGGCTTTTAGGCTACTGCATCATTCGCATGTTTGGTTGAGCAGTGTAGCGATCCACTCATCTGTCTTCGGAGTAACCTTAGCACTGCCGATCGCCTTGCTCAACTTCTTACGGTCTGACGACGACAGACTGACCTCGGTAATACGATAATTCGATAACTGGAGTAGCAAAACAAGCTCAGATTGCACTTTGACGTCGAGCTTATCCCAAAGTCTGTTCATCTCCGCTACAAAGATCGAAGGCGAGGAGATTTGCGCCAATTGGCACGCTTTGTTTTGGGTTTCTCGGGAGTAGCTGGACCAGTCGAACGATTCTTCAGCGTTGTCGTGCCCGAAGTGTTCACGAAGACTCCGAGCAGGATACATATCGCCGTCGAGATCGATGTCTTTGATCACTGCAACTACTCGCAGCTTAGGCATAGAGGATTCCACAGCCACGGGTCGTCTGTAGACAGAATGTACTTCCCGATTCTTACCATCATGCGACAGCTTTCGAACCTTGGGGGAGATAACAAACGCTTTCTCAACGGTTTCTACGGGAGTCGCCTTTGTTTGTGTCTCATGCTTTGTTGGCTCTGTCTTGATCACAGCTGGCTCTAGGCGATGTGTAGTTCCTTTCGAGGCATCTCCATACCAACCGAATCGATCCTCAAGGGGACCATCCCAGACATCGACAGGAGCACCAAGTACGTCGGCCGTCATCTGCATTAGTTCCGGTGCATCGTACGCCTGCACTTCCACGAACGACTCTCCTCGAACATGAACCACATTGATGGCATAGTCCAATCCAAACAAGCGGTGAGTTGATTTTACGTTGATCATGGGATAGGCACGAATCTCGGAAGCATCCACAGGCAGGGCAAAGCGATCAAAACCTTTGGGTGCCGTCCAATTGTTTTCCCAAATATGCCAAATGTCCGCACCCAATCGCGTACCGCGCGCAAACAACTCGTGCGGATCAGGATCATAGAGATCAAAGGGCGAGAAAGATAATTTGATCTGGGACGGCGATCCGTATCGAGGTCCGAGATGCTCGATCATCAGATCAAGAACCTCAAGGCCAGACGCCAAGGAAAGCCCGTCGACACTTCCCGTACTGTGATAAAGTTCTTGAGCGCGAGGATCGTCTATTTTTTCACAAACCAGATTGAAGTCTCTAAGCAATTCTCGATCTTCACCTTGTGGATTACTTGGAGATAGGCATGAAAAGAAATTACTAATTCCAAACCATTCTCCCTCTTGAGCAACGTTTAACTCTTCTCGTTTCCGATATTTGTCGAAGCCGCATTTGTATGATTCTCCAACTCTTTCCGATAGTGCCCAACGTATCCAAAGATCGCGTAGGACAAACTCCATTTTCATCATCACGGATTTGAAGACTGAATAGTCATCAAGTGAGACTCCGGAAAGTACCAGTTTGTTGCATACATCGTATTCGAACGATTTGTCGGTGAACGGGCGATGAAATAGCAACACATGGTCAAACTCGCTGCGAAATACCTTTGGCTTTCGAGGCTTAATGCCATTCCGATTCCACGTCCCAAAGTAGGCGCAGAGTTTGGACTGCTTACTTGAAACCCTTCTTGGGTCCAAATGCACCAAACCAACCATTAGGCGTTTACTATCAAAAATCCAGTCTTCCATACTATGCAACAACCTTGAAGAAATCCGGATTGACGTGACGGACCGTCGCACCGACATGAGGCCGTCTGGTTGTGGCTACGTGCCTACGCTGACTAGCGGCGTAGTAACCTGTGTTAGCAATCGCGGAATGAGTCACGGCATCGATTCTGCGAGGTGCGAACTCAAGAATGAAGTGGATTGACGGGGAGAATCCCGGCCAATCCACTAATCCAACACATTTTAACGCTTACTTGAAATCACCCGCTCGCAACACAATCAACTTGCTCGGATCGATATACTTCTTGAAGGCAGCACGGACTTCATCGGCGGTAAGATTGTTGATCTGTTCTTCACGCGTTTTGGAATAGGCAAAGGTTCGGCCCAAGTAAAGATTCGATACCATTTGACTTGCGATTGCACTGTCACCCGTACGCGAGACCTTGATCGCTTCCAAGAAAGCTTTCTTTGCATCGGTCATTTCCGCATCGGTAGGGCCCGCATCAATGAAACGTTTCAGTTCTTCCATGGCTGCTGTTTCCACTGCGTTGATGTTCATCGGGTTAGTGATCGCATTGATCGTAAAGCGAGCATCGGTTCCTCGCGCAGGAGTGGAAAGTGATGAGCTCACGCCGTACGACAGTCCTTCTTTTTGCCGAATCCGATCTCCCAATCTTGAGGAAAGCGTACCCCCTCCAAGAATAAAGTTTCCAATCTCAAGCGCGATGCTATCGGCACTTTCTTCGTTGAGTGGAAAAGACATTCCGGCCATGAAAACGGCGTTCGCCTTATCCGGTGTTGAGATACTATCTTTATTGCCAGCCAATTCTTTTCGAGCATCCCGTTCAATCGCACGAAATGGGACTTCGGATTTCCAGTCGAGGAGTTCTCGCTTGATCGCCTCGACGACAGGCTCCATCTCAAAATCACCGACAACTGCGATCTCTGCGTTTCGCCCGGAGACTTGTCTTCGATAAATTTCGATAACTTCGTCCAACTGGACACGACTCAACTCCGAAAGCGCCTCCTGCATCGACGGTACATACCGAACATCTCCTCTAGGATAATCCGAGAGAGCTTGTCCCAGCCGGTCGCCTGAAAGAGCATCAGGCTCTGTCATCATGGACTGCATGCGACTGATGGTCCGTGTCTTCATTTGCTCGAAATCATCTTTAGGAAACGCAGGTTCATGAAGGATCTGTCCAAGTAGTTCGATTCCTTGAACAACAGATTCGCGTTTTGCTTCCATTGAGAAAGCCAATTGCCCGGCCCGGCTTCCGCCGCCGCCGCCACGACCTCCACGGCGCCCTCCGCCACCGGCACCTGCAGAAATCTGAACGCCAATTTTGTCCATTTGTTCTTGCAACGCTTGGCGATCGAGTTTTTTGGTGCCGGCCATCAGCATCCCGCCGATTAAACCAGCAGCAGTAGTTTTGTTCGCGAGCGATTCCTCGTTGCCGTAACGAAGAGACATCGTCATCGAGACTGTCTGACCACGATTCTTTTTCGGCAATAAAGATATCTTGAGCCCATCGATCTCAATCGTCTTTGTACGCGCATCGATATTCTCGGGCGTCGGCTCGAAAGCTTCACCGGACTCAATCGCTTTGCCACCCTTATAGTCTTTGACCACGTTGGCAATCGATTCCACCGCAGGAATGCTTAAACGCTTTGGCACATCGGTGGGATAGAAGACGCCAACGGTTCGGTTGTATTCTGGAAAATAAGTCTGGGCCACTCGATTGACATCGGCAGCCGTGACTTGCGCAATCCGATCGCGTTGAAGAAAAAGGAGTCTCCAATCGCCGATTGCAGCAGCGCTGCTAAGTGCGCTCGACATAGCTGTGGCACTCGAAAGAAGTTGATCCGTTCGTCGCTTGGCTCGCACTTTCGCTCGATCTATGGCTTCTTCCGAAAAGGGCTCCGATCCCACGGTGTCCATAATCTCAAGCAACTTTTGGCGCAACACTTCCAAGTTGCCGTCGGTTGGCTGAGCAAACAATGTGAACAGACCTGGATCGTAGGAATTGTCGGCGCTTGCAGAAGCGCTGGTTGCAATCTTGGACTCAACAAGCAGAGCATCCAGTCTTCCGACTTTGTCCTCGGACAGAACACTTCCCAAAATCGTTAAAGGAGCCCAGTCGGGATGCGAACCCGAAGGCATATGGTAGGCAGCGATCACAGAGCCAACGGCACCGACTCGCTTGAGCGAGACGAATCGCTCACCATCTTGGGGAGGTTCCTCGGTATAAGGTGCGTCCAGTTTACGAGTGGGCTTTGGAATGGAGCCCAAATACTTGGTGATCAGTTTCAGTGCCTTGGCTTCCTCAAAATTACCCGTAACGATGAGTACGGCATTGTCAGGTTGGTAGTACTTTTTGTAGAAGTCTTGGAGGTTGTTGATGGGAACTCGTTCGATGTCAGATCGGTTTCCGATCGTTGACTTTCCATAGTTGTGCCATTCGTAAGCAACGGCTTGAACTCGTTGTGAAAGTATACCCTGGGGACTGTTTTCCCCCCGTTCGAATTCATTACGCACGACTGTAAACTCGGACATCAAGTCTTCCCGCTTGATGAAACTATTCATGAGCCGATCGCATTCCAAATGGATTGCAAACTCCAAATTCTCATCGCTGGAAGGTAGCGTTTCGAAGTAGTTGGTTCGATCGGAGTTCGTGGTCCCATTGAAGTTCGCTCCGTGGTCTCGTAGCGATTTCGGAACATCAGGAAATGTTGGCGTTCCTTTGAAAACCAGGTGTTCGAGCAAGTGCGCCATTCCGGCTTCCCCGTAACCTTCGTGCCTTGAGCCGACCAGCACCGTCATGTTGACCGAGATCGATTGCCTAGATGGCTCGGGAAACAAAACAGCACGGGCACCGTTCGGAAACCGATACTCCGTGACGCCCTCGACGGTTGCCACTTTCACGGGAGTAGAGTCGTCCCATGCCAATAGTTCTGCAGAGGGAATAAACAAAGGCGACAAGACCAACGCTGGTGGCAAGGAAAGCAAGACACCGAGCGAAAGAGAACCGCGATAACGGCGAAGCATGGACAAGACCTCACAAAAAGAATGGCGAAACAAATGGAATCAATCAGAGCGACGCCGCTGGTTGATGTGCGCCGCGCGAGAGGTAACCGACGATTGTAGCATTTCGGACAGCGTTATTGAGGATGCAATCCGAATCTACTGCCTGACGCGGGTACGATGCTTAGGAGAATGATCGAAAGCACCCTCGACAGGCACAGCCAACAAAAGTCAATATAGGCTGGGACTATTCTCCCGACCGTCAATAACTCCTTGCAAAATCCATCCGCTCGGGACAGATGGTCCCAAGCTACGCTATGTCAAAGTAGAAGTAAGTAGAAACATGTATCTCGTGAAAAATTCAACCGCCAACATCGTCGGCGCGATAATCTTCTAGAGCTTCCTGCCAGAGTGTAGGGGCATCTGCGATCAATCTCGCTCCTACTTGGACGATGACATTCATGCACAGGTAGTTTGCACCGCGTGCTGCGACCGATGGAGCATATCCATGGGTAATGCCGTACAGGAACGCCCCGGCGAACATATCTCCTGCACCGGTGAGATCTTTCGGTTGGCATGGGAACGAAGGAACGTGGCATTCGGCTCCCTCGAAGAAAACGTAGGCTCCATTAGGTCCGTCCGTTACTACGCAGTTCGGTACCATAACCTTTAGTGCACCAAAAGCTGCAGCGCTATCGGACGTTTGAGTAAGCGCCATGGCCTCTGGGGCATTGCAAAAGAAGAGATCGCAACTCTTAAGCGATTCACGCAACGCATCCCCAAACACTTGTGGAATGAAAGCATCGGAGCACGTGATGGCAACTTTGGTCCCAGATCGTTTGGCACATTGAATGGCTTCGCGAATCGCATGCTGACCTGTCTCTGGATTCGCGAAGACATATCCCTCGATAAAGAGCCATTCTGATTCTTCGATTCTACGTGCGTCTACGTGTTTCGCAGCAAGATGACTTGAGACAGCCAGGCAGGTACGCATTGTGCGTTCCGCATCTGGAGTGATGATTGCCAAACAGGTTCCTGTGGTTTCTCCGACGATGACGGGGTTACCGATATTGATTCGCAGATCACCAAACTCTTCCGCATAGTGAAGTCCGTAGCGATCATCACCCACGCAACCGATGAATGCACCGCGGCCGCCAAGTTGGGATAATCCAATGATAGAGTTGGCAACAGAACCTCCACTGACGAGTCGGAGTTCATGTTTGCTCTGACCCATGGCTGCTAGGAGATCGGCTTGTTCCGCAGCCTCTACCAATCGCATGGTTCCGCGTTCAAATTGCAGCCCTGCAAACTCGTCGTCGGAGACTTCGATAAAGATGTCGACGATCGCATTCCCGAGCCCGCACACATTGTATGGCCGCATGTACCCAAACCTTTACTAGGAGTTATTCGAAAGCTCCAAGTTTTAGCGGTTGGGTAGAAACTGTCGAGTCGTTCGTACGAGTCCTAAGCGAATCGGTCCGCTACCTGGGCAAGTTTTTGCCAAGAAAGATCATCCCCAGCGACTTCCAAATACGAGGCAGCACGGTCTCGATCGGCCACGGTTTCGAGCTGAAACCGAAAATCTCGTGAGGACAATTGTTCTGGCAAGGGGATAAGTTTCGTAACGAAGATGCCTGGATTTCTACGAACGAGGTCAGGAACGTCGCAAGGTTCCTCCCAAAGGTTGTTCTCTTCCAGCTTTTCGAGCCCTCTTCTCGAGCACATCTCACCCACCAAACCGAGGGATTGAAGGGAAAAGCTAGGACGCGACGGCGATAGAAATCCCACGAAGTCTACATCGGGATTGGCCCACCCACGGGATACGAGCCGATCGAGAAGAGTGGGGTCTGTAAATGGGCAAAGAGGGCTTGCGAAAACAACCCACTCTGCGGAAAACCGCAAGGCAACCTCCATGGCACGTTGCGAGGGTGTTTCGTAGGTACTAGGTGCCCAGCGAGCATTGCAAAGACCCGTCTTGCTGATGCGGTCTCGGTACTCGGGCGGACCAGTTACCACAATACAATCGATGAGCGTGGATTCACTCAAACGACGGACGCACCACTCCAGTAGGGTCAAACCATCCAATTTGCGAAGTGCCCCATCGAGCCTACTGTCGGCAAGACCGGCAGGAGAATTTTTCCCGGTTCGAATAGCCAGGTCGATCAACGCGATTGTCTGGCGGTCCCTGGGACCAACTCCCACGTTCAGAGTTTGCGTGGAACGAATCCCTGACTTCGCGGACTCAAAAAAATTCATTTCCATAGTGTTGCTCCAAGCTTATGTGGCCTCGGTATTCCGAAGCAAATGATGCAGCTATCCAAATCACCCCAACAAGGCGTCTTCACCGTAAGAAAGCGTCGCCCGTCAATCATCATTCCCAAACGGATGTCGTCTTCGAAAAGAAACACGTTCCAGGCGAACAAAGTGAACGAGGATCTAAACTCAATAGAATCTCAATCAGACTATCGCGACAAAAAGTCTCGCAAGTCGTTCGTGGTGTAACTCAAAGTTAGTGGTAACTGAAGGCTAGTGATAGTCCGCGTCCTATCTCGATCACGCTGAATGTTGTCGGCATAACCTCCAACGCGCTTCAATTTATCGCTCCCATTTCCACATTGCAACAAGCCTGCGTTGAAATTGAGATTCTTTTGTTTCGCTGCTAGCAAACAGCGCAAGCATCTTTTGGGGGGATGCTTTACTTTCCTTCAAAGCTGTGCATACTTGCGACCCCGCTGGTGAGCAAGAAATTGATTCGTCAGTCTCGGTCGTCTTCATTTGATTCACACTCTACTCTCGATCCAACGCCATCGCATGCCAAGCCCCTGGACGTCACGATTGTCAGTTGCAGAAGTATCCACGTTTCGTTGGAGTTTTGAACAAGATGTTTTGCGGTATCGATCTCATGGGTTTGAGGCGATGGGAATTTGGCGACTGAAGCTTGCAGATTATGGCGAGGAGAAGGGGGCCGACTTTCTCGAAGAGCACGGCATGAAAGTCTCATCGCTTCATTGGGCGGGGGGGTTTACCGGCCATGATGGAAGAACATTTCGCGAAGCGATGCATGATGGCTTGGACGCCATTGAACTCGCATCTGCCTTGAATGCGAATTCTTTGGTAATTCTCGCTGGCAGCAGATCAGGACACACTAGAAATCATGCCAAAAGACTACTCACCGGCGCCTTGAAGGAGTTAGCAGAAGCAGCCAGTGCCGTCGGCGTGCAATTGGCAGTTGAACCGATGCACATTGGCTGCGCTCAAGACTTCACGTTTCTTACATCGATCCCCGATACGTTGGATGTCATCGCCAAAATAGGCCAGCCGAATTTGGGAATCGTTTTCGACAGTTACCATCTGGGGCAAGACGAAAACGTTATCGACTGGCTTCCCTCCATTGTTCCTTTGATTCGACTCGTGCAACTCGGTGACGCTCGCGGGGCTCCAGTGGGTGAACAGAATCGATGCATGCTAGGTGAAGGATATCTTCCACTTTCGTCGATTGTGCAAGTGATCGAATCGTACGAGTACAGCGGGTTTTATGAGGTCGAGCTGGTAGGCGAAGATATGGAAAACTACGATTACGATCGACTTCTAGCCGACTCCAGGAAAAAAATGGTTGAGTTTTCAACGAACTCGTAAATATGCTAGCAGCCACAAGTCACTTGTCTTGAGGATAACGAACGCTACCATTGCCGGAATGCCTATCAAAACTCAATCTATGCCGGGAGTGCGGAAATGATGAATCGAATGGTTGCTACGTTGGGTTTAGCGGTCTTATTCGGGGCCGCAAGCAATGTCGATGCGCACGGGCCACGTTATCGATTACCTGCTTTCCGATCGCCTGTGTACCGCAGTGCGACAGTTTTTCAACCTGTGGTCGTTGCTCGACCTGCTGTTGTCTATCAGCCAGTGGCTGCCATTGGAGTCTATCGATCGCCAGTCGCGATCTACAATCCGGTACCGGCCTACAGGGCAGTACCATCGTACCGCCCGATGCCGGTTTACACGCCTATCGCACGTCCTGGAGTCAACATAGGTATTTCCGTTGGCACGGGCGGTTTCGGCTATGGGCCTGGATATGGATTCGGACCTAGCTTCAATTTTGGACGACCCTTCTAGGACGTTAGCGGTCCCGTCTCTCACTAAGACAACGCCGGCAAAAGTCAGGGCAAGAAAGAACTATTGTCCCAGCCTGTGATTGCTCCATGCAAAATCCATCCGCTCGGGACAATGGTCCCAAGCTACGGCCAAAACCTGACTTTTGTCGACCGTGTCTGCTAAAGTTCCGTTTTACCAATATTCCAATAGTCCGGTCGTAGGGATTATGTCGCGGGAAAGACGTCCCGGGCTTGTTGCATTTCAAATTTCCACCTCAAGCTTAAAATTGGAATCCTCGCGGCGTTACTTGTGACGTAGGGTTGGCGTCTCGTACCATTCTCGCTATTCCCAATCTTCAACCATTCTTTGAGCAATACCTATGTGCGGAATCGTTGCCTATGTTGGAAAAAAAGAAGCCACGCCGTTTCTGATTTCCGGACTTCGCCGTCTTGAGTACCGGGGCTACGACAGTGCTGGTGTAGCCACACTCCCTCCATCCATAGGTAGTTTCCAAGTAAGTAGAGCCGTCGGTCGAATCGATCGATTATCGGAGCAACTCGACAGCACGCCCATCGTTGGATCGATCGGAATTGGACATACGCGTTGGGCTACGCATGGACCAGCAACAACTGAGAATGCACACCCGCATCTCGGGGGACGCGGCGTTGTAGCAGTCGTACACAATGGGGTGATCGAGAATTATCAGGTTCTGAAAGAAGTTCTCATCGAAAAGGGATATGTCTTTCAATCTGCTACCGATACTGAAGTGATAGCTCACTTGGTTGCCGACCGATTGAAAAGCTTATTGGATGCTCCATCGACCGAAGGTGGCGTTCCATTGGTTGAAGGACCGAATGCTGTGTTTGTTGAAGCGGTTCGCGAAACAGTCGCACAGCTTCGAGGCACATACGGGCTCGTCGTTATGTTTCGAGATCGCCCGGATCTATTGGTAGCCGCGAGATGCGGAAGCCCGTTGGTTCTCGGGGTGGGGCGTGGTGAACAATTTATCGCGAGCGATACTTCACCGTTGGTTGGCCATACCGAGCGAATCATTTTTCTTGCAGACCACCAAATTGCGGTGGTGACCCAAGACTCGATTCAAGTGTTGCATAAAGACCAAGGAAGAATCCGTCCTGAAGTGCGAATCTTAGAGAATCGCTCTCAGGATGTTTCGAACGATGGCTTTGCCCATTACATGCTGAAGGAGATCTACGAACAACCAACGTCGCTTCGCAATGCAATGCGAGGACGCTTGGATCGAGAAAATGCGACCGCAAAATTCGGTGGATTGAACCTAACACCTGCTCAGTTGCGTGGTGTGAATCGTTTGATCCTGACTGCGTGCGGAACGAGTTGGCACTCCTCCTTGGTCGGAGAGTATCTCATCGAAGAGCTTGCCAGATTACCCGTTGAGGTCGAGTACGCGAGTGAGTTGAGATATCGAAATCCGCCTGTAGATCACGACACATTGATCTTCGGTATCACGCAGAGCGGTGAAACAGCGGACACATTAGCGGCGCTTCGAGAAATGAAGCGAAAAGGCCATCATACCCTCGCCATATGTAATGTCATCGGGAGTAGTATTGCTCAAGAAGCCGATGGCGGAATCTACTTGCACGCAGGCCCTGAGATTGGGGTGGCGTCGACGAAAGCCTTCACATCGCAACTTTGCGTTCTTTCGATGTTGGCACTTTACTTTGGTCGATTGCGTCATCTTAGCTTCGAAGCTGGGCAGCGCATCATCGATCAGTTGGAGAACTTGCCGGAGATGGTTGAGCAAGCGTTAAAGTGCGATGCTCAGGTCCAACAGGTCGCAGCCAAATACAAAGACGCAACGAACTTCCTGTATTTGGGACGCAACTACAACTTCCCGACTGCATTGGAAGGTGCGCTCAAGCTAAAAGAAATCAGCTACATTCACGCGGAGGGATATCCTTCAGCTGAGATGAAGCACGGGCCGATCGCTCTTGTCGACGAGAACACTCCGTCGGTCTTCATCATGTCGCGGTCAACTGTCTATGACAAGGTGATGAGCAACCTACAAGAAGTGAAAGCACGTCGCGGTCCAGTAATTGCCATCGTGGATGAATTGGACGACAAACTAACTAGTTTGGTCGATGACGTGATCGAGATTCCATACGTCGAAGATTTCCTGCAACCCATCGTTGCGTCCATTCCACTTCAGCTCCTCGCCTATCACATAGCAGTCCTTCGAGGATGCGACGTCGACAAACCAAGAAATCTTGCGAAAAGCGTAACCGTCGAATAACCGAGCATCCGTATTTGAAATAAGTGACCGTATGAAAAAAGATGAATTAGGCCTGTCCTTTAGCGCCCGGAAAGCACTCACCGTACACCTGGGAGAGGCTGCAGGCAATGAGATTGCAACGCTACTCCAACGCATGGCGGCACAGATTGATGAACTCAAGAAGAGCAAGGTGAGTATTACGCAGGTCATCCCCGGTCAACCCAAACAGGATCCGCTTCTACAATCGCTCGACAACGAGTCGTTTTGATAGTGCTGGAGATTTTGTACACGGCCCCCTATCCATGGCGAATTAGACGAAGATTGCATTTCTTGTCTGTCAAATTAATCTAGATAGCACTACTCCTGATAAAAAAGGCGACGGCATAAAAAGGCGACGGCGGCTCGCAGCCGGTCCATCGTCTCGATTAAACTTCGGTCAGTGATACATTCGATCCAACTCAATATAGTTAGAAAGCGATGAAATCTAAAAAACGTTGGAGTTGGTTGTTTGGCGATGAGCCTCCGAGACCAGTCAAAAAGAAACGACGACCTGCGAGCCATCGATTGAATGGACATTCGGACGACCGTTTTGATAATCGAATTCCCCCTCGTCGAAGCGTGGACAAGGCGATTCGCTCTCGAGTGAATTCATCGAACCAACCTAACAGCGAGCCTCGTGGCGAAACACCTCGCGTCCCGAAACGACTTAGGTTAGAGGGAGAGCATGATTTCCATGTTGTCAATGATGCGACGGGCGGCTCAATGGTTCTCAAGGCATGCCGCATGCGAGGATTCTCTGAATTTTTGCCAAACGAAACAGGAAGCGAAACAACCCCCGATGCAGCAGCGAAATGGCTGGTCTTAGAACATCCAGACGGACATTTGAGCTACATACCTAGCGATCGAGTGTGGTATATTGAGGAAACGTCCAAAGCGACTGAGTAACGTTCGATAGAAGGATCTATTAATATCACGACACCACCGGTATCGAAGTGGTTTGGGTTATTGCTGGTTGTCACCGCATCGGTTTTGTGGAGCTCCAGCGGCTTCTTTACGCAACTCGAACCACTATCTGTCTGGCCGAAGGAGACGCGAGGATTGGCGATCGCCTTTTGGCGAGCATTGTTTGCCCTGACACTACTGTTGCCGCTCGTTCGAAAAGTCAGTTGGAAGATTGGGATGATCCCAATGGCCCTCTGCTTTGTGACGATGAATTTATCGTTTCTCTGTGCTGTAACGGTAGGCTCACCAGCCAACACGATTTGGCTTCAGTATCTGGCTCC
>JAJTID010000012.1 GCA_021300155.1 Pirellula sp.
ACTGTAGTTCGAAGACCAATGGGAATCTTTGAAAATTGCGAATAGAGCTGCATGAAGGTCTCCGAGACTTCTACCGTATGTGTTCGGACAAGGCGATGAGGTTATCGTGTAAACAATTCTGAGTACTTTGTAGTACTCAACACTTTCGAATTCTTAGGGACATTTGTGTTTGCCGCCAAGTTTCTCTTTTCTACTATTTCTTGACCCATGGAGAAGTTGGGTAAAGCTTTGCCAACCGAGATTTTGCATCGGTCGACTGTAGCGGCTCTCCGACTTTCGTCCACAGTTGGGTCAGATTGTACAGTGCTTCAGCATGGGCTTCAGCCTGGGATGAGTAGAGCAAGTCCGTTTTTAGGAAAGAAAGCACGGCCTCATAGTGGTTATTCTGACTTTGATGGATTGAGCCGATCGTGTTGTACAAATCGGCGAACAATTCCGCATCCGTCGAATCCCCTTCGTCGACCATTTTTTCCAGCGCCATGATCGCTTGGTCCGGCTTTCCGTCCGCCGCATCACACTTAAAAGTCGCAATCGCAGCTAGTTTCTGCAACTTCAGCGAAGGCGGATCCGAGACTTTCGCTTGCGTCACAATCGCAAACTTCGCTTTCGCCTCCGCATTCTGCTTGAGGAGCATCAACGCTTTCCCCTGAAGAAAACTGCCGCGTAGCTTGTAATCAGCGAAAGGTGCACTGGCAAACGCCCCGAAGAATTTTGCAGCCTGATCGGGCGTCCCGGATGCAATCGCAAGACTTCCAAGCATTTCTGAAGCTGCATAAAAATTGTGGGATGTTCGATACTTGCCAGCCCAAGCCAGTATCGCCTTGGACGCTTCTGCTGGATCCCCTTGTCCCCGAAGCGCTTGAGCACCTGCCAAATAGGTTTTGTAAAATAGATACTCTTCTTTCATGTCCTCAGACTTCAGCGAGTCCATCACGACTTTGCTCAACTCGTCCTTGGCCTGATCGTATTGAGCCTGGACAATACTGTCTTTTGCACGAGAGAGTTGCGGAGGCTCTCCATCGAAGACGATTCTTAGGATCTCGTTGGTAGCATAGTTCTGCGGAGTTCCCTTGGAATTCTCGATGACCACTTTATCTTTCGTGCGTTCGATGATCTTTCCCGTGGCCGCGACACCACCCTTAGTCGGGAAGACGCGGTCCTTGTCCTGCGCGAATGAAATTGTGGAGCACAGAATGAGAATCAAAAATGGGGATGGAAAAACCAGACGGTGCAGAGACATATTGCGTTTCAATGTGAATGAAAGTGAATGGTTGCCAAACGAAGTTAAATGAACGATCCTACCGATTGAGATCTCGACTGTTTTCTGTTTCTAACAGTTCAAACTTCTGTTTGAACTCGGGCGTCCCCAACTCAGGCTGCAACAGGCGAGTCCCTCGAATCACTTCTGTGGATTTGTTGAGTTGCTTTTGGCGAACTTCTGGATTCTGGGACGCTAACCCTTCCAGACGAATACAAAGGGCCAGATTGTACCTGGCTTCGAAATATGCCTCTTTAAAATCATTGATCTTTCCACCAGTCATTTGAGCAATTTTGTTCCATCCCCAAATGATGTTCTCCTTGTTTGTGTTTGGGTCTGAACCTGCCCAAGCTCTCTTCAAGAGCGCGGTGTCTTTGGAACCAGACCAAGCTTGGAGATTGCGTGCCGCCTCCATTTGAATGGTAAGATTCTTTGGTGATTTGCTTAGCATATCCAAGTAAAGTTGATGAGATTCCTCACACTTTCCGACACCGGTTTTACTCATCGCCAATCGAATTCGTACTTCGAGGGGATTCCGATTCGCTGCCTTAAGTTCTTCGTCTGTTGCTGACGCGATTTTGGAATAAGCTTGTTCGGCAACAGCCATAAGTGTCTTCGATTGCTCAGCAAGACCAGGCAGCTTTGCCAAATTTCTAGCGGATTCTAGTACAGAACTTCCTGCCGAATCCAAAATACCTATATCCGAAGTAACCGAAACAAGCTGTTGCACCAAAACGGCCAAAGCATTTCCAAGTTTAGCTTGCTCGCCAATGTCTTTTGTGGATTCGATCTTCGTACCGATCGACGAAGCAAGACTTCGAAGTGCGTTGGTGAGCAACACATCTTGCCCTGCAGACAATGATTTCATACGGTCAACGATTGAAGTGACCGTTACTGCTTCTAAAGGTGTACCACCCTGACTGCCAGCAGATTGAACCATCGATTGCAATTGCAATTTGTAAGCTTCGAGTATGTCTTTCTTCTCAATCTCTCCATTCGCCTTCACCAGTACAATGGCGCCTTTTTTCGGATCATCAATCACGGATTTGGCATCGGCGAGTCGGTCGGACATTAAGTAAAGATTCGCGAGTGCATTGACGCCGGAAATCAAAGCCGCGTCGGCTTGATCCGGATCCAATGCATCCCATGTTGCCTTAAGCAATTCTTCCGCTTGCTGCTTCAATCGTCTGTCATCGTCGGTTTCTGGCGTTTTGTTTTTCTTGTGTTGAATGAGATTTAGCTGATAGTCTCGCCAGAATAATTGCCCCAGGATGCTAGCACCACTCCCACGATTTCCGCCAAGCTTTACGTACTCGACGGCCTTGTCGTATTGTTTGTTGATAATCGCTAGCTTGATCAATGTATCAAGTGCGTTTTTACTTTCTTCGCTACCTGGCGCCGTGTCCAACAGATTCTTTGCCAACGACTCAAGAGCGGGAAGCAATGCTGCTTTCTCTTCCTCTGGACGTGAAGCAATAAGTTTCGTCAAGGCCACTAAAGCGAACCCACCACTTTTCTGCGCCTTGTCCGTTCCGCGATCGGTTCGAACGATGGCTTGTGATAGTGCCAACGCTTGCCAGTACTGTTCTGTGCGTAGGTAGAGATAAGCGATCAAGTACTTCGCTTCCACAAGATCCTCGCGAGAATCCGATTCGCTATACAACCGCAGAGACTTCTGGTAACCGACAATCGCTTGCGTTCGATCATTGGCAATAGCTTCCATGATCTGACTTCTTGATTCTTCGTCTTTCGCAAGCGAAAGAGTCTTTTCGGCATTTTCTGCGCGATCAAGGCGATTGCGAGCCTGAGCGATCGCTTCTTCAAAGTTCTTTGGCTCTGGGAACTTTTCATCAGTCTCCTTCTGCGCCACCGAATCCAACCCGATGGCAGCCAACTGTTTCTTTACCAACTCCTGATGAGGTCCGCGAATTTTGAAAAGGTATTGAAGAATCTCCCGGGTGTCTCGACGATTGCTGCGAACTAAGCCGTCATCCTTCTTCTCGTCGAGCGTTTTCCCCCATGCAATTCTGGCTTCCACCAATGCCATCTGCAAATCAATCCAATGTGGTTCGCTTTTTTCTTGGTTCGAAGCAGACTTGAGTGCATCCACACCACGTTGGATGGCCGGTTCATACTTCGGTGGAGAGTCCAATAGATCCAATCGAATCAGCCCTGCAATCGATTCAATCTTCCAGGTTCGAAAGATCCCACCCTCATTCACATCCGCAACTCGAGTGAAACTCTCGCGAGCCTCTTTCCATTTTCCCAGTTTGGCTTGAACTTGAGCTCGATAGAGCAAGCTCAACATACGTCGGCCAGCCTCTTTCGCGCCTGAGGTTTTGTCGACAATCTCCGAAAGCTTCTTTTCTGATTTCTCTAACCAACTGCGCCATTCAGCCGAATCTTTGTCGTAGGTCTGACTTACAAACTCGAGTGTTTTTGCTTGCAGTATCTCCGCTTGCCGATAATCTGCGCGATACTTTTCACGGAGTTGAATTTCCTCTTCGGATTGTGCTCGGTTCCCTGCCAAGCCCTCAAGAATTGGCTTCAGCTCTTCGTTGATACTTACATAGAGTTTATTGGCGTCGAGAAACCATTGACGAGCCTTTGCCTTTAGCTCGGAAACTCTCGTCTGGTTTGTTTCTGCTTCACTTTCTTCGATAGCAGCTTCGGCACGCGACCGAAGCACATCTCCCAATCGAGTTTGCGCTTCGCTTCTGCGAGGATGTTTTGGAGACGATTCAATGAACGACTTTAGGCCTGACTCAATCGAGGTCATACGTTCTTCGACGAGCTTTGGCGACTTTAGGTTAGGTAAAGACTCTTGCTCTAGCAGAATTCTCTCGATAGCAAGATCTGCCTTGAAGCTGTCTGGTAAACGATCTCTTTTCTCTGCAAGCTCCAAATACTTTAGACCAACCTCGAACATCCGTTCTTGCTTCAATCGTTCCAAGAATCGCCTTGAAGGTTCCTCCGCGACGCATTGCACTGAATTGGATTCGACTAGAACGATCACACCTGCGATCGACCAACAAAGTCTTGAAAGTGTCTTTGCTCTGAGACCAACAGTTTGGTACGAAGAACGATATGAATGAAACCTATCCATGTTCGCACGGCCGAGTTGCTTGAAGAGATGAGAAGACATCGTGTTACTCTAGTATAGCGTAACGTTCGGCATTAGGAATCTTTTGGTCGATTTCAACTTGGTCGAAACGTTTTCGCGGCCCCACGTAGCCGCGAGCAGGACACACAATGTCAGATTTTGACTTTAGCTTGCGTCCATTGCACGGGTTATTGACCTGAGCCAATGGGTCCAGATCTGATCCATTATGCAGGGAGTGAATCGCAGCCTGGCCAACGGTCGCAGCCTACCTAGATTTTTCAGCTTTGGCGAGTTGTCTGAACTCAAAAGATCGCTATTCCCACGGGGAGCTATCCCATCGATACATAGCTTCCTGGTCGGTCGCAGGACGTTCCGAAGTTTTTTGTATAGCAGGAGTCGGAACGCAGGGGGGACTCGACTCGCCAGAAAGCTCAGAATTGGCGATCCATTCGTCTTCCGCAGCGGCTTGTTGAAAAACCTGATTGATGGTGGTGTTACTCGTTGTCTGGATTGCATCTGGTTCGGATGAAGTTTGAACTTCAGGTGCCTTTGAGACTGCAACGGGAGTACGCTTTTTCTTCTGAATGGCAAAGGATTCCTTTGCAACATCGATGACCTCGACCAATCGGAGACCATTGGCCGAGGCAATTTCTCGGCAATGGTCATACTCGGGTGAGAAATCCACATCACCACTCGGTAGCATAGCAACCTTGCCAGAAATAGCCCCCCATGGCGTTTCGATTTCAATCTCGGCTCTAGGAATGATCGAACGCAACTGCTTCCGATGTCGAATTCCTAAAGTGCCAGTATGCTCAAACAAGATTTCTTCTAGTCGCTTCGCATCTTCTCTACGACACAGAACGGTAAGCAAGACACCTGGTCGATTCTTCTTCATTTGAATGGGAATCGTAAAAACATCCAATGCTCCATTCTTCCAAGCCATCTCGATTGCAAAACCTATTTGCTCCCCACTGACATCGTCGAGATTCGTTTCCAAGACACAGATTTGGTCTGTTTCTCTGGATTCATCGAACGGTGAGCTTGGCGATGTCTTTTTCCCAGGCACTTCGTAGCCCAACAGAACTCGGAGCAGGTTCGGCCGGTCAGGCATTTCCCGTTGACCAGAACCATAACCGATTCTGCAAACCTGAATGGACGGCATCGGACCAAACTCATCGACAAGCTCCGCGACGATCGCCGCCCCCGTTGGAGTGGTCATTTCAAAGGGCAGACCGCATGGAGCGATCGGTACATTGCAAAGTAGCTCTGCTGTGGCTGGAGCTGGAATACTAACCACTCCATGGGCAATCTTGATCGTCCCGGTACCAGTAGGAATCGGTGATGCATAAGCGCGTTGAATCCCCAGCTCGTCCCAGGCCACAGCCGTAGCGACAATATCGACGATGGAATCGATAGCTCCAATCTCGTGGAAGTGTATTCGGTCCAATGTCGTACCATGAACCTTGGCTTCGACTCTGCCCAGTCTTTCAAAGATCCGCATTGCGATGTCTTTTGCATTCGTCGAAATCGTACTCCGACGAATCAAACCTAGGATCGTGCTCAGATTACGATGAACAATTTGGGTCGGATGATCTACAGAAAACAACATTCCGCGAAATCCCTTGCGAGTCGTTTGGTTCACAGAAGTTGTTACGCCGGACAGTCCCATAGAGCTCACGGCTGATTGGATTGCAGCCAGGTCTGCACCTGCATCCACCAGCGCTGAAACAGTCATATCTCCACTGATACCGCTTAAACAATCTAAGTATGCAATCTTCATCGTTGTCCGCTCATTGTATTAAAGATAGCTGCGACCTTTTTTCGATCGCTACTCGAACGACATATGCCTAGAGAGACATTGTAATTGGCCCGATTGGATGGCACATCCGATTAGGAGAACTCGACACGAGCTTGAGCGTTCATGCTCTTCTTAGCTGTATCGAGGATATGCAATGCAATACAAGTATCTTCCAAATCACTAGCTTTACGAACTAAGGAAGTGACTGCACGATGGAATTGACTTAACATCTGCTGCCCAATCGACAGTTCAGTATCGAGCGTTTCTTGATGCCTGCCTGCTCCATCGAACCAAACGAGAGTCGAAGGCAGATCGACGAACGCCAAGCCTCTTTCGCAGCAGACTTGGATTGCGGCAGGCGGTCGGTAGGTGATCGCCTCGTTCCATACCTCTGGGATATAAGCCCCACAGCTTATCTGTGCCAGAATCGCTTGATTGTCCGTCTCGGGCGAACCGAAACCAAGGCTAAAAACTTGATAGTCGGCCGTAGTCGTGGACTCGGGGCTCAAATGACATATTGCCTGCACCCAACTCGGTGTACTGCCAACGATGTAATTGCACCAGTCAATGAGCTCCAGCAACTCCCGTTGCGAACGACTTTCTAGAGATCGACCATGTCGCAAATCCCGGTTCTCGCAGGCAAGCCGGCGATGGCAAAACAACAGTCTTGGCCTTCCGAGCCTGGTTGCGATCAATTCCTTTAAACGCAGGGTTGCAGGAGCAAATCGCCTTGAAAACTCATTCATAAAGGCAACGCCACATGATTGAGTTCTTTGCTTGATTTCAATCGCAGCAGCGGAAGTCAGATCGATTTCCGAGCCGCAAAAAATAGCCTTCCCAAAATCGCAGGCCGCGTAAATAGGAACGAGCCGATACCAATCTTCCTCTAAAACGAAAATAGCATCGAGCGATGGCGACTCCATCATCTCGCGAAAACTATCAAATGATATGGCGTCCAGTTCCCGGGCCGAGTTTTCTGCTAAAGCCTGTACGCTATTGTAGACGCCGATGACCTGAAACCGATCACGCATCGACCGAAACGCTGGAAGGTATCTAGACTGCCAATCACGCCCCTGGCCAACTACTCCGATGCGAAGCTTCATACGAAGGGGGCTTTACCGCTTAGTACGCTTACTCTTTGCGTTCCCTTGACGGACTTTATATCGTGGATTGCTTTTGCAAATCACGTAAATGCGTCCACGTCGGCGCACCACTTGGCAATCAGGATGTCGATACTTCAACGCCCCAATGGACGAAACGACTTTCATTCTCTATCAACTCCAACAAATCGAGGGCTGGGAGCGGCCTGAATCGGACACAACCTGGTCGAAA
>JAJTID010000038.1 GCA_021300155.1 Pirellula sp.
TGCAGATCATTCATGCTTCATGATCGAGGTTGCTGGTACAATGCTCAGCGTGAACGATTCTTACTAGCAAGCGGATGGCAAGTGCATGTCAGCGAAAATTGGGATTCGAGCCTGGATTGATTTTGCGTTTCGCAAGATCTTTAACTTTTCTAAGTTTCGCACTGCCACTCGATGCAATAACGCGGTGTACTCGACTCCACGCGCCACTTCAAAACCGTTCTTCACTGCACCGATCAGCACCTTGCCTTTACCCAAACCGTAGTCCAACAAGTGGCAATGTCGAATGTCCTCGCCGAGGATATTGCGAGCCTCCTCGATTGCCAAGTCAATCAAGCCGAAAGTTGATGGAAAGTAACGATTTTGTAATGCCAATCGCTCCCCTGTGAAAAGGTCTTCTTTGTCAATGGACGAATATGTATCTACCCCGTATCGGTAGTCAAATAGGACGTCGTCCTTGATAAGAGTGTACAGTCCGAAAACACCGTACTTTCTAATCAGAAGCCTGAACACGTCCAGGGAATACAGAAGTCTTTTTGTCGTACGGGTCAAAAGACGCATTGTTTGTAGATGGCTAAAAGAAATCATAGCAGCGTCCATACAGTACTCTCAAAACTGCATCTTGGCATGAGCACTTATGGCAGAAGAACGGAAAATGCAAAATTGCAGGGTATTCCCGTCAAATCGTGCTACTTCGCGAAACCACCTTCGAAGGCGGAGAACTCGGCCCAGACAGGGAGATGAGAACTCACCTGCATTGCCTGATCGTAACTAAGATTAAGTTGACGAAGGAAATCGATAACGCCCGCTCGCCCTGTGAATTCGTCTGTTGATCGCGTCGGGATCAGGATGTTGTCGAGCATCGATTCTCCCGAAACCGTTGTCGCGATGTCATCGATCGCATGTACCATCGAAAGCCCGGTGACATTCTGAAGTTCTTTCGAGGAACATCCAAAATCTCCGAGCAACAATACGTCGTCTTCGATTCGTCCGTCTTGCCGGATACTTCTCACTAATCGTGGTAACAACTCACGTTGCTTGGATGAGTAGATCGGATCGAATCGAATATTGACTAACGTGAATGTGAAGGCTCGCTCAGGATTCACTTGCTTAGCTCGAAACCAACCCACCAACGGATCGTAATCCATCAAAGACTGCGGATCATCCACCGTGTAAAGCTGATCTCGATCGGTTTCGATGCGATCAGTATCAAACAGGAATGCGAACTGCTGCTTTTGGCCATCAGTGCCGACGCGAGGTCCTCTCATGTACTCGAAGCGACGATCGCTCATGTTGATGCGATCCACGAGGAGTGGCAAGATGTCGTTTTGTCGCGATGATATGTGCTGAATTGCGACCACGTCAAACTGCCGAATGATTCGCGCAAGTGTCTCGGTGACGGGCGCTTTACGGAGCTTCGTTTCGTTGAAGGCGTGCAGATTGAAGCTAGCGACTCGGATTCGAGGATCGGCTACACTCTTCGTCGAAGCATCTGGTTTGCCGGCCAATGCGGTCCGTAGCGAGCTATTTTTCCAGACGGGAATCAACTGTTTCGTATTTCTAACGACCTCCGCCGGATTCATCGCATGGGAGGAATTGGGAACGCCGCTTGTGCCGAAATCCCAACCGACTGCGGGGGCGGCCATTGGAGTTTGCGTTACCGGATGCAATCGAAGATGCTGCCAGCCATCCAATTGATAATGCTGAGAGCCGTACGCCAATCCGCCGGCAGTCGCTGCTAATAGTAAGTAACGCTTCCAAAGCCGAAACATGTTCGTTCGAATGTCATGGTATCAATAGAGACTTCACAGACATGCAGTTATCGACAAATAGATTGCAGTCAATGAAGGAACAATAGAGTTCTATGGCGAATCTCCAATCGATCATTGAACTGCAACGAATGTATCAATTAAATCAACAGAAAACTCGCAAGTGCGCACTTCATCCAGTAGTGACGAGGATAAAGTTCCACTATCCCAGACCGAAACTCAAGCGGATATGCTCGTTTGTAATTCAGTCCCACCCCTGATCGTGATTCGATTTCGTGTTCCTCGCGCACACTTCGGGTTGTGACAGAACAAGCTTCCGCTTGACAGCGAGAAAAGTTGTTTCAGGCATCAAACCTGCTTGCGCATGCAGCAGTTCTTGAATTTCTTGCCTGACCCGCACGTGCAAGGATCGTTTCGACCGAGTTTGTCTCCACGGTTGCGAATCGTAGGGATCGCTTCTTCGGTGATTCCGGCCCTCTCCGCAGCCTCGAGATCGCGTTGCTTTTCAGCCAACAGTGCTGACGATTCCGCTTGTAACGTCGATCGCAAATCGAACTCATCATGACGTGCACTGGTTTCCACCCAAGAGTCGGCGACAATATCCGAATCGATCGCTTCCATTCGGAAGATAACGTCCGTCATTCGTTCACCGATGGAAAGCCACATTTGATCGAACAGTCGCATACCTTCCCGTTTGTATTCGACCTTTGGATCCATTTGTCCCATGCTTCGGAAGTTCACCCCTGCGCGAACATGGTCCATGGCGAGCAAATGATCTTTCCAAGCAGAATCCAATTGTGTCAGCAATACGGTTCGTTCCATCCTCCGAATTTCAGGGAAGAAACGATCCTCTATTGCCTGCACAAGCTTGGTAACAAAGACATGCGTTGTCCAAGACCCGATCTCGGACGATTGTCCCGACCACGGAACCGACGTGCGTGCCCATTGAGCAATGTTTTCCAATTTTTCTTCATTGCGAACGGTGATGTCATTGATCGTCGACGTTTCATTTCGACCAAAGAGTTCTTGAGCTTTTGCCTCAACGAGTTGTCGAAGTTCAAACCCTTTCTTGATCGACTTACGAGCGATCTCGACAAGATTTTCAAACGCTTTATTGGGGTCCTCGCTTAGGACTTCGACGACTGTATTGTCATCAAATCGAGTGGTCGCCCAGTTCGCGAGGGCTTCACCATCAATGGTCATTTGCTCCGGGCCAGTCATCTGACTGAATCGTCGGAAAGCAACCAAGATCGGAAATTGGCATTCTCGTTCGGTGTATGTGTCTTCCGCTTTCTTCAGCAGTTTTGCGACAATAGGTTCAACTTCCAGCCCCTTCAGCTCACTCGGATCTACTCGAATGCCGAATTTGTTCGCCATCCATCCGACGAGTGAGTTAATGCCAAAGTTGTCGCTGAGGTAGATATCACCCTCGCTAAGGTCGATGTCGCCGATGTACTTCGTTGCTTTTTCAATCAGCTCTTCGTCCATGCGATCTCGATCGATCTTCTTCAAGGAGCTGATGGTATAGTCCATGTTGAATCGGGAGTTGACCCATTTGGTCATCGCTTCCCAATTCCACTCCGACTGCTCAGTCTCTTGTGGCAAGTTCTCGTCGATCGCATCCAAAATCTGTGTCTCAGCAACTCTTTCCGCTTGATCCTTAGCGTAAAGAACAGCCGTAGCAGCTTCTACACCTCGAAAATCCTTTGGATCCAGTTGAACACCTAAACGTGCACCGGCCCACTTTGCATAGGATTCTGCGCCGAATAGAGGATCGCAATACTGAACTACATTGGAATGGATCTGCTCCGAGAGTTGCTTCATTACCAAGTCACGACAACTGGTACCATCCAAGATTTCTTGTCGATAGCCGTAGACCTTTTTGCGCTGAAAGTCCATGACTTCGTCGTATTCGAGCAAACTCTTGCGAGCTTCGAAGTTTCGTTCTTCCACTTTTCGTTGGGCGCCCGAGATTCGTTTAGAAACATAAGGGCTTTCGATAGCCTCGCCGTTCCCCATCCCCATTTGCTTCATCCAATTGCGAACCCAATCGCCCGCAAAGATGCGCATCAAGTCATCTTCGAGAGACAGATAAAAGCGGCTGGAACCCGGATCCCCTTGCCGACCGCATCGTCCACGAAGTTGCAAATCGATCCGACGTGACTCGTGGCGTTCGGTACCAATAACGTAGAGTCCACCTTTTTTGCGAACGACCTCCCCTTGCGCTTTCATTCCTTCGCGTTGTTCGATCTCGTGCACCAGGGTGTCCCACTCTTCCTTCGGAACTTCGAGACGCGTGGGGTATCGATCCTGGAGTTGTGCCCAAGCCATCGTCTCTGGATTGCCACCCAAGATAATGTCGGTACCACGACCAGCCATGTTCGTTGCAATGGTGATGGCTCCTGAACGGCCGGCTTGTGCCACGATGTCGGCTTCACGACGATGCTGTTTGGCATTGAGCACTTCGGCCTTTACGCCTCGCCGCTCGAGCAGTTTCGCGAGTCGTTCACTTTTCTCGATCGACACTGTACCAACCAAGATGGGCCGACCTGCCCGCTCGATCGATTCGATCTCGGATTTGGCTATCGTCTCGGTTTCCTTCGAGTCTGATTTTTTGACAACGATCTGGTTGTCATCTTCGGATTGGATCGTGCCAACCAAAGAAAGCCGTTTGCCCCCTTTGAATACAATCGTATCGTATTTGTTGACTCGTTCGACTTCTTGCGCGACCGCGTCAAATTTTTCTTCTTCGCTTAAATAAATCGAGTCCGGGTACTCGATTCGTTGCAAGACTTTGTTCGAAGGGATGGCAATGACACCGAGCTTGTAGATCTTGTTGAATTCGTTGGCTTCGGTCATGGCCGTACCGGTCATCCCCGAAATCTTTTTGTAGAGCTTGAAGAAATTCTGTAGCGTGATGGTCGCAAGCGTTTGCGTTTCTTCTTTAATTCGCACTCCTTCTTTTGCTTCCACCGATTGATGCAAACCATCGCTCCACTGGCGCCCTTCCATGAGTCGACCGGTGAACTCATCCACGATGATGATCGCACCTTCTTTGACTACATAGTTGACGTCACGCTTGTACAAGTGATGCGCCTTCAACGCATTGTCCAGCAAGTGAGGCCATTCCATGTTTCCAACGGTGTAGAAGCTTTCCACGCCAGCAAGCTTTTCCGCTTGTCGAATCCCTTCGTCGGTCAAATTGACGGTGTGATCTTTTTCATTGACGACGAAGTGTTCTTCCTTCTTGAGTGCACGGGCAACTTTGTCTGCTTCGGTGTATTTGCCAAGATCGCGTGCTGCGCTACCGGAGATAATCAGTGGTGTTCTCGCTTCATCGATCAGGATATTGTCCACTTCGTCGATCACGGCGTAGTGAAGCGGACCTTGGACTTGTTGTTGCTCTGGAGGGAACCGGTTATCACCGCGAGCGGCCATGCGCATGTTATCTCGCAGGTAGTCGAAGCCGAGTTCGTTGTTCGTTGCATAGGTGATATCGCATGCGTAGGATCGTTGACGTTCGTCATTCGACATGCCGCTTTGAATATTGCCGATGGTCATTCCAAGACCCGTGTAAAGCGGTGCCATCCATTCCATATCGCGCCGAGCCAAGTAATCGTTCACCGTAACTACGTGAACGCCTTTGCCTTCGAGTGCGTTCAAGTAAGTCGGCAATGTTGCGACAAGCGTCTTGCCTTCTCCGGTGATCATTTCTGCGATATTGCCACCATGGAGAACCATGCCTCCGATGAGTTGGACATCGTAATGTCGCATGCGCAAAAAGCGTCGCCCCGCTTCACGACATGTTGCGAATGCTTCCACCAATAAGTCATTGACCGTTTCACCTTTTGCAATTCGCTTTCGAAACGTCTCCGTCAGGCCTTTCAAATCGCCGTCACTCAGAGCCATCATTTTCGGCTCAAGTTCGCCGATCTGTCTGGCGAGTTCGGTGAAACGTTTGATCTGCCTAGAATTCGCGGAACCGAAGAAGACGGTAAGGCCTCGATCTAAACCACCCAAAACGCCATTGACTGCGTTGGTTGTGCCTTCCCAAAATTTCTCTAGCAATTGCATTTTTGGACAACTATTGGAGGATGGATACGAATGAGTCCCTAGAATCGAGGACTCTTCGACACCCGAATGAGTCTATTCTACGGATTTTCTTGATTTGGTCGCGGGGAGCGTATCGATTCATGGATCTTGCGTCAATTCAAGCATTCTGAAAGCCAATGAATTCAAACAGCAACGACGGGGAAAAAGCGGAAATCGACGACCGAGATCCGTGGTATGCGAAAGGTTTGTCTTTCGAATGCACTCAATGCGGGAATTGTTGCAGCGGCCCTGGTACAGGATTCGTCTGGGTTTCCGAGGCTGAAATTTCCGCCATCGCCGCTCGGATAGGCATGGATGATGACATTGACGGCTTCGAAAGGAAATTCACCCGCCGTATCGGCGCCCGAGTGAGTTTAGTGGAGTATTCGGACGGGGACTGCATCTTCTTGGATCCGAAATCTAGGAATTGCTCGGTTTACGAGGCGCGTCCGGTCCAATGTCGAACTTGGCCTTTTTGGGATTCGAATGTTGTTACCCCGAAAGCCTGGGGAGCGGCTGCCAAAAGTTGTCCTGGATGCAACCATGGCAAACTGTATTCGCTCGTTGAGATTCAGAAAACTCTGAGGACAGATAAACTGGGAGCAGAGAACTCCAATTAGCACGTAGTTCGACTAAAGTCGAACTACGATTTTTCTTGCATGAAATGCTTCGGCGAATCCGCTTTCTGCACGCGACTCTAATCCGCGGATTCGCATCATCGCTTGAAACGTTTCGCGATCAAACCAAGGTTTTTCTCGTTGGGTGGGAAACTCATCCAAAAGGTATTGGATTTTCGATTGAACGGTCTCGGCCTTTAGCGGAAAGAACACATTGGGATTACCCAAGTCGCCCTCGTACTTCGGGATTTCATATTCCAAGATGAGATGGCTTCGAAACGTTTGCCAGGTTAGCTCAGCCAACAGTCGGTGATCTTGATGCCTATCCTCAAGGCGATGTGTGAAGATGACATCCGGCGAAATACTCGGCGACAGTATTCGAAACTGCTCCTTGATCCCAGATTGTTGGGATGGGAAGTGGGTGTCGCTGAAGAAGTGCGTATGGATTGTGCGCGATGGGTTGTTGCCAAACCAACGGCGGAAGCTTGATATCGCTTCAATTTCGCGAACTCGATTGCAACCAAACACAATCCAGTCCATTCTCGCGGCTGGATTTCGCGACATTAACTCAAGCAATGTTCCTCCGCAACCTATCTCGATATCATCGGGATGGGCACCGATGCACAATACCGAATGGAGATTTGAGAATTCGAGCTGCACGTATCGATGTTCCTATGTCTGAAATCGGCTTGCCGTTTTACGATTTGGCTTCCTTAGGATCGTGCCGTGGATATCGCCAAACTTCCCATGGTCGCTCTCCACTTTCTTGCAGATCATCTAACATTTGTTTTTCTTTGTAAGTGTCCATGCATGCGAAAAAGCCTTCGTAGGGAACGCTAAACAGTTTATTCTTGGCGATCAGTCGATTGAATGGTGCAGGAATGATCTCTTCGCCGTCATGAATCTCTCCAAAGATGGCACTGTCTAGAACAAAAAAACCAGCATTTGCTCGAAGACCTGATTCGCTCACCGCCACGATTTCGCTGACCGAGCCATCGCTTCGCGAATCTACGCAGTGAAACGTTTGCACGGGTCGAACAGACATAAAGGTTGCGATCGCATCGTTCCTTTGATGTGTGTCAATGATCGAATCCAAAGAAACATCACTGAGACCGTCTGTGTAGTTTGCTAAGAACGTTTTTTCTCCGTCCAGAAAACTCTCCACAACTTTCAGTCTTTGACCAATATTGGACATCAAACCTGTATCCACAAACTTGATGTTCCAATCGTGAACGTCACCTGTCGAAGACTCGTTGGCCAATTTATTCTCCTTTTCAACAAAATCACGTGGAAGGCGATCGCTATAGTTCTGGAAATACTCCCTGATCATTTGGCCTTTCCAACCAAGGCAAAGAATAAAATCTGTGTGACCATAGTGCGCGTAGTACTTCATGATATGCCACAAGATTGGCCTATTCCCAACGTGAACCAATGGCTTAGGGATGGACTCCGAGAATTCTCGCAATCGCATTCCAAGTCCTCCGCAAAACAGCACAACTTTCATCGAAGCCGAGACTCCTGACGTTCCAAGTCATTTGCAACAATGGTGATGTCTTCGAAAGCTGGAGGATTTCCTGAGGAACCAAATTGAGGTTCCGCATGTTTTCGGAGTGTTTCCCGTGTGCTGCCGCCGATCCCTGTATTCTTCACGATCTGCGGAATTACGGATAGCCACTTTTGAAACTGAAGCAGGTAACTCATGATTCCCCAAAAGCAATTAGCTCGCTCCCAGTATCCGATGGGCGCTTCGAGAACATTGCGAATATGTCCGACCAAAAGTTGAAAACGAACCACAAAGTTGAAGGTAGCGCTCGATTTGTTTGGGTTTGACCATGCAGTTTCTTCTTCCAACGTACCACTCGCCGAACAAGCATCTTCGTGTACGCGAAAGAAAAAAAGTTCGTCGGGGACCTCAGCACATTTTCCTTGTAAAGCGAGAGCACTCATTAGCACTTTCTCCCACCCGAAATAGGGCTTCCAGAGAGAAATTCTCTGTAGTGCTTCTCTACGGATCAGTCCATAAACATCAAAGCATGCATTGTTTCCGAGCAGCACATTGCGGAAACGTTGGTGGGCGAATCGCATCGCCTTAGAATCTGCTAGCACGAACTTGCTGTCTTCTCGTGCAGTCAATACTTCGGCCGCACCGCTGAGGTCACACCCTTGAGTGCGAACGGGAATCCCGTGGGAATCAATAACCCCTACTCGCGTTTGACACCAAATAACGGAAGGGTTTAAGTCCAAAACATTTACGCATGTAGCAAGGAAATTCGGAGTGCACAAATCATCGTGAGCAGCCCATTTGAAGTAAGCTCCTTGGGAGAGCTTAAATACACGGTTGTAGTTCCAAGGCGCTCCATAGTTTCTTTCCTGCCGCTCATACCGAATGCGCGAATCCCTCGCTACATAATGTCGACAAATATCGTCGGTTCCATCCGTGGATGCGTTGTCGGAAATCACCAATTCGAAATTTTCAAACGATTGAGCAAGAAGGCTGTCGATTGTCTCCGATAGATATCTCGCACCGTTGTATACCGGAATTCCTATACTGACCTTAGGATCACGATCAATGATAATGTCATCTCTCCTGACTGATTAGCAAGTAGATATCAATCCAATCGGCAAAAGTTTGACATGTCGCCGCCAACCACGAATCTTTCGATTTCCTAGAATCTTGTGCGGGCAACAACAGGTCGATTGCACCAAAGTCTTCCTGATATTTGTTTAGCTCTCCCGAACGCCTGTACTATACTCCCAAGAGGACCAAAATCAATTCAAACCCAACTGTCTTTCCCTTGGTTTAAACGAGGGCACCCATTTGACTTTATCTTCCTTTGAATTGGACCTATCCCCGACGCGATGACACAAAGTGATCTATGTTCAGTAATTCATTTGTTGGTAAATCGGTATTGGTAACTGGTCATACCGGATTCAAAGGTTCTTGGCTTTGTCTATGGCTGCATCGCCTTGGTGCCAAAGTAACTGGACTTTCACTAGAGCCACCCACAAGCCCGAACCACTTCACGGAAGCGAACATCATCGATCTGCTGGATTTGCATATTCATGCGGATGTCAGGGACGAGAAAGCTGTCGGGCAGGCCATCCAGCAATCGGCCCCCGATCTCATTTTCCATCTCGCGGCTCAAACGGTCGTTAGACGTGGCTACCGCGAACCGCTGGAGACTTTTTCGACTAACGTGATGGGAACCGCATGCGTGCTTGAGGCCATCCGAATTGCTAGAAGACCGTGCAGCGTTGTGGTTGTCACCAGCGACAAATGCTATGACAATCGAGAGCAAGTATGGGGGTATCGCGAATCAGACCCTATGGGAGAGAAAGACCCCTATGGCGCCAGCAAAGGAGCTGCGGAACTGGTCGTTCGATCGTATCGCGATTCTTATTTCCCTGTGTCAAAGATCCCGCAACATGGAATCAAGGTCGCAAGCGCCCGAGCAGGAAACGTCATTGGAGGAGGAGACTGGACCGAAGACGCTCTCATCGTCGATGTGATAAATGCCCTTTCGAAAAACAGCCCTGTTCTCATTCGAAACCCGAATGCACATCGCCCCTGGAATCACGTGCTTCAAGCCTTGAGTGGTTACTTAACGCTCTCAGCCAAATTGATGACAAGCGACGCCCCAGCATTTTGTAGCGGGTGGAACATTGGGCCAATACCCGGGAATGAAATTCCAGTTCGAGAGGTGGTCAAATTGCTGCTCGAAGAATGGGGCGAAGGCAGTTGGATCGACGGTAGCGACGAAAGTGCTCCTCCCGAAGCACGTGTATTGCGTCTGTGTATCGACAAAGCCCTCTGGGAATTAAACTGGAAGCCGTGTTGGGATGTCCGAGAGTCAATTCGGCAAACGGCGAAGTGGTATCGGAATCGCCACGTAGCCAAGGGTAACATGCGAGATTTCAGCCTGAGTCAGATCGTGGAGTACGAGGAAGCTATGCGACTCAATTCGAAAGCTAACTTCGTTTCTTCAGGCTCATCCAGGGTAACATGATCGAAGAAATATGGACTTTCAACATTCCAAGAAACAAAGAGCCAGAGCTCATGAATTAATTCCCGGTGGATGCCACACGTACGCCAAAGGGGACGATCAATATCCACTGCTTTCCCCAGGTTTTATCAGCCATGGCCTCGGCGGTCGAGTTTGGGACATTGATGGCAATGAGTTCATAGAGTTTGGACAGGGGAATCGGAGCGTTGGACTTGGGCACGCTTTCCCGGCAGTCGTAGAGGCCGCTCAACGAGAGCTTTTGCGAGGAGCAAACTTCTCTCGTCCATCTTTGATCGAAGTTGAGGCGGCAGAGGCACTATTAAGCGTGGTGCCGAACGCTGACATGGTCAAGTTCTGCAAAGATGGCTCAGATGCCACGACAGCTGCTTTAAAGATTGCACGGGCTTACACCGGTCGAGAGATGATCGCCTATTGTCGCGATCAACCATTCTTCGCGACCAACGACTGGTTTATTGGTACGACGGCAATCGATGCGGGAGTTCCAGAATGCGAAAAATCACTTTCGCTGGGGTTCAACTACGATGATATCACTAGCCTTCAATCGCTTTTCGAGACGCATCCCAGCAAGATCGCATGCGTCATCATGGAGGCGGCGAAATACGCAGATCCAAAGCCTGGTTACCTGCAAGCGACTCGAGAACTGTGCCATGCGAATGGAGCATTATTCATCATGGATGAAATGATTACTGGGTTCCGATGGCACAACGGAGGAGGGCAGGCATATTATGGCATCGATCCCGACTTATCATGTTGGGGAAAGGCTCTAGCGAATGGCTTTTCTGTTTCTGCTCTAGCAGGAAAGAGAAAGTACATGGAACTAGGTGGCATACAGCATCGATCGGAACGAGTCTTTGTACTCTCAACGACGCACGGTGGTGAGACGCACGCCTTGGCTGCAGCGATCGCGACTATCAACACGTACAAGAACGAGCCAGTGATCGAAACACTTTATCGAATCGGTGGCCGACTCAAGGACGAGGGCAATCAAATCATCGCGGCACATGGACTGAGTGATTACGTGGAAATTGAAGGCAAGCCGTGTTGTATGGTGGTAAAAACGCTCAACCAAAAAAAGGAACGATGCCAATCGATGCGAACTCTATTGCTCCAAGAGACAATCCAGCGCGGAATACTGATGACCTCTCTAGTTGTAAGCTACACACATAGCGACGAAGATGTAGATAGAACGTTAGAGGCCCTCGACGGAGCATTGGCGGTCTACAAGCAGGCCCTAGAACATGGCGTCGAGAAATTCTTGGTAGGAGCGCCTTCCCAGGCTGTCTATCGGAAGTTCAACTTCCCAGACCAACTTGCCTCCCACCATAAATGATTCTCTAACAACGATCGCTCCATACGGTTCGATACCACTGAACACTATGATAGCAACATCAACTGCTGCCAGACGGCGAACACATTGTAGGCATTGCGGTGCGTCTCTCGTTCGTAGTGTAGTGGATTTAGGCGCCCAGCCACCCTGCGAAGCAATCGTGCCGGAATCCCATTTCTACGCACCTGAGCCCTTTTACCCTCTTCATGCGAAAGTATGTTCGAATTGCCTTTTGGTCCAACTCGATGCCGATGTCGCACCTGAGTCCATTTACACGGAATACGCCTATTTCTCTTCTTACTCAGATAGTTGGCTACAACACTGTCGTGAGTTTTCCGAGAGAATGATCCAGGAATACGGGTTGGGAAAGGACAGTTGTGTTGTAGAACTAGCCAGTAATGATGGATATCTGCTCAGGAATTTCGTCGACCGCAAAATACCATGTTATGGAGTTGATCCCGCAGCAAATATTGCTGTAGTTGCTGAAGCGAAGGGAGTACGAACGCATGTATGCTTCTTTGGAAAAGAATCGGCGGAACGGCTCGCGATAGAAATCGGAACGGCGGACCTTATCATTGCGAATAACGTTTTTGGCCACGTTCCGGACATCAATGATTTCGTAGTTGGCATGAAGCGATTGCTCAAACCGAGTGGAACAATAACGATTGAGATCCCTCACTTTCTCAAGCTAATGCAGAATAACCAGTTCGACACGATTTATCACGAGCATTATTGCTACCACACGTTGCTTGCCGATCAACATATCTTTGCTGCATTTGGGCTCAGGCTCTTCGATGTCGAAGAACTCGCGACTCACGGTGGCTCGATTCGAATGTTCGTGTGTCACGACGAGGACAACCGATCTACTAGTGAAAATGTATTTCGTCTCCTTTCCTCAGAACAACTGTATGGACTCGAGACAATGGATGCATACGAAGCCTTTGGGGAACAAACTCGAGAGACAAAACGAAAACTCCTATCCTTCCTGATCGATGCCAAACGGAATCAGAAACGAATTGCTGGTTATGGAGCACCAGGTAAAGGAAACACGTTGCTCAACTATTGTGGAATACGCAACGACTTCATTGATTTCGTGGTTGATCGCAATCCCTACAAACATGGTAAGTTCTTACCTGGCTCAAGAATCCCGGTCTTCCCTCCCGACAAAATCATGGAAGAAAAACCTGACTATGTACTCATTCTTCCCTGGAACATCAAGGATGAGATTATCCAACAGATGCAGGTGATCCGCGGGTGGGGTGGGGCGTTCGTGGTTCCCATCCCGGAAGTTCAAATTATACCATGATCTTTACCCCCACCGATCTTATTGGCGCCTACATCATTGATATTGAACCTCGCTCAGATGATCGAGGGTTCTTCGCTCGTTCCTATTGCCAGCACGAGTTTGCTGCGCACGGACTTTTGCAACCGCTTGCCCAGTGCAACATTGCACATAATAAAAGAGCAGGCACGCTCCGAGGAATGCATTGGCGAGCGGAACCATCGCCAGAGGCAAAGGTTGTTCGAGTTTTCCGAGGAGCCATATTGGACGTGATTGTCGATTTAAATCCGAGTTCGCCATCTTATCTTCAGCACATTGCGATTGAACTCACAGAAGAGAATCGCAGGGCACTTTACGTACCTCCACTTTTTGGGCATGGCTTCCAAACACTGGTCGACAATACGGATGTGTTTTATCAGATGAGTGAGTATTACGATTCGTCGTTCGATCGAGGGGCTCGCTGGAATGACCCAGTTTTTGCAATCCGCTGGCCGATCGCGAATCCGATCCTCAATGATCGTGACCGTACTTACGAAGACTATGTCCCCGAGGTGAACGATCATGCGTGAATTGGGAGCATCGGGTGAGTCGCTTCATGAACTTATTCGCATACTCTATCCGATCAACCGGAGCATCACAGGAAACGGTGTGCGCGAGACGCTGTCCATCCTGGGTTCGTACGTTCCTTTAGAAATCCATGAAGTACCGAGCGGTACCCAAGTGTTTGATTGGACCGTGCCGCTTGAGTGGAATGTGCATGAGGCCTGGATTGAAGATCCGTCAGGAAAACGTGTGGTTGACTTCGCCAATCACAATCTCCATTTGGTGAGCTATAGCGTTCCTGTACGCACCAAGTTACCGCTTTCCGAATTGCGAAGGCATTTGCATAGTATCCCAACACGGCCTGACGCCATTCCGAATCGGACCAGTTACTACAAAGAGGATTGGGGGTTTTGTGTTAAAGACCGTGACTTGAGAGAATGGCTCGATGGCGAGTACTCGGTTTGCATCGACACGACGCTAGAGGCGGGGAGTCTTACGTATGGTGAATTATTTTTGCCAGGGAAAAAGTCGGATGAAGCCTTGATCTCGTCGCATATTTGCCATCCAGCTTTGGCGAATGACAACTTGTCTGGCATCGTTGTTGCGGTTGCGCTAGCACAGTGGCTTGCGAGAATACCGGACCGAAATTTGAGTTATCGATTCTTGTTTGCCCCAGGAACGATTGGAGCGATCACTTGGTTGGCTCGCAACGAAGCGCATGTAAAAAACATTTTGCATGGCATGGTATTGAGTGGAGTAGGCGACGCTGGTGGATTTACTTATAAGAAGAGTAGACGTGGGAACGCAGGTGTCGATCGTATCGTGCAGCACGTGCTAAAAAATTCATCGACAAATCATTCCGTTGTAGACTATTCTCCTTATGGTTACGACGAACGCCAGTTCTGTTCCCCAGGCTTCAATTTGCCTGTAGGTGTTTTTTCTCGCACTCCTTTTGGAACGTATCCAGAGTACCACACGTCCGACGACAATCTTGAATTTGTAAAGCCAGGGTCTCTCACGGAATCTGCGGGAATACTTCAAGAGATTTTGTTCGTCATGGAGAATGACCATACGTTCCTCAATTTGAACCCGAAATGCGAACCACAATTGGGGCGTCGCGGATTGTATGATCAAAGAGGAGCGGGCATCATGCCGATGTTGTGGTGTCTGAATCTCTCCGACGGCGAACACTCTCTATTCGATATCGCGGAGAAAGCAAAACTGTCGTTCCGGTCGATAGAAACCGCTTCTCGGCTTCTTCACGCGAAAGGTTTACTGAGTAAGAAGCAATGAATTCATTGCAATCGCTCGTTGGATGCCGTCGTTTCTCATTAGGTTTCGAGCAGACTCTCTCCACTGAATTCGCTAAGCGGAAAGTAGGAATGTGTTGCAAGTAAATGCGAGATACTGGAGGCTGTTCCGTTGCGAACTTTCCATTCCCGAAGAGTCCGCCACCATCGCAACATTTTTTCGTAGGCACGATCCGCTGCGTCGCCAAGTTCGTTCAGGTCCGAGATCGGTTTGAACAGACACTCTTCAGCTCCGAGTTGGGTAGCGCGGAAAATGGTTGCCATCGAAACCATTCCAGTCAACATGATCACTTGGATGCTTCCATCGATCGACTTTATTTGTTCGAGAAGTGACAATCCGCTTGTCTCGGGCATATCGATATCTAGAATCACAATCCGAGTCCCGGTCTGAGTCATTGACTGGATTGCCAAAGTGGGGTCGTTTATCGAAACGACAGAATATCCTCTGTTCGAAAGAACACTGGAAACGATCCGTGAAATGGCAGGATCATCATCGACATGGAGAATCTTGCGAGCTTGGTTGCTGCTCATAGTGTACCTCTCACTTCGGATTGAAATGGTCAAGCGAGCGACAACGCATCAGCCTACATCATTTCGTGGATAAAGTTAAAAAACACTAAGCCACGAAATTTCGATTGATGATTGGATCCGCGGATGAGTTAAGCCTATTCCCAAAACTTCTTGTCAAGAATTCAAATTGTGAGGCATACTCTAGCGAGTGCAAAATCGTGCAAATCCCAGGTGTGCCATTGTTGCTCAACTGCCGGTCTTGAAACGCGGTCGGTTTATGACGTAACTCTCAAAAGATTTGACGTATCCCTCTCGATTTGGTCTGTTGCGACCAAATCGGTTACCCAATGCCACTTTCCGCTAACGAAGCAAATGCTTGGCTATTTTCCACTTTGCCTGCCCACTCGCGACAGATTTCAGTGAGAGTCGCTTTATCGATAGGCTTGGTAGCGTAAGCATTGCATCCTGCTTTTATGCATCGATTGAGATCGCCACTCATTGCATGGGCGGTTAATGCGACGATCGGAATGGTCGCACCGTGATCGCGTAACCATCGTAACGTTTCGTAGCCATCCATTTCAGGCATTTGCATATCGCACAATAGCAAGTCGAAGGGACACGGCTTCAGAAGCGGACTTTCGAGAGAACCGTCGGACGTCATTTTCTCAATGGCTATTCGGCCGTTCTCCGCAATGAAGACGTCAGCCCCAGACTTACGCAAAAAGTGCGAGATAAGACGCTGATTATCGGGGCCATCCTCGGCCAACAAGATTCGCATTCCCGCGAGTGGTGATGCGTTTTGCTGCTCGGTGCCTGCCGCCGGTGTTTGGACTGCGAATCGATGAATGTTTCTATCTGAAAGATTTTCTTCAGCTACCCCAGGAACGATTGGGCCCGTGGCAATCGAGACCGTAAAGAGACTACCCTTCCCGAGTTGACTTTCGATCGTGATTGTGCCTCCCAGCATTTCAGCCAACCGGTTACTGATGAATAGCCCCAATCCGGTCCCGCCATACTTTCGTGTTGTCGTGGTATCCGCCTGTTCGAAAGCTCCGAACAATCGAGAGATCTGCTCGGGAGATAACCCAATTCCCGTATCTTCGATTGCGACCTGAAGGAGTTGCTTTGATTCCCAACAACTTACGCGCAGTTTGACACTACCGAGCTCCGTAAATTTGATGGCATTCCCAACTAGATTCACCAGAATTTGTCGAAGACGAACAGGATCCGTATGAATGACGGACGGAATGGAGGGATCGAAAAGAGCACTGAGTCCTATACCTTTTCCCTGCGCCTTAACGCTCATCAACGAAACAACTTCTTGAATCAACGTCTCGGGGTTCGTTGCAACAAGTTCGACTGACATTTTACCAGCTTCGATTTTGGAAATATCGAGAATATCATTAATGATATCCAACAAGTGCTCTCCATTGCGTCGGATCGTATCGACATACTCGAAGCTTGATGGTTTTGCGATTGCATCCTCGCATTCATGTAGTAGAAGATCTGCAAAGCCGAGAATCGCGGCCATCGGAGTTCGGATTTCATGACTCATATTGGCCAGAAATTCGGACTTTGCTGCATTGGCTGCTTCTGCACGCACATTGGCTTCGATCAATGATGTTTCTGTCAACTTCAGATCGTGAATATCCTGAATGCTACCTGCCATCCGGACAGGAGTACCATTCTCGTCAAACTGCGTCGCTCCTCGCACACGAAACCATCGGAACTCCCCGTTCCATTTTCGAAAATGGCACTTGATGTCGAACTCGATCCCCTCTTTGTGATTGCGTCGGACGGCCTGCCAAATAGATGCACGATCTTCAGCGAGGATATGTTTATAAATCGACTCCAGTTTCGAAGATGGAAACGGTCCTTCCGGAGAATACCCCAAAAGAGTCCAGAATCGATCTGAGTACCAACATTCGTCCGTTTGGCAATCCCAATCCCATAGCCCGTCACTTGTGCCCGTTGTAGCGGCTGCGTAGCGTTCCGTTAACTTTTTAAGCTGTGTCTGATTGGTTTTGGATTCGGTGATATCAAGATGAATTCCTACCATTCGTCTCGGTGTGCCGTCAGCAAAGCGGGAGATGATTTTGCCTGCAGCAAGTACCCAAGCATACGTACCGTCTTTGCGAAGTAAACGCATTTCATTTCGATAATCGCCTGCTTCACCCGCGAGGTGCTGCTGCACGGTGGTCCAGGTTTGTTGGAAAGTTTCGGGATCAAGCACTTTCTCCCATGCGCTGACATGCTGTTCGATCTCTTCGAGTTCGTAACCCAGCATTTGCGCCCAATGTTTACTGTAGATCGCCTTTCCTGTGGGTATATCCCAATCCCACGTACCAATCTTTGCAGCATCCACGACGACTTCCAAGCGTTGAGACTGCTCTCGCGATTGCGTGATATCGGCAAAGCTCGTCACGACCGATGTGATCAATCCAGAGGGGGCACGAATAGGTTCCGAATTTACGGAAATCCATCTGTTGTCACCTTCCGGCGTATGCACTCCGAACACAAAACCGCGAATCGGTTTTCCCGTGCGAAGGACGATCATCGCAGGATGACTGTCCCCAGCAAGAGGTTCTCCGTCTTCTCGGATCGCTTGCCAACGAGGGTCCATGGATGTACGCCCTCGCATTTGATCGGACGTTAATCCCAGGATGCGCTCAGCCGCAACATTGCATTCGACTATTTCACCAGCTGTGTTTTGTACTACGATTCCTTCCGTGACTGCAGCAAAAACCGTTTGAAGTCGTTGACGTTCAAGCTTTTCTTCCGTCACATCCCGGATGATTGAGATGTACTCTTTGATTTCCCCTGTTTCGCTACGGATAGGCAGAAACTCTGCTTCGCCCCAATACTCCCTACCGTCCTTTCTTCGATTCAATATCTCTATTCGGAAAGCGATTCCGTTTGCGATCTTCGAGCGAATCAAATCGCGAGTCTGTGTATCTGTTTTGTCGCTGAAGATCACTTGTCCCATCGTACATCCTGAGACATCCTGCAAGTCATAGCCAGTCAACTGCGTAAATCCCTCATTGACCCAGACAGCATGCCCTTCGGCGTCAAAACAAATCACCGCATTAGTCGTTTTTTGAGCGATGACCGCGAGTCTCTGAACAGCGAGTTTCTCTCGGTGTACCATGCGCAGCAACCTAAGAACCATGGATGTTACAACCAACAAGGTTCCAAATGCGGATATCCCACCGATCGACAACAAGGATGCAAGTTGCGCCTCACGATTCGCCCACTTTGTGGGCACCGTTACCAGCGTTTGAATCCCACCGCCTTCTATGGTGTTATGATTTAAAACACGATTGAGAACATGAATTTTGTCTTCGCGCTCTATTGTGAGCTGATTGGCATTTCCATTGGCGAGAGGCAAAGTAATTGCCCCCAGATCTTTCTTTGGGATTGGAGGGACATCCCCCCTATTTAGATGCTCATCGAAGAAAGCCCCTGCGTCCGTAACGAAATGCGCAGCCCCAAGCCCATTTGCAATCTGACGGTTGGCAATCAAGGAGCTAATTCGCTCGAATCGCAACCTCGTACTTACTAATCCAATCTGAACATTTTTACCATCGAAAACAGGAATAGAATGCGCTACGGATAGACCACTGGAATCAAAAAAGGCGGGGGTGATGTCACAATTCGTTTGAAATTCAAGGATCTCTTTTTTGGCCTCGTTGTTGAGGCAGCGAGCAATAATCTGACGATTACTAAAGTCCGCATCGAGAACCCGCTCTACTCGCTCCACAGGGATCGCAGTACCGTCCGAAAACTCAGAATTAACCGCGACAATCTTTCCGCGAGCGTCAAATAATGCAATCGCGTCAATCTCCGTAGAGTTCTTGATCATCCGATTGCAAATGTCCGTCATCAACGGGACATCGAGTCGGCTTATCGCGTCTATGAGTTCCGGCGAAGTAGAAGCCAGACGACCGCGAAGAATCGCTGGTCGTGTTACGCGTTGAACGTCCTCCGCAAGCGATCTCCCGATATCCACTACAGATTGCAGAGCTGCCGTAGCGTGGGTATCGCCTTGATGTCCCGTAACGGACAGCCACATTCGAATTGCGGCAATCGATAAAACGACAACACCAAGCCCCACCGTCAATAACTGGAGAAACCGAAGCGTTCTGTCAATTTCACGATTTCTAATCGCCATTTCGTTTTCTCTGGGAAGTTCTCCCATGGCGTGTCAAGAGTTATCGAATCAGTTTGCAGCGTTAAAGTAAGCTTACTGTCGCCAATTTTAAACGAATTGGCAACTCGTGAGTAAGCTCGTCATGCCAAAAGACAACCTTCATCGCAACAACCAAGGCTTGCTAAATGTATTCCTATTGGAGTATCGGGTTTGGGTTGGAAGTAGCTGCTGAGATCTCATATCGATAACAGCCGAATGCATTTTGACCATTCGACAATAGCTGTGATTCGACCTCTTCCGCTTGAGCAGAATCGGCCGTCGCCTTCTTTCGATCTATCCAATCCCGCAAGGCGATCCACCATCGGTCGATTTTCTCAAATGCCCGATCCACAGCCTCCGTGATCTCGTTGAGGTTCACTATCGGCTTGAATATGCAGGTTTCTGCTCCCAACGCCGTCGCGCGGAGAACGGTATTCATGGATACCATCCCCGTACACATAATCACTTGAATTCCTGCATCCAGAGCCTTGATCTCCCGTAACAGAGTCAATCCGTCTTTGTCTGGCATATCGATATCGAGGAGAACGACCCTAGCTCCAGTTACCAATATTTTCTTGATCGCTTCGGTAGGGTCCGTCGTCGAGACGACCTTAACGCCATGTGTCTCGAGTTTTCTCGATACAAGGGCCAATATATTTGGGTCATCATCAACGTGAAGGACTAGCGCGGAGGAATTCATAGGGAGTTAATCCAATCGCAGTTATTAGAGGTGCAACTGTCGCCGGTAAAAATCGAAAGTGTTCAAATCATTTATGTAGCCCGCCATCAGCGCGAACATTTACGAAAAGCTTGCATACTTACGAGGGCTCGACACCCAGACTAGACCACAACCGGTGCGATTGCAGTTTTTGCAGTATCGGTTGTGGCGACGTTAACGAATCGCCTAACGAGTCGATGATTATCGCGCTGAGGCAGGGAGTTGCAAGCTAACCAGGAGTCCACCATCATCGCTCTTCTTTATTGCGATCGAACCTCCATGTTCTTCCATAATAGAATGGCTTATACAAAGCCCTAACCCCATCCCTCCTTCTTTGGTTGAAACCACTGGCTGGAAAAACGCTTCCAGTTCTTGATCCGTTAGTCCTGGACCGTGGTCCAAAACGTGTACCTCAACTCGTTCATTGGAAGAATTTGTCGAAATGTGACATACTCGATTCGTCGTAGGAACAGAATCGATTGCTTCGGCCGCGTTCTTGAGTAGGTTTACTAGAACCTGCGAAAGCTGAACGCGATCGCCTTTGACATACAGTGGTCCATCGGCTAACGCTAACTCGGGAATGACTTGATGTTCTCGCATCACCGGTTCCACAAGCCGCAAAGTCTCATGAATAAGTTCATTCATATTAAAATTTTGGACGTACCCGCGACGCCGCGAAACGAAATTGCGTAGTCGGCTGGTAATCTCACCAGCCCGCAATGCATGCTCTTGAATTCGACCAAGATTCTCGACCAGTGTATCCACGGAAATCGTTTCGCTTTTCAATCCGAGCAGCATCCCACCTGCATAGTTACTGATGGCCCCGAGCGGTTGATTAACTTCGTGAGCAAGCGCATTTGCGATCTGTCCGATCGTGGCGATCCTTTGGGCGTGACTTAAAGTTTGCCTTGATTTCTCAAGCTCCATAGCAGCACGCCGTTGCTCGCTGACATCTGCAAAGACAAAGATATAACCACGAATCGAATCGGAAGTCTCGGCAACTGGCGAAACCGATAATCGGAATACGGCATCTGACGCCGACGAATCACGAATAGCATTCGAACCATCGCATGATGACACACGAACTTCTGACTCCCATTTGGTTTCATGAGCAAGGCTCATCAAATGCGACTTTATGTCCGCAATACCACCAGATTCTGCGTGACTCGTCAGGGAAAACAAATTCAACGCGTTCATGGCCCATGAGCTTTTCCCCGAGAAATGGAAGACCCTCCTTCCAACGGAGTTCATGTAGATGATCTTGAACTCGGCGTCAGTCGCTATGGCGCCAACTTGCACTGCATCCAGCATCCGAATCTGTAATTCACTTTCACGCTTTACCTCCACCAGAGAATCCAAAAGATGGGCTGACGAAGCCCGCCTTACCTGTTCAACCAAAAAAGCAACTCCGCGAGACTTTTCAACATAAGCGTATACCCCCAATTCAAGTCCATCTCGCGCCGACTCGAACGATGCATTAGCAGTGTGAATAATGATCTTTGTTTTGGGGCTGCTGTTTGAAATTTCAGCGACGAGCGTCATGCCGTCTTCGTTCACCAAGCTCAAATCGACTATAGCAACACAAAATTCAAGATGCGCAAGCAGTTCCTTTGCCTCTGATATTGAAGTACAGGAACTGACCAAAAAGCCAGCTTTGCTTAAGCTACGTTCGACTAATTTGCTTAGACTCAAATCGTCCTCAATACTTAATATGCGCAAATGCAATTCCTGTTCATAAAGTAAAGTCAACGGCGTAAAAGAACTTGATGAGAACTCGAAAAAAGACAGTGCAACGGTCGTGAATTAGCAATTAGGAAAGTATCCATACCTCGGGTTCAAAACGGGATCAAGATTTAGAATGACTCGTTGCAGATGAAGAATTAATTTGGCATATCGACCGGATACGCCTCCCGCGTTCCCAGCATAACACCTGTTGGTTTGTGTAGGAACACCACTGCAAACGAACTTGGCGACGATTGAATCGCCAGTATCCCTGCTTTTGCTTTTCTTCGGAAGCTTCATCGATTCGATTCGCAGAAGTTCTCGATCCGCCATTCGTGATGCCGCAAGGAGCTTCTCGGAAGCACACATAGGGATTCCCTTAGCATGAATTCTGAGGCTAGCTTCACCACGATCGCGTTTCGGCGACGATAATCGCCATGAATGCGTGAAACCGGCGGCGAATTCAATTCCCCTAATGAACCGACCGAGGGCTAAAATCGATCGGAACACGCACCTTTATTTCAGATCGCGCTATGCTATGGATGATTGCGAAAAAAACAATTCGAAACCTATCGTTCATTGGGTATCGGCTGCGGCGCCCACGGAAGAACGATTCGAAGTTGAATTACTGAAGATCGATTTTGCCGTGCAATTGTACACTTCTGCGGAGGAGTTTTTATCCAGCTACGATGAAAACTCCATAGGTTGCGTAGTGCTCTGCCGCGACAATTTCGGCCGAGAAGAATCTGATCTCTATCGGCATATCGTTCACAGGAACAAGATCGCGCCTGTCATACTGTGCCTGTCATCTTTGGACGTGCCAGACGTCGTTCGAGCAATAAAGCTTGGATTTGCAGATGTAGTTCGGATGCATTCAGACGTGGAGCAAATACGCGTATCCCTGCAGGAAGCGACTGAACTAGAGCAAACGAGTCGACGCGGGTGTTTCCCGAGCATTCATCAAGAAATCCTCTCCATGCTGAATGCTGAGGAAGTAAGGATATTTCAACGTCTAGCAGAAGGCGTATCGAACAAACAAATCAGCGTGGAGCTGGGGCTAAGCGTTCGAACCATTCACTACAGAAAGAAGATAATTTTTGAGAAACTACGCGTCTGCAATAGAATCGAAGCAGTCGAACTGATGCGCACCTATCGAAGCGGAAACGAACATCTTTCCCTCATTGATTCCGCGAAAAACAATACGAGCTCGTAGCTAATGGACCGACGACAGCTCGAAGGCATTCCGTATAAAAAACGGGTCCGAGTTCATTACTGAGAAAAAATTCGCGATATCGGATTCACCTAAGCATCGCTAGCCGATGCATTCGGATCTGGTTCGGCTGTCGCGCACTTGAGCATCTCGATAAACTCGCAGATCCGTATCTCTAATTCAGGGATAGGATCGCTTGAGCTGATCCTGTCTTCAATCAAACCGGCCGCTTCGGAAAGCATCGGAAAACCGTATCCACCGCATGCTCCTCGCAATTGGTGGAATGTTCGTCTGAGCGTTGTTGTATCGCTCTGATCCATTGATTTCTGAATCAACGCAAGCTTGTTTGGGATCTCATTCACGAACTCGACCACCAAATCCGAGAAGTCGGGATCTGCGGCTAGACTCGAGTGAATTGGATTTGTAAACTTTTTCAATTATGGTTCTCCAGGATGCGAAATAAAAGCCGTCGGGATGGGCGTGCATGCAGAAAGCAACCCTTGCATGTGGAGCACGATTAGTACGAAATGTAGTTTGGCATAAAATTCGAGGAACGGTAGGCCTCGATTCAAGAATGTTGTTAACTGTTGCTAGTGAAAACCGTTGCTGTTAGTCCAGAACGGCCGTCGGGATCAACAGGGAAGTGGCTTCATAGGAATCGACGAGTTTGAACGAATCCCTCATCCCACTCTGGCAGTCACACTCCGCATAAATGAGCACCTATGAGCATTAAAAGAAATAGAAGCACGGTCCAATTGGCGTCAGTTAGAATTTCTGGTTGGGAACTGTGATAGAGAATCTTCAGGCCGAAATCCATGTAGTGGATGATGATCCGGCAATGCTGGAGAGCACTGCGTTCGTACTTCAGCAGGTGGGTTTAAGGTCCGTGACTTTTACTGAACCCAAAAAGTTTTTGGCGATGTCTGCGAAGCCAGAGATCGGTTGCGTTCTAATCGATCTGTCGATGCCCTCCATGTCCGGTATCGAATTGCTCCGCGAGTTGCGAGTCCGTAATTTTTCGAAGCCTGTCATCGTGTTGACTGGCTGTGGGTCAGTGACGACCGCCGTAGCCGCGATGAAAATGGATGCTTTCGATTATCTGGAGAAGCCCGTCAAACATACAGATCTATTGGATGCGATCTACAGGGCCTTGGCGTCGGTGGAACCAAAGCAGAGCGAGGAAATTAAGCAGCAGAGTTTTGCTAGAAAGCTCGAAACATTGACCAAAAGGGAGCGAGAGATCATGGATCTCGTCTTCAATGGGCTCCTTAGCAAGCAAATTGCTGCGAAGCTTGGCATAAGTATCAAGACGGTCGAAGTTCACCGTAGTCACGTTACTAAGAAGCTTGGTGCTCGTTCGGTAGCTGAGCTGGTACGATGGCTAACTGTCTACCGACTAGAAAAAGAAACGACTGGCTAATCTGACTTTCAAGCGAATCAAACCTTTACCATGTGGAAAGGCACGACTCTACCTAATTTTCATTTGCAAAACTTGAATGAACAGATTTGAGGATCGAGCTGATTACCGAGTAGCGAGTTCCAACATGTGTTTCGCGATATCGATTCCGACGGCGGCGGCCGTGGCTCGCCAGCCAGGGACTGCGTTTACTTCAATCAGGACGTTCCCTCCATCGCTGGCCTCGATCACATCAACGCCGACCATCCAGCCATCCACAATCTTTGCCGCTCGGTAAGCAATGTCTGCTTGCTCGAAGGTTGGTTCAATCCGTGTGGCTGTTCCACCCAGGGAAACGTTTGCTTTCCAACTGCCACCTGCATCCCGGCGAACACAATAAAGCGATTCACCAAGCACCAGCAGTCTCAAGTCGCTTCCGTCATTGCTAACAAACTCTTGGACGTAGATCACCGATCGCAATTGCTCGAGGGTGCTGAAGACTCGCCAAGCCATGTCATAGTCTTTGATCCGTACAATGCCACGCCCCTCGCCGCCGAAGATTGGCTTCACGATGCAATCTTCCCCAAGAACGTTCCACGCATGGAGAGCTTCATCACGAGATTGACAGCAGATTGTTCGCGGTGTCAAAATCCCTTCGCTTCGAGCCTTCTGAATAGTAAGCCATTTGTCGATGCAAATCTCTAGGCATCGTGGAGTATTCAACACACGAGTGCCTGTCTCCGTCGCTACGTGCAAGGCATTCATTCGAAAAATCACTTGCTCCAATGATCCCAATGGCATTGTCCGAACGAGCAATGCGTCGAGAAAACGCACGTCCATCGCCGCGGCATCTCCACGAGCAGAAGCGGATCTAACCTCAAGATTTTTTAGCGATCGAACCGAGAGCGAATCGAATGTCAAAGGTACGATGTCGATATTGCGATGCAACTGTGTGTTGAGCTCTTCGGCCGCGCGTTGTAGATCTCGCATATACCACCCAGTGGCGGATCCCAGTACTCCTACAGAACAACTCGTTCGACTCATCGGATCTAAATTCATGCCGCTTGACGTACTCGAATTGGCGTCGGTGGTCTCCATCGTCGATGCAGCCACCAGTATTGTTCGGGGCAAGCGTGAATGGCTCGCTCGAGACGCTCATTGTACCATCGTGTTAGCGATGAAACGCTAGCCAAGTAATCGGATGGTTGAAGCGGATCGGCGATGCCTAGAACTTGAAACTCAAATTGAAGTGGTTTTCCGCGACGTACGTTGCTGCATACCATCATGGGTGCGCCGCTGGTTAGGGTGAAAAGTGCTAACCCTTTGTGGCACGATGCCAACTGTCCCATGAAGTCGACCCAACATCCTTTCGGACCTGCATGCTGATCCGCTAGCAACGCTAATTTACCGCCATTTTTTAGCAATTCTTGCACTTCCGCAGAACTTCCCTCTTTGGGAAGAAAGTGCTGCCCTCCCATCGAACGAAAGGCCATGAAATAGTCGTGGATGTATCCATTGTCCAAGGGTCTGGCTACTGTTGTTGAAGGAATGCCGAACAATCCAGTCACATAACCGGCTAATTCGAAATTGCCAAAGTGCCCGGAGACGAGCACGGCCGGTCTATTTCCCAAAACAATCTCAACCACCTTCTTACGATTCGGCGCATAGTAATGTTGGTGCCAATTCTCGCGATGGATCTTTCGAGGAGCATGAGCGATCTCGCAACACATCAAGAAGAGGTGATGCCACATTTCTCTCTTGACTCTCTTTCGTTGCTGCGGTGTCCAGTTCGGATAGATGAGCTGTAGATTCTCTTCCAGCAGAGCTTTTCGAATCGGCAGCCAATCCGTTACCACCTTGGCAAGCAAGCGGCAAATACGATCACATCGCTCCAAAGAAGTGGATTGAGTGAAAGACATGACCAATCGCAATGCCAAATATCCTAGGTAGTCGACGAAGGTGTAGGTCTGTTGCGATTCTGTTGTTTCTGCGTCTTTCGACATAAGACCATCCGTGGTCAACGAGTCATCCAAAGAGCGGATGATACCATTGTCTTTGCGAGATAGAAAGAGCGGACAATCATGAACGAGATGAAAGACGAACGCGAAATGCTAGCGTACGGGCTCTAGGCCATGCAACCGCCGCAAAAGGCCGATCTGCCCAGTGTGGATCGATTCATGCAGTGGACAAAACAGCAATGCGCCGAGTTTGATCGGATATACGGCATAGGGCATCTCGGTCGCTTCGGCAAGCAGTTCGGATGATAATGTTGGCACGACAGTCATGCTCGCTTCATGGATTCGCTCCAATGTCGCGAGCAATTCTTCTTTGCTGGGAATGTCCGCCGGATCCGTTGGTGGTTTCGTACCTCTGCCGAATTTCTTTCTCAACCAACCCGGCATCAATTCGAGATCTCCCTCAGCGCGCCCCCGCTGACGAAATAGCATTAGCCCATATTCAGAGACTGCCAAATGCCCAACTTGCCAAGCAATATGCGAAGTGCCACCATTTGGGACGACGTTCCATAGCGGGGCGGGCACAGAGCTTAGGAGATTTAATGTATACTCGCGTGCGAATCGCATTTGGCCAACAACACTGTCACGCATAGCAGCGATCGCGTCGGCATTTGGGATGGTTACGTCGGACATATTGGGTTCGAAAAGTGGAATCATCGGAATTTTCAGCAGGAGCAATAGAAATGAACCAGCGGAAACGGTCAATCGTCCACTTGTAGTGAATCGATTCCGTTGTGAAAATGCTCGCTCCCTGACGATCTGGTTTTTTGACCGGATGGCGATCCGGGAATTCGTAGACTTGATGGATAAAATCTGTGTCAAACGCACCTTCTGGAAAACCGGTCAAGAGCATTGGCGATCTGCTTCGCGAGTTTCGTGAGCATCGCGATCAAATGAAGTCCGAATTGGGCAAAACCATCGTTGGACAAGATGAAGTGATCGAGCAGTTGTTCGCGGCTATCTTCACTCGAGGTCATTGTCTTCTAGAAGGGGTGCCAGGTCTAGCCAAAACATTGATGGTCTCGTCTCTGGCAAAGATTCTCGATGTCAATTTCAAACGCGTGCAGTTTACTCCCGACTTGATGCCGTCTGACATCACGGGCACCAACGTTCTCGAAGAAGACTCACATGGCAAACGCGAGTTTCGGTTCGTCGAAGGCCCAATCTTTACTAACATTTTATTGGCAGACGAAATCAACCGAACACCACCGAAGACGCAGGCCGCCCTCCTACAAGCCATGCAAGAGCGAGAGGTAACCGTCGGCCGACAAACCTACCAGTTGCCCGATCCATTCTTCACAATTGCAACGCAGAACCCGATCGAACAGGAAGGTACCTACCCACTGCCGGAAGCGCAATTGGATCGGTTCATGTTCAATATCATGGTTGGATATCCGAGTGCTGAAGAAGAAGAAAAAATTCTCCTCTCGACTACTCGAAGCGAAAAGCCAGAGGTTTGCAAAGTCTTGTCCGCACGAGCGATTCTCAACATTCAGAAGTTGGTTGCGAGCGTTGCGGTCAGTCCATTCGTAGTCAAGTATGTGGTTGCCTTGGTTCGCGCGACTCGACCTGGTGAACCTGACTCGCCTGAGGTGGTAAAGGAACTCCTTGACTTTGGCGCCGGTCCAAGAGCGGGCCAGTTCTTGATCCAAGCAGGGAAAGCGATCGCCGCGATGGATGGTCGTTTTAGTGTTGCGATTGAAGACGTACGCAAAATTGCGGTACCTGTGCTTCGCCATCGCCTGAGTACAAATTTTCAAGCACAAGCGGAAGGGATGACGTCCGACAAAGTGATTCAACGATTATTGAAAGAAATCAAGGAACCTGCTGTTCCAAAGTACGGCGGAATCGATCCTGCCACTGCACCGCCCGTTCAATAGGTTCAATGTAGAATTCGCAATGCACTTTACGGTAGAAGCGCAGAACAAAATTCGTTCCCACATCGAATCTGTTCGAACCTGTGGGCCAATCGTGGCCCTCGACGGAACAGCGGGGAATGGATTCGATACGTGTTTCCTTGCCGAACTGGTCGGTAAAGAAGGTCGTGTCGTGGCGATGGATCTTCAAGAAGATGCGATCCTTATCACTCGTAATAAACTGGAAGCGTTGGGATGGTTGGAACGCGTCAATTGTATTCGCGATTGCCACTCCAATGCCCAGCGTTATCTCGAGCCTCATTGCGGCCATGGCCTGAATGTCGCCATGTTCAACCTGGGCTATTTGCCTTTGGGCAACAAAGAGATCATCACCAAACAAGAGACTACATTGGCAGCATTGAATGCTGTCTTTGGAGTGCTTGTCGAAAATGGAATCTTGAGCGTTTTATCGTATCCAGGCCACACAGGTGGCAGCGACGAACATGTGGCTGTCGAAGCGTGGATTGATCAAGTGAAGAAGCACGCTCGGATAGAAACATATCGAGATGAGAACAACAGACTCAGCCCTGTCTTGTGGCTTGTTTTTACTTGAGGGGCTCGGGATCGTCAGCGGTTTGACGCCAGTGGTTCGCTAGGACAGACCCCGTGATGTTCATCAAAGGGCCGAATATCGTCGCTGCTAGTCCAACCGTATCTAGTTTTCCCATCGATCTAGCGATTCCAGCCCCCATGGCCCCGTTCTGCATCCCAACTTCGATAGCGATCGTCCGTGCATCTTGACGGTTCATGCCTAGTGCCCTGCTCGCCCAGTACCCTAAGAAAAACCCCAATACATTATGAAGGAAAGTAACGATTACCAGCACGAAACCAACTTCCAATAATTGATTCCTACCGATGGCCGTTGTTACCAATGTGTAGTAGACAATACCGATCATACTGACGATCGGCATCCACCCCTTCAACTTGGGTACAAATTCAACTGCATGATGGTAAACGAAGCCAAATAGGGTCGCAGCAGCGAAGAAACCAGGTATGGAAAGTGCGCTTTGAAAGCTCTCGGACGGACGAACCGCATTCGCGACCATCCATTGCCAGCCACCCAACATGAGGAATGCGATCCAGACCGATGCCAAGAAAGTTAGCACTTGGACAATCCTTCGTGTTCGTAGCTCGCGAGAGCTCAGCCATTCGTGAACGAATGCAGCCAAGATGGGAACCAGCACCATCTTCACAATATCCATGGACATCTTGAACGCATTGATGTCAACCAGTGAACCAGCCAACAATTTCATCCACACCGGAGTCATGACTGGCGCCATTACGGTAGCCATTGCCGTAATGGTTACGGAAAGGGCCAAGTTTCCTTTTGCCATAAATGTCATAACATTCGATGCAAGCCCGCTAGAACAGCTTCCAATAAGGATTACCCCTGCAGCCACCTCCGGTGGCAATAGAAATACCTTGGCCAAAGTTACGCCCAACAGCGGCATGATGGTGAATTGGCAAGACAACCCCACAACCACGCCTTTGGGCATCTTTACGACATGGGCAAAATCTCTAAGGCTCATCTGCGTTCCCATGCCAAACATAATCGCCTGGATCACAATCAGCATGAGCCAAGAATTGGTGAGACTAAACTCTCCGATGTTTTGAAACCACTGCGGTGCGAGCATCGCGCCAATATTGGCAATCAGTATCCAGAATGTAAATCGATAACCAGACCAGTCGGGAACGGACATTCCCATGCAACACGCGACCATCGTTATGAAGCCTGCAATCGAAGAGAGCAAAGCAGAATGCTGCCACCATCCTAGCGCGAGGATTAGCAATCCCAGCATGAGCGTTGCAGCGATGATCTTCTTTAACCAGTTTTGATTCATCGAGTGGAGCTTTTGAAATGGGATTTGCAGGAACCGGGTGGTTGACTTTGCTGCCGCCTGCGCCGCATATCTTAACACTCTGATTGCTATAGTCACATAGGGCCAGGCCCTCGCTCCGCCTTTCGTAACGCAACTCGCTATTGCTACTAGAATTGCTGTCAGAGTCGACGAAAGCCATACAACTCTGGGTTTCTTTTCCCAGACAAAACCCACCTGCACGGGAAAGTGCCTCAACCTAAATTCAAAACAACTCGTTTGTTACGCTTGTTCGAAACATCAAAAACGTCAATCTTGGCAAGATTTGCTGGTTGTAGCGGTTGTAGCGTCCGATACAAATTGCGAACGACATTAAATTCTAGGGGGGGAAACAATGAAGTCATTCGTGATAGGCATATTTGGCGTCTTGAGCTTGGCTTTGCATGTTGGCTGTTGCGGTGGCCCGATGGGCAACTGTGGAAACCACTGTGGTCGGTCCATAACGGCTGCTCATTGCGGACTGGGGTGCGACGTAGGCTGCAATGCCGTTTGTGGCAACAACGCATGTGATGTTGGCTGCGAGATCGGATGCGGTGGTGCATTGACAGGCTTGCGAAGTCGCCTAGCATCGAGCGTTCGAATGAATCATTGCAACTCTGGATGCGGAGAAGTCTACTGGGACGAGCAGATCAACGAGCGACCTGTTTGCGATCCGTGTGGATGCAACAACGAATTCGTAGGAGGTGCTGGGTGCGTCCGTTGTCCGGGGGCGCTTCATCGACTTCGCCAGCTTTGGGGCTTCCGATATACTCCGAGCGACTGTACTACTTGCAGCTCCGAGTTTTCCGACGGTTGTGGTCATGCTGGATGCACTACGTGCAGCAACTGCGACCACGGTGTTAGTCATGAAGCACATACGATGACATCGAGCATGCCAGCAACGTCAAGTCGAGAGCATGCAACGCACTCACGTAAGGCAACGATCAACTCGGAGCCGACACCAGCCAAGCAACCAGTGTCGGAAGCAGATGAGAATGATAGAGAACCATCGGTTATCATTCCTCCTCGCAATCAAAGTATCGAAGTTGGATCTGGACGCCGAACGGTGCCAGCCACTTCCGCATCCAAAACCTCCCGGATGTCCAAGCCTAGAGCCAACTCGAGCATGAGGTGACGTTAGCCCAGCCTCTTACCAAGAACGACTTTGATCTTCAAGGTTTGCCTTTTCGGCAAGAGTGATTCCAAATCCTTTAGTTCGCGCCCTGGTACATCGTCTAGAGGAGCAAAGGATTGCACGAGACGATCAACTTCGATGGTGACTTCTTCACCTGGTGTAAACTTCCCTAGTTCTCGCCGAAGATGGTCAAAGCTCTCCAGTCGAATATTGTTCACGCTAACGATACGATCTCTCGGCCTGATGCCGTGAATATCGGCAGCGGAATTTGGTTCGACTTCGTGAACCACAAGAGCGTTACCTTGGCTGATCACACCTAGATATGCACCACGCAGCACATCGACTTTCACATCGTTCAATGTTCGCGCCAGCTCATCGGCTCCTGCTGAACTAAGCTTAGATCCGAAGATCCATAACGATCCCCAAATAGGAAGCTGTTGCACGATCGATACGAACTCGTCATCGACGGGAATGTACGTGAGCTCCAGGGTATCGAGATCGGGCCCATCCTTGAGCAGCTTTAAGTCGTCTGCGGTTAACGAGGCATTGACGATCTGGAGATGTTTTAGTTGGGGAAGCTTTAGAGTCGCTTTGAGAATTTCTCGGTCAATCTTCGGTCCCTCGAGTCTTGCGAACTCGATCCAGTCCACTTGGTCTAGGCCTACCAAGTCTTTCGCTGTCCCTTGAAATTTAGGACTGATGTCCAACGGGTTGGGAACTGTTTTTCTAGAAGAACGCGAAATGAACTCGGATCGAGAGTTTGGGCAAAGCGTTCTGATTCTCTCCCATGTTTTCAAGCCATATTCCATCCTTATCGATTTGAATGCCTTGGATATCTGAGCACTTCGACTGCCATCGGTGCGTTTCGAGAGTTGTTTAAGCTCTTCAAACGCTTGGGACGACATTGGAGATATGGGGTCGGCAACGACTTTTCCCAAGAACGACAGAAGCCTATCAAGCGATTCACCAGACTGAGTTCGCAGTTCTTCCAACGCAATGGGAACCGATACCGCTTGATTCTCGCTCAACAAATAAGAGGCCAGTTCCCTTTTGCTGTAGCTCGAATCACTCAGCATCCGAATCCATTCCCGGACAACCTCCTCTTTGACTGGTGGGCTGGATTCTTTTGGGGCAATGAATCGAGAGATCGAGAGATCTGTCTTTTCCGATTGCATGATGGATTGTCCGTCAGGCTGCACGGCAGGTTGACCGATTGCAATTTGCCTTGTTTGCGCGAGGAAAACAAAGAATGCAATACAGTACCAAAGCAACGGTTTGCAAAAACGTCTAGTACGATAGGTAACGAAGGGATAGTCTTTGTCTTGCATTTTTTGATTTCGCATACAGGTTAAACTATGGAACATAGCTTTATCGCTTGGGCAAAACAACGATCATCCAAATTACCATCCGTGAAGTTGGGAATCGGCGACGACTGCGCGTTACTCGCGACGGCGGGAGAGGATATGGTCGTTACGACCGACTCTCTCTGTGACGGAACCCATTTTATTCTAAAGGAGTGTGGCCCGAGAAGGGCAGGTAAAAAGCTGATTGCGGTCAACTTAAGCGATTTGGCAAGCATGGCGGCAACGCCCATCGCGGTTTTTTTGTCCTTGTGTTTACCTCGTTCCGCGGCCGGTGACCTTGCGGCAGAGATTTTCGAAGGGGTATTCGAGGTCGCGAAAGAATATGATGTTTCCATCGCGGGTGGCGATACCAACGTTTGGGATGGGCCGTTGGTCATTCACATGACCGCCATCGGAAAGACTGACCCCGGTTCTGCGTGGACTCGATCTGGGGCAAATATAGGAGACGCAATTTTCGTCTCCGGCCACTTAGGAGGCAGTATCCTCGGCAAACATCTGGACTTCGCTCCGAGACTCGAACTTGCGAAGGAGTTGCTTCCGAAAGGACTTGTCACCGCAGCCACGGACATTAGTGATGGGTTAGGAATCGATTTGCTGAATCTGACCGTCGCGAGCCGGTGCGGGGCCGAAGTGAAATTGGATCAGATCCCGCTCAGTGAAGCTGCGAGAGAATTGGCAAAAACGAGTGGGAAATCGGCTGTGGATCACGCGTTGGGGGACGGTGAGGACTTTGAGCTACTGATGACCGTTCGCGGTGAGTTAGCCGACCAATTCCCGTCGCAAGCGCTGGGGATTCCGCTCACTAGAATCGGAACCATCGTCGGGCGAACCGGACTGTGGACCAAGGAAAAATCTGGTGTGAAGCAACTTCCGCCCAAAGGTTATGTGCATCGATAAATTCTCAAATGATTCGGACAACCGCAATATCAGCAAAACAATCGATTTTGCGAGTTTCGTCTAAGGGAGTTCGTGTCCGTTGGCGACTTATCCATCAATATGATCGCGACGACTTTGAGACCACCCATGGAAGAAGATTTCGAGAGAATTGACTGGCCGGAAGCATTAGAGACTCATCGCCGATGGCTATCGACCGTTGTCCATTCTCGTCTCGCAGATCATCAGGCGGCTGAGGATGTGCTGCAGGAAGTTGCGCTCGCCGCGATTGTGCAAAATTGCAAACCGTTGGATCCGACGAAAGTCGCGCCCTGGCTTTATCGGATTGCATTAAGGAAAGTGATAAACCACCACCGGTCGACCGGTAGGCGAAAGCGGTTGATTCACGGAGCCGTTCAAGCGGGACGAGGATCTGAAGTTTCTCCCGCTCCGACACCCGGCGAGTGGCTTATGCGGTTGGAGGATGATTCCGCTTTGGGAGAAGCGATGAAGAAATTGCCATCGCAGGATCGCCAAATATTGTTGTTGAAATACACGGAAGGCTGGGGATATCAGGAACTGGCGAAGCACTTAGGTATCACGGTGAAGACCGTTGAGTATCGATTGCTCAAGGCTAGGAAAGCACTGCGAGCCTTGCTCGGAGAGATGTAGCAGATAGTGATTTGTTGGAATGGTGATTGATTTCAAAATTGCGGAGTTAGAAAGTACCGAAAGATGATCGATCCAATTCAGTTGCAATCCATTGTAGATGGCGCGTGTACTGGTTCTCAGAGAAGAGCATTGCTCGCGGACTGTGAGGGGAAGCCGCAACAGTGGAAGATCCTCGCTTTGGCGTTGCTGGAAGAGCAACAGTTTCGAAAGCAAATTGCATTGTTCGATGCCAAGGGGAGCAAGCCGGACGTTGTCCCGCAAAGTCTACCAAATGTGGAAAAAGTGGTTGAAACCAGTTCGTCGGTAACTGATCGCCCATTGAGTATCGTGCAGGATCCGAAAAACGGTTATGCGGGCGTGCCCAGAAGTGCTCGATCTCCGTGGTCCACATGGGGACCAGTGCTTGCAGCGGGAGTTCTCGGAGTGATGGGCTTTGTTGGTGGTCGATCCTTCTCGGGACTGACTGCAACATCCTCGACCGCGTCTTCGGCGAGTTTGGTTGCTGGCATGCAGGATAACGTTGACAAAGCCTTGGAAAAACTGTCGACAGAAAACGATCCTTCGAACGGATTGGTAGCTTCCTCTGACCCATACGAGGGTATGCCGGAAACAGATCTTCGAGTTCGATTACCTTCTTCCGACTACGAGATTCCGATCTTTGATGCAACGGACTTTGATCCGACGATTGCATTGGCAAAACAACAGATCGAGATCCAAGAAGCGAATCAAAAGCTGCGAAAACAAGGATTCGAGATTGATATGAAACCAGAGTATGTGATGGGAAGACTGCAGGATGGGCGACAAGTAATTGTGCCAATTCACAAAGTAGGTTTACGCCAATACGGCCAATGATTTCATTCGGTGATTCACTGTTTATGCAAGGGATTTATTATGAGTTATAGGTTAACAGGACATTTATTCTCCATCGCTGCTTCGTTATCCACGGGAAGTCTTGTGTTCGCGCAGAACGAAGGGGAGAAAGAAGTTAAGACAGCTCGCATCGTCGTGAACGATGAAAGTTTTGATCAGATACGGAAGCGGGTCGCGGAGCAGCTTGAAAAGGCCTCTGTTTCCGAGGAAGTGCGGGAACGAGTCCTGAAGGAAATTGACTCCATTTCGGTGAATGCGTCGAAAGCTCGGAGCAAAGCGTCTGAGTTGATGCAGGATGCGAAAAAGAAGGTTGAGCAAAAGCTGAAGGTCACCGATGGAAATGAACAAGTGGAAGTTCTCATCGAGGACGGGGGTGAACCGAACGAGCGGGCGATGAGAACATTCGGAAACATCTTCCGAGCTCAAGTGTCGAAAGATTTAGACCAGAGATTCCGAATCGGTGTCGCATGTAGTTCGACTGCCGACGAAGAAAGTTCTTCTTCGGCTGGGTTAACGATCATCTCGGTGATTCCCGATTCACCCGCCTCTAAGGCAGGAATCAAGGAAGAAGATGTTTTGATCGCCATCGATGGTGAACAAGTAAAGTCGGTTGAACAACTTTCCAAGTCGGTTCAAGCAGCTGGCAAGGATGGAAAGGAGCTTTCCTTGAAGATCTCGAGAGATTCGAAAGAACTCGAAATCAAATTGAAACCTGCGGAAATCAAGGATACCGACAAATTGGTCGAAAGCCTCCAGCTAGACATTCCACCAAGTGGCTTTGTATTTAACAACCAAGAAATGTTGGATCAGTTAAAATCGCGAATAGGGGGACAGAATTCAGCTGCAGGCAGTGTATTTGCGTTCGCCGGCAATGATGATCTAAAGAAAGAGATCGAACTGATGCGAAAAGAGATCCAAGAGTTGAAGGAGATGATCAAGGAATTGAAAAACAAATAGTGCTCCTCGGAATGCTCTTTTGCTTCTGAATTGATTCAGCAAGCCCAGCAATCGAACGACTGCTGGGCTTTTTGTTTTTAACCGCCGCGGTTGGGATAGTTCGCAATGGCATTGCCAACATCGGCTGCAGCCCGATACTTAGGGATTGTCAGTTCGGAACATATCGAGTCGCTAGGAAAAGAATGCACGAAAAGCACTTTGGTTACCTGCGTGCAATCAGTGCATACACGCTTTGGGGAGTTTTTCCGCTTTACTGGAAATTGATGCCAGAAGTCGGATCTGTCGAAGTGATTTGCCACCGCATTCTTTTCTCCCTCATCACACTCGTCGCCTGCATTACGTTGGTTCGGCAATGGGACAGTATTGCTGCGGTACTGCAAGATCGAAATCGATCATTGCTCTGCGCTCTCGCTGCGGTTTTGATCAGTATCAACTGGCTAGTTTTTATCTGGTCGGTTCAAAATGACTATGTTATCGAAGGAAGCCTCGGATACTTTATCAACCCCCTGCTTACAGTGCTGCTGGCGGTCGTTTTGTTTCGGGAACGGATTAGCCGACTGCAATGGATCTCGATTTCCTTAGCATTCCTTGGAGTAGCGATCATGACTATGGAAGCAGGACGATTTCCATGGATCGCATTCTTGCTTTCAACTTCGTTCGCGTCGTACGCGGCAGTAAAGAAGAAGACAACACTTCCAGCTATCGCTGGTCTGGGAATGGAAACCGCAATCCTCGCTCCAATCTCAATCGGTCTATTGTTTTATTTCCTGAGGATTCAGAACACAGCCGAGAGTCGATCGATCACGACATGGAGTCTCTTAGCTTTGGGAGGCCCCATCACCACGCTACCGCTCGTCTTATTTGCGTCAGCAGCCCAGAAAGTACCCTTAGTTGCGATGGGGATGCTGCAGTATGTCGGACCATCTCTACAATTCTTACTAGGATTGTTTTGGTTTCGAGAGGATGTGTCTACGGTTCGCTTTGTTGGCTTTGGTTTCGTCTGGGTTGCCCTGGTGTTGTTCACTTGGGGAACAATTCTTCTAGAACGAGAGAAACGTTTAGCACAATAAGCAGAAAATCGTGAAATCGAGATTCGTGTAGGCTATCGGGCTACAACATCCCGATCCACTTACGTCCAATCCAAAATGCAGTCAGGAGAACAGCCAACACGGTCATCATCCAAGGATGAGCCCAGAGCTGCCAACGCTTGACCATGGATGGTGGATCAGGCACTTGCCCTACAAGCTGGATAAGAGTTGACAAACGATCGACTGCCACGGTCTCTCCACGACTGACCTTGGATATCTCTTCGAGGATCTTTGGCTTTGCAGCAAGTCCCACACGCTCTTGGCTTGTTCCCTGAACAAAGAATGTTGCGTCCAGCTTGGCGCCTGTCTCGCGACTCGCGATGAGAACTTTGTGAAGCCCCGGTTCTTTGATTGGATACCTTCCTTCAAACAATCCCCAGCTTTCCGCCCCGGCACTCTGCAATCGAACGACTTCGGATTTGCCGCTCGGTGCTTCCATTTTTGCCGTGACTTCACCGGTTACCAAGGGCTCACCGCTGTTGCTCATGACGTTTGCCTTTAGCGAGATGGCTTGCCCAACATTAGGCTGATCAGGCGAATAGTAGAAGCGAATGGATTCCCCCTTTGCCATATTGCGCTGATAAGCCATCCAGCGTACCACTTGGCCCCAGAATCGATAGTGATACTTATCTTCAACACCCTTTCTCCAGCGCCATGCGCCATCGGTGGCCATGAATAGTACCTTGCCCGCACCAAATGTCTTGGTCACGATCATAGGAAGCCGGCCGAACTCGTTCGAGGTTTCTTGATGGACGCTCAGTGTCTCCGTCCCTGCCTTAGCTCGAATCACAGGTGCATGCCATTGAAAGCCGGGTAGAGTCGACCAGACACTGAGGTTCTCGTCTTCGGTATCAGCTAATTTGGTGAGTAAGCTTCGACGTCCTGATTCCGTTAACTCAAAATGCATCGCATCCCGTTGACCGTATCCCGCTGGCAAATTCGAATCCACAACCACAGGGATCAACGACTCCAGTTTCGTATCGCCAAGGGACAACTGGTTTCCTTGGGGGCCAGGTAAGAAAACCAACCCGCTCGCTTGGAACTCGACTAATCCCTGGAGCAATTTGCATTGTTCCTCTGTTAGTTGATTGTTGCCGACCCCGATGTCCCCGAGAAATACAACGTCATACTTCGAAAGCTCTTCTTGAGTGTTTGGAAACTCCTTCAAGTAATCTCGGTTGCCCCCCCCAACTTTGCTAAGCTCGGGATGCAACAACAGGCAAGACACTTCAACGCCTGGGTCGCGTGACAACGCGTTTCGCAAATAGCGATACTCCCAGCGCGGATAGGTCTCAATCACTAACACTTGGAGTTTTTCTTGCCGAATGGCAATAGGAGCTGAAAGAGTATTGTTGGAGTTGAGAAGCTCATCGGGATGTTGGGGTAAATCGACTTGGATCGTGTAATCCCCCGCTTCTTTCGGAAGCCATACAACGGAGTCTGAAGTCCTCCCCATCGCCGCAATACGAACCTCCTGAGTCATTTTCTCTCCGTCTGATGCGACTACCGTTACGTTAGCCACATGATCTCGGGGAAAAGAGGACTCAATCGTAAAGGGAATTCGAAGCGATTTTCCAGCGATCCCGAACGTGGGTACGTCCAAACTCAGCATCTCCAAATCGGGCAAACGCTTTGGCGAACCGACAGGAACCGTGAAGATTGGAATTCCCATCGAGCGATACTTCATCGCGGCATTGATCGGTGCACTCCCTGTAGTCCAATCTCCATCGGAAGCCAGCACCACAGCCTGAGTTCTATTGGTAGCGTCGATGGCCCCCTCAAGTGCTGCATGCAGGTCCGTTCCTGGAACCGATTCACCCTCGGCAGGAAATTGGCGTACATCTATTTGAAATCGTTGAGCGATTGATTTCCATGTGTCCGTTAGCAAGAGAGGCTGCGTCGCTTCCGATCGAGATACTACGCGGTTGCCATCACTGTTCTTCGCAGTGGTCGAAGTGGCAACATCCTGCGTTTCCATACTTCGAGATCGATCAACGAGTACCACCAGTCGAGGTTTTTCCGTGGGACGAAACTCTTGAGTCCATTCGGGCTGATTCAGCAAAACAATGATCGCACCGATGATCAAACACCGCAGCGTTTCTAATCCGAGGACATCCGACCGAAATTTACTGCGTCTCCAGTTCCAGTAGCTGAGCGTGATCGCAATCAACAACGTGCAGCAACTAACGGCCACAAGCCAAGGTGCCGAAGAAAAGGTCAAAAAATTCTGTTGCGAGCTATCCATCGGCCAACATCATACCTCAAAAACATGCCGGCTTGAACATTCGCAATTCAACCATTGCGATCCGCAATCTTACTTAGGCAAAATACTAACGAGTGCGTTAGTCAAGCCAGTCGCCATGTCGTTTTGTCCATCCCAAGCCCACATATTGCGTGCTAAGTCGGTCATGAGTACACCGCCTAGGCACATCAACAATAGGATTCCCAAAAGCAGCATCACATCCACCGTTGTGTAAGGTGTTTCAGGAATTCCTCTGAATCCGGTTGCTGCCGCCATTCCCGCTGCTTCTTCGCCTCCAAAGCCATCGAATCCACCTTCTTGAACTGGATCGAATCCACCACCGCCAAATTCACCTGGCATGCCACCAAATTCGCTTGAGTCCTCGAGTTCGATGACTTGCGATCCACTGTCTTCATCGGCTTCAATTCCACCGGACGGAGTCAATTGAAACTCTTCGCCTTGGGAGAAATCGACCAATGCACCGCTGCCTAGTCCACTCACACCACTAGCGGATCCAACATTGGAACCGACGCCACTTCCGACTTCTCCACCGAGATCGAGACCCGAGATACCAGTTCCAGCCAAATCTAGTGGCTCGTCTTCCAAAGATAAACCGCTATCGGATGGGCTCATCAGATTGATACCGCTTTCCGATGCGAGCCCGACTCCGGAATCGGATCCCAACACCAGATCATCTTCGTCATCCTCCGATAGTTCCAGTTCCGATCCGAGACCGCTGCCAATCGGAGAAGCTCCAGGTCCCATCTTCACATTGGAATCCAAAACCCCAGAACCAGTCGATGGTTTTAGTCCGCTGGAATCTGCATCATCATCGATAAGTTTCAGATCGCTACCGAGATCAAGATCGGATCCGAGTTTGCTTTCGCTTGCCAAGTTTAGATCGCTGTTGGCGGCCGGTTGTTGAACCAATCGCACTCCGCTGCCACTCTTCGGATCAGCAACCAGTTTCACGTCGCTTCCGACGCGGCTATCGTCTCCCATCAGCTTGAGATCACTACCAAGACCAATTTCGCTCGAGTTGGCATCTTTACCAATCGTGGAACCACTCTTGCCTCCCGCTGGTCCAACTTGTCGTTCCGAAACAAGAATCGAGGATCCGCCTGCTTCTTCATCGAGCGCGTCACCCTGCAACTCCGCTTGAACACGCTCGATTTCTTCTTCCTTGAATTTCCAAGACGTACCATCGCGATAACCGAATATTTCACCGCGGGAACGCATTTCGACGAGATCTTCGGTAGAGACGCCCAGAATCTTAGCGGCTTGCTCAATCGATACGTAGTTTGCCATGCCTTGGTAACTTCACTGAAGAAATTGGTGGGAAAAGAGTCCTACTAAATTAATCTACGCTCTTCGTGGATTCTAGACTGGCAAAAAAGATAAAACAGGGAAAAAGGACCGTTAGTGCGGGTTATTCCATTAAAGTCCCAGCAACCCTTTGGCTTTCTTTATCAATCCACTAGCCTGTTCGGCCGTCGGTGCTTCGGCGATTAACCTTACAATTGGTTCGGTATTGCTTGCCCGCAGCAAAATCCATTGGTCATCCCAATCGAGCCGAACGCCATCGAGTTGGCTGATGTTCTTCGCTCCCATGCCGTTTTCCAAGACTTTCAACGACTCCATCAAGACATCTTTCGACATCGACATTTTGTCCTTGATCATCGTCATTGGAGGAAATGAAGAGACGAGTTGCTCCAGTGTTTTCTTGGATTTCGCCATCAGCTCCAAGATTTGGGCCATCCCTACAAAACTGTCGCGAATCAAACCAACCTTCGGATCGATAGGGCCTCCGCTACCTTCGCCACCGTAGATCGCATTATTTGCCAAAATGCCATCCGCCACATTGGCTTCACCAACAGCGGTTTGAACAAACGGAACATTGTGCTTTTCCGCAAGCCAACGGGTCAAATTGCTCGAGGCGCAATTGGTTACCAATGGGCCTTTCTCCCTCGAAAGTCGACCGAGCGAACAGAGGACGGCGGTATATTCTTCGCCGATAAAGTGGCCATTGGCATCGATGACGGCCAGGCGATCGGCGTCTGGATCTTGGCAAAAACCTATATCAAAGGGCCCTTGTGCAACAATACTGCAGACCGACCCCAGATTTTCCGCAATTGGCTCTGGTGGGTGGTCAAACAATCCGGTTGCTGCGTCACCGAGCACCGTCACTTCGCAACCCAATTCACGTAGTAAAACCGCCCCCAAGATCCCCCCAGCACCATGGTTCGAATCCAACAGAACCTTGAACTTTGCCTTTCGAATCAAGGGAACATCGACGGTTGCCAGGACTGCATTTCCGTGAATCTCGTGTGGATTGCCGACGCGTATTCGCCTACCCAACGATTCAACACCGACCCAATTTGTGGCATTGGCGTTGTACGATTCGAGCACTTTTTTGCCGGGGCCGGCAGACAAAACTCGACCATCCGGGCCAAACAACTTCATCCCATTGTATGGGGGCGGATTATGGCTCGCCGACACTTGGATGCCTCCAGCAGCTCGCAAGTGCCTGACATTGAGGCCGGCTGTAGGAGTACTGGCGACATCCAAGTCCAAGCAGTCGCGACCGTGAGCGACGATGGCTGAGGCGATTGCATCGACCAGCATTGGGCCGCTGACCCGACCATCTCGAGCTAAAACAAACGGGCCTTTTTCTAGGGAACAGCAGAGTGCAGATGCGAACCGAACTGCGATACTCGGGGTGAGCTCGGATCCAATGATTCCCCGGAGACCACTGATACTGATAATGGGATCGGCCATAATGAAAAAGAGAGGCTTAGAGTTTGGTGGAAAAATCGATACAGTTGGTAGGTCTTGCACTCCGGAGCACCGACAATTGCTTGACACTGGAATTTAGTCAACTTAACATCAATTTGCCGAAAGATTTGTCAGGATTTCGGAGTTTTGCCAACTAAGATATGGCGAAGCGTCGTTTGCAACATACAGAACGACTTGGCGTACTTTTCATCTCAACCTCGTTCCACCTTAGGCTGGCTTCATGGAAATGTATCTAGTGTGGGGAGTTATTCTCCTTTCCTTGATTGCCTTTATCGTGTTTTTGGTAAAGGGTTTCAAGGGCTGGGGCGTTTGGATGACGATTGGGTTCGTCATACTATTCCTCGAATGTTGGGGATTCATCGTCTTTTCTGCAGGTGTGAATGCCAAGCGAATTGCTGCTGTGAAGACGCACGACTCGCTTTATAACGATATCAAGAAATTGACCGTGCAACGCGACGAAGAGCTGTTTGGCAAGGCTTTTGATCCGGGTCCAGATATGCAACGTTTCGTGCCGCTTTCAAACGAATTGCATCGATTGATCTTGGAACGAGGTCGGGCATGGAGAGGTGCGAGGGTTACGGCAGCGACACCCGCATCGGCAACTGTCATTTTGCCAACGGAACTTGCGAACCTTCCGCCCGACGCGCCTGCGGAAGCAGCCGCTGCGGTAGCTGCGGTACCGGCTCCCGCTGCTGTGCTTGGCCAAGAGCTAGTCGCTCCGAACAGCGTCGTCTACGTCTTCGGCGAAGATCAACAGATGGTGCCTCGCGTGTATCTCGGCGAGTACAAAGTTACCACTGTTGCAAATGCACTGGTGACGATCGTTCCTACATCGCCCCTTTCACAAGCTCAGCTTGGTGCACTCAATCAAAGCCCAACGTGGGCAATCTATGAGATGATGCCTCTCGACTCGCATACCGCATTCGCAAAGGCAGGCGCACAACCAACCAAAGAAGAGATCTTTGGCAATATGGATCCGGAAGAACTTTCAAATCTTCTCCGAATACCATTGGAATTAGCTAAACAGGAACCGAATACTCTCGACATCAACCGAGGAATCAAGGCTCGGGTATTGCAGTCCTACCTTCGCGATGGGACTCAGGCGCCTGAAGGTACCCCACTCGAGTCATCGGTCTACGAAGTGACCTTTTTGAAAGACTACACAGAAGTCGTCGATTCGACCGACAAAAGAAAAGCTACCGAAGGTGGCTATTTCGATACGAGCGGACGATCGGTGGACGCACGACTCATGCGTGAAGAAGGAGTCGAAGCGTTTACCTTCAAAGAAGGCGATGAGTTCCGACTCGACGGTTTGAAAGCAAAAGAGCTCGAAAAGGAAGGGGTTGTAAAGCTGGGGGCCCAGATATTCATTCGACCACTGAACGATTATGAGTTCAGCTTCCGAGATCTACGTCGATTGACGTTGGCTGCCATGCAAAATGCGATTCTGGTGAATCGAGAGATCGAGGTGGTCAACCGCACAGAAAAGATCTCACGCGAGGAGCTGATCAAAGGCGAAGAGAATGGCCGTCGATATCTTCTCGACAAAGGAATGTACGACAAAGAGATGGCGGTTATCCAGGCAGAACAAGAGCGACTGCAGAATGATGTGAATGCGAAAAAAGCAGAACTTAGTCAGCTCTATGCAAAGTTAGTGGAGTACCATGATAAGCTTGTCAGCAGTCAGGCTGGTTTTTCCAAACCGATGAACGGAACGCCAGTTTTGGTTTCTCCATAAACCAGCGCAGCTTCACGCGACTTTCAAAATACAATTCATCGGACTATTCGAAACCTAGGTTGACTCGAATAGCCGCGGCGCCGTCCGAACCGTTTTTGAAAATCTCTCCCGCAAGTTCGCGATCAATTTCGCAACATTCTTGACTTCGCGTCAGGATAATTGCATCCTACGGGTACTTTGTTCGAGTACTGAGTATGTTTGGGAGATTTCGATCGGAAGCGTATGACCTTTTTGCAACCATTGCTTTTGATCGCGTTGCCTCTGATCGCAATGCCGATCGTCATTCATTTAATGAATCAACGTAGGCATTTGGTTGTCCCCTGGGCTGCCATGCAGTTTCTGCGACGAGCGAAACGACTCAATACGGGAGTTGCCAAACTACGGTACTGGCTCATCATGGCGATGCGAATGGCAGCGGTCGCTGGAGTGATTCTCGCATTAAGCCGCCCGCTTGCCACTGGTTGGGTCGGAGGCCTAGGCTCGAATGATCGCATTACCTTGATCGTGTTGGATCGATCGCCAAGCATGGAGCTTCAAGACACAACGACGCAAATGTCGAAACGCACGTCGGCTCTTGAACGTCTCGATACGTTGTTCGCGACAACCGGGAGTTCTGGCAGACGTTTCTTATTGACTTCAGGGCTAGAAAAACCCATTGAGATCACGTCGCCGACCAAACTGACTGGGCTGACCGAAACATCTTTCGTTGCTGCGAGCTCCGACATTCCAGGGCTTCTCGAAAAAGCCATCTCTTTCGCTGACGACAACAAACTAGGAGCGGCGGACATCTGGGTTGCTTCGGACCTTCAGTCTGGCGACTGGCAACCATCAAGCGATCGTTGGCGCGCGATCCGTGAACAGGTAGGTAAACGCCCAGCCACTCGATTGCTATTGCTTAACTTCCCAAACAACGGGGACACGAACTTTTCGGTTTCTGCAACCAATATCAAACCCATTGAAATCAATGGAAAAGTAGAAACGAGTTTCGATATCCATTTGCACCAAAACTCAGGTCCCTTAGTCCGACGCACTGTTCCCGTACTTGTTCGAATGGGTGGTATACAGAGCACCGTGGAAGTCACCATGCAAGGTGAAGACGGCTCTGTCACTGGCGTGCGAGTACCAATGGAGGAAGCTTCGCCATCACAGGCGGGTCTGCTAGAGATTCCTCCCGATGCGAATCTAGCTGATAACCGATTTCATATCGTGTCGCAAAAAACTCGCTCGAGGTCGGCGGTGGTTGTGGGGCAAGCGGGCGAAGAAGTCGATCTCCTCGCTTTAGCGCTTTCCACCCAAAACGACAACTCTCCAAAAGTTAATCTGCAATCGATTGATCCGACGATGCTACCCACCATCGATTGGAAGAGTTTAAAGCTCTTGGTCTGGAATCAAGGTAACATCAACTCGGCGACAGCAAGACAGCTCGAGTCCTTGATTGAGAGTGGTGGAACTGTGGTGCTGTTTCCTCCTTCCGTTGAAACAGATACCTCATCCGAACTTGTTTTGCCATTTGGATTGCAATGGAGTCCAATGGAGCAGTTAGCGACCGCAGAACGCGTTGAATCATGGCGCACCGATTCCGACCTGTTGCGAAATACGGAAGGTGGCGACTCGCTACCGCTTAGCGAAATCCGGTGGAATCAACATTGGCAAATGAACTCCAAAGGTTTGATCGCGTTGGCAAAGTCGGCAAGCGGAAAATCAATGCTATCGAAGTTCCCGACCTCCAATGGACAACTCTTCGTTTGTCACACTACCGTTTCTGAATCAGCCTCCAATCTGAAAGAAGATGGTGTTTGCCTCTACATCATGCTTCAACGCGCTCTACATGATTCGGCGAGTCTCGCTGATCAATCTCTTTGGACTGCAGGAATGCCGATCCCATTCACACTGCAAGAATGGACGCCAGCGAATGATGTGTCACAGCAAGTCATTCCATGGGAACGCAGTATTCAGCCTGGTTCGTATTCCCTCGAAGATAATATGATTGCCGTGAATCGTGCCATCGCAGAAGATACGTCAGCGTCATTACCCAAAGAAACTTTGGAAAGCATGCTTCAAGGAGTAACGTATCAATCGATCGTGGACGATGCCGGCAAACCCAACTCGTTAGCTCGAGAAATCTGGAGAGTCTTCATTGTAGGGATGATTCTGTTCTTGCTCATGGAAGCATGGCTCTCGATGCCCAATCGAGTGTCTCGTGCATCTGTGCGGGAGAATACGATCGCTCGAAAAGGACTAGCAGCATGACATTGGAATTGACGACATTCTCGATCCTGGTCTCATGCATTGGTGTCCTTGTTACGATCGTCTTGGGTTGGACTGCTTGGAAAAGAAATGACTACCATTGGAAGAGTGGAGTCCTTGAAGTCGTGCGTTTCGGCTTGGTTTGCTTAGCCATCATCACTTTGTTGAAGCCTGAGTATGTTACGGTGGAGAGACCGACGACCGAGGGGACAGTGCTCTTTCTGCATGATGCATCCGCAAGTATGCAAACCGAAGATGAAAGCGATGCCACCGGTTACCATTCGAGACAAACGCAAGTGGATCCGTGGCTAGACAAAGAAAAATGGACGAGCGTACCTTCATCTACAACGATTGCAATGGAGCCCTTCGATTCCAGCGAGTATTCTTCGAAGGGGACCGATATTCAAGAGGCATTGATGCGAGCCATAGAACGCTATCCTGATTTGCGGTCGATCGTACTGGCGTCGGATGGTGATTGGAATCTTGGTGGGAATCCTATTGAGGCTGCGAAAGTGCTTCGTCAACGCGAGATTCCTGTCCATACAGTTTCGGTTGGATCAGAACAACGCATGCCGGACCTCGCGATTCAGAGCTTTGAATTGCCAACTTTTGCTGTCGTCGGCAAACCTTTGCGTGTTCCCTTTTCCCTGTCCAGTTCGTTAGCGCAAGACACGGATGCAACAATTCAGCTAGAGCTTCCTGGAGGAACAAAACTAAGTCAGACTATTCGTGTGCCCGCGATGGCCATCGCCAAAGGCACATTCGAATGGCGTCCTGAAAAAGTCGGTGAAGAGAGTATCACGATTCAGATACAACACGATCCACGCGACCGAATCGCTTCGAACGACTCCAAACGAGTTGCCATCTCGTTTCGCAATGAATCACTCAAGGTGTTGATGATTGAGTCCTTTCCTCGATGGGAGTACCGATACACAAGGAACGCATTAGAGCGAGATCCCGGAGTAGAGGTACACTGCTATCTACTTCACCCTGATATCAAGGAGTTGGGAGATGGTCGAGGATACCTAAAATCATTTCCTCAAGATGATGCTTTGTTTGCATACGATGTAGTTTTTCTCGGCGATATCGGAATTGGACCCGATGAACTTACAGAATCGCAATGCCAACAACTGCGGAGGCTGGTCCAATCGCAAGCGAGCGGACTTGTCTTCATGCCAGGCATGCGGGGTCGACAATCCTCATTGCTCAACTCGCCTCTCGAAGAACTTTTCCCGGTAGATTTAGAGGCGGCTCGCCCTCGTGGTGTTGGAGCCTCCAAGCCTGGACAATTTCAATTGACAGAACAAGGGCACCAGAGCTTGCTCACACGATTTGAGTCCAACGAACAAGAGAATGAACAGGTATGGCGGAGTCTTCCTGGCTTTTATTGGTATGCTTCCGTCGAACGCGCTCGAGCCGGTAGCCAAATCTTGGCGACGCACGAACGCGACTCCAACCGATTCGGACGCATCCCATTGATCGTCACCAAGACCTTTGGCAATGGCAAGGTATTGTTCATGGGCTCCGATGGCGCCTGGAGATGGCGCAAAGGTGTCGAAGACAAATACCATTATCGCTTCTGGGGCCAAGTTGTTCGTTGGATGGCCTACCAAAGATCCATGGCTGCAGGTGAATCGATGCGATTGTTTCACGCTCCTGATCGCCCTAACGAAGGAGACGTGGTTACGCTCCAAGCAAACATCATGGGCAGCAATGGCGAACCCTTACAGGATGGAACTGTCACCACATCCGTTGTCGATCCCAATGGCAAAATGGAGATTGTAAGCTTGAAACGAGACGATCCTCAAGCTTGGGGACTGTTTCGCGGAGAGTTCAAGCCAAAAATGGGTGGTGAATTCAAATTGACCACTCACTGCAAACAGACTGGAAAAACGCTTGAATCTACACTCTATATTCAAAGTACCGAACGAGAACAGATTGGGAAACCAGCGCGGCCGGATGTGTTGCGTGATATCGCCAATGCGACACGAGGTAAGTTTACTTCGATCAGCGACATCGAAGATGTTCTCAAAGTAGCAACAATAGCTCGTGAGCCAGAGCCGGTAGAACGACGACTTCAATTATGGAGCCATCCGCTTTGGGGAGCCGCTATACTGTTCCTGTTGGGTTTGTTTTGGGCCGGTCGTAAATGGATGGGGTTTGTATGATCGTTCTTCTGAGCTTGATCTCCAAGATTAGGAATGTAGCCCCCACATTCACCTGCTTTGCTTTCATGTGCATGGCTTGCGTTCATCTGCCTCTCGTGTGCCGTGCTGAGGATCAGACCGAGCCAAGCAGTTCGATGGATTCTCTTCAAGATATCGAAAAGAAAATTTTGCAGGTTTTACCCAAAATCAAACCCTGTGTTGTCTGCGTTCAAACGGGAGGAGGATCTGGCTCGGGGGTCATTGTATCAACAGATGGTCTTGTATTGACAGCCGCTCACGTGATCGATAACGCAAAGGAGCTCACCATCGTCTACCCGGATGGACGCAAATTCAAAGGGGAAGCCTTGGGCACCTATGGCCCCGCCGATGCGGGCATGGCGAGAATTCTAGAAGGTGCCCCCCACCCTTTTGCAGAGGTTCACTCTGGCAAAGGTCTTAGTTTGCATGAGACCGTTATCGCGTTAGGACATCCTAGCGGATTCGATCTTCAGCGAGGGCCTCCACTGCGAATCGGGCATGTTACTGCGCTAGATGAAAACTACATAACGACGGACACTTCATTGATTGGTGGAGACTCGGGCGGACCATCCTTTGATCTAGAGGGAAAGGTACTTGGTATTCACTCCCACATCGCTGGTGAGATTCAAACCAATCGCGATTCACACATTGCTAAATTCCATGAAAATTGGGAACAGATGAAAACGGGCGTGCATCACCCACAACACTACAGCAAATCGATAGGAAGTGGAAAACCCCAGCCCGGACAGGATCAAGAAAGCAAAACAGAGCCGGTCCCACCCCGAGATCCCAACGAGCAATCACGATTGCAAGACCTTGCTCAAAAGGCAAAAGCGAGCGGCGGAAAAATAAAGCTTAGCCGAGATGAGTTGCGTGAATTGCGAAAGAATCTTGCTTTGCGAACAGAAGCTCTCGCGCCTGCTGGTGGCACGAGGTTAATCGATAAATGGGCAACGAAATGGATTACTGGATTCCAGTCGCTACTTTCCAACGACAAAGCATCAAGTGACCGACCGTCGGTCGTCAAGGTGCAAGTGGATGGACGGAATGTTGCGTTGGCAACGTGTGTACATCGAGACGGTTGGTTCGTTACCAAGGCTTCAGAGGTCAAGAACCGTTCTGTGAAGCTGGAGATTTCAGACCAAGAGTCTCTTTCGGCTGAAGTAAAGAGCGTTGATGATGCTCTGGATCTTGCGCTTCTCTATGTCAAGACGGCTCGTAGTATTCCCATCCGGCTACTACCGAATATTGGTAGCTCGGATACTTCGAAACAGCCGATGGGCAGTTTATGTTTTTCGGTAGGCACTTCAGACAAGCCCGCTGGCTTCGGTGCTATAAGCGTTGCGGCTCGTCCACTGAACGGAAAGTCTGGGGCATTTCTAGGGGTGGGAGTCAAACCTGAAAAGGAATCACTTCGAATTGAAAGTGTCGCTCCAAACTCCCCTGCATCCAAGGGCGGACTCAAGGTGGGAGACTCGATTGTGACCATCGACGGTACAGCCGTTCGCTCGGAAGAAGAACTGCAGAAGATTGTTCAATCTCATTTGGAAGGGGACCAGCTCAAAATAGATATTGAGCGTGGAGATGCATCGCTTACCGTTCTAGCCAGATTAGAAGATGCAACGCAACTTGCTCCAATGCCTGGAGCACGCGAACAGGCGATGGATAGCATTACTGCCTCTTTAAGCAAACGTCGTTGGAACTTCTCGAATGGAATTCAACACGACTGTGCGATCTCCGCCAAGGACGTCGGCGGTCCCTTGGTCGGCCTGGATGGTCGAGTCATGGGAATCAATATCGCTCGGGCTGGTAGAATTCAATCCTATGCGATACCCATCTCGGACGTGTGCAGCTTCTTGATTTCGGCCAACATGTTCACCGTGGAGGGAGTGACCAAGTGAATAGCGAATCTAAAAGAAACATGACTCGCGAGGCCGGGACCATCCAAACGCTTCCCGAAGGTATTCGGCAAAAATTAACGGACTATCGGTCGTTGGTTCGCAGGATCAAGATTGGCGAGGGAATCGTAGCAGGGCTGTTTGGCTTTCTTGCATCCTATGCGATGATCTTTGCCATCGATCGATTTGTCGAAACGCCTCATTGGTGTCGTCTACTTTTCTTTCTGTGCGGACTGATCGGTTTCGGAGTGTACCTGCCTTATATGCTACATCGGTGGGTATGGAACACTAGGCAATTGGAGTCGGTTGCAAGGCTTCTCTCGCATTCTTTCCCATCGTTGAGCGACCATGTTCTCAGTATCGTGGAATTAGCGAAGAACAGCCACGAGCAGAGACGCAGCCCACAATTGATTGCCGCGGCGATGGCGCAAGTGGACGATAGGCTTTGCCGTGAAGATCTATCGAAGGGTGTCCCCAATCCAAAACTAAAACGGTGGTTATTCGGAGCGAGTCCATTCGTTCTGGTAGCGATTGGAATTGCGATTGTCGTTCCGTCGGTTGCTCAAAATACTTGGTCGCGATTTATGCTCCCATGGGCCGACATCGATCGATATACGTTTGCGCGTTTCGAGAAATTGCCAAATGAGATCGTGGTTCCGTATGGTGAACCATCAATGCTTCATGTTTCTCTGAAGCCCGATTCGGATTGGAAGCCAAAAACCGCTAATCTCGCGGTAGCCAAGAATCGTTTGGATGCTAATCAAGTTGCAAACAACTACGAGTTTTCCGTTCCAGGTCAGTTAGAACAGTTACCGGTATCCCTCCGCGTCGGCGATGCAACCCAAACGATGCAACTGGTCCCGATGGTGCGCCCCGAACTTAGCCAGATCATCGCAAGAGTTTCTTTACCTGGATACCTGCAACATTCTGAACCACAATTACTACCAGTAAAAAGCAGCGCGGTTTCGATCCTGAAAGGAAGCAGCGTTTCTATTCAAGCGAAAGCAACTCGTGAACTCTCCTCGGCATTCGCAACCATTCGGACATTGCCTGAAGCGACTGTTGAAAGCGCAGCCAAAGAAGATAATCGAAACGCGGAGTCGCAAACCTCTTTGACGGTGGATGGCGATTCCTTCATGACCGAATTGATCTCCTTTGCCGAATCATCACAACTCGAGCTTGATTGGAGAGATACACACGGATTGAGCGGCTCGAAGAAAAGCCAATTCATGCTGAGAGGTATCGATGATTTTGCGCCCGTGGTAAGTTGTTCTGAATTCCCGGATCCGCTGATACTCTTGCATAGTGAGCTGCTAACATTTCAAGTCAATGCTTCCGACGATTTCGGATTAAAGCATATCGGAATCGAGTGGAGTTCCGCATCTCCGGATGGAACCACAGCACCCGTGAAAGGTGAACGACTCGTTGTTGCCGGCAACAGCACGGCTAACAAACTTAGCGGACTGGCCACACTTTCTTGCAAGAATGAAGACATTGCACCTCAACGACTACAGATTCGTGCATTTACCGAAGATCTAAAGCCGGATCGTGGACGGATTTACTCCGTTCCTTATGTGATCCACATCATGTCTGCCGAAGAGCATGCACAATGGATCGCGGAACAGCTTCGTCGATGGAAAGCGAAAACCGATGCCATCTACGAAGAAGAATTGCGACTTCTCGACGAGAATCGACAAATTCGAGACCTGGCTGCCGGCGATATCGATTCCGAGTCGACAAGGGAACGGATGAAGAATCAAGCGAACGCAGAGCGCGACAATGCAAAGCGGCTTGAGAACGCAGTCGAAGACGGCGCGAAGATATTGGAGCAGGCTCTGAGAAACGAAGAGATACGTTCGAAGCAAGTTGAGGATTGGGCCAGATCTCTTCAGAAGCTAAACGAGTTGTCGAACGAACGAATGCCCGACGTCGCAGAGCAGATTGGTCGAGTCGGTGAAACTCCTGCCTCAAAGTCATCTGACTCGAAGCCGAGCGATGCTGAATCCAGCTCGCCCCCCAGTTTGCGGGACAACGAAAAGTCCCCTTACGACAAGCGACCTGCGGAGGGTTCTGGCAGCGGAGCTGGTGGCGGGTCGTCGCTGCCAGAAACTCAACTTGGGCCAGGTGCCAGCAAAATGGAATCTGGCGGCGACAAGGAGAAAGACTCCGAGGAGAAGAATGATACCAATGAGAAGATGGACCGCGCAGTCAAAGACCAATCCAAACTAATCGAAGAGTTTCGAAAAGCCAAACAGGCCTTTGAACAGTTGATGGCTGAATTTGAAAACAGCACTTTCGTCAAACGGCTGAAATCGTCCTCGCGTTTTCAAAAAGAGATTGTGAACTTGCTGACACAAGCCATCGGTAGCAACTTTGGACTCAGTTCCTCGAAAGCGAAAGCCGCTCAGCAAGAGACAGAGGTCATCATGCAACATCAAAAGAAACTCGCGGAAAGTATAGCCGCAATTCAAAGTGATCTGGCTGCTTACCAGAACAATAACCCCTCAGCAGATCGTGAAGCCGTTCTCAAAGACATGAAGGACCAGAATACTCAAATCAAGCTTGAAGAAATGCCACTTCGGATGGAAAGAAATCTTCGAGGCGATGCACTCAATCGTAGCGAATATTGGGCTGACACTTTTGATCGATGGGCCGAGGAATTAGCCGGGTCCGGCGGAGGTGGAGGTGGAGGGGGAGGAGAGGAAAAAGACAAATTACCACCCGCGATTCTGTTAGAAATCATGCGAATCATCGGCGATGAGATCGATCTGCGAGATGAAACACGAACCCTTAATCAACTTTGGATACCCGATAAAGAGATGTCAGAAGATCTGCAGGATCGAACGACTGCACAAGCGGTCGAGCAAATGGCTATCCAAGAAAGAACACTCAATGTCATCCAAGACATCCAAGCTCTCCCCAACGGGAGTGGCTTTGGAGAGGAGCTACAGAAACTCAACAAAGGTGTTCAAGCGATGGACGATGCATCCTCGATGTTGAGTGATTTGCGACTTGGGGAGAATGTCATTGCAGCAGAGACAGCCGCTATCGAAGCCTTGATTGAAGCCAAACGAGGCGGCGGCGGTGGAGGAGGTGGAGGCAGCACACCTGGCATGGGAGGCGATGGTGGCACCACCGATCGTTCCCCGCTTGACATGATTGGCCCCGGATCGGATCGCAATGCAAAAGTTGCGAAACGACAAGTCGGTGAAGCTACCGGCAAGACAGGCCGAACGCTCCCGGAACAGTATCGGCGTGGACTGGATGAGTTTCTTAACAAAGCAACTCGACGATAGAAGTACAAAATGACCAAGGACCTAGTATACGAAATGGAGATGTCTTAATGCTTTCAACGCAACACAACAAAACGGGCACCAAGATTGCCATGATGGTTCTTCTTTGTTTATTGGGCGTAGAGAAGCTGTCGGCGCAGGCTATTCAGTTTGCCCCGGCCTTTGGACAAGATGAAGTCTCCATCAAGGATAACTTGGTAAGCTCGATGAAGATCGAGATCGACGCGATCCGACGAATCGCGAATCTTCCTGAGAATACTGTCAAGAAACTAAACATTGCGGCGATCCAAGCGGTTGATGCAGCCATCAAGAACAATCCACCACAGAGAATGGGGGGGCGTATGCCACCACCGCTTCCTCGCGCAGGAGGTAAGCCGCCGAAAGTAGGTACGCTATCTGACGAAGATGAAGAGGACAAAGCAAAGAAGGAGGAAGAAGACCCCGCTGCTAATGCAAACTTTCTTCCCGGGATGTTTTCTCAGATAGACATAAGGACTGTCAAGAAACAAGAGCCATGGAAAAAGGTTCTCGCTTCATTAGATCCTGAGAAAGTCGCCGCGATCGATGCGTTTGAAAAGAAGCGAACCAAGGATCTTCGGGATTTCCGAGTGGCATCCAAAGTCCAAGAGCTAGACGACATGCTTTTGCTATCCGCATCACAACGAACAGAGTTGACGGAAATCGTGGATCGTATTTTGGGCGACCATCTCGCTCAACAACCTCGCAATAATGGAATCTTTGCAGGAGGTGCTATGGTGGTCGTAATGGCAGGACAAGCAAGCAAAGAAATACCAAAGGACGAACTCAAAAAGGTGTTGTCCGAGGTCCAGTTTGCTGAATACGAAAACATGCTTAACCGACAAGCCCAGGGTCCGTTCAACGCCGCGATGCCTCCTGCTGGTTTCGGCAAGAACAAGAAGAACAATAATGATGATCCTCAGAGTAGTTCGCTTGGCTTTACCTTCAAGGAGAAGGAGAGTGGACTGAGCGTAGAATCGGTTACTCCGGAGTCTCGTGCGGATCAAGCAGGACTCAAGGCTGGGGATATCATCGACGGTATCGATGGCAAACCCATCGATAACACAGTGCAACTAAAGCGAGCCATCGCGCTGAACACTTCTAAGACCTTGACCATGCAAGTGAAGCGCGAAGGTACCGATTTGAAGCTTGAGTTTCCGAGCAAGAAGTAACCTATGAGGCTAACATATCAACTTTGCAGCATAGCAGTTTGCCTTTATGTCCTGAGCAACTGCCTGTTGGCAAAGGGGCAAAGCGTTCGATCAGGTATCGACGTACCAGCCGATGTCGAGCGCATCTCGAGCGCTGCCGTCGAGTGGCTAGCCAAGAATCAAACAAAGGCCGGGAATTGGGACGGTGGACAAGACAGTCACAATGCCGAATCGGGAAACTGCGGAGTGACAGGACTGTGCGTAATGGCTTTCCTGTCCACGGGAATCGACCCGAACTTTGGCGAGTACGGCACCAACATTCGAGCAGCCCTTCGCCACATGATCGCTAGCCAAGATCCCAAAACAGGTTATTTACCCAACAGCATGTATCATCATGGTTTCGCGATGCTGGCATTGGCTGAGGCGTATGGAGCAGTCGACGAAGAATTGCTTTGGTCCGACCCCGAGATTGATATCCCCAAGGATCGACGAAGGACCCTTGGAGAAGCCCTCCATCTCGCCGTTCGATGCGCAGTCACGTCGCAAGAAAACAATCCGTGGAAAGCTTGGAGATATCGGCCCGAATCACGGGATGCGGATACTTCTGTTACGGGTGCTGTCCTCGTCGGATTGTTCGCCGCGAGGAACGCAGGCATCAAAGTTCCTGACTCCAACATCGACGATGCGTTAGTTTACATGCGCGAGGTCACCGGAAAACGAGGAGACGTGAACTATACGCCGGGATTTAGTATGGGGACAGGTACAAACCTCCCCGCAATCGCTTGCTTGGTTTACACGATTAGTAAACATCAAGATTGGCCGGAGTACCGCGCTGTTTCTGCTCTCGTAAAGTCGAACCGTGAAGTCGTCGATCCTAGCTATCCTCACTACAACATGTATTACATGTCACAAGCGTTGTTCCAATCCGACTTTGATTCATGGACTAAATGGAATCAAATCACGACTCGACGTCTCCGACGTGAACAAAACAAAGATGGTAGTTTTGACTCAAACCATGGACAACCCTACGGCACTGCGATGTCGGTGTTGGCTCTAGCTCTCAATTATCGTTTTTTACCCATTTATGAACGTTAGAACTATATCCATATGTATCGGAGGCCTGTTCGCACTAAGCAGTTTCGGACTACCCTTCGTCCGTTCTCAGGATCGAGATAACACTTCAAGGCCTGCTGTCAATGTAGAGTGGCGAAACGGTGACATTCTACCGGCTGAGCTACTTGCCATGGACCAAAAGACCATTCGGTTGCAATCCAGGCTGTTTTTGGAACCGATTGTCATTGATCGCAGCGAGATTCGTTCGCTCCGATTCGTCAAACCCTTGAAATCGGATCGTGAATCTGGGAATGTCATTCTATCGATGACTAATGGGAATAAGCTTCGTGGCACGATAACTCAGGATAACAAAGACTCTCCCTTTCTCGAGTTCATGGACGATGTCATTGGGAAACTGCAAGTCCCAAAGAAATTCATCCAACAAAACTCTAGTTCGAGTACGGCCCTCTATGAATGGAATGGAAGCACTGAGCCATGGGTGAGCCCCAATTCAGATCCATTATCCTGGGTCGTAGACGATCTAGGATGCTTCGCGAGCAAAGCATCCAATCAATCGGCTCTCTTGCCACTTGCAATCAAAGGTTCCTTTGCGATTGAAGCGACTTTGCATTCACCCTGGCGTCCTGACTTCGTACTTTCGTTTGGCAAAGATCCCGAAGAGTCAATCCGTGTCGAGACGATTGAAAAATCGCTTATCATCGGAACTTCCACCGACTTTGAAGTCGTTGAAGATTTGCCGAGCAAGGGATGGACATACACGTTTCGCCTCGAATGGAATGATGAAAAACGCGAGCTGTCAATTTTGCAGATGAGCGAAAAAAAGCCAGATGAAACAGCAATAGTAACGAAAAGTACTCGTTCAGAAAACGTCGAAGGAATCTTCCTGACCAATCGCGGCTCTTCACTTCGACTAGAGAAGTTGCGTTTATTCAACACATTGACGAGAGAAAACGAAGAGACTCAGGTAGCGAATGTTCCTTCGAATGCGAAGAGCGATCAGCAACTAGCAGCAGATGATAGTTCATGGTGCACGCTTCGTTTTGCAAACAACACAGTTATCACAGGGAACGTTCTCAGTTTTCGGGAAGGTTTCTTTACGATTGAAAACGAATTCATTCAGAATGCGGCGATTCACTTCACGTCACAACAATTAGTAAAGCTGGACCAGCCTATAGCGCCAGCAAACGTATCTCGACCGCATAAGCTCAGACTCGGTACGAATGCAATCCTCGGAGAATGTACCATTCGGGGAGGAATGAACCCGATCCTCTGGAAATGTGTTGGGCAAGATTTGCCAGTCCCCCTTTCGACCGATTTGCCAGCCACGATTCAGTACGACTTGAATCCAAAACAACGCCCCAGTGGTTCTCAGTTTCCGGATATTGTCTATGCAACGAATGGTGACAATCTGCCAGCGAGCTTGTTGAAGATGCGGGAACAACAGATAGAGATCGACTTACCATTTATTTCCGGATGTCGAATCGGAACATCCCATCTGCAAGCTATTGAGCTCGCATGTAAGGGCAAACGGCTGGAACACGGTTTTACGAAAGAGTCTCGGGAGCAACTACTATCGTTTCCTCGCGGAACTGAACTATCGCTTTACCCCCATGCGCTCGTGGGAAAGAATGATGACTTGTTGCGTGGCATGATCATGAGTATTTCGCCTACGGCAATCGAGATGGATGTGAAACTTGAGCCGTGTCTTATAGGTCGCGATGCTGTCAATGCGATCGTCTTCCTGCCGATCGCATCGTTAGATTCCAAGAGCAACGAAAACGAACGCAAAGTAAAGGACAACGAAGAGGATTCGATTACCCTCTCGCTTACCAATGGATTTCGAATCTCAGCAAATATACTGAACGTAGAAGACACAACTCTAAAGTGCCGATCTTCCTGGTTGGGCGACTTTGATATCTCGACGGAATGGATCTCCGCATTGTCGTTTGGCTCGGTGACTGTTAGCGAATCGTCACTGTACGCGAATTGGGAAGTGAAGACACTTCGTGATCCGGCGTGGCTTGAAACTCCGAAAAATGAACAAGCGAAATCACTGTTGGGAACAGTGGTAGAACCATTTTCACTATCGACACTTCAAGGTGAGACATGGAATTTGCAAGACCACGCGGGTAAAGTCATTATTCTCGATTTTTGGGCGACATGGTGTGGACCATGCGTCAAATCCCTTCCCGAGTATCTTTCTGTCGCTAGCAAGTACAACACGAACGATGTTGTTTTTCTTGGCGTGAACGCGACAGAAACGCCAGAGGTTGTGCGAGAGTTTGTGTCGAGGCAGAAACTGGACGCCTTTGATACGCTATTTGATTTTGATGGTGAACTGACCAGAAAGATGCAAGTGAATGGGATCCCGCATACTGTCGTGATCGGGCCAACGGGCACCATCGAACACGTGCATGTCGGTTATTCCAAAAACGCGTCGAAGGAACTCGACACCAAAATCAACAATTTCCTTAGAAAGTAGTCGCTTCTATCGACTTCAGTTTGTATGACGCATTGCGGGGACACAGTTATTTGCGAATTTACCCTCCGTTGGAGGAGATGTTTTGCGGGTTGGAATCTGCTCAAATACGAAGGTCAGCTGATGGATTGGTTACCAGTTCCGTTGCCCAGGAGACTCGCCATGGCACGCATCATCGCGAAGCCGCTCGTCGTTGGCTTATGATTTGTCCGAAACGAAGGGACAAGAACGGGCTTGCTTTCGAACCGAACGAATCCATTCTCAGCAATCCCGTAACATGGAAGACCGTTCGTCTGCGTCTAAGCGATGTTTCTTGGTGGACGCGTACAATTGTGCCAGAAAATCGCCAAGCAACAGACGCCCCATCCTAGTACTGGACCCGATAGTTTCTTAGCTCCGATCATGCTGGATTCGACGAAAGACAGTGAAGGCCTCAAGCCAGGTCGATACAAGAAGCGTTGTAGCGAAAAAGGGGTGTTACCATTGTCTAGCCTCGACTATTTGCAACTGCCAGATTTGACCGCTCGCATGCAGAGATCGGACAAACGAGGCTACACACCGCGTGATTTGCCCCCGCTTTTAGAGCGGTTGGGAATCGATACTGAGCGATGGCGAATGTTAATGAAGGATTTCGGTCGTTCCTGTTGCAGTAGATCAACTTGGACACGACAATCGTTTTCGTTGGGTAGCGTCTCATTGCAAGGTTTGGAATGATCAACCGTGAAGTGCCCGCTGTCGTCCGTTGCAAGCTATGCATCAATATTGCGGGCTTTTAAGCATTCACGGGCAAGTAAGTAACTTGAATCGAATGCTGCAATCGTTCCAGTGGATCGCCGTAGCGATATTCGAATTCAACCTTAAGATTCTGACCGAGTGTAATGGGTGAAGGGTCTTGCAATGGGACAATCAAAAACTGATTCGACCACACCGGAGATTCTCCGTTTGCTTCAACGGATAGAAAGTTCTGCGTCACAAACCGAATTGCGGATAGAAACCCATTGGACTGTGCGTTGATGATACCACTCCAGCGAATGGAGTCCGAGAACAGCTCATCATAGAAGAGATGTTCGTAGTCAATCAAAGGTGACAATTCATGCAATCCATCGTTTGCGTAAAGATCGGGGTTCTGGAAAATTGGCAATGGTGCGTAATATCCATCAAATTCGAACGGATGATCAATCAGTTGCAGCATCAATCGTGACGCTTCGGGAAAAAACCGTGGCAGTGGCTCGTTCCAATGGTTCTGGTAGTTTTGCTTAAACGCAGTTATGACCTCGGTCTGTTTCTCGCGTAACAATCCGACATGCAGCATTTCGCAAATGACAGCATCGACTGGCTTGTCAGGAATGTATTTGCTAGCATCCTGCAGCACGACTTCAATCTGATTCGAAAGTCCGTTCTCGCGAATCGCGTTTTGCGCGAAAGCCGCAAGTTGCGGATTGCGTTCCACGCATGTGACTGTTGTACCTAACCTAGCAGCAAAACTCGATAGAATGCCGGTTCCCCCGCCGAGTTCTACGACATGCATCCCGGGCTGGAGATGCAGTTCCATTGCGCCGCGAAATGCCGCAAGTCGCTGTCGATCTTGCAGCATTTGGAAATGGTAATGGAGTGGAATAAACTGCCCGAGGACATTCGATTCTAATTCAACTCGCCGATTCGATTCAACTTTCAACGCAGGAACCGAATTGGAAGTTGCCATAGGAATCCATCCCATATTCCGAGAGTCGTATAGCTGCAACACGGAACTACTGGATTCACATGTTGCTAGAAAACATGACTCTAGCGACTCTCGCTGGATAACGCTAGATGGTTACTTCCACTTGGGTATTGCGCGACCAGGAGTCCATGGTGCTCCCAATTCATCCAATCGCTTGAGCATGGCAGGTATATCTGTTTCAAGCAATTGCTTTAACTCGACCATTGCTGCTTCGAACTCCTCGCCGGCAATTTCGAATTGGCGTCGGTGTGTGCCTGTTGGGCCAGTCGTGCTTCCCATCGCACCCATCATCGCGTTCATCAAACGCCCTTGAAGCCCAGGCATCGAGTCTTCGTTACGTCGTTCTCGCGTTGTATCGCCCGTGAACTTCTCCATCACGTCCAGCATTCGAACCTGTAATGCCCGGATATCCTTCCATAATGTGGGATCGACTTCCGACGCGGATTTCGTCAATGCCTCAATTGCGGCTAACTGCTCGCTCGCTTCGGATGCACTTTGAGTAGCAGCCGTAACAGCATTAGCCAGTTTTAGAACTTGCTTGGAGAACTCGTTGATCGCCGCGCGGTTGACCTCCGAAGTGTCACCAAAAGTTAGCGGTTCGATTTCGAACTCGGTCTTGGGAATGACTTCTGTAACGACGCCCTCTACCATTTGAGCAACCTCGACGGTGTACTTTCCTGGAACCGCCAATGGGCCACCGCCTCCGCCACCGCGTCGTCCGCCTCCTCCGCCACCGGCTCGGAAGTCCCAACTAGCCCGAACCATGCCTTTGTCGGTAGATGTTGGGATCTTTCGTACAACGGTTCCTGCAGCATCTCGAATCACGAGCCACCGAGTCGGAGCGACTTCGCGATCTTCCTCCTTGAGAGCTTCCCAGCTAGGATACGGAACGTCTTTCTTGGCAGCGCTCAGTTCTCGATCCTTCTTGAGGCGTTCTCCCTTTTTGGACTTCAGTTCTTCCTTCAGATGGAATGTAAAGATCGTGCCATAGGTTGGATTGGGAGCTGTAAAGAAATTCGCGCCTTGGAAGGCTCGGCCGAAAGAACCCATCGGGCTGGTTTGTTGATACATCAACCCCTTCTTGATACTAAACATTTTGTTTGTCTCGAGAAGCTCGGGCTTCAGTTCTCGAAGAGGTGAATAGTCATCGAGAATAAAAAACCCTCTACCAAAAGAAGCCAGGACAAGATCATCCTCGCGGCGTTGGATTTCCAAATCTCGAATGGCGATAGTCGGCAAACCTGACGTAAGAGCGATCCACTTCTCTCCACCATCTACAGTGAAGTAGCATCCGAATTCCGTTCCGCAGAACATGAGTTTCGGATTCACATGATCCTGCTTCAAACAGTAAACACTTCCACGCTGAGGTAGATCGCCGGTGATTTCTTGCCATGTCTTGCCACGATCGGAAGACCTGAGAATGTAGGGTTTGAAGTCGCCACGTTTGTGATTATTGATAGCGACATAGACTGTGTTTGCATCGAAAAGATCGGCTTCGATATCGTTGATGTACCCGAACTCAGGTACATCGAGTGTTCCGAAACGATCTACTTTTCGCCAGTTGAGACCGGCATCTTCGCTAACCTGAACCAATCCGTCGTCGGTACCGACGTACAACAAGCCCTCGGCTTTCGTCGATTCATCCATTGACACAATATTGCCATAGAGTGAAGTCGACGTGTTTTTCGCTACGGCATCGACACCCCAAACACGTCCCATGACTTTGAGTTTGTTTCGATCGATTTGCCGAGTGAGATCTGGGCTGACGGCATTCCAATTGTCACCTCGATCATCGCTTCGGAAAAGGATTTGCGATGCATAGTAGATTCGTTTGGAATTGTGAGGAGAAATGAAAAGCGGAGAATCCCAGTTCCATCGCAACGGTGGTCCTTGCTTCGCTTCTTGCGGTTTGATATCGACTCGCTCACCCGTCTTGCGATTGTACCGAACGAGCCCACCGTATTGCCATTGAGAGTAGACGGTATCGGGATCGGTCGGATCAACAGCTGGTTCGAAGCCGTCGCCAAAGACGGTGATGAACCAGTCGCTATTTCGAATACCATGCGAATTGTTGGTTCGCGAAGGGCCCCCTTGTGTCGCATTGTCTTGGGTGCCTCCGTACACATAGTAAAAGGGTTTGTCGTTCGAGACTGCTACTTTATAGAACTGCGTGAGCGGTAAATTCTGTTTGAAGTCGTATGTCTTGCCCCGATCCCACGACTCATAGAGTCCGCCATCGCAACCAACGATCAAGTGGTTTACATCCGTCGGATCGATGATGAGCGCATGATTGTCGACGTGCTTGTCATCTTCTCCCGCCTGGGTAAAAGTCTTCCCGCCATCTTCGCTCACCATGAGATTGGTGTCGAGAGAATAGATTCGGTCTACACTATGAGGGCAACAAACGATTTCGTTGTAGTATTGTGGTCCATTCGAGACATAGCTGCTCATCTTTTCCCATGTTTCCCCATGATTCACGCTTCGAAAGAATCCCCCCTTTCCTTCGGTGGCTTCAACGATTGCGTAAACGACTTCCGGGTTGACCGGAGAAATGTCTAATCCAATCTTGCCTAGATCCCCCCCTGGGAGGCCGCGACTGGCTTTCTTCCATGTGGTACCACCATCGGTCGATTTGTAGATCGTCGATTCAGGTCCACCGTCGATCAATACCCAGGTATGTCGGCGGCGTTGATACGAAGATGCGTACATGATGTTCGGGTTGGATGGGTCGATATGAACCTCGTTAATTCCAGTCATCGGGCTGATGTCGAGAACTTTGGTCCAGTTCTTGCCGCCATCTGTTGTTTTGTACAGCCCGCGGTCTCCGCCGTCTTTCCACAGAGGGCCCTGTGCTGCAACAAAGACGGTGTTTCCGTCTTTCGGATGAATCGCAATCATCCCGATGTGCTCGCTGTTCTCCAATCCGACTCGCGCAAAGGATTGGCCACCATCGGTTGACTTGTAGAGACCGTCACCGTAAGCAACGCTGCGCTGCGAGTTGTTCTCTCCTGTACCGACCCAAACCGTGTGTCGGTCGTGTGGGCTGACGGCAACGCAACCGATCGAATAAGAGCCATATCCGTCAAATATCGGTGTGAATGAAACGCCAGCGTTGGTCGTCTTCCATACGCCTCCGGATGAAGCAGCGACGTACCATGTGGAGCGAGACGTTGGGTCGACCGCGATATCACCAATTCGACCTGACATCAATGCGGGGCCGATGCCTCTAAACTTGAGAGGGCTGACGAAGCCGGAATTGATCCCCGGCATAGTCTCTTTGGGGACGTCGGAGTCCTGTGCCAGTGCAGCACTTTGCGTCCATCCGATTGCCCCGAATCCCAGCACTAAAAGCGAACCTCGGCTCCAGAATCTTCTAAGCATCATTTCCCTTCAAAATCAAAATGAGGTGTATCTAGGTCGTTGAGAGAATACGCCCCAGGATAGTCGAAAGATCAATGATGCGCAAAGGGTTTTTTGGTGCAACCGACGGCAGATCGCTGGATTGGCTCCGGATTCCCGTTTTCAATCGCGAGATCCCTCTCGATTCACAGCTCTTCCGTAACCTGCAACGAGGGAGAGGCTCCATTTGCCATCAGTGAAGATCGAGCCACTAGGGTTGCCCTCTACAGGTCGCGAACGAATTTGGAAGTGCACTACTAGCAAAAGTGAACTGACTCGGGGTATTCGAATCAACGGTCCGTTGTTGCTTGGTGAAGCTTGAATTCCACAGCATCTACCAACGCTTGCCAACTGGCTTCGATGATGTTTTCGCTGACCCCAATTGTTCTCCAGGTAGAGTGCTCATCGGCACTTTCGATGTTTACCCGAATGCGTGCTGCAGTTCCGGCTTCGCCGTTGACGACCCGTACCTTAAAGTCAATCAGTCGCATCGAATCCAATTGGGGATAGAACGGCAATAACGCTTTGCGAAGTGCGTCATCCATGGCGTTGACAGGCCCGTGGCCTTCGGCTGCTTCTACCATGACTTTATCCTTCACCTGCACCTTGAGAATCGCCTCGGCATAGGCGTGGGCTTCTTGAGCCTCAATGTCTCCTGCAAGCACTTGGTACTTGATTGTCTGAAAGTGCGGTTGATATTGTCCAGTACATCGCTTTACGAGTAGATCAAATGAACCTTCGGCTGCTTCGAATTGAAAGCCTTGGTTCTCTTTGGAAACAACTTCTGCAAGGATTGAATCCAGGGTCTCTCGATCGCTTGGCAAGCCTTGCTCTTGTGTTAAGGCTGCGATGTTGGATCGTCCGGAAAGTTCGCTTACGAGTATCCGTCGCTCGTTGCCTACTTTGGCCGGATCCATATGTTCGTATGTATGCGCGAACTTGTTGACGGCATGAACGTGCATACCACCTTTGTGTGCGAAAGCACTTTTCCCAACGAAGGGCTGACCACTCCTTAGCTGCAGATTGGCAGTTTCATAAACATACCGAGACAACTCGGTAAGATGTGTGAGAGAACGTCCGCCGAGTACTTGGTAGCCTTTCTTTTTGAATTGCAAGTTGGCCATCACTGCCACCAGATCCGCGTTTCCGCATCGTTCTCCGATTCCATTGATAGTTCCCTGTACCTGGTCGCACCCTGCATCGATCGCTGCTAGGGAATTGGCCGTTGCAAGGTCACCGTCGTTATGGCAATGAATCCCTAACTTCACAGGTAGTGCCCCTAAAGATTCCTTGGCATCTCGAACGATCGCAACCACCTCTTCTGGAAGCGTTCCACCATTGGTATCGCAAAACACGATCCACTTGGCCCCTGCAGAAGCTGCAGATGCGATCGCTTGAAGTGCATATTCGCGGTTTGCCTTGTAGCCATCGAAGAAATGCTCAGCGTCGTAAACGATTTGCGAATACTTCGCAAGAAATGCAACGCTCTCCGAAATCATGTCCAAGTTTTCCTGGAGGGACACGCCCAACACGTTGGTGGCATGAAAATCCCAGGACTTGCCGACAACGGTGATAACTGGCGTTTCCGCAGCCACAAGCGCCTTCATGCCTGGATCATCTTCAGCCCTCATTCCGCGTCTTCGTGTCATACCGAAGGCGGCGACGAGACTCGAACCGAGCGAAAGCTTTTTCACACGTTGGAAAAACTGCGTATCCTTCTCGTTCGAAAGGGGATAACCGCCTTCGATCATATCGATACCGATTTCGGCCAGTCGCTCGGCAATATTCAGCTTGTCCTGCAACGAGAGGCTCACGCCTTCTCCTTGCGTTCCATCACGAAGAGTTGTGTCGTAGATATGAATGGATCGGTCAGTCATGATGAGTAGTGGTAGGGAATCGGGTGAATGCCAGTGAACGGGTGAAAGCTAGTGGAAATGGAGAACAAAAAAACCCCTGGAGCCTTGCGACTTCAGGGGTTGAGTTTCGTGCTGTAGCCAAAAGACCATTGCACCCCGAAGCCTATTGAGGCCGGGGAATAATAATTGCGACAATGAAGAGCAAGTTAGAAAACAACGGAGTTCGATGAAGTTTAAGGGATATCTATTCCAGATCGACAAGGATTATAATCCGATCCCGCATCGGCAGGAATGCCATTTGTCCATACTATTACGATTGTCCTCCAATTTCCGGCGATCCATGAACAATAAATCTGTCGTTCCCCTCGAAAGCTGCGAACCTTTTGTCACAAAAGACGGGTCAATCATTCGAGAGTTACTATCGTATCGGAACTCCACGATACGAAAGCAAAGCCTAGCGGAAGCAACAGTGCCTGCTCGTACTTCAACCGACGCCCATTACCATCCAAAGTCTGAGGAAATCTACTACATCCTCGAAGGGACTGCGACGATGGTTCTGGGAGACCAATCCTTTTTGGTGCGCCCCGGGGACGCGATCGCGATCCCGCCTGGTATTGTCCACTGGTTGGACAATACGGGGCTCGCTCCTTTGCGCTTGCTATGTTGTTGTTCGCCAGGCTACGAGCATGACGATACAGTCATGTTCGACAAAGTAATGGCGGACAAATTGGTTGCAGGGAAAATGACTGTCGAAACAAAGAATGAATAGTGGATGCGAAATGCCGACAAATGTTGTAATCGTTGGAGGTGGATTTGGCGGGATGATGTGCGCAAAGGCGATGCGTCGAACGTCGGCCAACATCACGCTCGTCGATAAACGCAACTTCCATTTGTTTCAACCGCTCCTCTACCAAGTCGCAACGGGAGGTCTATCCCCAGCGAACATCGCTGCGCCTCTCCGTAATATCTTTCGACATCAACGAAACGTGCAAGTCTTGATGGGCACGGTCGACTCGTTCGACAAAGCCAGCTCGTGCGTGATTCTTGAGGATGGAACTAGATTACCCTTTGACTACTTAATTTTGGCGACAGGATCGACGCACCATTATTTCGGTCGAGACGCGGAATGGCAGTCTGTGGCACCAGGACTCAAAACTATTGAAGATGCGACGATCATCCGACGCCGAGTTCTAACCGCATTTGAAAAAGCGGAACGCAGCCATGATCCCTTGGAGATCGCGAGGCTCCTGACCTTTGTGATTGTCGGAGGCGGTCCGACAGGCGTGGAGATGGCTGGCTCTATCGCGGAACTCTCCAAGCAAACTATGAAAAAGGATTTTCGGTCTATAAACCCCACGAACGCGCGAGTGCTCCTGGTCGAGAATAGCAAACTGGTGCTCGATCGATACCACGAGTCACTCTCCATACAAGCGGGGAAGGACTTGCGTACCATGGGAGTTGAACTCATGAACGAAACGCGTTTGTCGGAGATTTTTCCGAAGCATGTCGTTGTCATACAAAACGGCCAACCAAGAACGATCGAAACAGAGACCGTCATTTGGGCCGCTGGCGTTAAGGCATCACCTCTCGGAAAGAAACTGGCAGAAGCCTACGACATGCCTACATTGTTGGACCGCGGTGGTCGCGTGCAAGTGGGGGAGCAATGTTCGATAGCCGAGCATCCCAACATCTTTGTCATTGGTGATTTGGCCAATTTTCCAACCCAAGATGGGGAATCTTTACCAGGCGTTGCACCTGTGGCCATCCAGCAAGGAAGTTACGTGGGAAAATTGCTGAATGCTACGATCGCCGGTCGGAAAAGCAATCAACCTTTTAAGTACTGGGATAAAGGAAATATGGCTACGATCGGCCGATCGCATGCTGTCGTAGAATCGGGCAAGATTCGATTGACGGGCAAGCTTGCTTGGCTAACTTGGCTTTTGATCCATATCCTGTACTTGGCCCGATTTGAGAATCGGATCCTTGTTGTGTTTCAATGGTTTTGGAACTATGTCACACGAAACCGAACAGCCAGGCTCATTACAGGATCCGAAGAGCGTCCCCATTGATAGATACTATCGATTCGGTGATGTTTTATCGACGGTACACGGGCATGCTGTAGGGTGACTGCTCCTCCGTAACGGGGATCGAGATTACCCTTTGTGGTACAGCGGCGATCCGCAACACATCGCGGCAATGGCTATGACAATCCACGCATGCACTCACCGTTTGCATATATACAAGTGTCGTTCCCTCAAGATTTTGTTGCTGTGCCATCTCTGCTAGTTTATTAGCATGCCGGCTCAGTTGCGACTTATAGCTAGCGTACGCTGGGTCTGGATGCGATTCCCACTGGGAAGCATCGCAAATCCTTTGGAGATCATCCGCAGCCCGCTTGATCATACTGAAGTCTTTCGAGACCAAACCGCTGACCACTTGTTGAGTGCTAGCGAGCTTAGCTAACATCAAACTGGATTGCGGGACCTCGCGTCGGTTTTGCAGAACAGGTGGATCGCCGGCATTCATCCTGACGCAAAACGCAAGCCCCATTAACACGCCCAGTCCACCTAAAACTGCGTACCATTTCATGTTTGTGTCCCTGCCTAAATTGAAAAATAGGATCAATAGCACGGAAGTGCTTCTAACCTGTCTTGACAGTATCTATCGTTCAGATATCGGAAGAGCGGGAGAGCAACTAAAGGCTTTATGCAGGGATGGTAAGCTTAGCACATTGCGCATCGAAATCGTGCGAAAAAGCACAGTGAGCGAGGCAGAATGAGTCGATTTCTTCTCCATGGTACTGCATAAACGGATTGCCTTTCGCTTCTTCCGCTTGTTTCGCGAGTGCTTGATCCTGGTCGTTGAGCCTCTCCAACGGAATCTTTCGTTCACTGCCATTCTCTTTTTCAAGTAAACCCTACCATCGATGAGTCTTAGGAAGCGTGCCTTGATCTTATGGCGACCGGTGCGTGAGCGTTCGTTGAACCATATCTTGCGTGGTGGGTTAGGTTTGAGGGTTTGTTCCCGCGAATCTAGGAGTCTAATCATGGATCGTTTGAATCGTTTGGCCAAGGCCGAGTAGTGGAAACAGCGTCTCAATGAACAGCCTGCAAGCGGGTTGACTGCAAGAGTATTTTGCATTCAAGATGCGAAAACGTTGCGTTGCACCCAACCTAATCCCTCACGCGACCAACGCCGCTTCATGAACCAAACTTTTCTTGCCATTCTTTTACAAATTTGCCTTACGACCACTTGCGCTTTGTATCTCATGCGCTATCGTGACCACATGCAAGACGCAAGCAAACTACCACAAAAACTGAGCACCGCGCACGATGTCATTACCGTGCAATCGAACAAGCTCGTTGCTTAGAAACGCAGGTTGACCAGCCCACCAAAGAACGCGATGCGCTTCGCGCGGAGATTCACCTCTTGATGTCAGGCAAGAAACGAGAGAAGTTCATCGGCGCTGATCAGATGCTTCTCGAGCACCAGGACGACAAACAACTCCAAGCGACCCTTGAATCGGCGAAGAAGGACGCGGAAGAAGAGCTTGAAACACTCAACAATAATCAAAATACAGAGCCTAAGAAACGCAACCCTGCTTCGGACAAGTTCACCGCTGGAAATGGCGGTCGAAAAAAAGGCCACTTGAGTCCTGAATTTTTGATGGCTAATCCACTATGTCTTAGCTCTTTTTGGCGTTGTTCTTGCGGCTTTGTTTGACCCGAAAACTCTCTTCTTTGTCGTTTATCGAAAGCGTCGCAAGGCGATGGGTGAGGCGGTCAAGCAACGCGCCGGTCATTCGCTCTTCACCTGCGAAGGTCGCTGGCCATGGTGCGAACGGTAGATTTGTCGTCACGATCACGTTCGTTTGTTCATAACATAGGCTGAAAAAGCCAAACAAGCTGGACGGTGCCACACACATGATGGCAAATGCAAGACGCGACTATAACGACAACCAGGAGTAGCAAATCAAGATATCTGATAGAAATTGCGCAAACGGAACCTGACACGTGCCTGACGCCTTTTGCTTTCTCGCGTTAACGTGATGTGCGTGTAAATCTGAGTCGTGTCGAGACTCTCGTGCCCTAGCAATGTTTGCAAGCTTCTCAGATCAGCACCGTTCTCCAACATCGGCCCAATGGCACCAATGGGACACGGCGGAGAGATACAACGCTTGCGTAGTAAAGCTCAATGGCGCTCGCGTTCTCAAGTTTCCTTGATGCTGAGCCTATGAAGTGCGGTTACGGAGACGCTTTTGCAATTGCGCCA
>JAJTID010000052.1 GCA_021300155.1 Pirellula sp.
GCCGATAATGGCAATCACTACCAGCAGCTCCACTAGCGTAAAACCAAACGACTTTTTCATACAGTGCCTTGAAATCATACTGTGCCTAGAAATCATACTGTGCCTTGAAATCATACTGTGCCTTGAAATCATACTGTGCCTAGAATCGAAATAAGTGAAAACGAATGTAAGTATTCCATGGAGTCGTACGACTCTCGCCAAACGGCGCATAGAGATCGGTCCCCAATGCTTTATGCTAACGGCACCAACGCTTTTTGTATTGGTTGAAAGACCTCAAGAATTCAACGTTTTGCGCACAATCGATGCTGCTCGTGCAGGGGTGGGAGGGACTAGCGATTGCTTCTCCCGTGTTTCGATCAATATTCAATTGAAAAATTCAATTTGCTATGCCAGTCCGTTTTTACTTTTCATACTTTGAACGCGATTGCATGCACCGTCTACCATGCTGCCTACCATGCTGCTCGTCAGCGTGGAGCGATGGCCTGACAGTTCACGGTCCTGACCAGGATCCTACGATCACAAGCAACGCAGTGATGGGGATATTCCCAAGAGTCACTACGTTTTGTTTCGCAACAAAGCCTAGTACAATCTCAAGATCCTCCGCCGAATCGAAACGCCGTTACTTTCCTGCGATGATCCTGTACACCATGAAGAGTCCTTGTCTGATTGTCCTCCTGCTAATCCTATCACTACTGCGCGACGTGCAGGCTACCGAAAAACCAATCGCCCCCAATCATCAATCGAGAACCATCAAAGGTTGGACGGTACTTGTCAACGATCAACTGATCCGAGATGACAAAAATGCGTCAGAGCGGGCACTGGAGTTGCTGACGATCCAGCTTGACGAGATCACTCATGTGGTTCCTGCACCTGCAGTCGCCGAACTTCAGAAAGTACCACTCTGGTTCTCTCCCGAGTATTCAGGTGTTCAACCACGCGCCGAATACCACCCTGGTGCAGGCTGGTTGCGGGATAACAAACGAAATCCTGCCATGGAAAAAGCAGTCGAATTCACAAACATTGCGATCTTTGAGCAGGAGACAAAGCGGATGCCGAACTTCGCGCTCCACGAACTCGCGCACGCTTACCACGATCGCTTTCTTGCCAAAGGATTCGGCAACTCCAAGATCAAGGAAGCTTTCCAACAAGCCAAAGACAAAGGTCTGTACGATCAAGTGGAACAGAGATTTGGAGACGGTCGATCGGCAACCGTCAAAGCTTATGCCATGTCCAGTCCGATGGAGTACTTTGCCGAATGCACGGAAGCTTTCTTTTCGACAAATGATTTCTACCCGTTCACTCGTGAGCAACTTCAAAGGCATGATCCAGCCGTATTCGCATTACTCCAAAGCCTATGGGGCGAACCCACTGTCACTTCCTCGAAGAAGCCTGAAGTGCAGACGATGGATCCGACCAAGATCACGTTGGATCGTATCTATGCTTCGGAAGAGTTCCGAGGCGATCGAGTTCCCATGGTCAAATGGTTAGAAAAAGGGGCCTACCTCACGCTTCGGTCTACCGACACCAAGCCAGAGTCGAGCGATATCGTACGCGTTGACTCAACCGGCAAACAAGAGACACTCGTGGCTGCCTCGCAATTGGTACCACTCAACGCGAAGGAACCCCTCAACATCCAAGGCTTCGAGTTCTCAAAAGACTTGGATGTTGTGTTGATCTATGCGAACTCCGTGAAGGTATGGCGGCAGAATACGCGTGGCGATTACTGGACCTTGCGCCGTTCGAGCGGCAAGCTTTCGAAAGTAGCTGCCGATGCGAAGCCATCCACGTTGATGTTTGCCAAACTATCACCCGATGGATCAAGAGTTGGTTACGTCCGCGAAAACAACTTGTTCGTGGAGCAAGTCGATGGAGGAAGTGTCACTGCACTCACGACAGATGGCTCCGCGGAAGTTATCAATGGTACGTTCGATTGGGTGTACGAAGAAGAGTTCGCTTGTCGCGATGGTTGGCGATGGAGCCCAGACGGAAAACAGATCGCATACTGGCGACTGAACACGACCGAAGTAAAGAAGTTTACGCTTGTTGACTATACGACCGAGAACTATCCAGTCCTAAAGTCATTCGCTTATCCGAAGACCGGCGAACAGAATGCCGCTTGTCGAATCGGTGTTGTACCTACCTCCGGGGGTGCAACGAAATGGGTCGATATCCCAGGGGATACTCGAAAAGAATTTTACCTTCCACGCATGGAATGGGCCGGCAATCCTAAAGAACTTGTGATTCAACGCGTTAACCGACTGCAAAACACGGTCGATGTCTTGATGGCGGATGTCGCTGCAGGCACGGTTCGGACCATCTTGACCGAGCAAGAAGAAACGTGGGTGGATATTCAAGACGACGCGATGGACTGGTCTGAGTCCGGAAACGCCTTTACGTGGATCAGCGAACGCGATGGATGGCGGCAACTCTACATCATTCCTCGAGATGGCACACCATCTGACAATACTAACCCCAAACGTGTTATCCAAGGTGACTTTGACATTATCCAGATGTTGCATAGGAACCATCGCACCGGACGTAACTACTTCCTCGCTTCGCCTGAGAATGCGACGCAACAATATCTTTTCACTTCTAGCGACGAGAACGGAGCACCAAAACGATTGACGCCACAGGACCAGCCTGGCAATCACGACTATGTTGTTTCGCCGGAAGGGGATTATGCTATCCATACGTACTCTGCATTCGGCAAGCCTCCCAAGGTAGAGGTCGTTTCATTGCCCGAGCACAAGGTCCTTCGTTCGCTCGCATCCAATGCAAACTTGAATGCGTCAGTCGACAAACTGACCAAAGGGCCAGCAGAGTTCTTTCGAGTCCCGATCGGCGATGGAGTGGAACTCGATGGCTGGATGATGAAGCCTGCGAACTTTGACGAAAACAAGAAGTATCCTGTCGTATTTCATGTTTATGGCGAGCCAGCGAGTCAATCCGTTCGCGACCGATGGGGCGGCAACAATTATCTTTGGCATTTGATGCTAACCCAGCAGGGATACGTCGTCGTTTGTATCGACAATCGAGGTACGCCCTGTCCGCGTGGCAAAGCATGGCGAAAGGCAGCCTATCGCAAGGTAGGCACACTGGCATCCCAAGATCAATCTGCAGCCGCCCGTGAATTGCTCAAGCGACCGTATCTCGATTCGAAGCGTGTCTCCGCGTGGGGGTGGAGCGGTGGGGGATCGATGACGCTCAATTTGCTATTCCGCTATCCAGATCTTTACCACACTGGAATGGCTGTCGCTTCCGTACCCGACATGCGTCTTTACGATACGATTTATCAAGAGCGATACATGGGACTTCCTCAGGTCAACGGAGAAGACTATCGGAACGGTTCACCCATTACGCATGCTGCTGGACTGCAAGGCAATCTGCTTATCGTTCATGGGAGCGGTGACGACAACTGCCATTCTCAAGGGATGGAGAAGTTGACCGATCGGCTCATTGAGCTCAACAAACCGTTCACCCAGATGTCGTATCCGAATCGAAGCCATTCGGTCAACGAAGGCAAAAATACTAGTTTACATTTGTATGGATTGATGACCCGATTCCTAAACAACAACCTACCTGCAGGACCAACTCCATGAGTTCGATACGAGCCGAGACAGGAGAGTGCGTAGTTACTTCATTTCATAAAATACCCTATTCTATTGCTAGCACTTTTCATGCTTCCTGAATAGCGAGGGGTGTGGGAAAACTCTCGTATCACAATTGCATTTGAATACTAGGTCGTTACAGTCAGCCTTGTGCAGCATGACCCGAGTGACGAGCGAGCGTTTATCTCCACGAATAGGCCAAAGTGAATGATACGCCGGAGGATGCGATTCAAAAAAATCGTTTCAACGTCGAGGATAATGCTCCGAAAATGAGGTTGAATATGGAAACGCCAAATTCAACGTATAGCTCGGTTTGACTCGCGTCGCTAAACGGATCGTTCTGCTACCTTATTAAATCGTTTGAACACTCAAAAACCTTCAAGGGCCGACAATGAAAGTCTTCCTGTTTTTGGTGATTGGTATAATGGCCATCCCTCAAGTGAATGCGCAGGATCCTCCTAGCATTCCGTCGATGCCCAGGGTAAGTTCGCCGAGAACGGTGACGTTCCAAGGGAAACGTTTTCCCGTTGATGAGTATTTGCAAAACCCTATAGCTCTCGATTATGAGAGGGAGCAATGGGTGAAGCAGAGTGACCGGCACTCTCGGATTGCCCCTGCAGAACTGGACGCGCTTTCGGAAGCGGGGGTTGGCGTTGAATGGTATTCTGATCGAAATCCGGTTGAAATCGATGCGTTTGGAATCGAAGCTGTACCGCTCGTCCGTGATCGTTACGTCAAACAGTGGGCGAACCTCGCGGAGGAGATCCGCACCGACTTAAAGAACTGCCAATTTAGCGATAAAGAGTTTGTGCAGTTCTTGCTTCAGCTTCAGGAAAGAATTGCAACTGTTTGGAAAGGCGTTCGGCAAGTCGATCATCCAAAACGGTTGGCAGTTCATGCGGTTTTGACAAAGAGGTTTTCGAAAATCAGAAAACGTCAAGAGTGCTGGTTATTGATAACGCTCAAGCCGATCGATGATGATGATCGCGACGATGTTTTCCTTCGACAACTACGAAATCGAATCAATCCAAAGCGTCGAGTGGTGAGTGAAAGTGCAAATATGGAGCGGTTGGCTCAAAAGGTATTTCCCCATCCGGAAGCGGACGAGACAAAATTCGAGATCGAGAATCTTCAGCCCTTGAAGTCTGGTCGAAATTCGCCTGTAGCAAAACTAGCGGACGACAAACTCACCAACGTGGAAAGGTCTAAACTCTACGAGTACACGGTGGAAGATCTCACTGGGTTCTCAAAGCACCAATATGAAGGAACTTCAACCGAGATCATCGAGGATCCGTTGAGACGAATGTTGACACACAAGCTTGAGGAGAACATTATGGATCGAGTCTCGCAAGGCACTGTTGTTTCATTTGACGAACGCCATCGAATCCTCGGCGACTCAACCAGGCAGTTACGACAGTTTCACTCAGGTCCCATCGACATCAAATTTCGACTCGTGCCTTACAAATTCGGTGCAAATACGTACACCAAGGTTGTCGTCATAACCGACTTACATTGAATGATTGTTTCGTCAATGCAATGCGTCGATTTCACTATTTTCCAGGAAGAGTCGTGCGCGTGACGATTCCCCTATTCAATTCTTACCTCAGCTTAACCACTTTCGGATCGCTTCTAAATTTTTCTTTTCGTCAAAGAGAGCTGCTATCTCGATTGCGAAGCCTGGGATAGCCTGGCTCTCGACGATACCTGAATCCGATTTCTTCTTTAAAGCGAGTCCATTGGCTTCTTGGAGGTACTGTTCCAGTACGCAACGTTCCGTATCGATGATCCAGTATTCGATGACTCCTTGCGCGGAGTAGTCGATGAACTTCGTGCCTCGGTCTCGCGATTCGGTCGATTCGGATAGCACCTCAACGATCATGTCGGGAACCGGGAACTGCAAAGCATCCAGATGGAGTTGCGATGATTTTTCCAGTCCAAAAAAGACGACATCAGGCTCGTAGTCGTTTCGTGGAAATGAGCATAAGCACTTTTCTGATTTCACGGTTCCAAGCCGATTCGCAATAACATAGAGATTCATCGCTTGAAAAATGCAGCCAGTAGCGATGACATGTCGATTTTTTGCGGGTGGTTGAAAAATCACTTCGCCATTAATGAATTCGACTTTCTGCTCGGGAGTCATTTCTCTATAGAAGCGGGTTCGGAGCTGCTGCTCCTTCGCGATCTGTAGTTGCAATTCTTCCACGATACGAGGCAGCAACGGCGAATGCCGAATCGGTTCCATCAGTTGATCCAACGTTGTCATCTGGGCTCACTCGTCCGAGCATGGTAGTGTACATCAACATTATAGCTTCACAGGAGAGCAGAGGCTATCGTGTGAGGCGCGCTCCATGGAGAAAACTTGGTCGGAGCATATCCGAAGTTAACGAACCTTTTGTGGGGAGAAGGGATGAAAGCTGCAGCGGCAAAGGATGAACTGAAGCGACTAGCCTCGAGCGAGGTCGCGAGCTCATCCGCGCGATACTTCAAATCGGGGCCTGGCGAGTATTCGGAGGGGGATATCTTTATCGGCGTACGAGTTCCGATGCTTCGCAAAGTGGCCCGCGAATTCAAGCAGCTTCCCATTGCAGAGATCGAATTGTTGCTTCAGTCAACGATTCACGAAGAACGTTTACTGGCCTTGTTGATCGCAGTGCACAATGCGATGAAAGGGGATGATCTGTATCGCCAATCGGCATATGAACTTTATTGCAGGAATGTTCGTCACGTGAACAATTGGGATTTGGTGGACACTTCCGCACCGTTGATCGTCGGTGGATACCTCCACGATAAGTCTCGCCAACCGCTTGTGCAGTTTGCTAAATCTCCCAATCTCTGGGAACGGCGAATCGCCATTATTGCGACGCAATACTTCATTCGGCTCGGCGAGTTCGAAGATACCGTGAAGATTAGCAAAATTCTGTTATCCGATGGTGAAGATCTCATTCACAAGGCAACGGGATGGATGTTGCGAGAGGTTGGCAAACGGGATGAATCGCTCCTCATTGCTTTTCTCGACGAGCATGGGGCCTGTATCCCACGCACGGCGCTACGTTACGCAATAGAGCATTTTCCCCTCGATGTTCGCAACGAGTACTTGCGTAGCACACGTTCGTGACAATTCATTCATCGAAGGTGTGGTAGAAGTGCGTAAAATGGACGCAGAGACGCAAGAGTGGCAGTGACGCAGTGGATCCACCGCATCTAACTGCCTATCTCCTCATAATCCGCCCACGACACGATGAAAGCCATCTTTCGCAAATCGTTCACCAAAGTTGATCACGATCCCCAACTTTAGGTTCATGAGCCGGAGATAGGTAAGAACCTGAGCCTCGAAAACTTCGTTGTACTTCGATGTCGCTTTGCATTCGATGATTACTAAATCACTGACCAAAAGATCGAGCCTCAGTGGTGTTGCTAAGATCTGACCTTTGTAGTGAATTGGGACATCGAGTTGACGCTTGATCTTCAAACCAGCTTGAATAAGCTCCCAGGCAATCGCTTCTTCGTAAACGCTTTCTAGCAGCCCAGGACCACCCAAGGTCCGGTGTACTTCAATTGCTGAGTTGAGGATAATTCTGCTGATGTCGTTTTCGTGCATCATTTACCTTTCAAGAAGTGGACGCAGAGACTCGGAGTCGCAGTGACGCAGAGGGCCCAGCGTTCTGATTGCCTATTTGCGTCATCGCGACTCAGCGCCTTTGCGTTAAATTGCTGCAACGCTGCCAAAACTCTCTCTTTTTAGAAAGTAGCGGTTCCTCGCCAAAGAATCACAATTACCATTACAATCGCATACAACCGCAGTGCCGAGAATGGATTAAGCGACCAGTCATTTTCTCCGTGAGGCATCGCCGATTTTTCGGTCTCGATCAATTCAACCGTTCCCGTAATGCTATTTTGACGAATGAATAGAAAAACTAGGTGGAGCATCTGCTCATCGACGATGGCTTGGCAATTGTTGGTGATTAGTATTTTCTCATTGCTTTCTCGTGGTGCATTGGCGCAATTGGGGGACCCTGCGCTGCCGGGCAATCATCCGTTGAACCAATCGCAGTCTGGGGAGTTGCTAATTGCGGAATTGCGATGCGCAGCGTGTCATGGCGATATACCTCGTGATCCGTTGTTCGAAAAAACGGCTCCTGATTTGACACAAGCTGGTTCGCGGATCTCGCCCGAATATCTCAAGCGTTTTCTCGCCTCACCTTCATCGATGCATGCGTCCACGACCATGCCAGATGTTCTGGCTGTTCGTCCCGCATCGGAAAGGGAGTCCATTGCCGAGTCGCTGACGCATTTCTTGGTCTCGCAATCAAAGTCTTCGTTTCAACCGGATGTTACCGACAAGCCTAATCTCAAAGTAGGTCGCGCACTCTACCATTCGGTTGGTTGTGTCGCATGCCATGGTCCATTGGAAGCTCTCGCCGATGCGCCGTCGGATTCCAACGCACAGAAAGAAGAAGACGAAGACGAAGACGAAGACGTCGATCCAGCAAAGGCCAAGAAAAAATTTCGACCGGTTGCTTACAGCCTCGATCATGTGCCTTCGAAATATAGTACCAAATCGCTGAGCGAATTCTTGTTCCAGCCTCTACATGTTCGAAGCTCTGGTCGTATGCCGGATATGAAGCTGACGCCCGCGGAGTCGGTCTCGATTGCTGAATATCTCTTTGGCAATAAACCGCAGGAAGCGAATGCAATCGAACCTCAAGCGTCAATGATCACGAAAGGACGGCAGTACTTTGAAGAACTGCGTTGCGCCGCGTGCCATACGCTTCCCGGCATTGCAACTCCCCCGCCTGTAGGCCCTATCAAAAACCTAGACGGGTCAACGGGTTGTCTTTCGAAGAACAACGGACCGAGTCCGAAGTATCAACTCGAGCCAGCTCAGTCGCAAGCGATTCTTGCTTCGCTAAGGCAACAATCGAAAGCGAAATCAGTTGACGTTTCAGAGGAAGCGGTTGTGGCAAAGACGCTCACCGCATTCAACTGTATCGCATGTCATATTCGCGGTAATTACGGAGGTGTGCACGAAACCCACAATCCATACTTCGAAACGAGCGAAAAGAACTTGGGTGAGGATGGTCGCATTCCGCCTCCACTCACATTGGTCGGTGCGAAACTGCAACCCGCATGGTTGAAGAAAGTGCTCTTCGATGGCGAAAGCGTTCGACCTTACATGGCGACTCGGATGCCACAGTATGGTGCTAACAATTTAAAGCACTTGCCCGATATCTTGGCGAGGATCGATGTCCTCGAAGGTGCGGACATCGATATTCCCAAACCGGAGGGTAGAACGGAAAAGGAGCGCGAACGTGAGAAATTGCTTCGCAGCGCGGGGCGAGAACTGTTAGGTGACAAGGGGGTGAATTGCGTAGCATGCCACAATTTCAATGGGAAACCTTCTCCGATCAACAAGGGGATCGATCTCATGACTTCGTATCAACGACTGCAATCCAAATGGTTCAATCGCTTCGTACGCAATCCGGGTTCCCTGCGTCCACGGATCGTGATGCCCTATTCCTGGTCGGATGGCATCGCTGCGCACAAGACGATCTTGAATGGGAACACCGACATGCAGATCGAAGCGATCTGGTACTATCTGTCGCTTGGTACTTCGGCAGCCGATCCATCCGGTATTCGAAACATCAGTACCAAACTCACAGTCGCCGACCAGACGCGAACGTATCGGGGACGAAGTCGCGTTGCCGGCTTTCGCGGGATTGCAGTCGGCTTCCCAGAGAAGATAAGCTATGCGTTTAATGCCGAAACGGGAGCCCTGTCTGCGATATGGCTTGGTGACTTTATCGGTGTCAATTGGAACGGCCAGGGGTCGGGTGATTTCAACCCGTCCAGCGAGCCGATTGCGCTCGCTCAAGATGTCTCGTTTGTAAAGCTCGCAGATGCGGATGCCCCCTGGCCAGTCATGCCTGTGATGACCAAGGAAGCTCGTCTCAATCCGGACCCGCTCTATCCCAAGAATGTTGGCTATCAATTCCGAGGCTACGTCATGGATGACGCATCTGTACCGACCTTCATGTATCGCAGCGGCACCATCGAGATCGAGGACCGATCTGTCGCAACCAGATCTGATGAAGGGATACAATTGAAACGATCCATTCAGTTTAGTTCTCCGGTGCAGCAAGATGTTTGGTTTCGAGCGTTGGTGGGTGATATCACCAAAGAGTCTGAGCAGCGTTTCCGGGTCGGTCGATTGCAGATAAACGTCCCTGCGATAGAAACAAAATTGAGACCTGTCGCGGACGACCCGAAGCGCTTCGAATTGTTGTTGCACTTAGATATTCCCCAAGGCAAGTCATCACTCGAATTACTCTATGAGCCTTATGAAAAACGATAATTGCCTGCGACTCCTGGCGTTCCTGTTTCTGCTTTTGCCAATACAAACGGCGACGTTGTTAGCCGAAGAAGTTGGCGAACGCTGGGGCACGGAAGAACGAGAACGGGAGTTTTATCCCATTGTGAATATTCCGATGCCACCGGAACTAGTCATCGAAGCGGGGGCGTTCGCGGTATTGCCTGACCGACGCATCGCGGTGGGTACGCGACATGGCGAAATCTATCTTCTCGATGGAGTCGATGCGACGAAGCCTACGCCATCGTTCCATCGCTTTGCAACTGGTTTGGATGAGATTTTCGGGTTGGCGTGGAAGGATAACGCATTCCGAGTCACACAGAGTTGCGAGCTGACTCGCGTGAGTGATTCAAACAATGATGGTGTTGCGGATCGTTTTGAAACTATTTCCGATGCTTGGGGCTATGCGAACTATCATGAGTATGCATTCGGATCAAAACCAGACACGGATGGAACTCAGTTTGTCACGTTGGGTTTGTCGGAATCTTACAATTCCTACGCGTTGAATCGTGGCTTTGTGATGAAGGTATCCCCTGATGGCAAGTCGACGGCTTATGCCAGTGGATTGCGAAGTCCGGCAGGAATCGGTCGGGACGAACATGGTGCCCTTTTCTACATCGAGAGCCAAGGGCCATGGAACTGTTCGTGTAGCTTAAAAGCAGTTTCGCAAGGTAGTTTTCACGGGCACCCTGCTAGTTTTGAATGGTACAAGTATGCGCCCGAACTGGGGCCCGTTCCTGAGAAGCCCAAACCTGGCAATCGTATTGCAACCGAAAAGAACCGAGTCAAGCAACTGGTGCCGTATGCTGTGATTTTCCCCTATATTCGCATGGGGCGTTCGATCACCGGGTTCACGGTCGATCAAACGAAGGGTAAGTTTGGCCCGTTTGAGAATCAATTGTTCTTGGGTGATTACACACAATCTATTGTGATGCGAGCCACGACGGAACAGATCAATGGCGTTTGGCAGGGAGCATGCTATCCCTTTCGAGAAGGACTTTCGACGGGGATTCTCAATGTCGAGTTTACCTCGGAAGGGAAGCTGTTGTGCGGTGGTACGAATCGCGGGTGGCCCGTACGCGGGATCAAGCCTTATGCATTGGAACGGATCGACTGGAGTGGAAAGATGCCGTTCGAAATCAATCGCATCACCATCGAACCCGACGGGTTCAAAATCACGTTTACGAAGCCGGCTGATAAAGTAACCGGCGGTTCGAAAGAGGCCTATGCTATCTCGGCCTTCACCCATCCTTATCATGGCGCGTATGGCGGCCCGGAGATCGAGAAACAAAAACCAGCAGTTTTGGATGTCAAGCTTGCTGAAGATGGACTTTCGGCCAAAGTAAAGCTTGAAAAACTAGAGCAAGGATTCGTTTATGAATTCGATCTTGGGCTGCTTCGATCTACCAGCCAAGACGAACTATTGCATCGCAATGCGTACTACACGGTCAATGAGATACCGAGCAAGTGATTTGCTGTAAGGCCTCTGTTACGGTATTGGGCTTACGTCGACACCGACTTTGAGAGTTGTGATACCCCCGCCGATCAATAAGCCACCGATTGGCGCGACGTCGGCATAGTCCGCGCCCCAGGCTGTCGTGATGTGCTCGTTTCCAGGACAAACGTTGTTGGTGGGATCCAAATCTAACCAGCCGCTATCGCCTACGTAAACACTTGCCCAGGCATGTGAGGCATCGGAACCTACGAGTTTGGGGCGACCGGGAGCAGGGTGTGTCAGCAAATAGCCGCTCACATAACGAGCCGCTAGCCCCAGCGAACGCAGACAAGCGATCATGAGGTGAGCAAAGTCTTGGCAGACCCCTTGTCTTGTTTTCAAAACATGCAGCGGCGTTGTGGATACATGCGTGGAGTTCGGCACGTATTTGAACTCTTTGAAGATTCGTGTGTTGAGTTCGACTAAGCACTCGTAGAGAGACCGATGCTTTGAAAAGCTGGACCTCGCATAGTCTGCAAAGGCTGTTCCTGCTTTGATGTAGCGAGAGTCAAAACAAAATTCTTGAGCGATTCGATCTTCTTCTGTGATTGGCTGCCTTAGCCTTGAACGGATCTGTTCAAAGGATGAGGTTCGCACGTCGCTGAAGTCGGGAACGCTGCGAACTACGGTACTCTCGGAGATGACGATCATCGAATTGTGTTGAGACTCGATGCTAAAGAATTCGGTGGTGTTGCCGAAACGATCCGTTCTTGGACGGCGAATCGTGGGCTTTGGCTCGATTTCTATATGGTTGCTTTCTACCACTTGGTATGGCAACGTTCTGGGAGCCAAACGCAGATGATTATGGCAAAGCAATGCCGGCGTCGAATAGTGATACTCTGTTCGGTGGGCGATACGGTAGCGTACAGGAGAGGATGCCATACTCATTGATTTGCGGCATCCTCCAATTGGCGAACGGAAACGGTATGGGTCAAGAATCTTTGCGACAGAAAATCGACGAGTTCGTTTAAGTGAGTTTCGAGTTGATGAAGCAAGCTCTTCAAATGCAATCGCTGGGGAAAAGATGTCTCCGAGGTTTCTACTTCTACGGACAGTGAGTCGGCGTCAAACAAACGCATCATTCCGCGCGCATCCATGATGCTTCTTCGTTGTTTGGTTACATCCATTTTGCTAACGCTGGTTAGGCTTTCTAAATGTTCTATGATTTTCATCAATTGGAACATGACGCTACGTGGGTTTGCCTGATCCAAAAGCAATAGATCGAGCGTCGGTGCCACTTCAAAGTTCATCAAATAGCGATAGCGATACGTCATCGAGCTGTCGCAAATCTCGAGGATTGACTCGACCAATGCACTAATGGGACGACCACCCGGTACGAGCAATAGTTCTTGTAGACGGATCAGTCCAAAGGCGCGTTCGATGCGCCGCCCCAATTCGAGGAAGAGCCAGCCTGGCCCACGCGTCATGTTTTCGGAAACTAACCCAGCAAACGCGGAGAGTAGGGTTGTCACTTGATTCAAGAAGACTCCAGCATCACCCAACCGCTCCCGGCGTTCGGGCCATGGAATCAAATAGTTGAGGTCCAGTTTGCTGAGCAATTGCCACGAATCGAAACTCAATCGGTCTCGGATAATCTCCGAGTTGTTTCGGATTCCCATGAGAGCACCGCTGAGCGACATGGCTCGATTGCTCGCAAACAGAAACTGCAAGACTTCTTTTCGCATCTCTTCCAAATGGCTATCGGTATCTTGCGGTAATGTCTCGGTGAGCGTTCCGTCACCTGAGGAGAGGGCGTAGACCACTTGCCAGTGAAAATCGAGCAACTCCGGTTCTACTTCACCAGCCAATTGCGATACACATAGCCTCGCGTGCCGAGCCATCCCTTCCGCGCGCTCGGTGCTGCGTCCGAGCCAAAAAAGATGTTCGGCGACACGGCTTGGCAAATCCATTCCACTGCGTCGAACTTCTGTCGATGTCCTCGGTGATGTCAGTAGTGTTACGGGTCGAACCTTGTTCGATGTCAGTACCCAAACATCTTTGCTCATTTGACCGCCAATGAGGCTCTCGGATACGCGATCTTCTTGATCTGCGACTCGTGCAATCCCACCGGGCATCACGTCAAAGCCGGTTCTAGTGGACGCCGCAAAGACTCGCAACACTGTCGGCCAAGCGACCACTCGATTGCCATTCCAGACAGGTGAGTAGCTAGGGCGGTTGGGTTCGACTGCAACAAAGCTCCAAGGTCTTGCCTTTAGTTCTTCGCGGAAGCGAGCGCGTTCGAGTTCATTGGATTTGTAGAACTCCCAATCCGAGCTGGAATGTCGTGTGAATGAGTCTCGAAATGAGTAACGTTCGACATCCTTTAATACTTCTTCTAGGACTTCGGGGGCGCCACACCAATACATCGGAGAATTTTGAAGGATGAGATCTTCGTTCAAGATCGCTTTACACAATTGAGGGAGCAACGCGGTTACTGCAGGGCACTCCGCCCAGCCGCTTCCCAATTGATTTGCGATACGCACTTGTTTATCTCGCACCGCTTGGCATAAGCCTGCGATCCCCAACGAGCTTTGGGTGTTGATTTCGAGTGGATCACAATCGGTATCGGGGATTCTTCGTAGAATCGACTCGACGCTTACCAAACCTCCGAGTGTCTTCAAATAGACATCGCCGCCTCGGACCGTTAAATCGCTCGTCTGAGTTAATGTATATCCGAGATAGCGTGCCAGATATGCGTCTTCAAAAAACGTTCGGCTGGCGATTCCTGGACTGAGAAGTACATTCCGTGACGTTTTGCTCCTTCGGACACCCGATGCGTTGAGTTGATCCCGCAAGCCTGCAAAGAAGCTCGCAAGGCGCATGACTTTCATATCGCGAAAGTCTCTCTCAAGAACGCGGGAGATGGCCAGTCTGTTTTCGACAGCCAATCCTCCGCCGCTCGGACCTTGGGTGCGGTCGGCCAATACCATCCAATCGCCGGATAGGTTGCGAATAATCTGAGCTGCGTAAAGGTAAATGAATCGCTCGCCCGGCACCGCGTGTTGCATCGGCCGGACAAAGCTCTTGGAGCCGAACACGAGTTCCGGTGGTATCAGTCCTTGGCGGAGGTACTTTTGTTCTCCGTAAACATCTTGGATCAGAAGATCCAATAGACGAACTCGTTGTTCAATTCCCTTCGATAAGCCAGACCACTGTGATTCCGAGATCACAAAGGGAATGGGATCCAGTTCCCAAATCCGCGAAGCATCGGTCTTCATCAACTGACCGGTAGAGGCAGAAGGGTTCTCGCGGAGAGACCGTTTGACCGATTGCCAGCGGAGGTAGAGTTCTCCACCATCTAATCGAGGCTCTATCCCGAGGAGCCCCTGATAATGTGGGCGAACCTGCCCGCCGCTGATCAGCTCATCGTAGCTTGTGGCTGGGCAGCGATAAGCGGGATAAAGCTCTGATATCGGATGTTCGTCAAGATGCGGCTGATTTGGCATTCTGTCCCTTGGTGCCGTGTCAAATTCCGTTCCCCAAGACAGCTATCCTAATACGAGTCCCCATTGCAGGAAAGATGGACTAACACACAAAGACGAAACCAGTCGATTTCCGGTACATAATCGCGAAATTTTTTGTGAAATCGCAGTTCGCTAGGGAGTATTGCAAAGCGAAGATCGCGATTGTAGTACCCAACCTCGACTTTCTTCGCTTCTACAACTATTCCAAGTGTTCAGGAAGCCGCGGAACCCTAAGCGGCTGATTGAATCGCTGTGGTTTCAGGTACGGTCGTTTCCTTTCCTGACGCTTCGCCGATACTGATGTCCCCATTGGAAGTCTTAAGTTCCAACGTGTTTTTTGCGTCAGCTTCTTGCCCAAACAACACACCTTCCATTCTGGTCTTCTTCGATTGTTCCACTTTGGAGTTGGACGCATTGCAGCTAACCGTTCCGTTGGATGTTTGTGCCGTTAGTTCGATGCCCGAGCCAGGAACGAGTTCTACTTGAATGGTTCCATTACTGGTATGGAGCGTATTGGCGCCTGTGAGTGCACATGACTTTAGGCTGATTTTCCCATTGCTGGAATCGAGCGACATGGTTCCTTGTGACTCGATGACTTCGATCTTTCCATTGCTAGTGTTTGCAACTACCGAGCCTTGGAGTCGCTCAAGTCGAATCCCACCGTTCGATGTCTTGATTTCAAGATCCGCTTTGCGATCGTAACACTCGACTGCACCATTGCTTGTTTTCAGCATCAGTTTCATTTTCGATGGAACGCTTAGTTCTAACGAGACGCTATCGCTGTAGTTGGCTCTCTCAGGATTTCTATTTACGATTAACTTGATTCCCGATGCATTCGTTTCCACGGTTGGTTTCAAGAATGCAAGCCCAGCGTCGGCCTCCTCTTGAGTATTCCCTCTCGCTTTCATTTGCGCAACAACATCGATTGAACTTTCGGTGTTTTCGCGAACACTAATGTTTCCGTTGAACGTCGTAACGTCGAGCTCCAGTTGGCCGTCGACCGGGACCGCAGTTTTGAATTCTTCTTGAGCTTCAAATCGAGGGTAGTTGAATGAACAACCTGCCATCGCAAGTCCTACAACGCCCATTAACATGTAGTTCCAGTTCATTTTATTTCGCTTTTTGTTGGCAGCTTTGAAATGTGAGGTTCGTCCTGTTTCGATATTCCCGGTTCGGTCGAATGGTCGAAAGCTTGGGAAAACACGCTCCCATCCGGACAAAATAGCATACCATCCGTCAAAATCCTTACAAACTGGCCGAAGCTGGATTGGGAACCCGGGTTTTCATGGCACCGGGACGGTACTGAGCGTTCGACGACGTATGGTTTTCGGATAAGACGCGTGGCGTGGATTCTTATCCTCTGCGTCCGGAGCGAAGCTGTCGTTCGCGTTCAGGTTGGTAAGTATCGAGAAGATAGAATAATGCAACATTATCAAACGTTGTTTCGAGGGGCCTCGAAGGTTTTTGGAAAGGGGTTGTGTTCAGTGTTGAGCACATGTCGGTAACTCAATGGGCCATCCTAGGATCCCTTTCGGTGATCGTTGGATTTTTGTTGTTGCGAACGCAACGCATTTAGTTGCCGGCGACGCGTTGCAATATTTCTTGGTCAAAGTAATTCGTTGACATTGCGGCATCCACAACGATGGTCTGCGATTGAATTCCCGACGATCGTGGGCTAAGCAGATACACGGCCGCATCTGCCACTTCTTGAGTTGTTACTCCTTCTCCTCGCGGAATCGCTTTTTCTGCGTACAAGTATGCATCGACATACCCAGGTATGCCTGCGGATGCACTCGTTTTGAGCAATCCGGCCCCAACGGCATTGAATCGAATTTTTGAAAAGCGACTAAACGATTTGGTAAGGAATGCGAGAGACGAGTCCAACGCTGCTTTGACCGGCGCCATGAATCCATAGCTCTCGCTCGCCATGCGTGTTGTTGAAATGCTGATGGTCACGACGGAGGCATCCGGAGCCAGCAACCCTTTCAGCGCGTTGCTGATCGCAATAAAGGAAAAGCACGAGATATCCATGGCTTGCAAGAATTGCTTTCGGGTCGTTTCGTGAAAGGGCTTCATCCCTTCGCTGTAGTCAGCAAAGGCGATCGAATGCACTACCCCGGCAATCGGTTGCTCGATCAAGGTCAATTGCTTTGCCAACGCATCGATTTCTTCGGGACGTTCCACATCGCATACGTAGATAGATTTGCCGGCCAAGAGTTTGCCCAATTCTTCCCGTCTCTTTTCGCTGCGTACCACGTACTCGACGATGGCTCCTGATTGCTCGAGCGTTCTGCCAATTGCAAACGCCACACTTTTTTTGTTGGCAACACCGAACACGATGATTCGTTTGCCACTGAGTTGAAGAAAGTCCATCGATCCAATTCCTGTTATTTCGACAAGGAACACCAAACGAATTGGTGTTCCTTGCAAAGTTCTTCGATATGCGTTAACGCGTGCGACTAATCGACCGTAAACTCGAGGGGCGACGTCGGCAAAGCACTGTAATTCCATTCGTGATCTTCGGCTAGACCTAGCACACCTAATGCGAGCTCCGGTCCGTACCATTGACGATAGGCGAGATAGCTTGTCGTCAATCGTGGATTTATCTCCACCACCAGAAGATCTTCTAAGCGGATTGAACCTACGCCTCGAGTTCGATACAAAAAATCGACTCCGATCCAACCCTTTGCCCCTGGTATACCAGACAAAATACGTTCAACAAATTCCTCGAGAACTCGATAGTCATTGCGAAGAATCGGTCCAGAGCCTCCCGTGTAGGTGACTTGCTCAGCTCGATCGATTCGTTGACTGCAGGCTCCCAAAAGCGAGAATGCTTGCGACGAATCGCACAGCACCGCTAAGCTCGCATGTTCTCCCGTGAGCCACGGTTGAAGGATCCATCTGTCTGGAGAATTTCGAACCTCGTCGCGCATCTCAATTGCATTAGTCACGTCTGCCAAGCTCGAGTGCCACGACATCCCGCAGCAACCCGCTCCATCGCGACTTTTCAATACCCAACCCTCTGCCCCCAACGCAACATCCCCTTCCACTTTCGCAATGGCATGCGGCTTCTCCAATAGTTCGGAGACTAGCCACGTTTTAGGATGCGATACCGTGGTTGGCAACGATTTCGAAAAGTCAACTTTGTTCGATGTCTTTGTGATAAAGGAACTCGATGAAACTTGCACATCGCAACCCGCAGCCCGCAAGTACTCAACAACACGTAGCAACTCATTGTCGATCTCAGGTGCAATAACCAACGTGACATCTACGCTACTCGCGACCGAACGCCATTCACTCAGCCAGTCGTTTGTCGTCAAGAAGACGATATTCACCTGCTCTGCAAGTGGATGCAAGTGTGCGCCATGAGGCTGTGACTCTGCTGGCTCAAGAACTGTGCGATCGAGTACCGTGGTGACTTCGATTTGACACGTTGTTAGATCGGATGTGATCGCAGCCAACATACTCATCCCTTCTGCGAAGAGGGCTCGGAGTGTAGCCGTCGGCGTTACGGATTGAGAGAGGCCGCCACCGCATAGATACTCCAGTACGGCGACGCGTGGAGTAGCCCGTCGGCGTGCGCCCATCGTTATTCAAATCGTCGAAGATCGAGGTTAGACTTCGCATAAGTCATGGCGAACCACTGTCGCCAAGCAATCTCGTTGTAACCATAAGACTGCCCCGTAATCTTCGAAAGAGCTGCCAATACGCCGGGTTGGTTGACCATTCTACGTAATGTTTCGGTCTGCGAGCCAAAGGTCTGCTGCACTGAACCTGTGCTATCTATACCGCTGTTGGGGGCCCTTGTAATCGGTTTGGTCACCTCTGTATTTAATGCAGCAATGAGCGAGGGAATCGTACGTTCATCACCAATGATCTCCAGATTGCTGCCTGCGCGATCGACAAGGACAGTATTTTCTGCTTTGCGGCCTGATTGTATTTTCGCCAAAAATGCGACCATGGCAATATCGCGGCTGGTCTCTGTTCGCATCAAAGCCTCCAAAGATGCGTCGACGACTCCTTGTGGCATGTTCAAATCGAGAGCCAGTTCAATAAAGGTTCCGGTGGCACTCTGGCCTGGCATACGCAATAGTATGTCAAAGAACTGCCCCCAGTTACCATTTCTTCGCACGCTCTCTACTAACAACTCCTTGATCTTTCCGATAGCCAATGGATCTTTCAGATTGTTGAAGTACTCTTGTGCGTCAAACGCAAGCTTTTGGTTGGATGACCTCAGGTTCTTGAACTGGAGATCTACTTTCCTCGCAACTTCGGCTCGTAGTCTCGCAGCCTTTTCTTTGCTAGCCGCAATGGCAGCCGCATGCATTGTGGTGTTTTCCGATTTCCCTTTGTATGTGTATCGCATGATTCCACGACGGTGCAAGATTGCGTCTCGCCTCGCCATCTGACCGGTTTGCTCGTCCTTAATGTAACCAATCGCGGACCATGCAGTTCCATCTGTTGGATCTAATTCGACGACGCGTTCGTAATGCGCATTGGAAAGCCCTTTTTGACTGCGCTCCAAACACTCCTTGGCGAGGGCTCGGTTGTTGTCTGCATCATCGGGACGATTCTTGAGTGACGCGACGTAGGCTTTTTCAGATTCCGAGTCGACGCGTTGTTTCGAAATCTGCGTCTTTTCTAGCTGCAGTAGAATTCCGTCGTTCGTTCGGATTACCACCGAGTCGGCTGTAGACTTCAATACCGATCCTGAAACGATACCATCGTTCTTTAGTGTTAACGTATCGGCACGCAATGAAAAGTTGCTAAGGCAACAAATTTGAAAGGACAATGCAGCCAAAGCAGCTCTACTAGACCACGATATTTTCATCGGCATGATGTTGTCATCCACGTTGAAGAGAGGCAAACGTCTCGCAATGATCCACTTTGCCATCCCCTGATTATAGATGACCAATCTCCAAGAAATCTACGTCGGCGGACGAAAAGCTTACTTCTTGATGGCGGCAGCCGCTCGGATAATCGCCAAAAACGAATCCGACTTGAGAGAAGCACCGCCGACCAACGCCCCATCGATGTTGGGTTGGCTCAGCAAATCCATGGCATTGTCTGCTTTGACGCTACCACCGTATTGAATTACGACTTTCTCGGTCACAGCGGTACCGAATTGCTTCGTCAACAGTCCACGGATGTCGGCATGAACCTCCTCGGCTTGTGCCGGCGTAGCGGTTTTGCCGGTTCCGATTGCCCAGACTGGTTCGTAGGCTAGAACCGTCGCAGCCATTTCTTCTCCTGTTAGCCCCGCTAACGATCCAATGCATTGACCTTGGACGACGGATTGTGTCTTGCCTGCTTCACGTTGTTCGAGTGTTTCGCCGACACATACAATTGGTGTAAGACCTGCTTTGAGAACAGCCTTGAGTTTCTCGTTCACCATCGAATCGGTTTCGCCAAAGATCGCGCGTCGCTCACTGTGACCTAAAATCACATAGCTGCATCCCAAATCCTTGAGCATCCCACAACTGATCTCGCCCGTGAAAGCTCCGTCGGCAGCTTGATTGACATTTTGTGCACCCAACCCGATCGAACTGCCTCGGATCGCGGCTCCGACATCGTGCAAATAAACGCTTGGTGGGCAGACCGCAACATCAACTCCACTGATGCCGTGAAGGCCATCCATTAGCTGATGAACTAATGCAACCGAGCTATCTCGAAGCATGTTCATCTTCCAATTGCCAGCAATAAAGAAAGTTCTCACGGATAGGTACCCTTCGTTCAATAATCGTGGTTCTGTTTCAATCCGTAAAGAATCTAGAAAATGCTAGGATTGTCAACGCCACAGATTGATCTGGATTCGCTTCCTCCAAGTTTGCTACTGTCGCGAGACTGACCGAACCCGTGCGAAGGAAGTGTGAATCATGCGAAAGATTGCTGTCATCAACCAAAAAGGTGGCGTTGGCAAGACGACCACCGCTGTTAACTTGGCCGCTGGGTTGGCTCAATGTGGAAAAAAGGTGTGCGTTCTGGACTTGGATCCGCAAGCGCATGCATCCCTCCACCTCGGAATCACCGTAGGGGAACAAGAGACGAGTGTTTACGATCTCCTGTGTGGCGAGGCTCAGCTTTCCGACGTACGCCAATGGATTTCCCCCAATCTAGCCGTTGTCCCTGCAAACATCGATCTGGCTGCGGCCGAAATGGAACTCGCAGGGGAAGTTGGCCGTGAAGTGATCCTCAAAGACAAAATGGATCTCGATACCGAAGATTTCGATTTCGTCATCATCGATTGCCCGCCTTCGCTGGGCGTATTGACCCTCAACGCACTGACAGCCGTCGATGAAGTCTTTCTGCCATTGCAACCGCACTTCTTAGCATTGCACGGCTTGAGCAAATTGCTTCGTACGATCGAGATCGTAGCCAAGCGCCTTAACCCGACCCTGCACCTGGAAGGCATCGTATTGTGCATGTATGAATCGAGCACTCGACTGGCTGCCGAAGTCAGTCGCGACGTCGAAGAGTTCTTGCAACGCAATGCGGCCCACAGTCCTGTTTGGGCTTCGGCTAAATTTTTTCAGACCAAGATTCGTCGCAACATTCGTTTGGCAGAAGCACCGAGCTTCGGTCAATCGATATTCGAATACGCATCGAACAGCCACGGTGCCGAAGACTATCTATCTTTAGCTTACGAAGTTCTAGCGATTGAAGGTACCCCGAAGAAATCGAACACCAATGCTAAAGCGGTTGTTACTGCATAGCGATACAACCCACCCAATCCAACTAGGGCCTACCGAAAGCGTTCAACCAAAAGACGCGGAGTGATAACGTGAAAAAAGCATACGATCCAATCCACCAAGGCTCATTGTCTTTCTCGAAAAAGTGCCGAGTACCTAACTCGTCAGCGAACAAGAGAGTGGTGGCATTGTGGATCGCATCGTGCTGCGCTATTCCGATCGCATTCACGGGATGCCAAGCGTTCGGGTTGCGTAGTGATGCTATGGCCACTTTGGGAGATGACGACGACTGGTCATTGCCGAGTGCACAGGCGTCGCAAGTACCACGCCCTAATCTTGCACAACGCAGTCGATTGTCGGATCGAAACCCGGAAGTTGTTGCATATGCACCACGTACAGACGAATCCAAGAATCGCAAACCAGCCGTCACACCGACAAAACTTCCCGGTCTAGATCCGATCGCTGCGACTTCATCACCTAGCGAAGAAAAGCCCGAAGTTATCGACACGAACGAACAATCTGTCGATGTCGATGGCGTTTTAGAAGGGCTTCCACCACAAATTCGAGATGTTATGAAACGGCAGCTTGCTGCCGCAAAGCTCTATGAATCGAGTGAAATTCAAAAGACAGCTACGAAAGTAAGTCTGAATGATAACGAAGAGCGAACGGAAGCTGACAAACCAAGCTCGTCTAAGGACGCTCCTGCAAAGTCGACCGTGTCTGTCCGACTAAGTGATGATTCACTGGAATCGTCGAATGAAAAACCTACACCGCCTCAAGCCTTAGCAACCAATGCTCAAGCCTTGGCAACCAACGCACCATCAGCCAGCAGTGCTCCTTCGACAAGTTCTATCCCAACGTCCAGTGTCGCAACAGCGACAACTCAACCTAACTCGAATCACGACTTTGGAGTGCAATCCGCGGGCGGAGGTTTGCCCGCTGCACTAAGCCCAGCCAGACCTGTATTGCCAGCTTCGGCGACCACCACGAGTCTGCCGACGACGTTGCCTTCCTCTGCCAATGGTGTTTCGAATATGGCCCCATCGGCAATGCCGAGCCCGGTTCAGCCTAACGTTCAACTTCCCTCAACATCACCCGTGTCGACGCCAGGTGCGCACGATACTGCACCTGCTGGAGGTTTTACGCAATGGCATCAACCTTTGGCTCATGCCATTGAGATGCTAGAAAAGCAGATGCGTGATCAGCCGTCCAGCGATCAGAATCTTCGCATGCATCAAGAGCTTACGCTTCGTTTGCTTTATGTCTCCATGCGAAAGCTGGATGATGCGCTCCGCCCGATCGATGGATTGCCAGATCATGAACAAGAATACTATCGTCACCAGATGCAGGCGCTGTACGAAGCTAGCAACCCGGATGCTATGCCGGTCCGTTCGCGACATCTCAGTCTCGTGATGAACTCGCAGCGAGAAGCAACGAACCACCTCGCTGCCGCTAGCAACCTAGAAGTTCGTTCTGTTGCCTTTTGTACCGAAGTCGAACGATACGGTGTCTTGACCAAGTTTCCAAAATATCAATTCACTCCCGACCAAGAAGTTTTGCTCTATTGCGAGCTCGAAAACGTTGCGGCAGAACGAGTCCGAGATGGCTTTGAAACACAGTTGCAAGGAAGCTATGAAATCGTCGATTCGCAGGGGCGAGTCATCGCAGAGCAAATTCTCCCAATGGAGCCGGACATTTGCCAAAATCACCGCCGAGATTACTTCATTGTCTACAAAATCTATATGCCTCAGCAGATTTCGCCTGGGGCTTACAAGCTGCGATTGACGGTCGAAGATATGAAAGCTCGCAAATTCGGGCAGTCTTCTTTGGATCTGCAGATCAAGAAATAAGTGCGATTCGCGGTCGCAATTCTTGGCTGAAAACGAATGCATCGGTTTGATGCTCGACAATTAAGGTGCGTAGAAGCTATAGATCCGGCATGGTAAGCCTTACTTAAAATCGCGTTTTGAGCTCAAATAGGTTCTCATCGACCTCCCACGAAAAGCCTATCACTCGTCGTTGCGATTCTACGCATCTAGAACTCTTCTCCTGAATGACAATTACACAAGATTACGCCAGCACCGGCTGGCTGCAAGCCTTTATGGGTGCGCAGGACGCACTATTGCAACAGTCCCGGCTTTCCACCAAGAAACATATCGATTGGATCGACGCCCTCTGCAGCTTAACCACTATTCGAGAGAAGCGTGATTCTCTCGACGATTGTCTCACCGGTCTATGGGACTATGCACAGGCCAACGAACTAGGTTGGCTCGTGAAGAACGTACCTGCCAGTCAAACCGATTGGGTATTGCCAACGACGGATGATTTCACAATCGAGTGCAGAACGCCACCCATCATCTCGGATGCAAAGACACTTGGCTGCGCGCTCGGCATTTACGATTGGACGACCAAGGTGATGTTGCGCATCCAACGAAGCGAATTTGCAACTTGGCAACGCCGGGTCGCTCGCAATGGAAGCGGAGCCCCTATTGGCTTCACCGTTGCGACTTCGGAAGCACACATGATGGAGCTTGATTGTTCAGCCACATGGACAGCCAACGACTGGGTGGATGGCACCTGGCGATTCGCCATCGACGGTCAGCCGCTCATGACGACCACCGTCGAAGAGCCGATTCAAGTTGTTCGTCCGGATGCCAGCAAGGGGATTGAATCGATGCTGTTTTCGATCATGCAAGCGGATAGCAAGCTTCGAAATAGCAAAGGGAACTCGGGGCCAACAACGTCGACGATTCCCGCATGGATACCGGCCGGGGATCCTTTGGTTCCACTGCATGAAGGGATCTATGGAGGCAGAAACGGGTTGGCTGTTTCCCGCTCGTTCCAATCGGCTTGGGACGCGATTTGGCCAGTCCTCTATTGTCGCCGCAAAAAGCTCGGTCGCGGCCATTGCGAAATGAAATTCATCCGCAGCCAATTGGATCAAGCGATTCAAACAGAGCCAAAGCTTGTCACATGGATTTTCGTCTTCGGCGAACTGCTTTGCCAAACCTATCTTAGCGATGGGCTTGGTATTTCTGCGAAGTACAAAGTCTGACGTTAGTAACCGTGCAGTATGCGGAATCGTATACAGTGTCGTTACGAGACAGACGCTTTTTGCAGAAGAGCGGCGGCGAAGCCGATATCATCCAGCTTTTCCTTTGCATGCTCCAACATCAGTTCGTAACACCCAGAGGCTTCTGCAAGCTCAATTAGCGATGGAGCAATGCCAAACGGTCGCATACCTTTGGGCATGCGCTTGATCAAGAATCGCATAGCCTCTTCTGGTTTGCCAACTCTCGTCAAAAGATCCGCGTAGGTCTCAATCGCAACCGTCCCGTGCTCTTGCGGATCGAGCGATTCTGCTTTTTGAAGAAACAGTTTGGTCGCTGCATCCACATGCTCCCCCAAGATCGCACGGAACCATGCGATTGACATAGGATAAAGGTCTGCAAACGGTTCTTCGCTGGGGTATTGATACTGCGGATGTAATTGACGCCCATACTGAGCCAAATCCAACGCGAGCCTCAATTGTTGCTTGTCATCAAGAATTCTGGCAAATCGGACTGTGGAGGCCAAGTGAGTTGTATCGAGATGATACGTACCATCCTTCAGCAATCCGGGACGCGATCCAAGAAGTTTTTCCACACTCTGTTCGTTACTATCCGGATGCGCTTCAGTCCAATTTTCGCGTCTTGCTAGATCGGATCGAAGACTGTTCAACAACTCCTGGTGAACGTGTTCTACCAATACGCCGACAGCCAATTGTTGATCGTCTCGACCTCTCATCGACACAACACTATCTAGCATCGTAATCGTATTGCACGTTCCTCGCATCTCGAGAGAAAGCTGCGTTCCTCGCTTTACATCGACTGCTTCATGCACGAGAAGTCCCAATACAGTATCCAGATTGTCTTGATTCACGGCGATATCCTTCATCGCTTCGGCGGCAGCGACGCGATCTCCTACCGCACGCATATACATCCAACCCTCCTGAAGCATTCCTTTGCGCAGCAATGCTGTCCCGACTTCGCGGCACGATTCGATAAGTCGCTTATCGAGCTTGTCCTGAAGTTCGTCGTTAATAGCACCGATCTTTGACGTTGCTCCCGATAGATCTGTTTGAACAGCCGGCAGCCCCAAATCCATGCGATGATACATTTTTAGAGCTTCAAAAAGCTCCGTGTACCTTTGCTGACTGCGCATGGTATCCACCAAGAGTTTTGCGGCCTCAACCGGACCCGACTGTTGGACCGTTTCCGTCAATCGATCGAAAAAATTGCTATTCAAACTACCCTCATTCTCAATCATGGCTGGTGGTGTCTATGCTGCGGTCCGGTACCGTTTTAGGGTGAGCCAGAGATAGCGCTAGAATCTAGAATGTAGCGTAACCTGAGGAAAGTCACCTTACCATAGAAAAACAAACCTCCAGAGGATTGCTTCCCACTGAAAAAGCGAAGGAATCAACGCGAGGGAAAATCGTAGCTAAGGATTGTCTGCTTTCCTCCGTATTTCGACACTTGCCCCACGGGGCGACCGTGCATAAAGTTGGTCCAGTGCAAGAAGTACGCTTTCCGCATTCGGAATATTTTGCCCAGGCAGAGTCGTCTGGAGCATCTCGAGGGACCGAGGCTGGTGCCCTTACTTTCCCATTTCGCGTTACATCGGGATTCTCGTTGGAAGACTTTACGGGTCACGAGAACAGTAGCAACAAAACTATCGATCGTTTTTTTGACCGGTGCAAACGGGAATGCATACTCCAATGCTCCTTATGGTGTGGTGTTGCTTCATGTCTCTACTCGATTGCGCTCGTATGCCATTTTCGCTATTGAGATTTACTCTCTGTGTAACCGGTCTGTGGGTGGCGTTATGTATTACGCCTGCGAAGACAGTAGCGGATTTACCAGTTGCGTCCACGCTGTCGTCATCGAATGAAGCCGATATCCTGGATCATGGTCGCAAGCTCGAACAAGAACGTCGATGGCACGAAGCGATCCTGTTGTACGAAAAGCATGTGAAGAAGAACGCTGCTCTTCGAACCGTTGCAGAACGACTGCAAGTATGTCGAGTTCACCACGATGTGACGCGCCGGTATTCGGATCGATCCTATCTTCAGACCATCGACACATCCACGCCAACAGATGCTCTTCAAGTCTTTAGTGAAGTGATCGCAAAACTAGAAGTTTATTATGTGGAGCGCATCGATTATTACAAACTAGCACTCCATGGAACAGCCTTCCTCGAAGTAGCCCTGACAGAACCAGATTTCTTGAACAAACATCTTCGTAATGCGGATCGTGAAACGGTCGAGGCTTTTCGAAAGAATATTCACAAGTCCGTTTTTGGTAAACGTGTGACGAATGCTGAAGATCTCAAAGCATCGGCTTCGTATGTTGCTAAACAAGCGAGCGACCAGTTGGGGATTTCGATTACTGCCGTTATCTACGAGTACATCGCTGGTTCGGTTGGCCTACTCGATCCGTACAGTGCTCTCCTAACACCGGGAGAATATCGAGAGGTGATGTCTCAAATCGAAGGAAACTTGATTGGTCTAGGGGTCGAGCTTTGGGCGGAGGGTTCTGATCTGCGAATCGTGGATGTGTTCCGCAACGGCCCAGCCTATTTCGCTGGTCTCGTCCCCAACCAACACATTCTGAGTGTGGATGGGCTCCCAGTGAGCGAAATCGGTGCGAAGAAAGCTGCAGATATGTTGCGTGGTCCAGAAGGATCACAAGTTCGATTACAACTTCAAGGGATCGGCGATCGTATTATCGACGTTCGAGTGGAGCGAAAACGAGTGGACGTGCCAAGTGTTTCGGCTGCGGAGATCGCGGAGCCTGGAATCGGCTACGTCAAAATCACGAACTTCCAAAAGACAACTCCTGCGGAAGTGTCAAAGGCTTTGTACGACTTGAGCGGAAAAGGCATGAAGTCCTTGATCATCGATCTTCGTAAGAACCCAGGTGGTCTGCTGGACGCGGCCGTCGATCTAGCTGATCAGTTCTTGCATGATGGAACCATTGTCTCAACCCAGGGTAGGAACGGACTCGAGAATCACAACTTTACCGCAAAGACACAAGGCACGTGGGACATTCCATTGGTTGTCCTAATCGATGAAGATAGTGCGAGTGCCAGCGAAATCTTCGCAGGTGCGATGCACGATCATTCTCGCGCCACCATCGTTGGTCAGACATCGTACGGGAAAGGAAGCGTTCAAGGCGTTTTCCACAATGAACGAGGTAACGGTGGCTTAAGACTAACCGTTTCCAAGTTCTACTCACCAAACGGAACTCCGATCAGTTCGAACGGCATTCATCCGAATGTCCCGGTTCAAATCGAATCCAGTCCAATGGATGCTCCAACCTTGGACAAGATGGCGATCGATCGAATCGCCCTAAGGCCATCACTGGAAAACGGATTGCCTGTCGCATCTCAAAGCAAGGTAGACATAACCAAAGAGCGAGGCATCGAGATGGCTCGCAAGAAGATCATGATGGCTCGTTAATCCGACAGGATCGCATGCTTCATATTCTGCATGCTTGTGGACAAAATCGTTTCCACACCCGGTGAGTAATCGAACACTTCGACGCTGACCCAGCCTTTATAGTCGATATCTTGAAGAGCCTTGAAAATTGGCCGCTGATCGACATCTCCCATGCCTGGACCCAATCGGTTTGGATCGTTGGCATGGAAATGAATCATTAAATCCGCATTGTCTCGGATGATCTGGTCGATCGGTGTCCCTTCACTACTCATTGCCTTGACATCGAGATGCAATCGAATCGAATCGCTATCGATCGCATCGATCAAGTCTCTTGCCTGGCTAGCAAAGTTCAAGAAGTTTCCTTCCTGAGGACCGAGGGGTTCCACCGCAATACGGATTCCATGTTCTTCTAACGAGGGTACTACCTCCGTTAGAACCTGGGCAGCATTGGCAGTGGCTCGATCATGGCCCATCTCTGGCGGGAAGTTCCGTTGAAGCGGTGACCCGAGGACCATCACCTTCCCACCTAAGTCTGCACACAATTCCACCAGCTCTTTGAAGTACGATGCTGTGCGTGCACGAATTTCTGGATCATCGGTTGTCAGATGAAAGCCATTCGTTTTCGCTAACAACCAATGGAGACCAATAATCTCCAATCCAAACGACTCCGCTGTACGTCGATAATGTTTGCGACTTTCCGCTGATATTTGATTGGCGTATGGCCCCAAGGTAAAGGGGGCCACCTCCAATCCAGTGTAACCCGCCGCTATCGCTTGTTCGAACCCACGTTCGATGGGCCAATCACCGAACGTTTCATTGCATATCGCAAACTTCATACTCAATGAATCTACTTCTTCTCGCAGGAAGAAGTACAATCCTTTCCACAGGCTTCGAGGGATGTTCGTTTGTAAATAAAAGTGCCATACGAAGGTGCAGAAGGATCGCCATAGAAGAACGAGAACTTGGCTTCGTCATTCCCTGTAAACTCTACCGACGCACCAAAGCCGGGGACATTATCGTCGACCGTCACGATATCAAATTTTCCACCCTTGGCCTGAATCGCTTGCCATTTGGCTTGGCCACCGATCAGCATTTGCTCCGCTTGCTCGGAGCTTCCTGTAACTGCAGACAGTAACGCTCCAAATAGACTCTTCGATGCCGCAGACTCTGACTCTTTCGCTCCCTTGGTTGCTGCTCTCTTGGCACCCTTGACGAGATGTCCATCGGGAGAAAACTCCATATGCCCAAAGCCATTCAAGATGAATTCGGACATGGACTCCATCCCCTCCATCAGCTTGGTTTCCGATTTGCTGCTTTGAATCTCCCATGTACCAAACAAAAACTTACCCATCGAGGCCATTGCTTCCCGAGCGATTCGTTCGTCTTCTGTTTCGGCTGGCGCTTGATCCATTGGAACCAAGACAGCCACGTGAGAACGATCCTCATTCATCATGTAGTGCCAGTTGCGGTCGGAATCAAAGCCGATGGCAACATGCTTGCATCCACCTGCAACTTTTGCCTTACCAACGAGTCCCAAGTATTCGCCCGTAGGACTGTATCTCTTAATATTTCCAATACTTGACTCGGCAGTCAGGACTTCTCCGTTTGCACAACAACGAACATTCATCGGATTGCAGCAGGAGCCCCAACCATCTTCGTCTTTGCCAACTCGCTTGCCCCATCCATGGAGACGCTTTCCATCTCGATCGTAGTAGCCTACTTCGAATTTCGTGTTCTCAGCAATGATAAGATGCTCGCCATCGGTCTGGATATCCAATTGACCGCAGCAACCGCTAACATCCGAAACAACCAACTTTGGTTCCTTCAAATCGTGACTCATCCGCCAAATGCCATAGCCATAGCCTTGGGTCTTGGGGCACGCAACAAACACGTCATCGTCTGTGGCCGTAATTCCTGTGCTTGATGCGAGACGCGAGAGAATCGAATCGTCAACCACCATACTGGCTTCGGATTGTTCCGCGTTTTCCTTGAATTGCTCGATCGTTACCTTCAATAGTTTGAGGCGACGCTCACGACGTGCTTTGGCTGTTTCTGTTTCGCCTTCCGGAGCTTCCTGGAGCTTTTCAATTTGCTCCTCAAGCTTTTTGGTCTGTGAAGCCATCGCGGCTTCCATCTGCTTGCGCCGCGTCTCCGCTTGTTCCTTCATCGATCGAACGAGTTCTTCTTTGTCACCAATGTTTGGAGCATCGATCTCGATCTCAACCTTACCTTCTTCCGAAAGCCTCGCAATCTTTCCTGAGCCTGCTACAAACAAACTGCCCTCGGGGGAGAAGTTAATCGCTTGAGGTAGAAACGACAGAGGAATCGACTTTACCAGCACCCCTTCCCCCGTATAGATCATGATCGCGCCAGGGTAGTTTGCCGATCCGGCACATGCCATCCATAAATTGTTATCAGGTCCCACGCAAAAGGTCTCTAGCTTCACCGGCCTGCCATCGACAGTGGGAGCAATACTTCGCGCTTGCTTGTGCGTCGCTTCACTTCCTGCAGCCTCCAATATCGAGCTGAACGAAACGAATCCGGCGATACCGATCAAACCAAACTTCACCAGCGGAAATGACCAACGCATTTTTCTACTCCACAATCTGGAACAATGCTGTCACCTTGGACGATCTAAGATGAGCGTCACTCATGGTAGAGAATCTAGTTTCCGCATGCAAGAAGTTTATTTGCGGGTCGAGAGCGGGTTATTACAATAACCCACCCTTAGCGCAACCTATCCCACCCGCAGCGCAATAGTCTCATCGCCTCAATCCCAACCCGACGCGTGAGCGCGGGATTCTGTGGGATTTTCCGTCCCTCGCTCACCGGCTTGTTGATTTAACCCCAACCCGACGCGTCAGCGAGGGATTCTGTGGGGTCGTACGCCCCTCGCTAACGCTTCGGGTTGTGATGTTTCCTTTGCCTGCGGCAAATCTATTTAAGCAACAAGCCGTCACGCTTCGGGTTGGGATTGTCTGGTCTGGACTCAAGTCCCAACCGAACGGGTGGTGCGATCAAATGCCGATCGACGAACAACAAATCCCTAGCATCGCCTAGGGCTTGATGCCAGCTTCTGCAAGCAATTTTGCGACTTCAGGTTTCCCGTCGAGCTTTTTTGCGATCGCTAAAACCGTTTTGGTCGCGTCTTCCTTTAAGTCGTCAGCGCCGGCCATTTTGATCGCAATCTTGAGCATCTCGATGCTGGAGAATTTTTCTAGAATGGGAAGGATTAGTTTCTGGTCGGCGGGTTGTTTACTAGCCATCAAAGCATTCTGAATCATCGCGACTCGCTCTGGCTCACCCATAGCAAACTGCCGAGCAATGCGAATGTAACCCCGCAACGCTCGCCCTTGGTACTTGTCCGCAGGGCCGCTGGTTGCCAAGTTTAACAATACAGGTGCAGCATCGATGGTCATCCAATCACCTAGCAACTTACTGGAAACATCCTTTAGCGGATCGCTTGAGCTCAACGCAGCATTCTTCACTGCTTGAAGTGCATTCGTTCCGCCCACGGCAGCCAAAATGTCGAGCAACGCGGTCTGCGTTTCGAGCGAAGATGTTTCGATAGAAGCAGCGATCTGCTTAGCACATGCTTCGCGGTCTGGCATTCGAACTGCCGCAGTCTTCAACGCCGATCGTGCCACCTCAACATCTTCCACAAACGAAGGCTTCAGCACTTGAGTAAGTAGCACGTCCATGCGATCGGGCGGAACCGTCGCCCCTAAAGCTTTCAACGCGGCTTCGCGTGTCGCTTTGTCTTTCTTCGCAAGAGCCTTGGTTATCAGATCGGTCGCTTCGATACGTCGCACACCTACAACCGCTAATAAAACAGGAAGCAGTTTGTCGTCCGCTTTGCTCAAACGGTCGAGAATCTCTTTGGTCGCATTTTGGTCGGGCAACTCGGCAAGTGCTTGCAGTGCTCCCTTGGTAAGATCGGCATCGGCTTCGCCTGCGACCGACACCAGAGTGGATACACTCGATGCGTTGCCGACTCTGGCCAATGCGTTCAATGCGGAGAGTCGAACCTCTTTCGGACCGCTCGCTGCTGCCTTGACGATCGCTGGCAATGCGCCTGGTCCGTTGCGATCCGCTAACGCTTGGATCACTAATGCAGCTCGATCGGGCGAAGCTGCACCAATCTCTGTAGACAACGCCCCGTCGACATCCCCCTTCGTCATCTCCCTGGCGGTTGCGAGTGCAATTCGAAACAATCCTCGATCGGGAGAGCGAAGATTCTCGACTAACAACGGCACACCTTGTTCCTTCCTGGCCAGGATCGCACCACGTGTCGCTTCGATGACTCTTTGGCTGGGAACATCTGCCTTTCGCACTTGATCATAGACGGCGATGGCAATGTCTGATTTGCCATCGTTCATGGCTTTCTCTGCGCACAGGACACACGCTTCTGCGATCGCAGATCGAGCACCGGCTGGAGCATTGGCCAACGACTGCGTTAGCGATTTCCTCGCCGCTTCGTTTCCGATCTGACCCAACGCGATTGCTGCCGCCGAAGCTACTTGAACGTCGCTATCTTGCAGTTTGCTTTTGAGCAAATCCACGGCTGCGACATCACCTCGAACGCCGATGGAGTTCAATACTCCAATCAATTTGTTCCCCGAAAGTGACTTGGCCGCATTTCGGAGGGCTTCGTCCGGTTTCGAGCCCGGTATGGCTTCTAACGCAATTCTGGTCCACGACGAAAGGGAATCGTCCGGCAACAGCTTCGCTAGTTCAGAGACCGATTCGCCGGTTCCGTAAATTGCCAATCGCTTGCAAGCGATCGCCTTGTCGGCTGGCGCTCCGTTTTGAAGGACGCCGATCAAGTCGGCTTCTTTCTCCATCGTTTGCACTTGGGCAAAGAGGGACGCAGAACAAGCGGTTGATACAGTGAGGCAGGTTGAAAGTAATAGGGCACGAAAATAAGTTCGCATGGTGAGTTCCGAATCGGAAATTGGTTCATTGTTTAGGTGAGTGGATCGAGCAAACTTTTCTTGCTCGATGAACTAGCTTTCAGGATCAACTAGGAGTGACAATCATCGTTCCTAGATACGCCATGGTTCTCGAAGCGCTTCGGACCGCAATCGGTTGGCGGGCTCATCGTTGATGAACTCGTAATTCTTGAGATCCAGTTTGACCTGTCGATTCAAGAACAATGCGATGTTGGCGGAGTGACATACGATGTGCGCATTGCAAGCCGCTTCCGCGTTCCCCTTGGGTTGACTTCGAGTCTTAACCGCGTCCAAGAAATCGCGCACATGGAAGGTCGCTGGATAACCACCGATCTCCTCCACGACTCGGCCTGCCATCAATTCAGGCGAGCTCAAAACCATTTTGCCGCTGTCACCTGCCTCGACCCATCCTTTGTCCCCTTCAAATCGAACAGGACACGAACCTAGTGGAATCCAGCCCTTCTCTCGGAAGATGAGTTGCGTGCCATTCTCGTAGCGCGCCATCAACTCACCGTTCGCAGGAGCGTTGTACTCGACAGGTGGAGGACAATCGTCGACCGCCCATTGGCAAAGATCCACACAGTGCGAGCCCCATTCGAGAACTCCACCTCCAACAAGCCCGCCCCCTTTTTCAAAATTGAAGCCGTCCAATAGCTTCGGATTGAAGGGTCGCCAAGCTGCTGGGCCGAGATACATATCCCAATCCACTTTCCCCTTCTCAGGTGGCGCCTCTGCAGGTAACCAGCCACTCATCATGGCTTGCATGCCTGCGGGGTGAGCATAGATCTTCGAGAGCTTGCCTAGTTTGCCTGTTCGAGCGAGATAACACGCGAACGCGAAGTGGGGCAAATTTCTGCGCTGCGTCCCGGCCTGGAAGATTCGACCTGTTCGACGCATCGTGTCTCGAAGAATCAAGCTTTGTTCAATGTTCTTTGTGCATGGCTTCTCACAATAGATATCTTTGCCCGCGCGAGCTGCATACATACTCATGGTCGCATGCCAATTCGGCCCCGTTGCGATCAACACAGCATCGATATCTTTGCGATCCAACACTTCGCGAAAGTCTTGGTGCATGCTGCAGTTTTCATTGCCGTACTTGGTATCGGCGATCTTCTTCACTGCTAGTCTTCGTGCTTCCTTGACATCGCAGACAGCGATGAACTGAACATCCTTTTGTTCGAGGAAACAACCCAAGTCATAGTTTCCACGGTTCCCGATACCAATTCCGCCGAGCACGACTCGCTCGCTCGGTGGCACGGCCCCATCTCGACCGATCGCGGAGCTAGGGATGATCGTTGGGGCGACTGCCGCAGCACCTGCCGAGGCCAACGCAGACTTTAGAAACGACCTACGCTTGATGGTATCAATCTTCTTTTTCATTATCTATTCACTCGCATGGTTGCAAGAATTCCGTTAACACATTTCGAAAGCGGCTTCGACGACCGTAAAGAGTGTAGCATAACCGCATGCGTCTTGCACGATCTGGCCCCCAAAGTGGCGATCAATTTGGCAAGATGGGGATTATCTGCTGGTCAAGAGCGCGAGCGACTGGCCGATTCGTTTGAACAATGGCCGAAATGGCGACGCTAAGTGAAGACGAGAATCACGACCGTGATGACCAGGACGATGAAGAAGCCCCTCATCCCCCGACCCCTTCTCCTCCCGAGGAGGAGAAGGGGAGTTAGAATAATCAACAAAATGCAAAATGGAGAATGAAATGGGAAGTCGGGGAATTGAGATTTTTGAAGAAGATTACGCGCTCGACTGGCTTGCAGATCTCCGCGAACACGACGATCCAAAGGAGTTCTTTGAAGAGTGTCTTGATATCGATGATTGCGACCTTGAATTGATCGAGTGTTCGGGGGTTCTTGGCACATGTGCTATGATCGATGGATTGCTGAATGGTCCCAAAAGGAATCTACCTTCGGAGGCTAAAGAATGGCTTCAGTCGCATAAATCACTCGCGGTAAAGCGTCTGTTGAAATCCGCAATCCGAGGACTCGATGCCGTTCTCGATGATCA
>JAJTID010000209.1 GCA_021300155.1 Pirellula sp.
TAAGAAAGCTTTGGAGCAAAAGGAAGCGATTGAAACTGATTTCCAATCTCGCCGCTGAACGCATTAGCGGACATGTCAATTCTGTCGTTCCACTGGTAGGCATAGTCGCCAGCAAAGTAAAACGAGGGAGCAATCTCCTGGAATGGATTCCACCGATTGAATGAATGGATTGTATTCAGTCCCTCGCGCCCGTTCGGAATGAGTTGCACCGGCGCTTTGACATAGGGTAACGTCGATTCAAACACGTTCATGTAGGCGAGTCCAACCGTTTGAGTTTCCCCTAAAGCCAATTCTGTTTTTGCACCAGCTAGTCGCGTTTGTGTATCGCTCGAACGCAGTTCATTCGGATTCAGATAGAAACCATCGATGGAAAGTGGACCTTTGCTCCATTTCACCAATCCCGCTTCTTCCCAAGCTCGACGAGCAAACGATGTGGTCGCACCGCGTTCGAATCCATTGTACGCACCAACGGAAATCAGCATGCCTGAGCCGATTTTGTACTGTTGTCTTCCGTAAGAGATATCCCATTGGGATGATTGTTCGCGATCACCAACGCGTACCCCAAGGTAACCATCTTCGATCGCGTATAGCCCACGATTGCCCTGTTCGAAAACATCACGTCCAATATTGCCAGATCCAACGTAAGATAGCCCTGAGTAGAGTTTGGCCGAATCGTCCAGGACAAACTCGGTCGTAACTCCAGGCTTGATCCATAATTCTCCCCATGCCCTGTCCGGCTTGTACTGGGCACTCGGAGCAAAGGTTTCCGATAGATTCCACCACGAGCCTGTTACGCCGGAGGCTTGAGCGACACCAGCCACGCTGAATTTGATGTTCACGCGATCGTTCGAGTAAGCCAGTGGATCGCGTGGAGCAGTAGGATTGCCGGGATCTAAGGGGATAACCTGGCTTTCATCGACATCGGTAATGGCAACCGAATCGTTTGCTATCTCTTGTCCGGAGAGATTGCCTCGAAAAGCCCACAGACAGATCCAAACGCATAGTCCCGCTCGGACTATCGAAAGCATGCGGCTGGCTGGATCGCCTATTAGCTTGCAAATTACCATCCGTGCAATTCCCAAATTGCGGCGAAAATGACTCACGGGTCATTATCGGCATAATCGATAAAGTCGCCGCAATCCATTCTGTAAGATTCATGAGAATGGCCTAAAGAATCAAACGCCCGGTGCAAGCGAAGCGTCATTCACAGTAATTCTTTCGTTCTGCTCGATCGTTTTTGCCAGATCAATTTGGGCGAGGTGTGAGTGTTCCACCTTTTTGCCTCGGAGGAAAGTCCTTCAGTGTCTTCAGGTGAGTCGCTAATGCATCCTGCACTTGGCCCCCCCACGCGACCCCGAGCTTCATCGCAAAATCGTTACTCTTTTGTCCGTCTTGCTTTTCGAATGGATCCATGCGTAGATTAAAGAGCAAAGCCGACGGACGGTTGTAATCAAAGAACCCATCCCGAACCTTGAAATGGGATTTCCAATTCCCAATGCGAATGGCTGTCATTTCACTTTCGTTGTAGTAATAGACAACGTTTCGAGCTGACGGCGCGTCGCCAACCCAATGCTCCAGATTGTTCAGTCCATCGATGTAAACGTTATGTGATTTCCTGAGCTCTTCGTTGACCTTGGGCCGCCCTGCAGCAGCAGCCAGTGTGGCGAATAGATCCGTATGTTCTTGGATGGCATTAGAGACCTTACCCTTTGCGATCCTCGCTGGCCACCGAATAAGCAGCGGCACTCGTACGCCTCCTTCCCAAGTCGTTGCTTTCTCGCTCCGAAATGGAGTAGTACCACCATCAGGCCACCAGGCAGACATGGCGCCGTTGTCAGTCGTGTAAACCACGATGGTGTTCGCGGAGATATTGAGTTCATCCAATTTCTTGAGCAGTGTTCCGACTTGCATGTCATGTTCGATCATGCCGCTACCGTAGATGTCAAGCTCGGACGATTGGTTCGCGGCAAGCTTCTCGCGACCTGGACGTAGGTGTGTGTAAATATGCATACGAGATGGAGCGTACCATGCGAAGAAGGGCTTGGCTTCTTGATTGGCCCGAGTGATGAAGTCGATGGTTCGATCGAGGAATTCATCATCCACTGTCTCCATGCGTTTGCTATCGAGAGGGCCTGTATCTTTGATACGTTGTTTGCCAACCTTGCCAAACCGTTCATCAATAGTTGTATCATCGACGTTGGTTGCAACACAATCGAGAACTCCGCGTGGTCTGTAACGTTTGTTGAAGCCCTCATCCGTTGGCCAGTCGCTTAGTTCTGGCTCTTCTTCCGTATTGAGATGATAGAGGTTTCCGTAGAATTCATCGAATCCGTGAACAGTCGGTAGGTGTTCGTTACGGTCGCCAAGGTGATTCTTTCCGAATTGGCCTGTCTTGTAGCCTATTGCTTTCAGCACAACCGCAAGCGAAGGATCACGTTGATCGATTCCTATGGGTGAACCAGCCATACCAACTGTGGTTAAGCCCGTCCGAATTGGTAACTGCCCCGTAATGAATGCCGCGCGACTCGGTGTACAAGTGGGTTGGGAGTAGTGATCTGTAAATAGTATTCCTTCTTTAGCAAGCCGGTCAATGTTAGGGGTCGGAACCATCATTCCATGGCTGTAAGCTCCAACGTTCCAGTATCCCACATCATCTGGCATAATGACCAAAATGTTAGGTGGCGAAGAGCGACTGGTAGTTGACCTCGCTTCTGCGGTATTTTGTGCTATGGCGTTTGGAGCCAACATGCCCAACGCTGACATGATCACTAACGCAATGGATGTTATTCTGGCCTGGAATGATAGTGGTGGTTGTTGCATCTTTGGATTCTTGGGTCGGAATAGAAATGGCCTTCTAGATCGAAGTAAAACGGGTATTGTAGCGATGATTGCAAACGAAATCAGTGATTTCATTAAATGCGTTGTGAAGTGCAATGTCTTTGACCGCTCCGTCGGTCATGACTGAATCCCCAAGTCTGTACTGCAGAAAAAGCACGAAAGAAATCGAAGAAATGCGACTGTTCTCTCTGCTTGAAGCCTGTCTCCTTTTCTTTCGTCCCTTTCCGTTTTTTCGGCATATAGTTCGGAGCATTTCTTGGACGAACAGAAGCCGTATTTGGTTAGGTAAGGTGAATTCCCGTGAAGAAACTTGACCTTAGCCTGCGAACACAGTCGGCTCGGTAGTTTCATGCTTGAATTCAAAGCATCGGCACTGCCAACGATTTCATTTCTCGATTTCGTCCACCAGTTGTTTCAGTAGCTTCGACTTCTTCGACTCAGTGTTGCCATCTGGTTCGTTCGGCAATTTGCGATAAGAATCAGCGTCTGACCCCATCTTTGTTGCCCATTCGGGATTGGCCTTCGCTTTCGACAACGCTTTTTCCGTCAAGATTTTTGCGTCTTTGCCCAGTGTCGTACTCGCGGAGACCACGATCGACTTCAACGATTGCTCCGCAGATACGAACGGATTCGGGGTCGCTGGACCGTCGGATATCTTCAAAGCCCATCGTAATCCTGCGACGATGTGTTGTTGATACGTTACATTTTCCCAGGTTTCTGGATTGTGTCCGAGGCTCGTATAAAACAATCGCCCTGCCCCAACGTTGCGAACCCACGAAACTGGGACGTGATACGGAAACTGTGGCTTCGACTTAGCCATGTCTAAACTGATTAGCACATGCACCGAAGCTGGATTGAAATTGTTGTACTGATAGATTTCATCCCGCCATTGAAACTCGGGCGGAAACATCGATACCACCGGATGCGTCGGATCGTGATTCACAAAGTTATAGGTTCCACCTGCCCCCCATGGGTGTCCCGCGAAACTTCCATTGATCATCTCATAATATGGCGGCATCCCCTTGAGCGTATCCGTTGCAGCATGCATCCCGACAAACGCTTTGCCTTTGCTAATCCAATTAACGAATGCTGCCCCGTCCGGCAAAGGTAATTCACCCGTGGTATTGCTAAAGACAACGCCATCGTAGTTTTCCAATTCGGCTACGGTGAACTTTTGCTGAAAGGCATCCTTTACTTTGCTCTGCCAAGTTTCCAACTCCGACTTTGCTTTTGCGGCTCTTGACTCGAATGCAGATTGCTTCTCTGCCCACTGTGCATCGGTCATTTCTGGAGTTCGTTTGGGAGCTTGGCCAGGGTTCGGTCTCGGTCCAGGATCCGGTAGAAAGTCAAAGGCGAATTCGCCATTGCTGTTGGCCGCTAGTTCCGGAAGAATTCGTTGTGCGGCAGCAATAGCTGGCCCATGTCGAAACCCTTCAGTGGTTGTGACGACTAAAAGTTTTTTCGTCTTGGCGTTTACCAACACTTCTTTCTTGGGGACGATCCAAATGTTGCGATAGAAAACCGGGTTGTTGTGATGCTGAATAAAGATTGGACCAGGCTCCGCCGTAATCTTAGTGATGCGTGCGGAAGCTGTCGTTTGGGGCAGTTCTTGATCACTATGCACCAATACACCGTTCAATCGAACCGTAATCTTAGCTGGTGATTTGCGCTCTCCTTTGCTGTCGAACTTGGCACTGACAAAATCCACGTCGTATGTTTGCCATGTTAAGGGGGGCAAGCACATATTGAGTTTCGGTGCTGCGATAGAGTAGATGCCACCTGTCTCATTCATTTCCCCCTCAAGTCCAAACGAATCGAGTACTTGCGTTTCGTATCTTCCCTGATGGTAAACGCCGCTATTTCCTCGAGATTGCCCTCGCGCATGCGGTTTGTAAGGAGTACGAAACTCCAAATGAAGCGTGTAATCGGTGAACGACTGTTTGGTTGCGATATCATTGTTTGCCAAGAGGCCGTTCTCAATCTTCCCATTTTCCCACGCGTCCGCAGAGCTCCCATCGAAAAGCACGATCGCTTCAGCAGGTGGCTTGGCTCCCAACGTTGGGCTCGAGCGCTCTAGCTTTGGCAACTCGGTAATCATCTTGCCGTCCCGAGCAATGACAGCCTTTCGATTACTCACCACGATCTTCGTCGATGCATCGCTTGGCGCAAACTCAACCCTTTCATTCGCCAGAGCACCCGTTAATCGCATACGCGGTTTTTGTTTGGTCCAACCGAGTCCAGGCAATCCCCCTTCGAGTAGATAAGCGTCAAACTTACCTTCCCCAAGTGCAACCACTTGCAATCCCCAATCCGAGTTGTTTTTTGCGAAGCCATACTCTCCTTGGATAAGAAAGTCGGCATCTTCAGCCGCTGCTTTGACTGGATCTGTCCATGTTAAAGCAGCGAGTTGCTTCTTTTTTTCGGCACTCGGTTGTTGGGCTTCAGCAACAAGACAGAGGGTGGAGCACAGGGATAGGCCAAGCAACCAGTGGGTTTGTTTCATGATCGATTCTCTACAGAGAGTAGGGATAGGAGGAAAGGAAAAACGGTTGGGACCATGTCACACCGATGATTGGCAATTCAACATGGAGAGTTCTGCTGATATTGTTTGTATTCACGTATTGGTCCTAATTCACTACTGTCGAGTAACCTCACCGGATGTGGCTATGCATTGAGGACTAGGATGCTCGGGTAAAGTACTTGACCACTCTATTGCCAAACTAGAAAGGCGATTGACTACATCGGGGTGTTGCTTTGATACATCCATCGACTCAGAACGGTCTAGGCGCAAATCGAATAATTCTGTTCGTTCAGGATCGTCTGAGATCAAAAGCTTCCAGTCCCCGTCTCGAACTGCGAGTCGAGGCCAGTAGTCTTGATCCATCCCTCTACCCGTCCACTTCCAAAAGATAGGACGAGTTCTTGCAATCGATTTCCCAAGAAGGGCAGGTAGCAGATTCTCTCCGTCCCGTTTGACAGAGTCAGCCACATGCACACCGGCAGCGGCACATAGAGTTGGAAGCAGATCTACTGCAGTCAAAACGGTATCGCTGTTCTTCATGCCTGCAGGTGCCTTACTTGGCCAACGTACAAGGAATGGAACTCGAACTCCACCTTCGAAGAGACTCCGTTTGCGTCCTCGCAATCCGTTTGTTTCCCCAATGCTGTAATACGTATCGTAGCCAGTGACATTTGCATGCGCATCTGTCGACAGTGGTTTCTTGCTTTTCGCCGTCCATTCGGGCCCGTTGTCACTTGAAAAAAGAACGATTGTATTCTGCTCTAGTCCTGTATCCTTCAATACGTCCATAATCTTCCCGACGGCTTTGTCTCCGTCGGATATCACGGCTGCGTAGACTTGCTTCTGCTCATCAAGTGTTGAATGCTGCAACATTGAATCTTTTGAAGGAGCATGAGGCGTATGGCTTTCATGCAACCAAACATTGATGAAGAATGGTTTGGATTGGTGGCGTTGGATGAAATCGATCGTGTTGTTCGCAGTCTCGTCGACTTTAGCCGAAGGCCATTCCGCACCACCATTGAAAACCTTCGCTTCATTATAGCCGTACGCATCAGGAGTTGGTGCACCGAAGGTTTCGCGATTCGTTAAATGCCACTTGCCGAAATGCCCTGTGGAATAACCCGCACTTTGAAGGAGACGCGGTAACGTAGTCGCCTGTGCATCAAGCCAGTCTGGCATATTCCGTTGTCGATTTTGTTCAGGCGCAGCAAAGTGCTGATTGATACAAAACCTACTTGGGTACAGTCCCGTCATTAACGCCGTTCTGCTTGGAGAACATACGGGGTTCAGGACGTTAAACTGTTCGAAGTCGATTCCTTCCTTGGCCAATCGATCGATGTTCGGCGTTTTCAGCCAAGTACTCCCGTGACAGGACAAATCCCCCCACCCCCAGTCGTCTGCGAAGATAAAGACAATGTTTGGCTTCTCGGCGTCTTTGACACGTTGTCCTCGAACCTCCCCAAATCCAACGAGAAGCCAAGCAATTATCAGCAACAGTGGCATTCGAAGAATTGGGGGCGACCGCTGGTATTTATCCAGCAACAGATCGCGTGGCGATTGAGCACATTTCAGAGTATCGCGAATCGCGATTCGATATAGATTTTTCAAGGTTCTTCAGAAGTGTAATTGAGGAACAGAATATGAAATCAACGCGATGGTGTTTTTGCGACCTCGGACAGTTGAGAATCAGTTGGTTTCCCAACCAGATATCCTTGATCGACAAGGAACCGGTCCATTTTCTGAATGGTTTCGAGGAAAATCTGTTCTCCTCCTTTGTTCTTGTTGAAGAATCCATGAGGCTGTCCCGGATATAGCTCTAATTCGGAAACAACACCCGCCTCTTTCATTCGTAGTTGAAACCGCTTGGCCGTAGCCACAGGGATCAATGCATCTTTCTCGCCTAAGAAGACAATAGCAGGCGGGCAGTTTTTATCAATGTTGGCGGCAGGTGAGATCTCCCTCCAATAAGACTCGACGAGCGCATGATTCCAGCCGCCGTCTGGCCCATTGTCATATACGGGGTTAAACAGAACCAACGCGTTTGATTTTGATGAAATCGATCGGTCGTCAGCAGGATCATCCAAACCAGGGAGCGTTCCTGTCGCAGCCGCCACATGTCCACCAGCCGATCCGCCTCCGGCTGCAATCCTGTTCGGATCGATACCTAGTCGCTCGGCATGTGCACGCAAATAGCGTACGGCCGACTTGCCATCCGCTACACATTCTTTCGGCGAAGTCTTCTGTCGACTCTTGACGCGATAGTCCGCGACCGCAGCCACCATGCCTCGGCTCGCGAGATAGCGTGCATGAGGCTCAAATTGTGTAGGTGAGCCACCCGTCCAGCCACCGCCAAAGAAGAACACAATTGCAGGTCTTTTGTCCTTGATCGGGTCATGACCTTTAGGCGAAAAGACGTAAAGAAAGAGATCGTATTCCGAAGCCGTTTTGTAGATTTCTGGAATAGCTCCATCGATATCAAGCTTTGGAGTTCCCGCTCGAACGGTCGGTTCTTTTGTGGTCTGCACGGGAGCTTGAACCGGTTGGTTAGAATCTCGGGCTACTGGTTTCGGAGATCCTTTCGCCTTGCCCTTGTTTTTCGATTTCTGTTTCGCTTCGATGCCTACTTCGTCTTTCCACCAATCAGGTCCATCTTTCAAAACTGCGGTATCGTGCGCGATGAGCTTTGCTTTGAGCTCGTTGAATTTGTCAGGATACTTCGCAGCTAAGTCCTTCGACTCCTGCCAGTCTTCTTTGAGATTGTAGAGTTCAAAGGAACTCAGATCTTCGGCTGCGACAATCTTCCAATCCCCATCTCGCATGGCAACTCGATACTGCTCTGCGGCAAGGTGATTGCGCCAATAAAGAGGTTGCGTGCGGACGATGGGTTCGTTGCGAAACATAGGTGACATGCTGGCGCTGTCGATAACTCGATCGTTCGGAACCGCCACTCCAGCAAGTTCACAAACCGTCGCGAAGATATCGGTGCCGATCACTGGTGTGTCGCTGGTCGAGCCTGGTTGGATCTTGCCTGGCAATCGGATGATGCCGGGAACTCGAATGCCACCTTCATGCGAGTGTCTCTTTCGACCGCGTAGACCTCCGGTCGAACCGCGTGTACGGCCCTTGGTCCCTTCCCCTTCTGGTCCATTATCGGCTGTATAGACGACCAACGTATTGTCTCGATATCCGAGTGTGTCGACAGCCTTCATGAGCTTTCCGAATGCGGCGTCTACCTGGGTGATATTGCCATGATGTTGTCGCAAATCTGGATCTTCGAGATCGCTATAGAGCTTTAGATACTCTTCGGCCGTTTCGATCGGCAGATGCGGCTCATGTGTCCAGACGGTCAAGAAGAAAGGCTTCGATTTGTCCTTGCGGCTTTCGAGCCAACCGACTGCTTCTTGAACACAGACACCGCTGCTCGGGCCTTCGAGTTTTCCGACAGGCTGTCCATTGCGAACGAAATTGGTCGGGTTTATATGGTTCGGGGCCGCATTATTCTGCGTTGCCATCCAATGATCATAACCATGCGCATCGGGTTGTGGCTGATCCTTGGAGTTGAACAGACCATTCAAGTGCCATTTTCCAACATGGCATGTCTCGTAGCCTTTCTTCTTCAAGAGTGTCGGCAGTGTAATCTCGCTGGTCCTCAAGTGATATTGGCTACCTTCGGGAATCCAACGCCATACTCCGTTGCGATAAGGAGTCCTTCCCGTCAGGATCGCGGAACGCGAAGGAGAACATACCGAGCACGCCGAGTAGCACTGCGTCAGTCGCAAGCCTTCCGTTGCGAACCGATCAATGTTCGGTGACTGAATCCTCGGGTGGCCATAGCAACCAAGATCTCCCCACCCCTGATCGTCTGTCAAGAAGATGATGACATTGGGATCAGCTCCGACGGCAAAGTTGTTCATGCAAGGTAGAGTTGCTATCAACACCAAGAGAATCAACGCGTGATAGGAACTAGAGAGTCTTCTATTCATGAGAGCTGTTACTGTTGCGGGGGATGAGGAGACGGGAGGAATGATTGCGGAGGGGAGCCGGTGACTTCCCTTCGAGGGGGCAGGCCTCGCTTCCATTGTAACGCGATAGGATCGACGTTTGTTTATGGTAGCATAATTGTTAGACGGGATCTTTTGGAATTCGTTCGAACTAGAGAGACTATCGTATGAAGATTTCTACCAGAACATTGCTCGCTATCTCAATTTTCATTTGCATTGCTGGGCGATCGAACTTGATTGCTCTGTCCGATGAGCCGTCTTCCTTGCGACCTCGATTGGCAATCCTCACGGACATCGGTGGTGATCCGGATGATCAACAATCGCTGATTCGATTGATGATGTATGCGAACGAGTTTGAGATTGAAGCCTTAATCGCAAGTGCCGCTGGAACTCGTGGTGAATTGAAGGAGTCAGTGACTCGTCCCGACATGATCCGGAAAATCGTCCAAGCTTACGGTCAGGTTCTACCCAACTTGGAACGGCATGCACACGGATGGCCCGCCGAGAGTCATCTTTTCAAAGCCATAAAAAGTGGAAATCCTCGTCGAGAACGTTCGCACATCGGCGAAGGACATGATACCGAAGGTTCCCAATTTCTTTTAGAACGCATCGATGCGGGCACGATCCATCGTCCTTTAAACATAGCGATTTGGGGCGGGCAGACGGATTTTGCACAGTCCCTTTGGCGGGCGAAGCAAAGTCGATCCGAAACCGAGTTTGAGATCTTTATTTCCAAAATTCGAGTTTATGACATTAATGATCAGGACGGTATCGCAGAGTGGATTCGTTCGGAGTTTCCAGGACTGCGTTACATACTAGCCAAAGCGCCGGTCGGTCGAGATAAACGGGAGGGAACCTATCGAGGAATGTATCTTACGGGTGATGAATCGTTGACCAGTCTCGAATGGGTGCGAGAGAACGTTCTGCCTATGGGGCCTTTGGGTGCCATGTATCCTACCAAGACGCATACGGCTCCTAACAAACATGCTTGTATGAAGGAGGGGGATACTCCGTCGTGGTTCTTCTTTTTGCCGCTCGGTGGCAATGATCCAAATGATCCGACGGTTCCGGGGTGGGGCGGTCAGTTCGTCCGAAGCCCTGATGGTTGGTGGCGAGATCAAGCACTTACCGACGAACTCGATCCGCGAACATCGGTGAGTCGATGGCGTCCCGTTTTTCAAGCGGATTTCGCCAAACGCATGAAGTGGTGTTTACCCTAGCGGCATGAAACATCCAAGGTGAACGACTCAAAATCAATTTCGTTGAGTCGTTGCCCATAAGCCGAGCAAGCATATCATGTGCTCTATGGCTTGTTCGACCATGGTGATCGATGCGAATTCGCGAGTCGAATGGATGTTGAATTGCCCAATAGAGAGATTTGGTGTTGGTAATCCCAAGGCGCTCATCAAGGCACCGTCGGTACCGCCGCGTATAATGTCTCGCTTGTACGGACGACCTAACTGCACAAAGGCCTTCTCCGCCAATTCTACTGCGGCTGGATGGTTTCTAAGTACATCCCCCATATTGCGATACTGCTCGATGACTGATAGTTCATACTCCAAGCCAGGAAACATCTGTTTGGTTTTCTCTGCAGCAGTTCGAATCGTGTCTGCGTGCTCTCTCAAATTCTGGGTGATAAAGTCTCGCAAAAGGATTTGAACTGTGGAGTTACCCACATTGCCGTCCAATCGATAGGGATGCAGAAACCCTTCACGATCGCATGTGCTTTCCGGCGATAGAGTGTCTCTAGGAAGCAAGCTTACAAAATGAGACGCGGCGCGGAGCGCATTGATCATGACTCCTTTCCCGACCGATGGATGGGTGTTTCGTCCGCGGAAGGAAACAGTTGCCATATCGGCAGAGAACGTTTCGACGTCGATGCTCCCGCTTCCTCCACCATCGAGCGTATAACCTGCGGTGGCACTCGCCTTGGCTAGATCAAAGTGTTTGGTGCCACGCCCAATCTCTTCGTCGCAGGTGAATAGAACTCGAATTGGCCCGTGGGGTAAGTCTGGAGAATGGAGGAGTCGTTGTGCGATTTCCATGATGGCAGCGACACCTGCTTTATCGTCTCCGCCAAGCAATGTTGTCCCATCGGTTGTCACCAAGGTGTGCCCGACAAGGCTCGCAAGCTCAGGTGTGTCCCCGAGAGTGATGCTGTCGCCATTAGCGAGCAGTATATCTCCACCGGTGTATCTTTCCATAACAACTGGCTGCACCGAATCTCCTGGAGCTTCGGGAGAGGTGTCGAGGTGTGCATTGAGTAGAATTGTCTTAGTGTTGGGGACGTTTCCTGGAATGGTTGCCCAGACGAGCCCGTTTGGGTCCTGGTGCGCGTCCACGGCACCCATCGCATGTAGTTCTTCGGCGAGCATTTTGCCAAGGAGGAGCTGCCCGTGTGAGCTAGGATATTGATCGGTGTCAGGATTGGCAGTCGTTCCCACTTGAACATAGCGACAGAATCGATCGATCAATCTTTGTTGAGGCAGCATTACTTTCCTATCTCCGCCAAGAGCTCTCCCATTTCTGCTGCGGCATGCAAATCTTTTTGGGCTCTAGCTTCATCGATCCCGTCGCGAAGAAATGTTCTTGCCAACTCAATATCTTCGTTATCCACCAATTGCTGTGCCGCCATGAAAAAAGCAGGCACGTAACGCGGCGACGCAGAGTAAGCTAGCTCACGAAGCATTTCAATGCTCTTCTGCGAGTCACCCATTTTTCGATACTCCATAGCAAGCGTATAGCGAAGGAACGTATCGTTTGGTTCTGATTCCAGCATCGCAAGGATTTTTTCTAGGCGAGACATCGTTTGTCCTTAATGATCGTTTCTCTTTTGCAAATCTGATGCAACGAATCCAAAAAAAAACCCAGCGAATGCTGGGTTAGTTTTTGAGGGTGTTTGGCCAACACTCTATTTCTATAATGACCCCGACGGGAGTCGAACCCGTGTTACCGCCGTGAAAGGGCGATGTCCTAGGCCTCTAGACGACGGGGCCATCTACGCGTGTTACCGCGAGGAGGACGAAGTTTACGAAACAGCCGCTAGCTGTCAAGACGAAAGAGTAATTCTTGTGCGATAGCTCGGAATAAACAGACGTGCACTCCTACCGAAGTAAAAACTAGGTTTCTTCGGTATGCTCTGTCGGCTCGATTCCCTGTCCATCGTGATTGTTTCTTTGAATCGCATCGTACACTTCCCGTCGGTGCACCGGCACTTCTCTAGGAGCTTCTACGCCTAATCGAACCTTGTCACCACGAATTTCTACCACCACGATGGTGATTTCGTTATTAATGACGATGCTCTCGTTCTTCTTGCGAGATAATACTAACATGACTTCCCTTCCTCGAATCCTTGGGCAAAATACCCATCTCCTGTATCCTGTGAATCATTGAGGGCGTAACCGTGCCTCCCGCCAAAGGGCTGCTTGCCATCAAGTCAAACTGCTTCAACTCTAGATGCAAGGTTGTGCCAGTCAAGAAAAACGAGCCAATGTCAAGCTGTTTTTTACGGAAAAATAGCGATTTATAGGGTTTTGAGGCCGCTTTGTTCGTTTCGCCGATCCATCCTCGATTTTCCTAAAAAATGAACCTGGCTTCCAACCGTACCTCCAAGACGCCGAATTCGGAACAGACCGTCTGGCAAAATCACTTCCTCATCGACTGGATTGGGTCCTTTCTAGTCTTCATCATTTACGCTGGGAATCGAGTTCCGGACGTCAATGAACCTCACTATTGGACCAAGGCTGCACATTTCTGGAATCCGGATTTCGGTCGAGGTGACCTATTCCTCGAGTCGGGCGATGTGCATTGGGCTTTTTATTTGATGTTCGGTTGGCTGACGAAACTGTTCACGATGGAACAATCTGTTTGGATTGCAAGGCTCTGCACCTGGGGGTTGCTATCGATTGGCTGGGCTTACATGTTGCATTCATTGTTCTCGCCTTCCGAGGGGCGCGGAAAACTAATCAATACACGCATCCCCTTTCTAGCAACACTCGTGGCCCCGATTTGGTTGGCTGGTATGCACTGGGGGCTTTGGGCTGGCGAATGGGTTGTCGGAGGGTGCGAGTCCAAATGCATCGCCTATTCCTTTTTCTTCATGGGATTAGGGGAACTTGCAAAACGTAGCTTTACCATGGGTTGGCTTTGCATCGGAATAGGTAGCATGTTCCATGTGGTAACCGGGCTCTGGGTGATCGCGACTTGCGGTCTAGCCTTGCTATGGATCGATCTGGCTTGGAATCGAGGTACCATTGTGCCTTGGATAAAGTGCCAATTGGTGGGCTGGACACTGTGCATTGCTGGGTTCTTGGCTGGAGCCATCCCTGCGATAAGCATGGACATTCGTACCGCCAGCGACGAGACGACGTTGAGTGCGATGCACCAAGTCTATACCCGATTGGGGCATCATTTATCGCCGATCAAATTTAGTGAATCGCGGTGGAGCGGATTCTTGCATCTGCTAGCGATTGCCGTGATCCTAATTCTGCTTGTTCGCAGGCAAAGAACGTCTTGGCGAATTGAAAAAACAGACGAAAGCGAACGAAAACACTGGCTTCGCGATGCACCTCCGGTGTTTCAGTTATTAATGATGACAGCTTGGATGTCGTTTCTCGTGGCTGCATTTGGGTTGGCGTTTGACGTAGTGTTTAGCAATTTTGCGCCGCGATTTGCTGCGAAGATTTTGCGATTCTATTGGTTTCGGTGGAACGATGTGACCTTGCCAATCGCACTAGCGTTGGTTGCGGTCGGTTTGTCCACTGGAGCTTTGCAGTTCGCTCAACATGCGTTTTGGAAGCGTACGCTTGTTCAGGTTTGTTCGCTCGTTGCGGCCATTGCGATCATTTGGTCGAGGCATCAAGAAAACTCGAACGAGAAGATACCAGTTGGCGAGAAACTTAATTTTGTGCTCAAATCCGACACGCCAGCAGCCCAAGTTCAGCAATACAGCGATTGGAAACGTGTTTGCGATTGGATCAAGTCGGAAACAAAGTCGCACGAACTTTGGCTAACACCTCGCAGGCAGCAATCCTTCAAGTGGAGAACCTCCCGAGCCGAGTTGGCGTCTTGGAAAGATATGCCCCAAAACGCAGCGGCGGTCGTAGAATGGAATCGTCGCATCAAAGACGCGTATCAGTACGATAAACAAAAGAACCTTTTGCCCATCACAACAGAAAAGCTTGAAGAACTCCGATCCAAATACGACATCCACTACGTTTTGCTCGATCTGCGTGTGAAAGGGCAAACGATTCCAAATTGGCCGCTCCTTTATCCTCGATCCCCGGAATCGAATTCCTCATTTGCAGTCTTGGAAGCACCTTCTTCAGTGGATAGTCGAAACACACCGGCAACGCAGGAGATGCTGGAAGTCAAAAAACAGTAAACTCTATGAGCAAAAAGAAGAACAAATCCCCGCAACCGACGCAACAGAGCGCCCCCAAGCCGAAGCCCAAAGAGGACAAGGGTGCGACGTTCAAATCGATCAGCGAAAATAGAAAAGCAAAATTTCAGTACGAGATCTTGGACTCTTTGGAATGCGGGATCGTTTTGCACGGCAGTGAGGTCAAAAGTCTCCGCAATGGAAAATGCTCCATCGAAGAGGCCTATGGAAGAATCAAGGACGGCGAACTCTGGTTGGTAGGTTGTGAGATTGACGAGTACCGCCAAGCCACGATCTGGAACCATCCGACTAAACGGGTTCGCAAGCTATTGATTCATCGTCGCGAGTTCTTGAAGTTTGCAGGGCGATCGAAAGAACGTGGTCTGACCTTGGTCCCGCTGCGTCTCTACTTTACGGATCGAGGGGTCGCCAAATGTGTGATGGGTCTGTGCAAAGGGAAGAAACTGCACGACAAACGGGAGACGATGAAAAAGAATGACGCCAAACGTGAAATCCAAAGAGCCATTCGTGGAAAAGCGAAAGGCAGATAAGGTGATCGACGATCCTTGTCACTGTTTGACCGTAGCTTGGGACCATTGTCCCGAGCGGATGGATTTTGGAAGGAGCTTAGTGACGGCCGGGACAATGCTCCCAGCCTACCTATTCCTCTTACCCACTGTTTCACAATAGACAAAGCGAACCTCCCACACCCAATTGCGTAATCCTGTAGATGCTAGAAATCAAAGATCTCAAGAAGTCGTTTCGTGAACCGTCGGGCAGCCTCATCTCGATACTAGATGTCCCAACCTTTTCCATGAAGGCGGGGGAGCAAGTGGTCCTGCGGGGGGAAAGCGGTTGTGGAAAGACGACTTTACTTCACACTATTTCTGGGTTGCTAGATTGCGATGCCGGTTCGATCAAACTCGATGGAATCGAACTGACGAAATACTCCGAAGCAGCCAGAGACCGCATTCGCGCAGACAAATTGGGCTACGTATTCCAAACGTTCAATCTTCTACCTGCGTTTACAGCTCTCGAAAATGTGAAGTTGGGGATGACATTCGCTCGCAAAGCCATCCGTAGCGAAAGGGCCGCAGAATTATTGAAGAGTGTTGGACTCGCGGATCGAATGCACTACTTACCGAGCCAATTGTCTGTAGGACAACAGCAACGGGTCGCGGTTGCGCGTGCGTTGGCTAACCAGCCGCGATTACTACTTGCGGACGAACCGACAGCCAACGTGGACCCAGCGAATCAATCCAAAATTATTGAGCTCATTCAAGAGGTTTGTACACAAGAATCGGTCGCGATATTGCTGGTCACCCATAGCGATGAGGTGGCAAGTCGTTTTTCACGAATCGATCGATTCGAAGATCTCAATCGAGCCACAGAGCATACTCAAACTTCCGTTGACGAGTAAACCACGCATATGAGCTTATTCAGAATCGCACTTCGCAATCTTTGGTTTCGCAAGCTCCCCAGCTTCCTAACGATGCTTTCGATGGCACTGGGGGTAGCACTTGTTGTGCTGGTCTTGACGATCTCGGGCATGATCGAACGTACGTTCAAGCAATCGGATAACGTCGGCTACAATTTGATCATTGGCTCGAAGGGTAGCTCGATTCAATTGACCTTCAATACGGTTATGTTTCTCAGCGAACCGGTCGAGAACATTCCATACTGGTACTACATGGAGTTTATCCCGGGCGCGGACGGTCGCGCCAAAGAATACCAGCGCGTCGGAGGTAAACTGGGCGAACCCGATCGAAAAGGAAAATACGCTAGTTTGACATCGGATGGATTTGCGATACCGATGTGCATGGGGGATTATGTGGGACCGTTTCGTTGCATTGGTACCACTCCACAATACTTTGAATTGCTGCGTTACGGTGAGAAAGACTCCGCATACGAATTTTCGGAAGGTAGGAACTTCGTCGATTACTCCGATGAGAACGGATACTACGAAGCGGTTATTGGCAGCCAAGTGGCATCGGTCATGAAGCTCAAGGTAGGTGACCAAATCTATGCATCGCACGGAAAAGAAGGGGGCGAAGAGCACGACGACGGGTTTCGAATTGTTGGAATTCTGAAGCCCACCGGAACCCCCAACGATCGAGGAGCTTTCGTTAACATGGAAGGCTTCTATCTTCTCCAGGGACATATCGCTCCAGATCGCGATCCAATCACGGGGATCGAAGTCAAGGGAAGTGCGGTAGCACCGGAACGCGATTCGAAACTGTCGAGAGTTCGACTCCCCATTGAAAAACGTGAAGTAACTGCTGTGCTGGTCAAAGGCTCCGGAATGTCCGCTATCGGACTCGAGGATCAGGTGAAGAAGTCTTCTTTCGCAACGGCCGTTTCGCCTGTGCGTGAGATTACTGGCCTACTTGAACAATTCGTTACACCGGTGACGCTCGGCTTGTTCATTTTGACTAGCTTGGTCTGTGTGGTGAGTGCGATTGGGATCATGGTGAGTATTTACAACAGCATGAGCGAACGAAAACGGGATATTGCTGTTATGCGAGCATTGGGAGCTTCGCGCGACCACGTGCTTCAAATCATATTGATCGAGTCTACGATGATTGCAGTCGGAGGCGGGCTAGTTGGATGGTTATGTGGGCATTTAGCAGGACCCATGAGTAACATTTGGACCGAAAAAACGACAGGAACCACCATAGGATTCTTTACTTCTGCGAGTTCGCAAGAGCTTTGGTTGGTCCCAGGGATGGTTCTGATCGGTATACTTGCAGGAGTCGTTCCTGCGATTTCAGCTTATCGTACGAGTGTGGTAAAATCGTTATAAGGCTCGGTCGGAAGGCTCGCAGTTGACAACTGAACGCAAGCAAAGGATTCGTGAAGCATGGTAGCCGTCGAGCAGTATTTAAAGCCAGAACTAGCCTCGCAGATCAAGCGACTCGATCTCCGTGCCCAAATGATCGTTCGCGGATTCTTGCAGGGGATGCATTCGAGTCCATACCACGGGTTTTCTGCCGAATTCAGTGAACATCGGCTTTATGCGCACGGTGACGATCCCAAGGATATCGATTGGCAAGCGTACGCGAAGACTGAGCGTTACTACATCAAGAAACACGAGTCGGAAACCAACATCACTGGCTACATTGTGATGGACTTGAGCCAGTCGATGGACTACACCTATCGACAGCAGCTAACGAAGTTTGATTATTGCGTTTGCTTGGCGGCTGCATTGTCTTATTTGATGTTGATGCAGCAGGATCCGATTGGATTGGTCACCTTTGACAAGAAGATACGAGCTAGCGTTCCACCGAAATCGCGACGCAGTCAGTTCGGTGCCATGCTCAGTCACTTGACTAAGCTGAAAGTGTCTGGCGAAACCGAGTTAAAGGCGCCTTTGATGCAGTTAGCATCCATGCTCCGTCACCGATCGCTGATCATGTTGATGAGCGATTTGTTGGCGGATGTGGATCTAACGCTCGAATCAATACGCATGCTCAAACATGCTGGACACGACGTCATTGTCTTTCACGTGCTCGATGAAGCGGAAGTTGAGTTCCCTTTCGATGGCTTGGTTCAATTGCACGATCCCGAGTCGGGCCAGTCGTTGAGTGTCAATGCCGACGACATTGGGAACGAGTATCGAGAGAACATTCGGCAATTTCGCGCTCAGCTTAAACGAGGCTGCAACGAATCCAAAATCGATTACGTTCCATTGGACACAAGCATGCCTTACGACAAAGCGTTAACGGAGTATCTCGTCAATCGACGCAGCCGGTTTTAAATCATTTGTACGATTCGGCCGCCTTCTCTTTTTCAACTGCACTTTGGGCAATAAGTTGAAGGTTTTGAATTGAGGTCGTGTTTAGTCTAGCGTTCGTTATGCAGCGAGTGCCAGGAGTTCATCCAAAAGAGCTTGGACTTTTGCCTCATCCAACGCGTTTTGCCGTTCCTTGAAA
>JAJTID010000099.1 GCA_021300155.1 Pirellula sp.
CTTGATCGAGATCTTTGGTATGGACGATGGTCAACCTGCGGGTGCTGGCACCTTGGGTGGTGTTCACCTCAATGAGTCGGTAAGACAAACGTTGACGTTGAATGTAGCCCCGGTCAACGATGCTCCCTTCGCAACCAATGATGTCGATACGATCGACGAAGACATCGCCAAGATTTGGCCGACAAGCTTCCTGTTAAGCAATGATTATGCGGGGCACAATCCGAACAAGGTGCCGCCTAAGGTTGACAACGAAGACGGTCAAACCATTCGTGTCAAGGCAGTTCAACTGATCAATGTAGATGGCACACCAAGAACAGCTTATCTAGGTGAGTCGCTGAGCTTGGTCAGTGGAACAAACCCTGAAATTCGATTCACTCCCGGTACCAATTATAACAACCTGGTGAACGGAGCTGTTTTGGTGCTTGTCGAGATCGAGGACAATGGAGTAACAGGTGCATTACCCACTCCAACTCCAGATCCGAAGACTGCTTTCAGTACATTGACGATCAATATCAATGCGATCAACGATCGTCCGATCGTGACAGTAGATCCGAATCGAACCAAGATTGATCCGACCTTGGCAAGTACTGGTGTACTCCGACTGAACGTGTTGGAAGATCCAGGTCAGCAGGTGATCCCTATCACCGCGATTGCAGGCCCAGCAGGTATCGCTGGCCAACCATTAGGACGATCAGGTGGTGCTGATGATGAATTGGGACTTTCACCTCTAGTTGGACAACAATCAATAGCGTTTACCAACCTGACGGTTCGAGCATTGCGTCCAGCATTGTTTGCGGTTCAACCGCAGATCGTTTTGGCGACTGGAACAAGCATTGATCGCAATTTGACTTTCACGCTTGCACCGGACGTTAACGTTGTGTCGGCAGGCATCATTGAGATTGAGATTTTTGGTACGGATAACGGACAGACTGGTAACGGTACGGGCGGGGGCGTTCATCAACCGGAATCATTGCGTCAGACTCTCTCGATTCGGGTGAGTGAAATCAACGATCCACCGATCTTTGATTTGGCGTCGACAACGATTACGATCGATGAAGATGCGCCTCGGCAAGTTCTGCCAGCATTCTACTTCAACGAGTTTGCAGGCCCGTTGACTGCGATTGATGAGATTCCGCCAGCACCTACGGCTCAGACAGTAGTAAGGTCCGTTTCGGTTCCTCCGCAAGCTGTCGACTTGTACGCAGTGCTGCCGACATTGGATCCGGTCACAGGGGAAGTTCAGTTCCAATACAAGCAAGATGTGAACAGCAATTTTGCATTGTTGCGAGGTGTCCCGGAATTGTTCAACCTGATCTTTACGGCAACAGACGATGGACGCGAGAGCGGTGTACCTGTACCTCGTTCTACAACCAAAACAGTTTCTGTTACTGTAAATCCGATCAACGACTCGCCATTCTTCACGTTAAGCCGAAGTCGGGTCGATGTGATCGAAGATGCTGGTCCGGTGACAATGGCTGGTTTTGCGGCCAACGTTCGTCAAGCGTTTAACTTGTTGAACGGTCAGATGACTGCGGCGGACGAAGTGAATCAAGGACTGACGTTCAATATGAACTTCAGTAACCCCTCGTTGTTCTCGACCCCACCAGCGATTGATGCTTTGGGTGCATTGACCTTCCGAACTGCTCCGCATCAAAACGGCACTTCCGTGATCACTGCAAGGCTGGTCGATGATGGTGCAGCAAGTCCGTTCCCAAACAACAATTTAGGCCCGGTCTTGACCTTTACGATCTCCGTACAGGCGATCAACGATGCACCTGAGTTCACGATTCCACCGAATCTGATAGTCGATGAGGACGCTGGTGTGGTTTCGATTCCGGGTTTTGCAACTGACATTCGCCCCGGTCCTGCTGCCGCTTCGGATGAGAACCGGCAAAGCTTGACTTTCAACATCGATTCCTTTGATCCGAACCTATTCGAAGTTCCTCCAACGATTCAGCCAGACGGCACGTTATCGTTCCGTACCAAGCTTAATGTGAACTCGGCGACGCCCGGTATCAACCGAGTGATTTCGTTCCAGTTGCAAGACGGTGGCGTTGCAGGTCCAAGCCCGAATACCAACTTGTCGATCAAGCAATCGTTCACACTGGATATCAATCCTGTCAACGATCCTCCGATTCCCGACCTGCATACGGTTACGGATGTGCTCGAAGATTCTCGGATTACAATCCGTGCGTTAGACGTATTGCGGGGAGATGTTGCGGGACCAGTCGACGAAGTGAATGCTGGCCAAACAGTTCGAATGACACAAGTCGCTCCGACAAGTGATTTGGGTGGTACGGTCATTCCGATCATGCAGGGAGGTGTTGTCGTGTCGTTTGATTATATTCCACCACCAAACTTGGCTGGAATCGACACCATTCGATACGTTGTGACCGACAATGGTTCGCCGGAACGAAGCGCTACTGGTACGATTGTGATTCGGCCAACTGGCGTCAACGATCCTCCTCAGTTCACTCCTGGCCCCGACCTCAGTCTCTTGGAAGACGCAGTTCCCTTCAGTGCTCAGTGGGCAACGAATATTCTCGCTGGTCCGCCCGATGAAAGTAATCAGATCGTTTCGTTCGTGGTTGCTCCGAGCATCCCAGGCAATAGTAAGTTCTTTGCTGTCCAGCCTGCAATCAGTTCGACAGGTGTTCTCTCCTTTACTCTTGCCAAAGATGTAAACGGAGTGGTCGTGCTCGATGTATTTGCCACGGATAATGGTGGCAACAACACGTCCATTGGAGACATGAATGTTTCGCCGACCCATCGGTTGACGGTCTCCATCGGAGCGGTTAACGATCCTGCGGGATTTGTGTTGAGCGGCCCAGTCGTTGTTGATGAAGATTCGGGGCCATTTAGTGCACCGTTCATGTCCAATATCGTTCCGGCCGTGGGCATGAATAGCAATCCTCCGACGGGAACTGACGAGTCGAACCAAACAGTTACTATTCTTGTCACTAATAACAATAGTAGGCTCTTCGCGGTTCAACCGACAATTGACGCCACGGGTAGACTGACCTTTACACCAGCAGACAATGCATATGGCACTGTGCTTGTGTTCGTGGAAATTGTGGATAATGGTCCGAGCTCTCCTCCGAACGTTAACACTTCCGCTCGTCAAACGTTTTCGATCACGCTAAGTTCGAAGAATGACAATCCGATCGCGAATGCAGATCAGTTTTCGACGACAGAAGACTCCCTGCTGACCGTTTCGGCACCTGGCTTGCTCGCAAACGATTTGGATCCAGATTTACCGAACGACTTCTTAAAGGTTTTGGTTCCTGCAGGTACTGTCACGAGCACTATCGGTGCGAGAGTCGTCCTGAACGCAGATGGTAGCTTCTCCTATGATCCTCGCTCCACAGTTCGTCTCCAAGAACTACGTGCTGGCGAGACCATCGTCGATAGCTTCACCTATACCATCGGAGACGAACTGGGTGGAACTAGCAATGTAGCATCTGTCGCTATTTCTGTGACTGGTGTGAATGATGCTCCCGTCGCAGTGAACGATTCGTTCCGAGTTGCAGTGGGGACGACGACTTTGTTGGATGTCCTACAGAACGATCGCGATGTCGATTCCGCTCTCAACGTGACATCCATCGAGATTGGACAACTTCCTGCGAACGGAACTGCGATCCCATTGTCGACTGGACGAATCGAGTTCCGATCGGCACCTGGTTTTGTTGGTGTAAACACCTTCACTTACCGCGTCCGAGATTCACTCGGTGCTTTGTCGAACGAAGCGACTGTTATCGTCAACACGAGCATTCCACCGACTGCTGGCAATGACCTAGTTTCAACTGTTCGAAACCAGCCTGTCGATATTGACGTTCTAAGAAACGATTCTGATCCTGACGCAAATGGTGGCCTGAATCCAGCATCCGTTTCGATTGTATCACCTCCGAACTCCGGCTCGGCAGTGGTGCTGAGTGATGGCAGGATACGATACACACCACTAGCTGGGTTCGTCGGCGTCACCTCGCTTCAGTACACGGTCGCAGACATTACGGGGCAGGTTAGCAATATTGCAACGGTCACGATCCAGGTTCTCAACTCTCTGTATCAGAACCCCAACAATAGACTAGACGTCGACAATGATGGTTTTGTCTCGGCAATCGATGTTCTCGTCTTGGTAAACGACATCAACGCGAATGGCCAGAGAGTACTTCCAACAGGACTTACTCCACCACCATTCTTGGATGTAAACGGTGATGGAAGCTTGACCAGCTTGGATGTTTTGGCCGTCGTGAACTTTATCAACTCGGGCGGAAACGGCGGTGCCTCCGCTGGCGGCGAGGGTGAAGGTGATTCAGTTCCCGACCTGGATTGGAAACCGATCGATGTCGAGGTCATGTCGGTTGACGAATTCACCGAAGCTTACAAGCGTGCTGCACTTCGCGAGTCGATGGCCGCATTTGACCTGAGCTTGGCGAAGACTCTTCGCGAGGATTTTGGCTACGGTCCACTCTTGGCAAGCGATGATGGCGATGAACCAGAATCCTTAGCTGACTATCTTGCCGCTTGGCAAGATATTGAGGACGACGAAGACAACCTCGATAGTGTCTTCGCGAATAGCGATTGGTTATAGGAATTGGTAGGTCGTTCGCGGTGAAGGCTAGAGAGGAATAAACGGTGGCGTGAAATGTTTCACGCCTTCCGGTTCTAGCCTTTTCGTGAGCGACACCTGCTCCAACCAATCCTCCGAATTGGAGGGGCGCTTTCGGGAGTGGCTAAACTCCTTTGGCCCAGTCTCGACGTTGACGACTGCTGGGAATTCCCATTTTCTTGCGATACTTTGTGATCGTGCGACGCGCGACCCCCAAGCCGTGCTTCTTCAGTTCATCAACCAAATCATCATCGCTAAGCGGGTTGGACTTTTCTTCTTTGTCGATGATTTCCTGGAGCTTCATACGAATTGTTTCGTAAGCCACATCCTCCCCATCGGCGCTCGTAGTTCCGAATACAAAGAAGCGACGCAGTGGAAAAATACCCCTTGGCGTTTGTATCCATTTGTCATCCACGGCTCGGGATACGGTGGTGACGTGAACGCCAACTTTCTCTGCAATTTGCTGCATTTTCAGAGGCTCGATCGCCTCCGGACCTTCGTCTAAGAAACGTTTCTGATAATTCACGATCTCCTGCGAAACGCGGGTTAGCGTCCTCCGCCGCTGCTGAATCGACTCGATTAACCATTGGGCACTGCCGATCTTTCGCTTGATGAACTCTCGTTCCTCTTCCGTCGCAGTCGAGTCTGACAATCTGTTTCTGTAATACTCGCTAATTCGTAGTGAAGGGAGTGAGTCGTCGACAAGTCTGACCGTGTAAACTCCATCTTCGTTTGCTTCGACCACCACGTCGGGTGTCACCAAGGGAACGATCACTTCCATGAAGGCAGCCCCTGGTTTTGGGTTCAGTTGATGTAGCTGCTCGCGAACTTCCTTGATTTTCTCAATGGAGTAGCCCGTCTTCTTCTGAATCACCGGTAAGCGATTTTCGGCCAAATCGTCGAGATGCTGGGAAATCACCATCCGCATCTCTTCCGCCATGTACATGTCAGGCCGAATCTGGTTCAGCAAACATTCCTTTAGATTTCGAGCCGCAATTCCTGCCGGTTCCATCGCTTGCACTATTGCTAACGCTTTTTCAGCCAACGCCAAATCGGACGCTTTGTGATCTGGAGGCAAAATGTCCGCTAGCGATGTCTTCAGATATCCACCGTCGCGAGCGTCTAGGCACGAGATGATACGCTCGGCAATTCTCTCGACAGCGTCATCGATATCCAATTCGGCTAACTGATGCAACAAATAATCGTTCAGCGACTCCGGTCTCTCCGCCGCATTTGCCATCAGGTCATGAGCTCGGTCTGAATCCTCTTGCATGCGATTGCTGGAGCGACGGAAATCATCGAACGTATCGGGCATATCGCCGTCCATGTTCGCCAATCGTTCAAAATCTTCGGCATTGGATTGGCCATCTTTGACGACCAGTTCTTTCTCGTCTTCTGTCCGCGAGGAATTTGGGTTGACGTTTTCATCCGACTCCTCGTCTGGAAGCGCTTCGTCCCGCTCCTCTACCTCGAGCATCGGGTTTTCATTCATCTCCTGTTCGATGCGTTCTTGCAAAGCCAGAATCGGCAATTGCAGAATCTCCATCGACTGGATCATCCGTGGCGCCAATTTTTGGGTTTGTATTTGGCGTGCTTCAAGCCCGAAGGAAAGACGCATAATTCAGGTAAATCCCAATGAAATAATGAAACGTGACCTGTACACTCTACCACTTTCCGACCGCAAAGTGCAGACTTGACGGAAAGATAATAGTAGATAACGGAACGAAATTTGCTCGCAGCAGATGAACGGCTTTGGATTGCTGCCCCCACGATTTTGAAAGGAACACTCCCATCGACACCTCCTCCCCGGTCCCATCCGAATCAACCGCTTCTCCTACACTCCGCGATCTTCAGTCCAGAGTCGACACTTGGATTCGGACAATTGGTGTCAATTATTTCTCCGAATTAACCAACTTGGCGGTGTTAATGGAGGAAGTTGGTGAATTAGCCAGATTGATGTCGAGGGCATTTGGCGACCAAAGCTTCAAACCTTCAGACCGAAAATCCTCCCTCTCGGACGAAATGGCGGATATCCTTTTTGTGTTGGTGTGTCTCGCCAACCAAACAGGAGTCGACCTGACGAAAGCTGTCGAAGAGAACCTGAGAAAGAAGACAAGCCGAGATGCTGACCGACATAAAAACAACCCCAAGCTTTCCGGCTCGCAATAATAAGAGCAATTAGGATCATCCCCAGCCTGGATTGCGCTTTGGGTTGGGACGTTCTTGGGGTCGGATGAAGAAAAAAGCTATCACAGTGAACTACACAGCACAAAAAATAAGGACCTCCTCAATATGAGTTTGACTATTATGCGGCGCATCAAGTTTTGCGCAGGACATCGGCTCTTCAAACACGGTGGAAAGTGCGAGCACTTTCACGGCCATAATTATGTCGCCGATTTCTTCGTGACAGGTGACACACAAGACACCGTCGGGCGAGTCATGGACTTTGCAGATCTCAAATCGAAATGCAAAGGCTGGCTCGACGAGAACTGGGATCACAGCTTCCTCGTGCTCGACCAAGATGACAATGCGATTGAAGCGCTTCGCATGGTAAAGCCATCGAGATTGTTTTTGATGCCTTACAACCCAACGGCAGAAAACATGGCCAGATATCTTCTCGAAGAGGTCTGCCCCAAGATCCTCGAAGACACTGGAGCTACAGCTACACGCGTGCGAATCTGGGAAACAGACGAATCGTACGCGGAAGCATGCATTGATGAACGTACTGGACTTGTCATGTCGAGCTACGATGCAGACTCTTCCGATCGATAGCGTTGTAGACGCTGCATTTTTAGCAGGCTATGATGAGTTTTTCATAATCCTTCCCTAAATATATCACCTTCCTCCCGAGACGACGCTCCTGATTTAATGGAGTTGCGGCATGGCAAAGGATCCACCACATTCCGTAGCGAGAGCGAGGAACGGAGAACCCCTCTCTCACGCTTCGGATTGAGTTAAATCATCAGACTCAGGAGCGAGGGTAGCGAGGGGAGGTCAAAACAATGGATGGCACCTTCGCGGGTCAGTACTTACTCTCCAAACAATCCAATCTAAAGGCTAGCTCTAAAATGTTTTCGCGTCGCGATTTTTTGTCTGCTTCTGTCGCTGCTACTGCGTTGGCGAGTGTCTCGTCAACCGGCCCGAACGCTACTGCATCCTCTGTTAAGCCCAAGAAGCTGGTTTTGATAGCTGGCACTCCTAGTCATGGACCTGGGATGCACGAACACAACGCAGGCGTTCAACTCTTTCATCAATGCCTGTTAGGTATCGAGGGTCTCGAAGTAACGTATCTATTGAATGGATATCCAAAGGATGATTCCATCCTCGACTCGGCGGATGGGCTAATGGTATACGCCGATGGTGGCAAGGGACATCCGTTGGTTCAAGGAGATCGCTTGAATCGAATCAACGGTCTGATTTCGAAAGGGCTTGGTTTGTTTTGCTGCCACTTTGGTGTAGAAGTGCTTAAAGGAGAACCTGGTGACCGTTTTCGCGACTGGATCGGCGGCTGCTACGAACACGAATACTCGTGCAATCCCATGTGGAAGGCAGAGTTTAAGAATCTTCCGGAGCATCCGATCACGCGTGGCGTTTCTAGTTTTTCGATCCACGACGAATGGTACTTCAATATGCGATTTCGCGATGCCATGAAAGGAGTGACTCCAATTCTTTCGGCAACACCTTCCGACGAAACTCGAAATGGCCCGTACGTTTATCCGAAAGGCCCTTATAGTCATATCCAGGAAGCCAAGGGAAGGTTGGAACATTTGATGTGGTGCACAGAGCGCGCGGACAATGGACGTGGAGTCGGTTTCACCGGCGGCCATTTCCACAAGAATTGGGCCGACGACAACTTTCGAAAACTAGTGCTCAACGCGCTGCTATGGATTTGCAAGCACGAAGTCCCATCAACAGGAGTCGTATCTAAACTCACCAACGAAGACATGGTCAAGAATCTCGATCCTAAAAACAAGAAGTAAGGTTCTCACGTATTCGATACCTTCCTGCGTTCATGGTCCATGACTGACTCAAAGTTCAATATCGCCGAGCGGGATCCGAAGCCGGAGAATCCGGCTTCGAACAGGGTGCACGGCTCGTGTGAAAGGTCAATTGGCAATCCCGAACGCATGTAGCCTGTTGCTCTCTATAGAGGGGTGAGAACTGGCGTTTGGCACCGTCCCACAAGGTCTGGCTAAAGCGATTGTTCTAGAGCTTTCCTAACAGCAGGGTTGGGCTTCACACTCCCAGGTCGCTTCCCGTCCGAGATATTAAAAGGACTCCAACCATGACGATTCTTATGGTTCCATGTTTCGGACTTCAATCCCTGGTCTTTCAAGTACTTGACCAGTAGAGGAAAAGCACGGTACGCAGCACCATGCATCGCCGATTCGCCATTCTTGTCAACGCTATGCAAGTCTGCTCGCAACGATAGCAAGTACTCGACGGCCGCCAAAACCTCTGGCTCGGTTCCAGGCTCTTCATCCACAGCCACTGTTCCGACTCCTGCGGCTGCCAACAGCGGCGTGCAGTTGTCCGCGTTTGGCTGAAACGGATCTGCTCCCAACTCAATCAACAACTTCATCAATGGCAAGTCTGCCGTCTTGGACGCGAGCAATAACGGTGTCGCTCCCTTCATGTTCAATTGAGCTTTGCCTGGCGGCTTCCCGTTTTCTAGTGCAAGATTTGGGTTTGCACCCATCGAAACAATGCGACGAACAAAGGCCAAGCTATTCACTTTGCCAGATCCTCGCGGTGGTGGATCCCCATCGAAACCATCGCCACTCTTCGGCTTTCTCACCCAGCTCAGTACATGCAACGGTGAATAACCATTCCGCTGATCGTTGGGGTTCGCTCCACGTTCGATCAATCGTAGCGCCAGCTCAAAATGGCCACTCTCCACCGCGAGCACGATCGCTGGAGTATTGTTCAAGGCATTGCGTCCGCCTCCGGACTGCACTTCCATCACACTATGGATATCTGTTCCCGCATCCAAAAAGCAATCGACTGTTTCAATATGCCCTTGACGAACCGCAAAGAAAAACGCATTGAAACCTGACTTCAGTGTTACATCTTGGTTCGCTCCAGCATTAATCAAGCGCCAAACAACGCTACGATGTCCAGCCGCAGCCGCCCACATCAATGCCGTCTGTCCATTTTTGTCTGCAGCATCCAGTTCGCCAGAAGCATCGATCAACATCTTGACGACATTCTCGTTCCCTTGTCGTGACGCGAGCATGAGCAGTGTCTCTTTGCCCTGTCCCAACACATGGACGTCAGCTTTTCCATCCAACAATAATCGAACGCTGGCTTCATCTCCTTGTGTACAAGCAATCGCAAGCGGCGTCACTTTGTAATGCGTTGCCACAGATGGGTTGGCATCTGCAGCAAGAAGCCTTACGATCGAATCGTGGTGTCCATACTTGACCGCCCAATGCAAAGCTGTCATGCCGTCCGCTTGGGCTACGTTGACATCGCTTCCGTGACTCAAGCGTGTCTTCAATTCATTCCATTGTTGTGTTTCAGCCAAATCAGCGATAGTGACAGGGACATTGAATTCGGCCACATTCTTATCCCAGCCATAGACTCGTGGCGCGATGCTAACATATTCTGTCGCAACAAGAATCAAAGACGCGAGATACCATTTCTTGCAAAGCATGGGTTCCTCCAGCCTACAGTGTGACTGGATCGAACAAATGATCGATCGTTCCAGTGCTATCAGCGAACGACTCCATCGGAACGCCAACTTTATTCAACAACGTCAAATGAAGATTCGACAGTGGCGTTGGCTTATCAAATTGAATATGCCGACCTCCTCGATGCTGCCCGGCAGCACCACCTGCGACGATGATTGGCAAATCGGAGTGATCGTGCGCATCTGGATCTCCCATTCCACTTCCATACAGAAACAACGAGTGGTCCAACAGATTGCCGTTCCCTTCTTTGGTCGCTTTCAATTTGACAAGGAATTCAGCGAACAGTGAAACGTGAAACTGGTTGATCTTCGCTACCTTTTGAAGCTTCTCCACGCTTCCGCCGTGGTGCGTGATCGGATGGTGTGGATCGGAAACACCAATCTCCGGATAAGTCCGCGTGCTTGCTTCGCGAGCGAGCTGAAACGAGGTGACGCGTGTGATGTCCCCTTGGAAGGCTAACAATTGCAAATCAAACATCAACCGCGCATGGTCTGCATAAAGCGCAGGGACACCGGTCGGGCGATCTAGGTCTGGCAATGGATTGTCGAGCACGCTTTTCTCAGCTTTTTGGATCCGTTGTTCTACATCGCGAACATTCTCGAGGTACTTCTCAATTCGCTCTCGGTCGGCGGAGCCAACTCGCTTCTTGAGACGCGTGATTTCTTGTGTGACTGAATCGAGAAGACTCGCTTTTTGTCGCAAAGCCGATTGCCGCTGCTCTGATGTTCCACCCTCTCCAAATAAACTCTCGAATACGAGGCGAGGGTGAGCTTCTGCAGGCAGCGGCGTAGTCGGTGATGACCAGGAAAGATTGTTTTGATAGACACATGCATATCCGTTGTCGCATTGCCCGACGGTCGAGAGCAAATCCATCGACATTTCTAACGACGGAAGCTGTGTTTCGGCACCGATCTTCTTCGCAGCGATCTGGTCGACTGTCGTGCCCAGGTAGTAATCCGTGCTTTCCGTAAGCTTTGCTCGGGCTGCGCTTAAGAATGCGGAGTTCGATGTCGCATGCGAACCTGGATAAGCGTTCTGCAAATCCGTTCCTGTGATGATACTCACGTCATTCGCAAGCGATTGAAGCGGAGAGAGACTGGAAGGCAGGTTCTCTAACGAAGAACCGGCGGGTTTCCATTCTTTTGGATAGTATCCCATGGGAACATAGATGTAGCCGATCCTTTTGAGTTTGCTTTCGCTGGCTACCGTTGCCGCTTGGGCGGTCATCGCGGGCAACATGGCATCCAGCAAAGGGAGCGCGAATGCCACGCCTGTTCCTCGCAGTAGAGTTCGTCGATCCAATGACTTCTTCGTGATGATCATTCCGAATGCCTCATAAGGAAAGGACGGCTATGGGTGATAGCCTGGATTATAGAACTGAATTTATAGTCAGAGGTTTCTGATTGACGGACGATTTTTCGCACTTGTGGGCCATCTTCAATTTCGGCACCTCGCCCAAGTCCAAACGTCAACAACTTTTCTACTAGTGTACCGATGAACACTTCCGGTCGCTTGAGAATACTAGCCTCCAAATCGGAGACGGAGAATGCATTGGTACCATCGGGTAACAATCCAGACGCATCGATCGTGGCATCACCTTCCCAGTCACGCCATCTTCCCAACGCGTCATAGTTCTCCAGAGCAAAACCCACCGGGTCCATCAGATCATGGCATGCCGCGCACGCTGGATTCTCTCGATGCATCGCCAACCTCTCACGAGTCGAGGATGGCTGCGACTCTGACTTTTCTCGAAGAGCCGGCACGTTGGGAGGAGGCGGTGGTGGAGGTGTTCCAAGAATGTTTTCCAATACCCAACTGCCTCGAATGGTGGGAGCGGTGCGAGTGGCATACGACGTCACTGCTAAGATGCTTGCGTGACGAAGCAGCCCGCCACGTTGATGGCTTCCTGACTTTTCGATTCGTTGCATGGTGCTACCCAAGATGCCTGGAATCCCATAATGCAGAGCTAATCGCTCATTGACATAGGTATGATCATTTCGAATCCAATGGAGCACCGACTTGTCTTTTTGAATGACTTCTCTGAGCAGTGCCTCCGTTTCCTGGCGCATCGCGATTCTCAAGTTATCATCAAAGTCTGGATACAATCGCAAATCGGGCGACAAGCTGGCTAGGTTTCGGAGATACAACCATTGGGAAGCAAAGTTCGTGACCAGCGAATCCGAACGTGCATCGCGCAACATTCGATTCACTTGTTCGGTCAATACTTCAGGCTCATGCAATCGACCGCACTCCGCGATCGCAAGAAGTTCTTCATCGGGAATGCTGCTCCAGAGGAAGAACGACAATCGACTGGCAAGCTCCAGATCAGTAAGCGGAATGAGCCCTTTCGACTTGAGACCTGCTGCATCATTCCCAGCGGTGTGGTCATCTCGAGACGACGATTCGATACGAAGTAGAAAATGAGGATTGACCAAAATGGCCGACATGCCCGCTTCGAGTCCGCCGGCGAACCCGCGAGCTTGCGAGGACTCTCGATACAATTGCATGGGAAGTAAAAGGTCTTCTGGTTCAACAGGCCGGCGATAAGCGCGTCGCGCGAGTTTGGACAGAATTGTGATGGCGACGGACTCTTGCTCCTCCGGTGGTGGTGCAGATGAAACGTCTTTGAACAAGAATTCAGTCGAAGGAGTTTTTGGAATCGCATTTTCCGTCGCACCCAAAGGCCCCACGATCGACACTTCGTACACAGCTGGATGGATTCGCGGATGTCGATGTCTGTTATAGGAAGCATCGAAGGGCTGTCGTTTTATCTCTATGAGAGAAGCGCTGGTGGCAGGAAAGGTAACGCCGACTTGATGCGTTCCCGCGTCTACTTGCAATCGGACTCTCATGTTAGCATCGACCAACGTATGGTCATCAGGCTTTGAAGGTTTCGGGATAGCGAATCGATGCATGGGAGCGCGGTTGATCAAAACGTCGAGGTCGGTCGCTTTGCCGAGCCCTTCGATCTTTTCATCGCGATCACGAGTCAACCGAACTTGAAACTCATACTTACCACTCTTCGGAAAGTGATAGGCGAATTGGACACCACCTCGCGTCCCGAGAGGCAAACCTTCGATATGCGACTCTTGCGTTCGATCGGGTGGAACGCGAACGGTGATACCAGCCGGCCCGAGTTCTTGAATACCCAAAACCAATCGGCTGCTATGTTGCGCAGCTTGAAGAGCCCGTCCGATGAAGGTAGGCGTTAGTTCGCCCACCGTGATGTTGTCGAAACCATTGCTTGACTCATCTTTGGGAAGAAATGCAGCAGCGTCAATCGACAGACCAAGCAAATCGCCGATGGCGTTTTGATATTCGGTGCGCGTTAAACGCCGCAAGCCAGCAGTCTTTGCCACTTTGGGAAACGATTGATCGTGTTGCTCCAGGCCTCTTTCGATTTCTTGAGTCGCAGCACTTAACAGAGTAGCGTTCGGTCGTTCGTGTGCGGGTGGCGGCATCTGCCCCGCTCGAAGTTTCCTTAGGATTCGTTCCCAGGACTTTGTGTCCAGTTTGGGTTCGCGCCAGGCGGATGATGCCAGGTCCAATGACTCCATCGAGAATTGGCCATCGGGAGTCGGTCCTGAATGGCATTCGGAACAAGAGGATCCGATGAGTTCGGCAACTTTTGTTTCATCGCTAAAGGCGAATCGCACTTCGAACAAAGAAGTGACCATCAATAGCGGAAAAAGTATAACGTGCTGTGAAGTTGCATTTCTCATAGAGTTTCATTGTAGCCCATTTGCCCCACTACAAAGCAAGCCTAAGTCCCCTAAATCAGTCATAAGCAGTTAGGCTACCAAAGACGGGGGATGCATGCTAAGTTCTGTGGAATTTTGGTCACCACACAATGTCTTAGGGCCCTGCGGTCGTCGTCTTTGCACGCTGCGATCGCCCGTAAGATTGCGAACTTTTTCCAAAGCTTTCGGGCAGAGATTCTTGGGGTGCGTGGCCGCCAATAGCCATTTCACCCGCGAATTTCCAGGTTCCTACTGTGCCCAAACGCACTGACATCAAAAAAATCCTCCTGATCGGCTCTGGCCCCATCGTTATCGGCCAAGCCTGCGAGTTCGATTATTCGGGAACTCAGGCCTGCAAAGCTTTGCGGGAAGAGGGATATGAAGTCGTCCTGGTCAACAGCAACCCGGCTACGATCATGACCGATCCAGGCACCGCAGAACGGACGTACATTGAGCCACTGACCTGGGAAATGGTAGAGAAAGTCATTGAGCGCGAACGGCCTGATGCTCTTCTTCCGACATTGGGAGGCCAGACGGCTCTCAATTTGGCCATGGAACTGGCGAAAGAAGGAGTGCTTGAGAAGTACAAGTGTGAGATGATCGGCGCGAACCCCGAAGTCATCCACAAAGCAGAAGCTCGCGATGCTTTTAAGATTGCGATGGAGAAGATCGGGCAAGAAGTCTGCCGAGGTGCCGTCGTTCATACATTGGAAGAGGCGAGAAAAGTTTTAGCCGAAGTGGGGCTCCCCTGTGTTGTCCGCCCAAGCTTCACGATGGGTGGTAGCGGTTCGGCGATTGCATACAACCGCGATGACTTCGAAGGACTCGTTCAAAATGGTTTGACGCTTTCACCGATCACCGAAGTATTGATCGAAGAATCCATCATCGGTTGGAAAGAATACGAGATGGAGGTGATGCGCGATGTGGATGACAATGTCGTCATCATCTGCTCGATCGAGAACTTTGATCCAATGGGAGTTCATACAGGGGATTCGATCACCGTCGCGCCAGCGCAGACGCTGACCGACAAAGAGTATCAACGGATGCGAGATTCGAGTCTTGCGATTATCCGTGAGATCGGTGTCGAAACAGGTGGATCCAATATTCAGTTTGCGATCGAACCGAATACCGGCCGTATGATCGTCATTGAGATGAATCCACGCGTGAGCCGATCTAGCGCGTTAGCGAGTAAGGCCACAGGATTCCCGATTGCCAAGATCGCAGCAAAACTCGCGGTTGGCTTTCGATTGTGGGAATTGCAAAACGATATTACGCAAAAGACCCAAGCGTGCTTTGAGCCGACGATCGATTACGTCGTAACCAAGATTCCTCGTTTTGCGTTCGAGAAGTTTCCCGAAGCGGATCCGACGCTGACCACCCAAATGAAGAGTGTGGGCGAGACGATGGCGATCGGGCGGACCTTCAAGGAATCATTCCAAAAAGCGCTTCGAGGGCTCGAGGTGGGAGCTTTTGGCTTTGGTGCAGATAGCAAAGACCTTTGGTTTACTGATCGTCGCCCTGATGACGGCGAGATCATGGCCAAACTCTCCAAGCCTAATGCCGACCGGGTTTGGTACATTCGCTATGCGATGCTTAGCGGTATGACAATCGATGAGATTTATAACATCACGTACATCGATCGCTGGTTCCTCGATCAGCTTGCAGAGATCGTGGAAATGGAACAACATCTCCGCGCGCTCGGTTCGATCGCGCTCGTCGACAAGCCGACACTTCGACAAGCAAAGCAAATGGGATTCTCCGATCGTCAATTGGCAACGTTGCTCGGTAGTGACGATAGCGAGATTCGAGCTTGGCGAAAATCGCAAGGTGTGATTGCCACTTACAAATCGGTGGATACATGCGCGGCTGAGTTCGAAGCTTATACACCGTATTACTACAGCACCTATGAACAGGAATGCGAAGCTCCCGTCAAAGGAGACAAACGTCGTGTGATGATTCTCGGCGGAGGTCCGAATCGCATCGGTCAAGGAATCGAGTTTGATTATTGTTGTTGTCATGCGAGCTACGCATTGCGCCAGCTCGGCATCGAATCGATCATGGTAAACAGTAATCCAGAAACCGTGAGTACGGACTACGACACCAGCGATTTGCTCTTCTTTGAACCGTTGACGACGGAAGATGTTTTGAACATTTACGACGCGGTTCAACCCGATGGAGTGATTGTGCAGTTCGGTGGACAAACGCCACTCAACTTGGCCCGAGCCCTTTCCGATGCGGGGGTCCCAATTGTAGGGACGAGTGTTGAGACGATTGAAGACGCGGAAGATCGCGAAAAATTCCAGCTTCTATTGCATGAATTGAAACTAAAGCAACCTGCGAACGGGATCGCTCGAACGATGGCCCAAGCGAGGTCCGAGGTTCAGAAGATTGGCTTCCCATGCTTGGTTAGACCTAGCTTTGTGCTTGGTGGACGTGCTATGGAGATCTGTTATGACAACTCACAGTTCGATCGATTTGTTGCCGAAGCATTCGTCGTAGCTCAAGGGCAGCCAGTCTTGATTGATCGGTTCCTCGAAGATGCAACCGAAGTCGACGTCGATGCGGTTTCTGATGGCGATGATGTCGTGATCATGGGAATCATGGAGCATATCGAAGAAGCAGGCGTGCATTCAGGTGACTCAGCTTGCGTGATTCCACCCTTCTCGTTGAGCAATGCCGTGCTGGATGAGATTCGATCTGCAACGGTATCGATGGCCAAACGTCTGCGAGTCGTTGGGTTGATGAACGTGCAGTATGCTATCAAGGAAGAGGAAGGCAAACCCGTCGTGTATGTTCTCGAAGTGAACCCGAGAGCAAGTCGAACGGTACCCTTTGTGGCGAAAGCGACGGGGACTGCTGTAGCAAACATCGCGGCAAAAGTCATGGTGGGAGAGAAGCTTAAGAATCTTGGGATTACCTCAGAGCCTGTACCAAAGAGCGTGTCGGTCAAGGAGGCAGTGTTCCCATTCCGAAAGTTTGCAGGGGTCGACATCGTGCTTGGGCCTGAGATGCGCAGCACGGGCGAGGTCATGGGGGTCAGCGACGATTTTGCGATCGCGTTCAACAAGAGCCAGATTGCTGCGGGTGTTTTGCTGCCGAAGTCAGGTAATGTGTTTCTTAGCATCTCGTCGCGTCACCGCGTTGGGATTATCGACATGGCTCGTCAGTTACATGAGATGGGTTACAAACTGCTCGCGACATCTGGGACTGCGGCGGAATTGCAACGCGGAAACATTCCAGTCACCACAGTGAAGAAACTGGCAGAGGGGAATCCGAACCTGATCGACTATCTCAAAAACGATGATGTATCGTTGATTTTGAATACGCCTAATGGCAAAGGGGCTCGAACGGACGAAGGACGAATACGTGCAGCGGCCGTTCAGTTCGGCGTTCCGTGCATCACGACCGTTGCTGCGGGAAGAATCGCGATTGAAGCGATGGCCGCGATGCGGGTTAAGCCGATGACCGTATTGTCCTTGCAAGAAAGATTTGCAAAGTAGCCAACATGCAATTGCGATGGACACCCAGCTTTTCGGTAAGTGCACTGCATGCGGCAGAAGCGATTGTTGCATTTCCAAAGCAGATAGCGGACGCCAGCGTTGTCGAAGCGATCGGAAGCTTTTCGACTTTTCTAGGACAATGGTCGACGACGGCTGGTTTTGTGGATGCATCCCGTTTCTGGCCGACGCTAATAGCGACCGCTGCGGAGATTGAATCCAACCATAACTTAGTAGAAACTACATTGCGCAAATGCGGCCGATCGACCGATGCGACGACGATCACATCGTTGGCAGGCCGGGTTACGGATATCGAAGCCGCTTACAAGCAGATGTTTCCAAAGTTCGATGAGCAGATTGGGTTTCGGATCAGACCGCTTCAAGATCAATGGCTTGGGTATGGGGCGGGGTTGATGGCTCATTTGAGTCGATTGACCGAGAAACGTTTGCTCGTCGCTGAAGCTCGCATCATTCCTGTTCAACCCGTGCTGGGCGGGTATGGTTATGCACATATTCAAACCAACATGGCCAGGATCGAAGCGGTTTTGACAAACCCCTTAGCGGAACTTCCTGAAGTCGTACGACTGGCGTGGCTCGTTTCGCAACTGAACCTGGACGTGCCAGTCTTTAGTGAAACTCTTGGGCAGCAGACGTTGCAGCGATTAGCCCCGCTCGCCATGCTGCCACCGGTGCTTGCGGCCGCGCAGGTCGTCGAGTTGAGCCATTGCACGAGCGAGATTGCAGCGCTCGCTATCGAACACTGGCATATTCCAGTTCCGCTCGATGCGAGTGTGCAAGACGAGATCGCACCCACGTTGATGGACTGGTGGGAGACTTATTTGCAAACCCGTCCGGAATGGCATATTGCGATGCAAGCGCTCAGCAAGATGTTGCAGAGCTAAGGATCCGAACGAAGCCTGGAATCTGACCTTAGTGGCCCGACTTTTTGGCGGAGTCTTTCTTGTCGGAGGCACTTCCGTGGGACGATTTGGCGGCAGGCTTTTTGCCACTGCTTCCCTGGGCACTGCTGGCCTTGGGTTTGCTAGAACCTTGAGCGCCGCTAGATGACTTGCTACCATGCGATGCACCTGACGATTTACTGGACGATTTGCTTTCGGCTCCGTGACTAGCATCGGCTCCATGTTGATCATCAACATGGGCTGCTTCGCCGTCGTGCTCTTCCGCGCCCTGTTCACCATGCTCTTCATCGTCATGTTCAGCATCATGATCGGATTCTTGCTGATTGCGAAGCGTAGCGACGAGTTGCCGTGGCTGCTTGGAAGAACCCCGTGCGATAAATTCTAGCGTGTTAGCATCTTTCGATTCAAAAACCTTTGTGATAACCAACTCCTCGATGGAGCTATTACCAATGGTTTGAACCATCACATCTAAGAGCTGGGACCGGAGATCCGTTAGATAGGGATCGGTCAATACGCGGCCGTCGATCTGTCGGAGATGCTCCTCGAGTGCTTGGCGGATTTGCGACTGATTCAATTCGATCAATTGGCGACTCTTCATACGATGATTAATTGGTACAATCGCATGCAGTTGCATCGAGATGGGTGGTTTGCCACCTGACTGAAAAGCCAAAAAGTTCCCTAAGTCAACTTCGCAGGAAGCGTCAACTTTTGCTAAGGATGCTTGGTGCCTAATGAGACCAACGATACTTGCATGAAGGCCAATCATGACCAAGACAAGCATCGCTATCCAGTAGCGTCGAAATGTTTCAAGCATAGTGAACTCGGTGTAAAGTCGGTGTTATCCAATCGAAGGATACTTACTAGGGTTTTCTAGAATTGGAGTCGTGATAATGTAGTTTGCCGTTGGTGACATGCATGAAACCTTCTTCACTATTTTTGAAATTACACAATGAATAGCCTACTCTTCGAAAATCCCTTCCTAGTCGGTGTGATAGGCACAATAGTGTTTGCCATGACGATATTTGGATGGCTCCAAACAGGGAATCCAGGGGCAGGTGGAGCCTCGATTGCTGTTGCCGCGATAACCGCGTTCCTCCTTTGGCTCAATGTCTGGATCGAGACGGACCGCGAGTCCGTGCGTGCGATGCTATCCGTGGCTGCTTCGGAAGTGGAGCAAAACCAACTAGAAAAACTAAAGAGTCGTGTTCATCCGGAAGCGACCGAACGAGTGCATCTAGCGATGTCTCAACTACCTGGATTCAAATTCGAACAAGCGAAGATTACCCAAATCCATGCTATCGACTTCCACATGGCGGCCGCCCGAAAGGTGGCCTTTGTACGCATGAATGTCATTGCGGATGCGGAGTCAAAAGGGGGATCTACTGCAGGGGTGAGAGGTAAACTAGCCGCATGGATTCAACTGGAACTCGAGCAGATGGATGGCAAATGGCGAGTCGTCGATTGCGAACGAAAAGGCCCACAACACGAGTTTCTGAGGCATGCAGAATAGGTTATTGTTGTCTCGATTCCCACGATGTTTTGGCAACAGCGGGAGCTTCGAAAAAAACTACATCGAGTTAACGGGCTTCGCTGTAACCGTCATTCTCAAAGCCGTCGTCAATACCGAGAGCTGTTTGCAATCTCTCAAACTCTCTCGACATCGCATCTGTACTACTATGTACGTGCTCTGCCTCTGAGATGAATCGAATTGCTTCGTCTGGATAGACATCATGTTCGATTAGTACCTTCTCGAATTTTTCAAGTGGATAACCGTAGCACAATAACATCTTGTGTTCATCGAATTGAATCTCTTGTTGCTTGGTGGGATTCAATATGGCGATGCCGGTGCATCCATCATTGACTAGCAAATCTTCGTGATCGTAGAGAATGCTCTTCAAAACGGGGACATCGATACATTCGCGATAGCGATCATCGTGCTCACCAGAATCGCCATGGTGGCTAGTCTCGAGCACGACGTCGACTTCTGTTCCGAGGCAATCGATGAGATCCATAAACAGCTCGAACAATCGTTCGCGGGATGCTGCAGCCATAATGACCGGAACTTCCGTATTGGTTTTTGGATCCAAATACGAGTCGTGGCGGAAACCTTGCTTTGGCACAACCTGCAAGTCGTACGAAGGTCGCACCGCATCTGTTAGATCGAACGCACCGTATCGGAATACACCCATATGGGCTTCCAATTCTTCTCCGCTCAGCTTTTCAAAGCTGGAAGTGGGGACAGTTCGAGGATTGTTTTCCGCGACTGTGTTGGGTTTGCTGGCTGGGAAGCCGGGAGCGTTTCCCATCGTGGCTCTCAATGATTTCGAGTTCGGTTCAATAAAGTTCGCGTCCCTCATCCAGTGAGGAACAACCAAAGTTAGGTCACCTTCCAGCAATGCATTCCATTTTCGAATGAATTCTCACGGATTTCGTGTCGTTACAACCCGCACAATCGCAACTTCTTCCCAGGATCGATCTAGCATCCAAACTTTGCTCGATGCAAGAGTTCGAAATTTGGATACGATGGAGAGACCGTGTTTCTATGCCCCTTCTCCGACGATATCCATGTCTATGATGTTTAGAAGCTTGCAAAGTTTCCAAATCAGTCTTCCCGCGTGTCGCAGTTTTTTCCGATACATCCCTCCTTTACTTCTGGTTACTCTGCTCGCCAGTGGGTGCACCAAGCCCAGCGAGAAGCCCAATAAGCCGAGCCCAGAGAAGATGCTTGAAGAACTGAGTTCGTCAAAGAATCAACCATTCAACCTATCGAACAGTCCACTAGCAGCATCGAGTGTCGTTAGCAAAGGTCAACAAGCAACCGAGACTGAGTTGCCTATCCCAGACGATACCCCGGGGGCACTCGCGAAAGATCCCAAGCCATCCCGGGAGCCAGATCCGCAAATCCTCGGTTCTGATGTGGTGCTAAAAGAGAAAAAGCTCACACCCATTTCTATTGACGATCCCAGTGCAGAATGGAGCGGCGAACTGAACCTACCGTATCAAGTTTGGGAAATGACATTTGTCGGCAACGCACCTGCAGGTTACTCCTCTCGAAGAGTCTTCGCTCCCACCAATCGGGACAAAAACCTCAAGATTGAACTAGAGAGCACCGTGCACGTGCAACGCGCCGGAAAACTAGTACGGCAACGTCTCGAAGTCAAATCAACCGAACTGACGAACGGAAAGCTAGTAAGTATCTCGGGATCTTTGGTTTCGGGAGATATCAAACGCGAGTTTGTTGCCATCAACTCGGACGATGTATTGACGATAGAAGCGACTACCGACGGAGCAAAGTCTAGGACCGAGATAAAGCTAGACGATAATGTTCGAGGACCATTTGCTGTTGAGCAATCACTCATTCGCAAACCACTGAAGTCGGGTGAGATTCGAAGTATTCGATACTTCGACCCGATGATCGGAAAGGTTGTCGAATCGCAACTAGAGGGTTTGGATTTTAATAAATCCTCTACAATGCTTGGCCCGTCGATGGAACTACTGGAAGTTTCGGTAAGCAATCGAGATGGCAATCAGGTTGGAAAGTCCAAGCTGTGGATGAATCGAGACGGACGTGTCATCAAAACCAGTTTTCCCGAACTAAACCTTCGCGTCTTTCAAGTAGAAGAGAAATTAGCCAACGAGTTCTCGAAAACATCGGATCTTCAATTCGTCCCCTCTTTAACCTGCCCACTCGAACTCGGTTCTAACGGAGACACTTACACTGCTGCATTGAGTCAAAACGATAGTATCGTCTATCGACTGACGCATGTTACTGAAGATCCGACTCCCATCGTATCAAAGAAAACCAACCAACGCGTCCGCTCCGTACCTACCGCGCGAACCTGTGATATTACTCTGTTCCGAGTAGACAAAAACAAAGATCTTCCTGTCGGTATTGAGCGAGAGATCAATCCTTCGAAAGCAGCAAAATTGACCTCGGATTGGTGCGATACGGAATCATCGATAGCCGCCGATTTTTTTGACTCTTTCAGATCTGGCCTCACGGAAGAAGCCACAAAGGATAAGTTCTTGACGGTCGAGCATTTTCGACAGGCGATCATGCAAAGGTACGAGACGATTGAATTCGACCGTGAGATTCGAAAACTGCCTCAGATCTCACGAGCGAAAAAACTGGACGGATTCGAACATGCATTACTTTTCGCTTCTATGTGTCGTAAATCTGGAATACCAGCGAGGATTGCAATTGGCATGGTTTACAACCAAGACGGGTCCACGCCACAAATGCGACTTCACGGCTGGGTAGAGTACTTTGTGAAGGATCGATGGTATCCGGCAGACTCATCACAATCCAGTACCAAAGCCGAACTTGACCGAATCAAGATTCGAGATTCTCACGCTGATAGCGACATGTTTCTTGAAGACGTTTTGTATGTGGCCAATTGGATGAACAACTTGAAGCTTCGTTTCGTGCCGTGAATCGATTTTCCAATCGAAAGCTCCTTTTTGGCTTGTTGCTTATCGCATTAAGCCTACGCATGGCCGCGGCCTGTTTTTGGCAAAGTCGTTTGGATACGGAACATCGATTTTTTCGATTTGGAGACAGCGATTCTTATTGGGTGATTGCGCAAAATCTCTCCAAAGGGAGATTTGAGTATGGTAGCGAAAACTCAAAGATCTTTCGTGCACCACTTTATCCACTGCTACTCGCTCCGTTTGCGGCAGACGAAAATGAGAACACTTCGATCTCCAATCCCGATGCAACAGTCGTGGGTAGCGGGCATTCCAAACGTCGTAGTGTATTCTATGCAAGACTCCTGGGCTGTGCGTTAGGGACGCTGTGCGTATGGGGTATCTTCAGAATTACATCGGATATTTGCTCCGAAGAAGCTGGTTTGGTGGCAGGCGCACTGGCTGCGGTATATCCTGGCGCAATCGGGATGAGCATCTTGATTTTGAGCGAAAGTGTTTTTTGCCCATGCATGATTGCGTCTATCTATGCGATCCAAAGATCGAGTAGAGGATTGATGGACGTCAATAAACGCAAGTCCACGTTTACAGAGACGAACATCACATACGGTGTCGCTTTGATCGGCGGCATTTTTAGCGGGCTAGCAATTCTCGCCAGACCAAGCTGGAGCCTATGGGGAGGAATGCTAGCAATCTACGTTTTGTCAATGTGGTGGCTGTGTCGACGAACACTATCACTGCGAACAATCGCGTTTCAATGGCTAGCATTCGCTTTAGGGATCATCGTGCTAATGGCGCCCTGGTGGATTCGGAACTATGCGATCACTGGAAAATTTGTTCCTACGACGCTGCAAGTGGGCGCAAGTCTCTACGATGGTTTGCACGAGAAGGCGACGGGAAGCAGCGATGAGGGAATGGCTTTTTCTGGTGTCTTCTTGGCAGAGCAACTCCGCGACGACGAGTTGGTAATCGCTTCCGGTGGTTCATTAGAATCAACTTTGGAATGGCGAGTCGACCGTCGACTGCGCAATGCTGCTATTCAATGGGCTTTTGAGAATCCATCTGACGCTGTTTCGTTAAGCTTGGTAAAGTTGGTGAAAACGTGGCAACCGTTTCCGGTGGCAAAGGAAATTGGAAACGGTGCGATACGGTATGCGGAGGGAATCGTTTACCTTGCAATTTTGATTTTTGGATCCATGGGAGCATGGAGTTGCCGCAAAGAAATGGGATGCTGGTTATGTTCGCTACCCTGCATCTACTTCGCGTTGATTCATATGCTGTTCATTGGTTCGGTTCGATATCGACAACCTGCGGTACTGGTATTGTGTGTACTTGCTGGCATAGGATTTTGCTGGTTCGTTCGTTGTTGCCAAGATCGTCGCTTACTAACAAACGATGCCAAGGATGGCTTCAAAACCTCACAAACCTGAACAAATATTAACGGCGACAAGCAACGACAAAGTCATTGCGAAGACTCGCAGCGGGAGCGGTGCGCTTCGTTGGCTGTTGGTGGTGATCGCACTTTGTTTCTTCGGCTACTATTATGCGATCGGACGAATCGATCACAAACTGACAGGAGAGATACTTCTTCGATTGCGAAAGGCTTTACCTGGTCACGAAGTCTCTCTCGATCGTGCTAGCCTTCAACCCGGTAAATCCATTTTGCTGGAGGGCGTTCGCATCGCGAAACATACCGACCAAGGGAGTCGGAACGTACTGCGTTGCAGTCGATTGATTTGCCTTGGCCCGATTGACTGGCTAGGACTTGCGCAAGGGCAGGTTCCAATCAAACAAGTCATCGTAGATGGCGTTGAAATTGGCGTATGGCCATTAAGCGATGGCAGTTGGAGTATCCAAAAACTGCGAAGTGGTAAGCCGATCACTCCAGACTTTCCCTCGATTGAAGTACGAAGTGGCTTGATTCGAATCGGTAGTGAGACGGGCCGATCGAATCAGGAAGTAGTCTGTCATGATCTGCAAGCAAAAATTGGGCTGCTTCCGCGAGTCCCAAGCAATCCGAAGATACCCATGGCAGTGCAAGCGGATTTCAGTGTCTCCTCGAGTCACTTTACAAAACTGAGCGTCGTCGCGAGGATGAACGACACGCAAACAGCATGGGACGCAAACGGACATCTGGAGAAGTTCGATTACTCTCCTCGATTGGTCTCGCAATTGCCACACGTTGTTCAGCAATGGCTGTTTCCGCTCGACGGTGCATCTGCAGAACTCAGCGGCAGTTTTCATGCAGAAAATCACAATCAAAAGGTTTCTTGGGAAGGCTATGCGAGGGTTACTCGCGGTCGATGGCAAACTCCAAAGATAGCCTTTCCACTCGAAGACTTATCCGCCGACCTTTACTGTAAGGACTCGTTGCTTCAAGTTCGAAACGGAAAAGCCCGAAGTGGAGATGCCAGTTTAAGGGTCGCGGTGGATTGGCAGGGGATGACGCAACAGTCCCCCCTGACGTGCATCGCGGAAGTGGATAATCTCGAACTGAATCAACGTCTGTTTCAATCTTTGCCGGCTGATATTCAAGAAACTTGGAAGAAGCTACGAGCTACCGGTCGAGTCGATGCTCAAGCGAACATTCACTACAACGGCGTCTCGTGGAAACCACATGTTATCGTCCAAGCGAAAGACGTAAGCGTTCATCCTGATATCTTCCCATACCCAACACACGGCATCTCAGGCAGATTTGAATATCTCGATGGCGTTATAACAACCACCGACCTCACTGGCATAGCAGGCGAGCAACGCATTGTGGGTTCGTTGACGCTGACGAGACATCAACCGAGATGGCTTCTCGACTTGTCGTTGTCTGCCGATGGCCCCGTGGCTTTGGATGAGACATTGCTCAAGGCGCTGACGCCTCGCGGCGCCGAGTCAGGCGGATTGCAGAACTTTATTTATTCCCTTCATCCAGCAGGAACAGTACATCTCAAGAACGCTCGATTTCAGCGGACTGCGGACAACATGGACTTTGTATCGCGTTCGGTCGAAGTTACGTTTTCAGAATGTTCGATTAAGTATGATCAGTTTCGCTATCCCATCATGGACATCAGCGGGGAAGCTGTACTAGACAATCAACGATTGATTCTCAAAGACTTTGCTGGCCGAAACGATGGTGCACGCATCAAATCTTCGGGGACATGTCAAACCCGCGATGGAGGCATCGAATTCCTCGATTTGCAATTTGATGCTTACGATGTAGCGTTGGATGAAGAATTGCAGAGTGCAATGCCCTTGACCGTCCGAGGATTGTGGGACCAATTACAGCCAACCGGGTCCATGGATCATGCGCATGTGCTGATTCGAAAGAACGCGTTGAACGAGATACTCGATTTGCGCGTAGAGATGATAGAGAACCGTGATCCGACTGCGAGCATTGGACGCTCCGTCGCCTTTCGGCCTGCCGCACTTCCTTATTCCATCAATGATGTCGAATGCAGAATTGTCTATCAACCGGGACGCATTGATATTCGCTCTCTTTCGGGGGTACACGAATCGAGCAACTTGCGAGCGGAGGGGCATTGTCGCCTATTGCAAGACGGCAAATGGGATGGCACCATTCAGTGGCTACCATCCTCTAGGTTTTGGGTGGATCAGAGTTTTCTCAATTGCATGCCTGAGTATGTTTGTTCACCTTTGCTTCGCATCGGATTTCGCGGCCCGGTGAGTATCACTGGTTCAACGTACATCGGATCGCCAAACTCGCAGAACGGTTCGATAGTCCGATCATGGGATCTAGACCTCGATATCGAGAATGGGCGAATAGCTGGCGGTGCTATTGCATCAGGGATGCGTGGTACAATTTCCATGCGAGGTGAGAATACTCACCAAGGTCCCATCGCTTCTGGGGTCGTGGAGTTTGATTCGCTTGCCATCAAGGGTGTACCTGTTACAGGATTGACCGGTCCGTTTGCTATTACCCAGTCGATGCTCTACTTTGGACGCGATGCAATCGAATGGTTGGCAACAGCCGATCCACGTGAAGGTGGCGTTCCCTCCCGTGGTTTGAACTTGGACGAGAATGTTCAACAGTTTGCAGGTGACACAGGTGTAGTTACTCAAGCGTCGCTTCGACAGAATCTACATAACCGATTGGATGCACGATTCGCGACCGCTTCTCGAGTGCTTGCGCGCGAAACCCCAGAAGAGTCTCCTCCACCCATCTCACAACCACCTTCGAATCGCAATCTTCCTCCCCTGGATGTTTCTGAAAAGGATCTTAAGGCGCGAGCCTTAGGAGGGACTCTGTTCTTAAGCGGGATGGAACCGCTGGACGGCAAACGTGCCAGATACAAAGTTCGCCTCATCGACTCTCACGTACGCGATTGCCTTTTGGATCTGGGGGAGACCAATCCGCAAGCCAATGGCCGACTGTGGATGCAATGTGACCTCAACGGATCACTCACGAACTTAACGGCAATCGAAGGTAGCGGCATGGCATGGCTTCGCGAAGCTAATCTGTATCAATTGCCAGTCATGGTTCGCTTGCTCAATTTGCTGTCAATCAGACCTGATCAAGGTGCATTCGATGCGGGGGATGTTAAATTCTCTGTGGATGGCGAACGTATCCCGATTGAAGAGATGCAATTGGATGGGGATCTTTTGTCGCTTCGTGGTAACGGCTGGGTCAATATGCGACGTGAATTGCAACTTGATCTGCAAGCGAACGTTAGCAAACGAACAATCGTTGGCGCAATGATGCACCCACTGAGAAACTCACCAAACCTCTTCATGATCGAGGTCACCGGCACCACCTCAAATCCACAAATGAAACGCTCTGTCCCTCTCATGAACACTTTTGAAGGTATGCGATGAAAAATGCAGATTCCATCTTCTAATTGGCCGAATCCGGCTGCGCATGCGCTTCAGACCGCTTCGCATGCTCGTACACCTCATTCAACGACCACCCAAAACACCCCAACTGGCGTTAATGCCCTGGAGCACGCCGAGAAAACAGGAGATCGCGACGCCAACGAACGCTACGATGGCCCCCCTGGCAACGAACGAAAACATTCAGCCCCCCGCGAGAACGAAACAAATCCAATTGCCCTCGCTAGCTTGCCTGCCGACGACGGAGAGCAACACGAACTGGATATCCAAGGCTAAGTCCAACATCCGGAATTAGAATACGTAATTCGCCCGCTGCATCTTGGCTTGGTACACAAAGTGCACTAAAGTGATGCTATTCCTAAAGCAGGACAAATTGTCAGGATAGGGACGGACCACCGACAAGAAAACGAATTCACTACAAAGGGTAATAGAGATGGGGCACGCAGCAGAATTCACAGAACAAGCGTTTGATACAGATGTTCTTCAGTCGGAACAGCCTGTTTTGGTCGACTTCTGGGCGACTTGGTGCGGACCTTGCCGGCAAATCGCTCCGTTGATCGAAGAACTTGCGGTCAAGTATGACGGCAGTGTTCGCATTGGCAAAGTCAACGTCGAAGACCATCCTGAACTTGCTCAACGCTACGGAATCAATGCGATCCCAACATTGCTCTTGTTCAAATCCGGTGAGATCGTCGACCGATTTCAAGGCATTCCTCCGCGGACTAAGCTGGAAGCAGCCTTAGAATCAGCGCAACAGGCGTAACTTTGTTTGATATCCAAGTAAACGGTGCCTTTGGCGTCGACTTCAATGACGACGCCTTAACGTTGGATGCATTTCAATTCGCATGTTCTAAGCTTCGTGCGACAGGCATCGGCCTCTTTTTTCCAACAATCATCACGGCCCCCGTTGAATCGATGGGGGCACGGATTGGGAAAATAGTTTCCTTCATCGAGCAAGACTCTACGCTCGATTCTTTGGTCGCCGGTCTGCATATCGAAGGTCCGTTCATCTCACGACAGTCCGGGTACCGTGGCACGCATCCAGAGCATGCGATTCTGGACGCGCAACTTGACGTTGCTAAGCGGCTCCTGGATTTTGGTCGCGGCCGCATCAGAATGCTGACGTTGGCACCCGAAACCGATCATCAATTCAAAACGACAGAATATCTTACCATCCAAAATGTGGTAGTTTTTGGCGGACACAGCGATGCTACGTTCGATTGTTTGAGTCAAGCGATCGAGCACGGCTTGAAGGGCTTCACGCATCTGGGGAACGGTTGCGCATTAGAAGTGCAACGCCATGAAAACATCATCTCAAGAGTTCTGGCACTCCGAAAAAAGCTGTTTGTATCCTTGATCGCAGACGGCATTCATCTTCCCTATTGGTTATTGAGGTCGTTCGTCGAAATCATCGGTGCCGAAAAAGTCATCATCACGAGCGACTCGATGAGCGCCGCAGGAATGCCACCTGGCGAGTATCTAATAAGTGGCCAACCCATCGTCGTGGATGCAGATCGGCGAACGCGGCATCGAGATCACAATTACTTGGCCGGTAGTGCCTCGACGCTTCAGGAGATGCGATACCGCTCCGATCACTGGCTTCCACCCAACTTCGCACATGTCGATCTACTATTCATGCGAAACGCCACCAATCTTTTCAATCTAACCTAACCCCTCAAGCCGCCCGCAACTCTACTGGCGAACAAGGCAAAAAAGGACATGCACATTTATTGTTTACCTACTTCACATTTAGCTTTCCTGGAAAATCCAATCTCGAATGGCTCGAGATCTCGGGTTGATTGAGAGCAAGTTGCGGATTTGTGCGACGATTTTGCCTTGAGTGGGGCAATGCATCTACATCGGCAAGAAAATTTGAGCATCGAGGGCGTATCGATACCTAGTTCGAGCTTCTACTTTCAGCTCGAACGGATTTTGTCGCTGTCTTAAGGCCAGTTCGCAGAAGTCGAACAAACCGTCAGCCGATGTTCGCAAGACGCTGAACACCAAGCTTGCTCGCCAATGCCCGCA
>JAJTID010000013.1 GCA_021300155.1 Pirellula sp.
ACTGGTCGCCCAAGGTTCGTCGAGCTACAGAATCCAGCCGCAACCTAGGGCTCGCGTTTCTTCGAACACCGCTGCCAACTGACCAGGGGACACGCCGTAAGCAGGCTCATCGAATTCAACCTCAAAGGACTTATCGTCGTTTACAGTCACCTTAGCCAACTGTGGAGAGGAGTTGTAACGAATTTGGACTTCCGCTGGAAAAGGCTGATTCAGCGGAACATCGTAGAGCCAATTGGTTTGGTTCGCATGCAGCTTTTTTCGACCGAGCGATTCATGCGGTCCAATCACGACTCTGGACGTGTCGGCTTCGATTCGTGTTACGAAATACGGCGAGCCCATCGCGACTCCCAGACCTTTGCGCTGCCCGATCGTAAAGCCCTCGATCCCTTCGTGCTTGCCAACCACTTTGCCTTGTTCCGTAACAATTTCTCCAGGTACCGATTTTCCCGTTTTGTCACGTATGAATTGTGCGTGCAGTCCGGAGGTTACGAAGCAAATCTCTTGACTATCTTTTTTGTCAGCCACTTTGAGACCGATGTCGGTCGCCATTTGACGGATGTGCGTTTTGTGAAAAGTACCCACCGGCAACAACATCCTGCTTAGAAGCTTTCTATCGATGCCTGTCAGTACATACGCTTGATCTTTGTCATCATCCAACCCTCGATGAAGCTCCCATGCATCGTTACCGTTCCCAGCGACCATCCGCGCGTAATGGCCTGTGGCGACGTATTTGGCATCGACCGCATCGGCATAGTCAAACAGCCTACCGAACTTGATCCAGTTGTTGCATTGCACACATGGGTTGGGAGTTCGAGCATGTTGATATTCATCGATAAAATAATCTACAATGCGTTTGAAGTCTTCTTCGAGATCCAAAGCATAGAAGGGGATACTCATTTTGTCCGCGACACGACGTGCATCGGCGGCATCGCTAGCGCTGCAACAACCCTGTTTGTGATCGAGCCTGCCTTGCAAGATCGGCAAGAGTGGATTGGGTTTGCCCGAATCCAATTCGCACGCTTGGCTCGATTTCTCGCCATGTCGCATGAAGACGCCAACGATCTCAAACCCTTGTTCCTTGAGCAAATGAGCCGCGACGCTGGAGTCAACTCCGCCGCTCATGGCTAGTACCACACGCTTTTCGTTCATCCAGGACTTAGTTTTCGTCTATGAGTTTGTTGCGAGTTCGTTATCTAGACACAATCGACAAAAGTCAAAATAGGCTGGGACCATCGTGACTATTGTACCGGCCGTCAATAATTTCTAATTTCTTGGAAAATCCATCCTCTCGGGACAATGGTCCCAAGCTACGGTCAAAGCGTGACTTTTGTCGGCTTTGTCTACCTGTGCGCACTCAATAGTAGACTTAACCGTCGATCTTTCAAACTGTCCGCGACCCACTTCGCGCCGGCAAAACAACCGTCCATCGTATGTTCGTTCGGGACCGAGACGACGTAGGCTCCCGCTGCGACTCCTGCTTTGGTTCCAGTAGGGCTATCTTCCAGGACCAGCATGTTCTCGACCGATACCCCCATTTGTGCTGCTGCCGCTCGGTAGATGTCTGGCGATGGTTTGCCTCGCGGGACATCGGCCGCTGTTAGAACAAAATCGAATTTATGAAGCACACCCACCAGCGATAAAGCTTTATTAGCAAAGCCCCGAGTTGAGCTGGTGGCGATGCAACGGCGAATACTCGTTTCTTCCAATCGCTGCAAAAGTTCGCTCGCCCCTGGCATCAATTGCAATCTGGTTGGCAGGAGATCGTCGAATACTCGATCGGTTTCTTCCTGGAGCTCTTGCCAAGTCTCTGTGAGAGATTCAGCCTCGATAAGCACGCCAAAGGCCTGAGGTGCTGGCAATCCGATCATAGCCCGCCGCACTTCGTCTCGGTACACTTTACCTCGCCGTTGCATCATGATTTGCCCGACTTCTCCATAGAGATCCTCGGTGTTCAGAAGCAAACCATCCATATCAAAGGCCACACCATCGATTTTTGTTGAAAACATGTTGAATCGCCATTTCATTTCGTTTGCTAGTGGCTACATGTTCGACATGGAGAATATCGATGTTGGTAACCGCTGTTTTTCCTGGAGCGTTGTTTCCCTTGGATCGTCGCCCGTCTAACAGTTTTTCCACCAGGAAACGTTCCCGATCTAGTCTCAGTCTGCAAGGCTTTTCGTTCATCTCGGTAAGGTTTTCGACAATCCGAGGCGGCTAATAACAACTACAACAAGAGTATAAATCTATATAGGTTTACTCGAGGACCTTAGGAACAAAATGCTCTTGCGTTGGCAAGAACTGTCGAATTAGCAAAATTTACTTTTCAGTAATTTAATTTTGTGGAAAATAAAAAAAATTTTATGGGGGGTAAGCTAGCGTTCGTCGATTACCTTAATCTCAATGAATTGCCTGCGAATTTTTCAGGGGTAGCGTCGTTGTTGGAGAAGAGTCAGTCCGCCGAGCCCGTGAAACGCGGTGAACGCGAGGTTGACAAAAGAAAGCTTCAGGCTTTCATTGAAGAGTCTACACACACACTACCCGATAGACGTTCCTGCCGCAGAGTAGGCAAATTTCACGCAATATTTTTTAATTCAGAGGGTTGAAGGAATGAAAAAGAGTTTGGGTTACAGTCCGAAAGGCTTTACACTCGTCGAGCTTTTGGTGGTTATCGCTATCATCGGGATCTTGGTCGGTTTGCTGTTGCCGGCTGTACAGGCCGCTCGCGAAGCTGCCCGCCGAATGCAGTGCAGCAATAATCTAAAGCAGTTGGGGCTTGCGGTTCATAACTTTGAAAGTGCGAATCGACGGTTGCCCGCAGGATTGGACGTTCGCTTTAACGGTCCTCACTACAGATTGCTCCCCTACATAGAGCAGAATGCCGTATTTCAAGCATATGACAACGGAGTCACGGTTGGTGCTACTCATGCACTATCTTTAGCAGCCAACAATATTCCACGAACTGCGACAGGACCGGTCCCAAATGGACGTTGGGGTGTTGCCCGACCCAATATTCCTTCGTTCTTATGTCCTTCTTCGCCCGATGGCACTGCTGACAGAAACATGATTCAGTATGCGGCTGTAGGGATCCCTGATAGACATTTCCGTGGAAGTCTTTTCGGTCTTACTCCACCGGCTCCAAGCTTTAGCTTTAGCGTTTATGCCCGTTCAACTTCTGAGGTCGCAGTAGCCGAGACTGGACGAACTCACTATTTATTTAATCGAGGATGGATTCGTCCTGACTTCAGTACGACCGGAGATGGTCGTGGTCCAGCATATGAGGGCCCATTCCGATATAGTAACGTACTAGCCAACGGCAAAACAGCGACAACGGGAGCGGCCGGTATAGTTCCAGCCGATTATGTTAATCCTGATTCAAAGGGTGTTGGATTTAATGTTGTTTCGGATGGGCTTAGCAATGTAATTTTTGCTCTGGAAAGCCCAGGCGGTTACCTCAATAGAGGAGCTGGCAATGTGGACAGTGGTTGGGCGGTTAGCCCATGGGCACAAGGGATTTATTACTCGGATTTTGGATTCTGCCCCCAAGCGACTGGCAATTGCCCCAACACTCCTGAGTCGAAGCGACTGGGTTGGGCAATCCCCGGAAGTATGCACGCGGGAACGGTAATTAACGGGATGTTGGGGGATGGATCGGTTCGATCCTTCTCTCCTTCGATGACTTTCACAGTATTCGCAACTTTAAACGGAGCAGCTGATGGCCAAATTGTTAACATCGATGAGTAAAGTATTTTGTTTGGTGGTACTGGGTATAATCGTCACAGGGTGTAGTGCGGATGCACCAGTTGCTCCAAAGGCTCCAGAAGGAGCCCCACAGGCAATGGAACCGGCATCGTCGGCACCGAAACCAAACACACCAAAGTAAGCCGGATCAACCTGGTAGTAACAACTTAGTTTCAAAATAAAGCAAGCTCCTTAATACGGAGCTTGTTTTTTGCCCGGCGAAGCTATCAAACCCAGTCGGTATTTTTTCAGTGCATAGCTTCTATCTCAGGTGAATAGAATCCGACTCGCAAGACCCCGACGCTGAGGTTCTAGTCCCAATCGTCGAAGCGGTATGGGAACTAACAACCGAAACGTAGACTGACCTTTTCTAGGATAGCACGTTGACCGGTAGCTTGATGGATGCTGGGGAGTAACTTTAGAAAGACCCACGAAGCCGAAACGATCGAGTGTTATATGATAATCTTCCAGGTCACCGGTTTTGGACGGGCAAACGATCAGCGACTTTCAGTTACTCTTGTTCAAGACCGCCAAGAGTGGCCAACCTACCATTAGAGCAACAAGCCCGTGAGCATAGGATTCTGAATCCGCTCAAGCAGCGGGTTGGGAAGCAGCAGGGTGGATGCGGCATGACCCTAGAAACGACTGGAAGTGTGGGAAGCCCGTTCTGAATCGAGTCATGTAGTACGCGAGTAATGCTGGACTAGACGTCTATTTCAGCAAAAAACCTTCGCGTTTGTCGACTCTGTTTCCCGTTGCAGTATCATCTTGTATGTTCCTTTCCAGGGTTGTTTCATGAGGACTCCGATATTGTTTAAAAGTACCGTTCGAAAAAAGAAATCGGCGTTAGTGAACATTCTCGCTGCCGGTTTGGTCGGAACGATCTTTGTTGTTCAAGGCAGCGCACAGGATACGAAAACACCGATGGAGAATAAGGCAGGAACTTGGTCGCTCGCAATCCATGGAGGGGCGGGTGGCGATCCGAAGAAACTAACCCCAGACATTACCAAAGCAAAGATGGATGGCCTGCGAACCGCTTTGGCAAAAGGACAAGATCTTTTGACAAAGGGTGCTCTGGCCATCGATGTCGTCCAGACGGTCGTAGAGATTTTAGAAGATGACCCCAACTTTAATGCAGGACGGGGAGCAGTGTTTAATGATGTGGGCGATGTATCGCTGGATGCCAGTCTGATGGATGGCACGGACCTTTCCTGTGGCGCAGTCGCCAATGTTACGCAAGCGAGAAATCCTATCCGGCTCGCGCGAGCCGTTCGTGACAAGACAACGCACGTATTGCTCACAGGTGGTGCAGCAGATTTGTTCGCAAAGCAAGTTGGTATCCCACTCGAGAACCAAGACTACTTTAAGACACCAGAGCAGCGAGCGAATTGGGAGAAGTGGAAAGAACGTCAAGCACAGCGAGATGCAGCAACCTCGCAACTCAACTTTGACAAAGCAGAGGATCGACTGTTTCGATTGAGCACAGTCGGTTGCGTCGCTCGAGATAAGCATGGCAATCTAGCCGCGGCGACGAGTACAGGAGGTTTGCTAGGAAAGAAGTTTGGGCGAGTTGGAGACTCTCCTATCATCGGCGCGGGGACCTACGCAAAAAATGCGACGTGTGCCGTTAGTTGTACCGGTGAAGGAGAATTGTTTATCAAACACCATATCGCTTCAGCCATCTCCGCCCGCATGGAGTATTTGGGGGAGAGTTTGAAACAAGCGGCTGAACACGAGATCCACAAGACGCTTCCTGAAGATTCAGGGGGGATTATCGCGATCGATTCGAAAGGTGCCATCGAGTTGCACTTTAATACGCCGATGATGGCACGTGGGCAAGCCGATAGCAATGGAGTTTTTCGTATCGGACTCGTCGATATGCTAGATGAAAAGAAGTAACGAATCAGTTCACTTCGGAGAACTAGCCATGCGTTGGATTCTGCGAGCCCTCTTGGGAAACAAACACTCTTTGTTTTCTTTGTTCTCGTGCTTTTATAGTCTCGTGACAGCGATCCTGCTGGCAGATGCTTCTATCGCACAAGAGAAACAACGCGGTGAGTCCGCAAAGCTTCTCGCAGTGGGTGAAGGCTGGAGTCGTTGGCGTGGACAATTAGGTGATGCGCATGTTTCTGGCCTTCCGAAGCTTTGGAAGGAACCGAGAAGAGTTTGGCGTTTTGAATTGCCAGCCAACGGAATTGGTGGAATCGCCGCATCGATGGATACAGTGGTTGTTTCGTCGAGAAACGCAAACGATACAGGGGACCTTTTTTATTTGTTGGATGCTGAAAGTGGCATCGAGTTATCCAAGCTGTCGTATGCATCGAAGCTGGCGTTAGATTACGGCAATTCACCTCGTGTTAATCCGTTAGTTTTGGAAGATCGAGTGATCACTGTTGGTGCCGCAGGTCAAATACACTGCTTGAGCTTGGAGAGTGGAGCAGTCCTTTGGACGAAACACATGGTCGAGGATTTAGGAGGCAAAATGCCTCAGTGGGGATATGCGAGCAGTCCGATCGTTTTTGGTAGCAATCTCATAGTACAGCCAGGTGGTTTGGAAACATCGTTCGTCGCATTGGAGTTGAGTACCGGCAAAGTGGTTTGGAAAACGGCTGGCCGCCAAGCTGCCTATGCTTCACCACTTGGTATTCAGTGGAGTGGCAAAGAACAGTGGATCAACTACGATTTCAATTCGCTAGGTGCATGGGAGGCTATCCAAGGGAAAAGACTTTGGGAAATGAAGCCCGAAGAAGATAAAGACTTCAACGTTCCGTCACCGGTGTTGATCGATGACAAACTTTTCTTGGTGACAGAGAACAACGGCGCCCGTTTGTACCAGTTGCCGTATGGGACAGAAGGACCTGCATCAACGACTCAATTGATTGCACAATCGGACAAACTGTTGCATGACACAAACTCCCCAGTGCGCGTGGGTAAATGGGTAGCAGGGGTCGATGGTACACTCGTAGTGTTGGATCCTCATCGATCGTTGGCAACACACGCTGAGTTCGAAGACCCTGCATTGAACGGTTATTGTTCGATCATTGTCGATGAGAATCGTTTGCTGGTGACTACCACCAAAGGTACGATCTTGCTATTGGAAGTATCATCCGATGGAATCAAAGAACTTGGCCGTATGAAGCTCGACACGTTAGACGGCGATGTCCTGGCTCACCCAGCCTTTCACGAAGGTACTTTTTTTGTTCGAGGCCCCCTTTGGATCGACGCATATCGATGGGACGATTAACGGAAGTTTGATAGGAACAAGGAATGTTTGGAAGAAAGATAAAACGGATTGAGCCGATAGAATCCGTTGGTGAAGAACCAGAAGTTGAAATCGAAGCGGGGCTTTCACTTGAAGATCTTGGCAATGCGTACGCCCAAGCGGCCATTGCCTTGGGTGCCGAGTCGAGCGGCTCGTTAGATGGAAATCCGCCTGTTGCATTCGAACCATCGACCGGTGCGATCCACGAAGAAGTGGAAGACTTTCTCGAAGCACCTTCGGTTTCTGAAACAGACGGACTGCTGGTGACTACGGAATCGGTATTGGAGTCTATCCTGTTCCTTGGTACCAACGATAACCGTCCCGTTGAGACGGATCGACTCTTGGGTTTGTTTCGAAACATGACAAAAGAGGAATTGGAAGAATCGATTGACAAATTGAATCGCCGATACCGAACGCATGATCGAACCTTTGAGATCGTAAAGGACGTAGGCGGCTATCGTATGCAATTAGTACCGTCGATGGAGATCGTGCGCGAGAGATTTTATGGCAAGGTTAAGGAAACCCAGTTGCCTCAAAGCGCGATCGATTGTTTAGCGATCATAGCATACCAGCCTGGTGCAACCCGAGAGGAAGTCGACAAGGCATGGGGGCAACCAGCCATAAGTACGTTGAACCTTTTAATTCGAAAGGGTTTGCTGCGAGCAGAAAAAGAAGAGGGAGTATTGCGATACTTCACGACAGAGCGATTCTTGGAAGTAATAGGGCTTCAGTCGATAGACGACTTACCGCGTGAGGAACTGTGATCGGTAAAGGTTTATCTCGAGAGGCAATTGGAATCATGCTCAAGAAAAGCTTGAGAGCGCGATTGAGGGACGTAGAATGCACAGAACCCATCGCTCCCAATGCATATTCCATCAATAGTAGTCTGGCCATGCCTGGCTGGCTTGAGCCCTACAAGAAGTGCAATAGGAATACAATCATCCTACGTTCACCGAACAACCGCTATCCACGTAAAACAAGCGATCACGTTTCGGCGTGGGGATCGAATCTACAATTCGGCTAGCGATGAGTTTCGCTCCACCATAGATCGTGTGGCTCCCCTTCGAATGGGAGATCTATTCGATCCAGCTCCGTCCAAAGTCGATCCGCAGTATCTTCCACCGGTTCCATTGGCAAATCTTGTTCATACCACAACGAGAATGGCTCAGGTTCGACCGCTTCGACTGCTTCAACCGCAATTGGCGTCGGCTGACGTCGTGGCTTGATGACGATCGGTTCCGGTGGCGCAATATCCTCGCGAAGAACGACAACGGGTTCCTCGATCGGCTCATCAATTACAACTGGTTCACGAACCAGGATCGGTTCAGGGGCTGGTGCTGGGATGTAGATCGGCTCCGGTGGTGCGATCACAACTGGCGGAACGGCCACTGCTGGCGCAACCATTGGTTCTTTGTCAACGATAACCTCTGGCGGTCGCTTGACCAGAACCGGAGTATCGTGCGGTTGATAGACTTTGGCTTCGCCCGATTGACCTTGGGCTGGCAACACCCGGACTTGAACGCCAATGTTATGGAAGATTCGCATAATGTGTTCATGGCATGTAAACATAACCACTTGGTTGCCGAGCGCCGCAAAGTCGCGAAGCACTTTTGCTGCGAAATTGGCGCGGATCGAATCGAAATTGACCAGCACGTCGTCAAGCACCAACGGTAACGTAACGCCTCGTCGCGAGTAAGCTGCCGCGAGCGACAATCGCAAAGCGATGAACACCGCTTCTCGCGTGCCACGGCTCAATACTTCCAACGGCAAGCTTTGATTCTTGTCATTGTCGATGCGCAGCGCATTCTTGCCCAGCGGCGTCCAAACGCGCACGTATTTGCCGTCGGTTAATTGTTTGAGGAATGCAGACGCTTCGCGCAGTGTCTCGGGTTGTCGTTCTGTCTCGTAGACTTCGCATACCTTTTCCAGCATGGAAGTCGTGGCTCCCAATGTTCTCCAATGCTCCGCGCAGAAAGAGATCTGCTTTTCGAGGCAAGCCAGTTCGAGTTTGCTTTCCGCTAAGCGTCGGTCCGCGGCTAGGCTCTTCATCTCTTGGGATGTTTCACCCTGACGTTGGAGCAATACGTTGATTCGCTCCTGAGCTTGTTGCATACGTTGGCCTAGCGTATCCCATCGCTTCTCCAATTCACTGCCAGGTGTATTCTCCAGCAAGCGAGCGATGGATTCGTACGGCACATGCCCACCGATGATGCTACGGACTCGCTTATCGAGTTCATCGACCTCTTCTTGCAGTTTGAGGTACTGATGTTTTAGCGACAACATTTCTTCCAGTTGCGTTTGGTTTTCGACACCCAAATCTGCCAAGTGCGATTGCCGTGCTCGGATCCATTTGTCCATCAAACGTTGAAGCGATTTTTGTTTGCGCGACAACTCTTCGTCCTGCGATTTCAGATCTTTGCGTTGCACTAGGTACTGTTTGTGTTGTGCTAACGTATTAGTTAGCTCTTGCAGTTTGAGCAATGGGCCTTCGGCGGTCATTGGGGCAGCCGCCGAGGAGGCGGCGCGAATCGAGATTTGTTCGTCTCGTTGACGTTGATCTCGTCGATCTCTGTCTCTTCGATCGTCTCGCTTTTGATCGGAGGAACGATTCTGGTCTCGGGTCTGTTCGACTCGTTCCAAGAGTGATTGCTTGTTCTCTTTGGGAACATCGCGAGATTCTTCGATGGCCACTTTGAGCTGCATCGAAAGGGCTTCGATTCGCTGGAGCCCCGTCGATAGCTCGATCTTGCGTTGAGCTAATTCATCTTGCTGTGCCTTGAGTCGCTTTCGCGTCTGCATGAGCGATTCATAGCCTTCGGCCAATATGCGAATGCTCTTCGGGGACAGAGACTCTGCAAGACCGAGCTGGTGGAGCACTTTCTTCCAGTGAGCACGAGCCGACTTGAGGCCGTGCATGGCTTCTTTGGCCTGTTGCTTGGCTGTGGCGAAGCGTTGATCGGCCGCTTGATAGTTGTGTAACGTCGGGAGATAGTTTTCGCATTGGATCAGATCGCTCTCTGCGTCCCGAATGCGTTGTTCGAGGGTTCCTTGATGTTCAGGAAGTGCAGCGAGTTGTTCGTCGCGTTCCACGATCGCTTTTCTCAATTGTGCATCGACGGCATCCAATTGCGAATCGCAGTTGTTGATCTCATCCTTCGATTCTTGCTCCATCCCCTTCCAGCGGAAGAAGGTATAGATTAGCAGACCAATCCCCAAGATGACTAGCAGAAAGCCGATCGTTTGATCCTGTGGACTTGGGTCATAGTGGATGAGGGTTCCATCCAGATTGGTTTGCTGCCTCTTGGCAATCCACCAACCGAGAAACTTTCCAAGTCCAAAGATGCAGAGCATCGAACCGCCTGCAAAGGGAAACAACAATCGTCGCGCATCGTCGATCGGAAAGACTTCTTCCGCTTCGAGATCGACTGCTTGTTCTTCGAGTTCTTTACGATGGCGGCGGAGTTTCTCGATCCGTTCGTCGAGCATCTGTGCCTTGCGCAGCGATGCTAAATGCTCTTGCGCATTCTTGTGAGCGGATGTCAAATCAGGTTGGCCATGCACTGCCAAAAATCCATCGATCTCGGAAGCGAGCCTACCGGATTCTTTCTTGTCATAGTTCCCTTGCTCCTTCACTTGTTTCAGTCGCTGTTGATAAACACGCACATCGCGAGCGGGCCCTGAGAGTTGACTGATCGCTTGTCGCGAGAGGTCGGGCATGTTTGCGAGCCGTTTGTCATTCAACAATGCTTCCTGATCTTGCTCCGAAAGCCCTAATCGTTTCGCATCCTCGATGAGTTGCTCTTGAGATTGTTGGCATTCGGATTCCAATCGTTGGATCTGCAATTGCAAACTAGTGATCCACGGTCCTTGTTCGTGGGCCGCATCGATCTTGCCTGCCAAGGTCATGATCCCTCGACTGACAGGCATATTGGCTGCGCGCTCTCGAAGCGATCGTCGCTCTTCCTTTAAGGTCTGAATCTGGCGTCGCTTGTCATCGATCTGTTCATGAATCTCTTGAAGCTTTGCGATCGAATTGTCTGGCAAATCGGTTCGTGCATTGAGCGACTTGACTTTCGTACGAGTCGTTTCGCGAGCAAGCCACGGTTCGCGGACTTGTAGCGCTGTCTCTACGGATTTGGCTTCGAGTTCCCATTGTTCGATTCGCTGTCTTAGCTCGTCGATTTCGTTCTGTTGATTGCGTCGCAGCGATGCGAGCTCACCCCAACGGCGGCCACGACCGGTCAACTGCTCGATCTCATCGCGCAGCTTCTCTCTTCGTTGGAGCATCGTCGTCAATTGCCCAGCATCCGCTTCGATCGAAGCGACTTGGCCGCGAGCATTCTTCAATTGTCGCATCACATCGACGAGCGATACACGATCGAGTCCACTCGAGAGTTTGTACAGTTCGTCGGCGGCAGCCGTGTCGTCTAGTGTGCTGAGTTCCTGCAACTCGCGCAGACCGATCGCAAACACATTGGTGAAGATCGACTCATCGACACTACCAAGCAATGTTGTTAATCGATGCTGCCCCTGTGTCACGCCATCGCTACTGGTCACGGTGAGTTGACCGATGATACTCGGATCGTTCAGCGTCGCGCGGCGAGCAATCTCGTATCCGCCGCCTGGGCCAGTCACTCGCATGGCACCGCCCGGTTTACCGCCGAATACGGGTGGCAAGTAACGTTGTCGTCGCTCGGCCGTAAAACCATAAAGCATGGTACGCAAGAACTGCATCAACGTCGTCTTGCCCGCTTCGTTCGGTCCGTAGAAGACTGTCATCCCTTCGGGCAACGAATCGACGGAAAGCCCTGACCAGACACCAAAGCCATCGATCTGTATATCGCGAACCTTCATTACTTGACTCCTCCAAAGCGTCGCGTGGGAGCGAGAAGATCGATCTTATGACCTCGCAACATATCGACACCTAACAACGTTGACTTGTCCAGCATCGCGGTGATCGACGCTGGGTCCTCTTGTACGAGTAGCGAGTGCCACATGGCAGAACCCGGTGTCTCGCTTTCGACAATAGGTTTTAGATTAATGTTTTTCCCGAGAGATTTTCGATTGTCGGTGGCTGTTCGCAAAAAGTCTCCCAAAATCGTATCTTCTTCTTGCCATTTGGCAGGAAAGGACTTCGGGGAGAGCACGTCGATATTTGTCGACCAAACGCTGCATGCGCCGTGCCCATACTCCCGCCGGACCCAACCCAGAATCTCATCCAATGCTGCTGGCCCCACCATCGAGGCATGTTCCAAATCCATCTCGATGCGCCATTGGACTATCATATGACGCGTTCCGTTCTCCGATTGGAGTTTCGAAATGCGTTTGGTCATCAATTGCCGAACATCGCGACCGAGCGCCAAATCTTCGGCGTCGAGGGTCTGTGTTACATAACGGAATTGGTCAACATCGTTGGATACAATCTGTGCGTCGTGATTACCATCGACTTCCACGATCCAGCAACCATGCGCGCCTTCTTCGGTAAAGGATCGACCTTGAGGTGTTCCGCAAACACGCATGTGAGGCGCTTCGCCATGCAACGTTTGACGTTGATGTGAGCCACCCAATGCCCAATAGTCGATGCGTTGGCTGACCAACGATTCTCGCTCCGCGTTTCCATGAGCGATTGCAATCACATACGTATCGTCTTCGTCCATCGAGAATTCCGCTGACCGAACCGATTCGCGACCATCGTTGGATCGACCCAAGATCGTGGCGAGTGGCACACCATTGCGTCGATAGACGATCGGTTCTACTTGTTTCTTCGAGAAGAGATGGACGTTGGACGGAAGTGCGACTGCTTCTGGCCAACGGTCGGGGTCATCCACGGTTCCTGCAGCCCAATAGACAGGTATTTTGTTCTGTTGCAGCTTCTCGAAATGCTCGAGAAGAAATGCGGGGCCAGCCGCTCCACACGAAACCGGGTTCAACAGATCGCCAGACAACAAAACGAAGTCGACGTTCTCAACGATCGCCATCTCGAAAATCGCTTCTGCAGATTTCCAAGGAGCATCCACCAATTGTTGTTTCAAATGCTCAGGAAGATCGAGCAGATCCTGCATCGGTCGCTCAAGATGAAAATCACCCGCATGGATGAACCGAATCGATTCTTTACCCATAGCACCCTCCCTGGTGTCGATAAGTCTTTACTTCGCAAAGGAATGGATCCTCACTCCTCGCCATAGTCTAGTGGATATGCGTAGGATGTGCCAACATCGATTTACTGCGCAGGGAGGGAAAACTACATTGATTTTGGCAAGACGGATAACGTATAGTCCCACTACGAAATGTAGTTCGCATGGGATTTAAGCCAATGGAGTTCGCAATGACAGTGATCGACCTGCCAACGCTAGCAAAACGAGTGCACGGAGAATTGTTCGCGCGAGGAGTCGAGGTGGTTCCTCCCGACGTGATCATCACCGGCGCTTCTCCCTTGGCCGATGCGCAGCCGGGCCATATCACGTTGATCGACCACGAAAAACATGTGCCGCGATTGCAAAGTTCGCCGGCTGCTGCATGCGTCACGAAACAAAGTTTGCCCGAAGTCTCGATCCCACAAATCGTCGTTCCTAATCCGCACGAAGCTTTTTCTAAGATCTGCGAGTTGTTTCGACCGCATGTGATCGTCAAGGTTTCGAGTGGTATCGATCCTCGCGCGATCGTTGCCGAAAGCGCAAGCGTCCCGGGCAATGCGATCGTGGAATCGGGAGCCTCGATCGGCGAAGCCTGCGTCGTTGGCGAACGAACCCATATCCATCG
>JAJTID010000105.1 GCA_021300155.1 Pirellula sp.
CACCGGACTAAGCTCACCTTCTTTCTCATAGGTCTTTCCGAGAGCATACAGCAAATCCGATGCCCAGCGATGCCCAGCCGATGCGACGATCCATTGGTATCTAGCAAAGCTGCGATAGTGCTGCGAAGCCACTTCGGGTGAGACACCGTCGAGTGGACGATTCTTTAACGCAGGTGTTGTATGCGTCTCTACCACGCTCGCGACGGATGACACTCCATAAGGTGAATGAAAATCTGCTTCTTCGCGAAACGCAGTCAGTGCAAAATCCAATGCTGGTTCGCTAGTAAACGAACCGCGAAATGCATCCATACTTCGGAAAAGCCGTCTTAGGCCCGAAATGACTTCGGAACGTGCGCTGTGCACCGCCCCTCGACGCAGTAGCTGATCGCATTTCTCTAAGTTGTTACGCAACTCCTGCTCAATCGATTGCCACCCTGCCGGATTCTCTAACGCTTGAGGCGCTCGCGCCGGCGGTGTTTGATTCTGAGACAATAACTCATGGCTGAGACGTTGAGCCACAAGCATTCGTTTAGCACCGCTCTCATCCTGAGCTGACGACTTTTGACTATCATTACCTTGGGACAATGGAACAGAAAGAGAAATCTCTTTGCGAGATAAATCATTACGAGCGACATCCGCCCGAGAAGTATCGATCTCAATTGCATCGTCTGGTACAAGACGAATCGGTGAATTCGCTTGAGCGACAATTTCGATCCTTTGTTTCTCACGTGATGTAACGGAAGGGAAATCAAGTTCCGAATCGAGTACATGTGCATTCGACCGCGCTCTTGTGGCCGCTGGCTTCACCCAGCGCTCGGCGGCCTCAGCTTTCGCGATGGGCATCTTGCTCGACAGTTCCGACGAAACGAAGATGTCCTCGTCGATGGATTCATCAGGGTGGTTTCTCTCACCGGAACCACTGTCGAGGATCACGGGATTGGCAGATGGCTCCAAGGGATTCATGTCCCAAGGACTCGTGCTTTCTGAGCCTATCGCTATGGGGCCAACAGCATTCGGTCCGGCAGCCCGAATGGCTCCCCAGCGAATTGTCGCAGGGGCGTTCGTGGATGCCGGAGCACTCGAAGACTGCGATCTTCGCGAGGCTGGATCCCCAAGCCGAATCTCTTGTTGGGTCGTTTCACCAGTACGATTTTGCGAAATAGACCGAGGTTGGGATACGGTACTTTCGAAATCTTTGGAAGAAGGACGTGCAGGATTGTTACGGCGTGACCATGGAGATGCGGGAATATCGCCAACTGAGGAATCGAGTCTGATTTGGCTCAAAGGAGCGGTTTCCAAATCTTGGGCAGCAAGTCCGGTTGGAAGCACTCCCATCAACAAAACCGACGCAAACAATCCGCGTCTGACGCGATTTATTTGCAATTTGCTGACCCCAACTGGGATTACTGGAACTGGCATTACCCAATCTCCGCTCGTGTTCCGAAACCATGCCGCGCAAAAAATCCTCTACGCTGACTGCGTGTTCATCGGAATGCTGTGCCTGTTCAATTCAATCATCAGATTCGTTATCAACGGACTTCGCTCGTCACTGATGGCACATTGAGAAAATCGAGAAGAAATTTCCCAAACTACCGAATCTAACATCGCGTTGGACAACCCCCTCAAGCTCAGTACAATCGGGGCACTTTTTGCCAGATCAAAACCCGCAATATTAAGACCACTAACGAAATGACCATCAAGAGAGTAGCAATTCTTTTTGCAGGAGGCCCTGCACCCGCCGCGAATGCTGTTATTTCCTCGGCAGCCTATGCTTTTCTCAACGCAGGAGTAGAAGTAGTCGGAATCAAGCACGGCTATTCTAACCTAATCGATTTTGATCCCACGAAACCGCTGGAAGAGGGCAAGCAGTACTTCAAAATCACTCAGGAGCGACTCGAGTTCGCACGAACGGAACCAGGCATCATGATTGGAACGGCTCGATCCAATCCTGGAAAATCGGTCTCGAGCCCCGAACATCTTGCCGATCCGGAAAAGTCCGCTCCACTACGACGAGTTTATCAAGCACTCCGTTCTCTCAACGTGGATGCTCTCATTAGCATCGGTGGCGACGATACATTGAAGACGGCAAACAAATTAAAGATGTTTCAGGACAAGCTGCCGGGCGATGCCGTTCGCATGCCTGTCGTTCATTTGCCAAAGACGATTGACAACGACTACTCGGGCATCGACTTCACATTTGGTTACTTCAGCGCTGCAGAAACACTAGCCGGAGAGATTCGAAATCTAAATCGAGATGCCGCTGCAGGACAAGCTTACTTTCTCTGCGAAGCAATGGGCAGATCCGCTGGCTGGCTGGCCTACGGAGCTGCAATTGCAGGAGACGCTTGCTTGGTGCTAAGCGTGGAAGACATTGCTGGCGATCTCAAGTGCACAGAAAAAGTAACACAAGCGGACGGATCCGAAAAAATTCGAACGGTAATGAACCTGGAAGCCGTCGTTGACAAAATGGTCTCGGTCATGATTGCACGCGAAAAGATGGGACGCAACTACGGCGTCATTGTCATTGCAGAAGGCTTAGCTGAGTATTTGCCGCAGTCTTATCTGGACGGCATTCCTCGAGACGATCACGGGCATATTGCTATCTCGAGCATCGCTATTGGGAAGGCGATGGCTTCGATGCTTTCGACGGCTTACCATAAGAAGGCCGGAAAGAATCGAAAGATCAACGGAATTCAAATGGGATACGAATCCCGCTGCTGCGTCCCGACAGCCTTCGACGTAATGCTCGGCTCACAAATCGGAGTAGGTGGCTATCGCGCACTGATGGAGCAAAAACTGAATGGCGTGATGATCTCTGTCGGAGGACAGTTCAACATTTCTTTTGTTCCGTTCGAAACGCTTGTTGATCCGAAGACGTTGGTGACAAAAGTTCGGTTTATCGAGCCCGGTTGCGATTTCCACCAATTGGCCAGATACCTAGAATCGAAATCGTAGGAATTCAGTCTTGCGAGAGGACGATATCCTACGAGAGTAGCAATTAGTCGCTTCCGTCCCCTACCGAGAATGGCGGAAGCGATAGAGGAAATGTCCGGCTAGCTGAACTTCGCCAGTAGGAAGAATGCGATTCAATCGCCTTTTCGGAACTGTTGTTCGAAAGTGCTTTTCTGTCTGAGGATATGGTGGTAGTGCTGCGCGAAACGGTGGGCTTCATCTCGAACATATTGCAGCAGTCTAAGCGCGAAGGATTCACGTCCTAACCGAATAGGTTCGCGATCTCCTGGCAAATAGATCTCCTCCTCTCGTTTTGCGAGCGAGACCATAAATGGTGGCTCGATTTCTTGATCCCGAAAAGCAGCCAATGCAGCGTTCAACTGCCCCTTACCTCCATCGATCATCAGTAGATCAGGAAAGGCATCCTGTTCGTCGCTCAACCTACGAAATCTTCTAGAGATTACCTCATGAATGCTTCGAAAGTCATCCACTCCATCGACTCCCTGGATCTTGAATCTTCTATATCCTTGCTTGAAGGGTAAGCCATCAAGAAACTGGACCAAGGAAGCGACGGTATCATCGCCGCCTAGGTGTGCGATGTCGACACCTTCGATGACTCTCGGCTCCTTCTCCAGTTTCAAGATTCGCTGCAAGGCTCTCATCCCCTTCTTGGGATCCACGTAAAAGACTTCGGGCTGAGCGTGGACATCGATATCCCCTCGATCGCCCAAGTTTTCGATGAGCCTGATTTCGTCTCGCAAGCGAGCTGCTTTCTCGAACTCGAGCTTCGCGGATGCATCCTGCATTTCACTCTTCATTTGGATCAAGAGTTTCTCGCTACCACCCTCCAAGAACGTTTGAAGTCGTTTGATATCTCTTTTGTAGTCTGCTTTCGATATCCTCAAATTGCAAGGTGCCGTGCATTGCTGGATCGATGCCAGCAGACATGGACGGAACCATTTCCATCGGGGATCTGTTTCTTCGATATCTAATGAACAGGTGCGAAATTTGAAGATCCGTTGCATCACCTGCAATGCACCGCGTAATTGTCCCGCACTGGTAAACGGGCCATAAAGTTTAGCCCCTTTGTCCTTTGGAGTGCGTGTTACTTCGACACGAGGAAAATCTTCGTGCGTCGTGATCATCAAATACGGAAAAGTTTTGTCATCCTTTAAGTCTTTGTTATGGCGAGGCTGGATATCTTTGACGAGTCGATTTTCGGTCAGTAACGCATCCACTTCGCTTGAGCAGACCATAAAGTCGATGTCTGCAATTTCATGAATCCATTCTGCCGTTCGAATCTCTTCGGCTGCGGCTGCATGAAAGTAACTGCTCGCTCTCGACCGAAGATTCTTTGCCTTGCCAACATAGATGACGATCCCGGAGACATCTTTCATCAAGTAGACACCTGGCGTTTGCGGAAACTCACGGACTTTTTCCGCTGCTCGGCGAAATCCGAAGTTGTCCTTTAATAACAAGTCGATGCGCCGTTGTAGTTCAAGAGTAGGCTCAGCCAGGTGTTCGTCTTTGTCTGGTTCGCTCGCTTCGATCTCTAGCTCTTCCCACTCATTGGGGGAATTCCTTTGCTCCATGCTCATGGCTTACACTCCCGCAAGCAGATCGTGTAAATAAAAATGGTGTCGCCCCAATTTGCCGCCGTAGTTACCGCCTGTAATCTTGCGAACGCCAAAGGATGGGCCGACTTCGCATGCCGCGAGAATACCTACACGCATCGCTTGCCCGATGACTTCAGGCGATAACCCATCGATCACCAACTCTAACGCTGCGCTAGCACTATCGATCACCAGGGAATCAGTTTGTTCGCGAAGCGTAGGGCAGAACGCATCGTTGGTAGACGCACGTAACATTTTGTACTTGGACCCAACCTTAGAACCGCTTCTCGCGACACCGCCGGGGAAAGGCGTGATGCAATCGGGGACTTTCTTGATGGCTCGAACGGCGGAATCACACGCATGAAGCGCTCCATAGATGGTATCAGCCAGCACTAAGAAGTTCCCTCCACCGACTGCAGATTGCCTGCCAACGGTATCCTGACAAACGAACTCGCCATCCATCACAGGGATTCTCCAATAGCGCTCGCTGCCGATGACTTTTGAAATTTGGAATCCATCCCCAAAGTATCGAAGCTTGGAGCCCATGGCGATTCGTTTCTCGCTCGCGATTGCTCCGAATACGGAAGTACTTGGGCAAGTCAAAACGCACTGTCCCACACGTTTGACTAGTTGTTTCTCCAGTTCTGCTCCAGACGTGCTAAACATCAGAATGGAAACTCCAGGGCGTCCGTCAGGAGTTTCGACTTCGTCAAGCATTCGCTCGATCCCCGCTTCGACTCCGCAACCGATCACACTGGTTGCAAAGCCCGTCATTGCTTCAGCAGCCCTGCAAGCCCACTCAGGCTCTGCAGCGGTGATAACGATGCGAGTTGCTGTCATATCGAACGCTTCTGCGAAAGTCGGTTCGATTTCTATTCCGTTGATTTCCATAATTGATTTGCACTGTTCCATTATCTCGAGTACGCATTATCCTACTCTATGCGACTCAATTGAGCCATTCTTGCGTTTTGAGTGATCGCGTTTGTCCATAATCACAGAGATCCCTTTGGAATTCGATGAATCGTTCCGACGCAATCGCCTCTATACTCAAGTGGTCTGTCATTTGTCTAACCACTGGGCTGATGGTTGGGTCGGCTGTCGCCTTCTTTCTTTGGGCATTGGAACGCGTAACCGAAACGCATCTTCAACATTCCTGGCTCTTGTATTTGCTTCCTCTCGGCGGATTGGTTTCAGGGCTTGTTTATTTCTTTTTGGGACAGACCGTGGAAGCGGGGAACACACTCATCATCGAACAGATTCGTGAGCCTGTCGATGGTATCCCGTGGAGAATGGCGCCTCTGGTTTTGATCGGAACGCTCATCACCCATTTGTTCGGAGGCTCCGCAGGTCGCGAAGGGACAGCCGTTCAAATGGGAGGTAGCTTGGCTAGCACTCTGGGCAATCTCTTTCGCCTCACTCGTGACGAAACGAAAATTCTATCGATGTGCGGTTTGGCTGCTGGTTTTGGAGCGGTCTTTGGAACACCTATGACTGGCGCTGTCTTTGCCATCGAGATCATCCGGGACCGACGAATGTGTTACCTCGCGTTGGCACCTTGCCTGGCCACTTCGTGGATCGGCCACACGGTAAGTGGTGCCTGGGGAATCCACCATTCAAACTATCTGATTGCCTTTGGTGGATTCGCGATTTTCAGCGGAATGCTTATGGCAAAGATTTTATTTGCATCGTTCTGCTTCGCCGGGGCAAGCATTCTCTATACCTCGTTCATGCACGGAATTCGTAGTCTATTCAATCGCATGATAGCGATTCCATGGCTGCGCCCTTCGCTGGGTGGATTTGCGGTTGTTCTTTTGGTCGTTGCGCTGGGCGAACGGGACTACTGCGGTTTGAGCGTCCACTCGGATTCTACGCCAGCCGGAACTGTCACGATCGAATCGTGCTTTGCGGGAGAAGAGGTGAATCGATTCAGTTGGCTCTGGAAAATCCTCTTGACTTCGATCACAGTGGGTAGTGGCTTTAAAGGTGGCGAGGTAACACCGCTATTCTTTGTGGGGGCATCTTTAGGGAATTCTCTCGCGCTAGTGCTCGGGGTTCCCGCAGATATTTTGGCAGGGATCGGGTTAGTCGCGGTTTTCGCGGGAGCGACGAAAGCACCCATCGCAAGCACCATTTTGGCCATCGAACTTTTTCATCCCTTTGGAAGCCCTGGTGGTTTTGGCTTCATAACCTGTTCTGCATTCGCATGCTTTACCTCGCTCGCGTGTGGCAAAGCAACGTATTATGATCTCAAACGCCAATCGTCGCAGGCTTAGTCTGTAAGACTTTGCAGATTTGCTCAACCATCCAGAAATCGTACCTCATGGAATCGCCACATCGAATTGCATGCCTAGATGGTTTTCGTGGCTTTGCCATTCTGATGGTCACGATGTTTCGATTCGGTTCGCATGCTTTCACCGAGGACCTTGTCGGTAGGCTTCCCAGCAAAATATTCTTGATCGGGACGGCAGGCGTTGATTTCTTCTTTGTGTTATCCGGATTCTTGATAACGGGATTGCTCTTGGATGCAAAGGAAAACAGCGATCATTACTACAGCCGTTTTTACATGCGACGCGCGCTTCGGATTTTCCCCCTCTATTTTGCGTCGCTTTTTCTATTTCTAGTAGTACTCCCTTTCTTGGGTAATACAAAGGTTACTGACACTATCGACGGCTCGACTCTCCACTTATGGATCTATACGACAAATCTAGTGGTAGCATGGAACAACGAGTGGTGTTTTGGTTGCATGAATCATTTTTGGTCACTAGCTATTGAAGAGCAGTTTTATCTTGTTTGGCCTGTAGTGATCGCGTTGCTCCGTCCGAACAAGATTGCCACTCTGTGCATTGTGTCATTCGTTATTCTGGCTGTTGCGAGGATTTGCTTTAGTGTCGCGGGCCTCGGAGATGCAAGCGAGAAATCCTTTACTTTGTTCCGGATGGATGGACTATTACTGGGCGCCATTGCCAGCATCCACTTCCGCAATCAAGGCATCAACGGTTTTGCAATAGATCGCTCCCGTTGGAATATCGGCTTGATCGCGTGTCTTGGCTGCTATGGAATGAGCCTTCTGTTGGGCAACAACGACTATACCATTCGATTCACGAGCGTGTCCTTGCTTGCTACTTGCCTACTGCTGTCCGTCCTGTCTTCGAATCCGGAATCCTGGCAACGAAAGATCTTCGAGATTGGTTGGCTCCGATCTCTAGGGAAATACAGTTATGCCATGTACATCTTTCAAGGCCCATTGGTTCCTTTGGTAGATGCATACGTTTCACCGAGCAAAACTATTGCTAACGCCGGTCTTTATACACTGGCAATGCTTGCAACCACCTATCTGCTTTCCGTGATTTCGTGGTACGCCTTTGAACGATGGTTCCTTGCGATAAAAGATCGAATCGCATTCGCGAAGTGAGATCGACTAAACGAGTGTCAGCCATGCGATGCGGAGTCCGTGGAACGACGCGCATCCCTTAGGCTCTGTCCGTCCTGAAGATAGAACACTCGCGAATAAACTACCCTACCAACGGTATCATCATGAATTCAACTCAATACAGTTTCCGTACTCCAATAATCTTTTGTTTTGCAGTTTTCGCGCTGACAAACTGGATGGGAGGGAGTCTTCATGCGAAGCAACCTAACGTCTTGTTCATATTGGCGGACGATCTCGGTTGGTCAGACACAACACTTTATGGTCATACACAATACTACAGGACGCCGAATCTTGAACGGTTAGCAAAACGAGGTATGAAGTTTACGAACGCTTACTCCGCGAGTCCACTTTGCTCTCCAACTCGATCCGCGATCTTGACGGGATTGAGTCCGGCTCGGACAGGCATTACCTCCCCGAACTGCCACCTGCCAGCAGTAATTCTTAAGGCAAACGTGGCATCGAGGAAGGCTGGTCCACAAGTCAAAGTCGTGATGCCGACTTCCGTGACACGTTTGAGTAAGGATTACCCAAACATGGCCAAGACGTTTAAAAGAGCGGGTTATGCAACCGGCCACTTTGGCAAATGGCATTTAGGGCCGGCCCCCTATTCCGCATTGCAACACGGCTTTGACGTCGATCTACCTCACCATGCAGGGCCTGGTCCCGCCGGAAGCTTTGTTGCCCCATGGAAGTTCAAAGACTTTGACCATGATCCCAACATTCCAGATCAGCACATCGAAGATCGAATGGCTCTGGAGGCAGCGTCCTGGATGGAGAGAAACCGCGATCAGCCATTCTTTCTCAACTATTGGATGTTTAGTGTTCACGCCCCGTTTGATGCGAAGAAAAAGTTGATCGAAAAGTACAGAGCACAAACCGACCCAAACAGTGCTCAACGCAGTCCAACCTATGCAGCGATGGTCGAAAGTATGGACGATGCGGTCGGAACGCTTCTCGATACACTCGATCGACTGCAACTGAGCGACAACACGATTATCATCTTCACCTCGGACAATGGCGGGAACATGTACAACAATGTGGACGAAACAACCCCCACGAGCAATGCACCATTGCGTGGCGGTAAGGCGACCCTGTACGAAGGCGGAACTCGCGTACCTGCTGTCATCGTGATGCCTGGGGTGGCTCCAGGATCGACCGTCTCCAATAGCCGCATCCAAAGTGAAGACTATTTTCCAACCCTCATCGAAGCCCTCGGACTCGATACTGAGAAAGGCCAGAAATTTGACGGCCAGAGTTTTCTAAAGGCTCTTAAGGGAGAGCCGTTCGACCGTGATGCCAACTTCCAATACTTCCCTCATGCGCCGAAAGTACCCGACAATTTACCTCCATCGGTTTCGGTACATTTAGGCAAATGGAAACTGATACGAATTTTCCACGATGGAAAAAAATCCGAGCATCGCAATCTGTTGTTCGATCTGGATCGCGACATCAGTGAAACCACAGACTTATCTTCGCAGCACCCAGAAGTCGTCGACCAACTTTCCACGCGTATCGACCATTTTCTTACAAGCACCGAAGCTGTCTTGCCCGTCCCGAATGAAAACTACAAGGCGGAAGACTAGGCTTTGTCATTTTGTGTGCAAGATTGCACAGCATGCATCATGGTTTCTTCGCTTGGACGCATAAAAAGCTGGGGCGGTGCATGAGAGATTGGAAGCGTTTGGGATCGGAGAGCCTGAACTCTTCCGTCGGCAACGGTTCAACCAATTTTTCTAACGCTAACCCTGAGTCCATGAGTGGCATGAGCATCTCTTGCATAGATCGACGGTAGCTGGGCATGACAACGACTTTGCCAAAACCCCTCCATGTGCATTTGACTTGCTCCACGGAGAAGTACTTGTTCGTATCGTAGTATTCCGCATCGAATGCTGGATGACCACAGGAAAATTGAAAGAGTCCTCCCGGCTTCAAAATACGCTTGAACTCTGCAAACAATGAACGCCAATCCTCGATGTAGTCCAAACATAACGGAGCATTGACAAAGTCAAAGGTCTGGTCTGGAAACATCACGAGAGGCTGAGTTAAATCCACCAATCGAAAGTCCACCTCTTTTCCGACACGATTTCGCGCCAACTCCAGCATTCGGTCACTCACATCCACGGCGGTGATTTTCGCACCTCGCGCTAACAACAACTCTGCATAAACCCCAGGACCACAACCCGCATCTAGCACTCGCTTATCGCGCAGGTCGGGCCACATGGCGATCATCGCCGGACGTTCGTAGTACGCGTTATGAGGTTTCGTATCGATTGCGGCCGCATAGTGCTCTGCCAATTCTTGGTAAACAGCATAGGCAAGAGGCTTGGAGTGCGATGAACGTGACTTCATAAAACTGACTCTAAACTGGATTGAATATGGCTATCCAAAAAAAGGACTGTTGCGATCAAGTCGGCGATCGTACCGGGGTTGGCGAGTTGCTTTCCGTCACTGGAAACTTGCTGTCTCATCCAAGCATCGAGCGATTGCCAAGATTCTCGCCATCCTGAGGCCCGGGCTAACCAAGCGTCGTAAACAAGACTTGATCGCAAACGAACTTCTTCTGCAAGCTTCAGCCCCCCTTTTCTGGCAATCAAACTGTCAACCCGTTCCGACATCCATCGAAGCTGTAGTTGCTGGACCGGTGTCAAATCCTCTTGATGCAGTGATCGTGCAACAAGCGATCGATAACATTCCAATCCTTGAAATACCAGCACAAAGTCTGTGGCGTATTGAAGAGCGACATCATCATACGCCGCTGCATGCTTCATGGCGATCATTAAATCCGACGGCGCACCCGCATGCACATCGTGCGCATCACTCGTTCCGATACCACCCGGCTTGGCCATTCGGATCGCTTCATACACATGTGCTGAATCTTCAGGCGTGAGGGCGGATAACCTAGCCTTCAATTGCCTCCGATCCTTGCAGCCTATGAGCGGGGCAATTAGGAGTATTGTCCCAAGACTAGTGTTTCTGCCAACGTGGTCCATCATTGCCTTGGTCGCTTCGACAACCAATACGCCAACGGTTGGTTGACATGCGATGCCGCTCGGATCCGCCAAGCATCGGTCGATCGATCTACCGATGGCATCAGCAGCATGGACAAAGTGCTCATACTCCATGTCTACAAAGGAAGCGTTTGGATGAACGTTCCCTATTTTGATCGTGGAGGCTTCCATCAGAATGGCAGCTTGGATCTGTTGACCGACGGACTTTGTTTTCAATCTACGTTATTCATTCTTGTAATTGCCACTATCGAATCACAAAAGTTGCCATGACGGGATGGTGGTCGCTGATATCGCGTTCGGCCCGGTCCTTTGAGAATCGAGTATCCCAATGATCCAGATCGGGGCCGCTGCCGCGAACATTGAATCGCGATAAGACTTCGATCGATTGAAATTGAATACCGGTTGGGGAAGCGGATAGCATTTTTGGCGATACCAACATGCGATCAAATTGTTTGTCCAGAATCAAATGGGTCGATTGCTTTGGCGATTCCGACTTTTCTAGCAGATCGATTAGGTCATCTGTTCCTGATGGTGTGTGCCGGCCAAGAAGCAAATGCATGCCATCGCCGTCCGGTTGAACAGCGCCGGCTGCTTCTTCAACGTTCAAGTCTCCCAGCACGAGAACATTCTCGCCTGCTTCGACTCGAGGCTTTACCCAAGCATGCGCAAGTTTGCATTGCCGCTTGCGAAGATCCGCCGCATCGGCTGTCGCTCGCAGATGCATGTTGAGAATGGTCAGATACTCCGTCCGATCACCAACCTGCCACTCGAAACGTGCAAACATGTGCTTCGACAAATTGTAATACTCGTTGGAACGAAACATCTCGCTCGTTTGTTCTCGTCGTGAGAACTCGACCAAACCAGATTGAAAGATGATTGCTACATCCTGCTCCGTCCCGCTATCGAATCCATCGATGAATGCGACGCGATAGTTGAGGTCATGCTTTTCTTTCAGCGCTTTGGTCAACGCCTGCATCACACCCCTGTCCTCGATCTCTTGAACTGCAAGAATCGTCGGCTTGAACTTTGCAATTGCTGCGGCGACCGTGTACAGCTTCCAGTCCCATTCCTCTCGACTTGGTGCTGATTGCTCTTTGGCCACATCGCTGCGATTATTTGCTTTGAAATCATCGAAGAACCACTCCAAGTTCCATGTTGCAATCGTAAGGGGCTCGGGAGGTTGGTCCGCAAAAACAGGTGCACATCCCAACCCGACGAATAACGGAATCGTTGCGTTTCGAAGAACGAATCGCATGCAATTAGCCAAGTAATCTAAACCACTCAAGAACATAGTTATCGTCTCGTCAATTCGCTCGATCGGTGCCAGAATCACAGCTATGGCACGTTCCCGACTTTTTGTTGGTACAAACTGGAATCCAGAGTAAGATACCAACCCTCCTCTCCTTAGCCAGTCAAATCGAAACCTGCTACGCAAATCTGTCCCAATTTTCATTGACTTCCCTTCGAGCCGGAAAGCCTTCCATGTCAAAGTGCTCTATGTTCAAGCACACTGTCTTCAATCGCAAAGTCTTTTGTTGCTTCGGTTACGTTATCGCTTTTCTTGGGTCGTTCGCAGGGTTTTTGCACGGGCAGGAATCTGCCAGTCGGATCCAATCGCTGAAGACGATTGCGGAAAGTTCGAACTATCAAGCGACAGCAACGGAAGCACAAGTGTTGAGCTTCCTAAAGGCGATCGACGAGTTTAGCCCACACGCAAACCTCACATCGATCGGAGAAACCACGGAAGGACGCCCGCTCCATACGCTTGTTCTCTCTAAAGAAGTGAATAACCCGCTGCCATTGGCTGCCAACGATCCGCGACTGGTGGTTCTCGTCTTAGGCGGGATCCATAGCGGCGAATGCGACAGCAAAGAAGCGGTGCTCGCTATGGCTCGCGATTGGGTCACACGTGCCGATCTCATGGACAAGCTTGAGAAAGCGGTGTTCGTTATCCTTCCAAACTTCAATGCTGATGGAAACGAGCGGGTCGGTACGCTTCATCGCCCAGGCCAGGAAGGTCCCATCCTCGGCATGGGGACACGCGAAAACGCGGCCGGACTCGATTTGAATCGTGACTTTATCAAACTCGATTCTCCCGAAGTGCGATCGCTCGTTCGAGCATTCGACGCGTGGGATGTGGATGTGCTTTTCGATTGCCACACGACCAACGGTTCACTCCATCAATACGATTTGACCTACGATATTCCTCACAATCCAGCCGCAAATCAAAAGATCCTCACATGGCTGCGCAAAGAATTCTTGCCCATTGTCGGTGAGGAACTCAAAAAAGCAGGACTACCGATTTTCTACTATGGCAATTTCTCAGCAGATCATCAACGTTGGGAGTCATTTGGACACGAGCCACGCTATAGCGCGGAGTATATGGGGCTGCGAGGAAAGATCGGTATTCTGGTCAAGTCGTATTCGTACGCGAGCTACCAGCGTCGTATCGACGCGACTCAAATGTTCGTCGAATCCTGCGTGAAGCAATTGCTCAAGGATTCGAGCA
>JAJTID010000183.1 GCA_021300155.1 Pirellula sp.
AAGCGTCGGATTCGTAGCGAGTTGCGAAAGTCACTCAAGGGCTAGACCAACCGCCGTCAACCCCACTGAACGAAACTCCAGCCAAATCGTCGTGTACGCTTACGCCGAGAATCAATGGCGATCGGGCATTGGACCGGTGTTTTAAAAATTCGGCATTGACACATGCATTCGGCAAGTTGTTTTGTTCCTCAAAGATCGCTTTGCCCCCAGTTGGCTCGTCCGCTCGTCCAGCTGGTGCTTACGAACCATATTCACCGAGCGGCACAAGGCAGCGGGGGTCTCGGCGGAACGAATTTTGCGCAATCTAAAGTTGCTGCAATACAAGATTTTTAACACCCCGGGCTGATCCTCCCCAAGCTGCGTATGGGGAGGGTGAAGTTAGTGGAGATCAACGAGAAGTGTCGAAAAAATTCCATTGAATTTTTATCTTTTTACCCTTCAGGCTGTAACCAAGTGAGATTAAATGCCATTAAAATATGGTGATGATCGCTGAGTCTACCTAATGCATGTAGACAAATTGATCCAACTTTTTCTTTTTCCTCTTGGGTATACCAATCATGAAAACTCTCCAGCGAATTCGGGGATTCACGCTTGTAGAATTGCTTGTTGTGATAGCCATTATTGGTATTTTGGTGGGACTGTTACTACCAGCAGTTCAGGCTGCCAGGGAAGCAGCCCGGAGGATGCAGTGCTCGAATAATGTCAAGCAAATTGGATTGGCGTTTCATAATTACGAAAGCGCCTTTAAGTCGTTTGCGCCAGGAGGGATCGTAAGTTACTCGCCTGCGGCGCAAGCGGCTTTAACGAACGCGAACTTTTGCACGACTGGTTCAGATCGGACCCAAGCGCCGTGGTCTGTTTTGATTTTGCCCTTTCTGGAAGAAACCAATCTCTACAATCGCTTCGATTTTTCAAGGACGTTTACTGGTTCATCGAATATCCCCGGACAGTCTCCGAATCGAGAGCTTTTTCCTTTGAACATGAAAAAGTATCAGTGCCCATCGGATCCCGATTCGCAGTCTACGGTGAACAACAGTAACTATCTCGGCGTTCAAGGCGGAGGTCCACTCACGGGGGTTGGTTCAGCTCCTTGCTCGACTCAAGCTGGGCAACGTGTCTTCTTTAAGAATGGCGTCGTTTACGTGAATTCGAAAACCACCATCGGTTCCATCTCGGACGGAACGACGAATACGTTTTTGGTAGGAGAAAGCCGATACATGCCTACACCACGCATGCGGGCCGATGGATTTCATGCTGGCTGGGCTTCTTCCATCAAGGCAGACAATGCATTCGCAGTACCAACCGTTTTGGCTGGAGCGGTATTGTCAATCAATGCGCAGCCACGCTGCGGTCCTCCAGACTGCTTCCAGTTTGTCAGCCGATTGTTTGGAAGCATGCATACTGGGGGATGTATGTTCGGATTGTCCGACGGTTCGGTTCAATTCATAAGCCAAAACATTGATATCAACACCTACCGACTGTTGAGTATTCGGGATGATGGACAAGTTGTCGGTTCGTTTTTGGATTGAGCAATGAAAATGAGCTTTAGTCAATCGATACGAGCAAGCCATTGGCTTGGGATTGTCTGTGTAGGAATTGCGGCCTGCATCGGATGTGGTGGTTCGGATGGACCCGTTCGCTATACATTGAATGGAACGGTGACAATGCCAGATGGTCAGCCCGTACCGGCAGGCGAGATAAACTTTGAGCCTGATTTCCAGTCGGGCAACAAAGGCCCAGCGTCCATGATCGACATCCAAAATGGCAAGTATTCTTTACCTAAAGATCAAGGGGTATTAGGGGGAAGCTACATTGTGACGATCATCCCGTTTGACGGTAAGGCATTCGGCGAGTCCCTCCAAGGTAAGGCGCTGATTCGGCAGCCCTACGTTGAAAAAGTTGAATTTCCTAAGCAAGATTCTTCCCACGATTTTAAGATATCGATTAAGAAGTAGTTTGTTTGGGAAACGTAGTGAAGCGAATCGGTGAAGGCATGGGACCGCGTTGGATACTTTTGGTGGCGGCAATCAGTGGGTTTATCGGTGTTTCCATAGGAGCCTTTGGCGCGCACGGATTGCCTGATCAACTGAAGCAAGCTGGATTCGACGATTCCAAGATCTCGAAAAAGCTTGAGCAATGCGAAATCGGAGTTCGCTATCAACTCGTTCACGCAGTTGCGATATTGGCGATCGGATTATCAGCTGCATCCCTGGACCGCCGTCTTTTGCGGGCAGCCTGCGGAATGTTCTTGACCGGTACCGTGTTGTTTTCCGGTGGATTGTATAGTTTGGCGTTTGCTGATCTGCTCGGGCACTGGAGCATCGTACCTTCTGGCGGATTGATGTTCCTCATCGGCTGGGGCTTTCTCGCGGCAGCATCAATGAGCCATACAACTCGAGTGAAATGATGTCCCGATTTCGCTGGCTTTTTTTCTTTCTCGCAGCGATTGCTTCGATGCGCGTCACCTGGGCGGAGACTTCATTCCGATTGGCGACTTTCTCGGTGGATATCACGATTCCGATTGGTCACCGATGTATGGGAATTCTCGATACCAAGGCGCAACGTATCGACGATCCCCTCGAAGCAAAAGGGATCGTGCTCCTTGGGCGAGAAGCTCCGATTGTCTTCGTTGCATTGGACTGGTGCGAGGTTCGCAACGGAGCTTATGATCTTTGGAGAGATACATTGGCGGCTGCGGCCAAGACGACGCGAGAGCGCGTTTTGGTTTGTTCACTACACCAACATGATGCTCCTGTTGTGGATACAGAAGCACAGTCGCTTCTGGATTCGGTCGGGTTAGTCGGCGAGTTGTTTGACGAAGCTTTTCATCGAGCATGTCTCAAGGATGTGGCGAGTGCTGTGGGGCGATCGATCCCATTGTCAAAGCCGATAACTCATATTGCGACTGGACAATCCCCAGTAGAAAAGGTTGCGTCCAATCGCAGAGTTGTTCATTCGGATGGAGTGATTCGATTTGATCGATATAGCCGATCCGCAATCAATTCGATACAGGCCAACGCAGAACCGGGCGAGATCGATCCGAATCTGAAGTCCATTGCTTTTCTCTCCGGCGAAGAAACGCTCGCGGTATTGAGTTCGTATGCGACTCATCCGATGAGTTACTACGGACAAGGGGGCGTCTCGGCTGACTTTGTAGGTTTGGCGAGGCGACATCGGCAACGAGATACACCCAATACACTTCAGCTTTATGCTACGGGTTGCAGCGGAGACATAACGGCTGGCAAGTACAACGATGGTTCACAACAGGCGAGGGCTGAGCTAGCAGACCGGTTGTATCGAGGGATGGTTCAAGCCGCGAAGTCGCTCGACAAAACTGCGATAGATCATATTCATTTTCGAAGGGAGACCTTTCATCTGCCGTTTCATGAAGGGGATCCATTTCAACGGGACGCGATGAACAAGGTTTTGCTAGACGACCAAGCAGATACCAAAGATCGAATTCTGGCAGCGATGGGTTTGGCTTCGTTGAATCGGATGGAACGTGGACAACCGATCGATTTACCTTGTTTGGATTTTGGGGCAGCGCAAGTCGTCATACTGCCTGGTGAGTCCTTTGTGGGTTACCAACTTATGGCGCAGAGCATTCGTCCGGATTCCTTCGTGATGGCGATAGGATATGGCGAGTGTTGGACCGGCTATGTACCAACGGATCAGGCATTCCGAGATGGATTCAACCATGACTGGAGATGGGTTGGCCCGGGATGCGAGGCAATCCTTCGGGACAAACTAACTTCAGTATTGCCAGCTCGATGACAGAGTGAAAAGCGATGCTTCAAATTGGGCTTTAGAAGCGTCCGATGTTTCACCCCCCCGAGTGCTGCCCCGTAAAGAAGGGGCAAACGCACTATCATCTCGATCTAGAAATCTCCATCGAGACTCGCAGGAGCGAGTATCCGATGAACTAGAATCCCTTGAATGGGTGGGAAGCTGTATCTTTTTGGTCGATCATTTGTTGAGCTGTGGGTAGTCCGCCCATAGCGTTCTTGATCGAGTCCTTGGTAGCTTGGTAGTTGTACTCGTAGATCTTCTTGTCGTCATTTGCTGCTGGGTGGATAAATACACCGCAAACGATGACGAGGTTTTCCGCTTGATCCTTTGGAATGACTCCGTCAGCCACGCTATCTGCGACTGCTTTAGCAACTGCGAATTGTGCAGGGCCAAACATTTGCACAGCTTGCTTCATCCCCTTGATGGTCACTTTGGTGATCATGACCGTGCTAGGCTTTACAGCCACGTTGGGAGTAAGAACTGCGAGCAAGTTCGTATGGCCATTGCTTTGATTTGCGAGAGCATTCGCAAAGGCTACACCCACGGGACCATCTTTGCTGCCGATCATCAAATCGATGTGAGCAATCTCGTTACCATCGCCTACCAAGGCTTCGCCGACGTACATTGACATGGAGGGAAATCCTAAGAACTGGGTTGAAAAACGTTGAAATTCGCGGTGCGTCGCGATTGTGAACACGAAAAGGTAGCAAACTGCTACTTTTCCGCAATCCACGGGGTTTGTTCCCGGCCTCGCAAATCGGATTTTCGGTCAATTCTTGAGACATGCCGTGGTTTTTGGTGTCAAAAACATTGGATTTTGACCTTGGGGAGTGTACTCTTAAACGTCAGCCTTCGCATAGAGATGCGATTCGGCACAGCAATTGCTTTGAAGGTCCTTTCAATTCAATTTTCTGTGTGATTTCCAGGTCTCTCAAGACATCACCCTTTTCCAATCCCATCGCAGGTAAGACCATGAAGCGGACTTTTTCAAAACTACTTTCCTTGGCAATCGCTGTTTCCGTGGGTTCTGTTGGTTTTTCGGAAGAGCCTGGAACAACGACTGCAGTCTCGAAACGTTCTAACGCCAAAGTCCAGAAGGCTAAAGAAGTTAAGTCCGTGGAGATGTTCAAGGCCATCGAAGATGGTTTGATTTCGGTAGATTACATTGGAAAAGACGCGAAAGAAGCCAACGTCATTTTCAAAAATAAGACCGGTGACGCTCTCGACATTGTTCTACCCCCAACCTTTGGTGCTGTTCCTGTCCTCGCTCAAATGGGCATGGGTGGCATGGGCATGGGCGGTATGGGTGGAATGGGCGGCGGCATGGGCGGCATGGGTGGTATGGGTGGTATGGGTGGTATGGGTGGCGGCATGGGTGGCATGGGCGGCGGCCAAGGGATGGGCGGCGGTTTTGGTGGCGGCATGGGTGGAATGGGCGGAGGCATGGGAGGTATGGGCGGTGGCATGGGCGGTATGGGAGGGATGGGCGGCGGCGGAATGGGAGGAATGTTCCGTGTCGATGCAGACAAGACACGCAAAGTCAGCGTTCCTACCGTTTGCCTGGAGCATGGCAAACATGACCCGAACCCTCGAATGAAGTACAAGATCGTCCGGCTCGCTGAAGTCAACGATTCGCCAGTCGTCGACGAATTGTGCAGAGCACTGGCGAACGGTAGGGTAAGCCAGAACGTTGCACAAGCTGCTGCTTGGCACGTAGCAAATGGATTGACATGGCAAGAGTTGGTTCAGAAACCACGAGTCATCTCGCAGTACACCGGAGTTGAACTCTATTTTTCTCGCTATGAAGTCGAGAACGCGATGCGGTTGGTTAGCTTAGCTAGTCAAGCGGCCGAGAATGGCGAAGCATATCGTCAATCGGACTCGGAGAGTTCTTCTATCGGCGCGCAATTGGCAGTCGAAAACAAAGAGTAGTTCGCACTAAAGTTCAACTCTCACCGTTGGTTCCACAAACGGTTGGCGGTAAACTTATACCACCAACCGTTTTTTATTTGAGAGAATTATGGACATCGACCTGTTTTCTTCACGTCTTGCTTTTTGGTTCTTGGCTAGCGCATTCGCGTTGAGTGGTTGCACTTCGGAAACAGGCCAAAAAGAAGTAGCAATCGCGACGGCTATGCCTTCCGAAATGGAAACACATCAAAATGATCATGCTGCCGAGGTTCATACAGTCGCGCTCCGCGTCAATACCATGAGTTGTGTCGAAGGTTGCTTTAACGGCATTCGTTCCGTGATCGAAAAACGTGACGGAATTGAATCTGTTACATTGGCTCCTCAAAAAGAAGAGGGCCTTATCGATAACTCAATGATTTATGTTTCTTATCGAGGTGAGCTAGATCGGAAGGAAATCGAGCGTTTAGTCATCGGAGCCGGATTTGATGGAATCGAGTTTATCGAGAACGGCTCCGAGTAGCGTCAACGAACCTCTCGGAGTCTAATACGATTTCTTGGTCGACTGCCCTCATCCTCGGAATTTGGTTTATTGCTGCGAATGGACTCAACACCGAACACGAATCGCTCCTTCGTTCACCTCCACTGCCATAGCCACTATAGTTTGCTCGATGGTGCGAGCCCGATTGGCAAGCTTCTAAAACGGGCGAAGTCTCATGGCATGACTTCACTGGCATTGACGGATCACGGAAATCTTCACGGTTCGCTTGAGTTTTATAAGAAAGCGAAAGAATTCGGAATCAACCCGATCTTGGGATACGAAGCTTATGTTGCTCCGCGAAGTCGATTCGAACGCGAAGCCTCGTCGTCGAAAGAGGCTGCCTATCACCTAACCCTACTCGCCAAGAATCGAACGGGTTTCAAGAATCTGATACGGCTTGCTTCCGCAGCCAGTTTGGAAGGCTTTTATTTCAAGCCCCGGATCGATAAAGAGATCTTGGAGCAGTACAGTGAAGGCATTATCTGTTTGAGTGGTTGCGTTTCCAGCGAGTTCTCGAGAGCGATTCTCAAGGGACACGACACAGAATCGGCAATCGCGGAAGCGATCGAAGTCAGCCAATGGTTTTCGCGTGTTTTTCAAGATCGCTTCTTTATCGAGATTATGAACAATAATCTCGACATACAACGCCAACAGATGGCAGGTGCGATCGATGTCGCGCGACGTGTTGGAATTCCTTTGGTGGCAACCAGCGATGCGCACTATGTCGACAAGGAAGACGCTGAAGTTCAAGATGTATTGCTCTGTATCGCAACCGGAAAGTTTCGGACAGACCGCAATCGTATGCAGATGGAAGGGGATCAGTTTTATCTGCGTTCGCCGGAAGAGATGTATCAGCATTTCCCAGGTCACGCGGATGCGGTCGCTCGTTCCCAAGAGATTGCCAATACGGTCGACATCGATCTTGAACTAGGAAAGCGGAATTTTCCAACCTATCGATTGCCACGCCAAGAAGTCACTGCAGACGATTACCTTCGGGAGTTATGTATCGAGGGTCTAAAGGATCGCTATGCAAAAAATCCTGATATGTTCTCGAATGGAGAGCTAGCGACGGTGGTGATGGAGCGATTAGATCGTGAGCTCGGTGTCATTACCAAGCTTGGCTTCTCGAACTACTTCTTGATCGTTTGGGATTTTGTACGCTACTCTCGCGAAATCAATGTTCCAGCCACCGCACGGGGGTCTGGCGTGGGAGCACTGGTCTGCTTTGCTTTGTATTTGTCGCACGTGTGCCCGATCCGTTACGATTTGCTGTTCGAACGCTTTCTCGATGAGAGCCGGCTCGAGGCTCCTGATATCGATATCGACTTTTGCCAGGAAAGACGTGGCGAAATCATTCGATATGTGAAGGAAAAGTACGGAGAATCCAACGTTGCGCAAATCGGAACATTCGGAACTCTAAAAGCCCGAGGTGCAATCAAAGATGTAGGACGCACATTGGGATTGCCGTTGAGCCGAGTCGCTGAAGTCAGCGAACTAGTCCCGGATGATCCAAAGATCTTGATCAAAGATGCGCTTGGACAGGGGGATCCAGAAAAAGCAAGCGAGGACCTAAAGAAGCTCTACGAGAACGATCCAGATGTTCGAGAATTGCTCGATTATGCGATGAAGATTGAGGGGATGGCAAGAAACATCGGCACGCATGCTGCGGCGGTTGTGATTGCCGACAAACCGCTCACAGAATACGTACCCTTGATGCGTGTGTCTGGCAAAGAAGACATCATCACGCAATGGTCGATGGGTGATGTCGAGGCTGCGGGCCTTTTGAAGATGGACTTTCTGGGGCTACGCAACTTGACGATCTTGTCCAAGTCGGTAGACATCATCGAGCAGACGAGTGGAAAACGGATCGACCCGCTTGATTTCCCCTTGGATGACAAAGAGACCTTTGAACTCTTGAAGCGAGGAGAAACGAAAGGGGTTTTCCAATTGGAGTCGGGTGGCATTCGCGATCTTCTTCAACGGATGAAGCCTGATCACTTCCACGATATCATTGCGACCAATGCGTTGTACCGTCCTGGCCCGCTCGAAGGTGGAATGGTTGACGAGTATGTTGCTGTCAAGCTGAAGAAGAAGCAGGCGAGTTACATCCATCCAGTACTCGAAGAGATTCTCGGTGAGACCAATGGAGTTATGGTTTACCAAGAGCAGGTAATGCGAATTCTCAATCGCCTCGGCGGTATTGAATTGGCAAAAGCCTATACGTGCATTAAAGCGATCAGCAAGAAAAAGGAAGACATGATCGCCGCCAATGCCGAGAAATTCTTGGCTGGATGCGAGGAGAAAGGACTGTCCAAGAAAGAAGCCGAAGACTTCTGGAATATGATTCTGAAGTTCGCTGGCTATGGTTTTAACAAGAGCCACTCGACGGCTTACGCGCTGGTCGCTTACCAAACGGCATATCTCAAGACTCACTATAAAGTCGAGTTCATGGCGGCTCTGCTGACGGGCGATATTCCGAATAGAAACTTCAAACGAAAAGATGGGCTCGTCGAGCATATTGAAGACTGTCAGCGAATGGGAATCATCGTTGAAGCCCCCAACGTCAACACATGTACTGGGGGCTTTAGTGTTGCCGACGGAAAGATATTCTTCGGTTTGTCTGCGATCAAAGGTTGCGGTGGTTCAGCGGCGGATTCGATTGCCGAGGAACGCAGAAAGAACGGGCCTTTTAAGGATATCTTCGAGTTCTGTGAACGAGTCGATCCGTCCGCTTGTGGTAAAGCAACCATAGAATGTTTGATCAAGGCGGGAGCCATGGATTGCTTCCATGCGAGGCGTGCGCAAATGATGGCAGTCATTGAAAAGGCTCTTCAAGGGGGAGCCTCGAAGCTCAAGGACAAAAAAAGCGGACAAATGAGTCTGTTCGATGACTTTGAGGAAGCAACCGAAGAGATCAAGATCACATTGCCCGACGTTCCCGAGTATCCCGACCGCGAGAAGTGGGCGATGGAAAAAGAAGTCTTAGGCTACTATCTCTCCGCGCATCCGCTTTCCGAATATGCCACCACGCTTCAAGCGTTCTGTTCGCACACATCTGCTTCGATCAAAAATTGCAAACATCGCGATGAAGTATTGATGGGCGGGATGATTTCGTCCGTCAAAATCGCACATACGCGAAATCCTAAACCAGGTCAGTCGTCGAAGTACGCGAACTTTGATTTGGAGGATATGGACGGCTACGTGCGAGCTATCTGTTGGCCTAACGATTTTGAACAATACGGTGAGCTTATCCAGCACGATGCTGTTGTTCTCGCCCGGGGTACGGTAGATAAAAAAGGAGAAGGAGACGACGTGAATTTTGTGGTCAACGAACTGATTCCTATCGCTGATGCTGACACCAAGTTTACGACGGGCATTCATATTCTTTACGATCAAAACAAACACGATTCGGAGACCATTGGCAAGATTCGAGAGATCCTGCGTGGATACCCTGGGACTCGCGATGTAATGTTCGCGTTGCGTCTCCATTCGGGAGAGACTGTTCACTTGAAGTCGGCAAAGCAAAAAGTAGCGATCGACCGCGAGCTTCGAACTCGCCTCGATGATCTACTCGGCATTCCTAGCCATCGGCTATTGATGGTCAAACCGAAGATGAAGAGCGGCGGCAATCAGCCCAACTACCGCAGGAATTCGTAAGCCAT
>JAJTID010000128.1 GCA_021300155.1 Pirellula sp.
GGCTTTGACGAGATGTTCATTCACGGCGGTGGAGGGATTGGGCAAGTTTATCCGGGCTCCTGCGGAGATGCTCCCAACAACAAATACTTTGATCCGACGATCCTTCACAATGACAAGTTCGTCAAGACCAGTGGCTATTGTACGGATGTCTTCTATGGACAAGCGACGCAGTGGATGGATAAGCAACGCCAAAGTGGCAAGCCTTTCTTTGCTTATATACCCACGAATGCGCCACACGGTCCCTACATTGCAAGACCAGAAGATGCCGCACTCTATGAAGATAAGGTGGAAAAGAAAGAGACAGCCAGTTTCTTTGGCATGATTCATAACATCGATGAGAATATCGGCAAAGTGTTGGCGAAGCTGAAGGAGTGGGGCATCGAAGAAAACACTTTGGTTGTATTCATGAATGACAATGGTACTGCAGCCGGTCAAACTGTTTTCAATGCCGGCATGCGTGGAGCCAAGGGAACAGCGTGGCTTGGTGGGACTCGAGCGTCTTCGTTTTGGCGATGGCCAGGAACATTGAAGCCCGGTGAAAGCGATGCGTTGACCGCTCATATCGATTTCTTTCCAACCATCGTAGAGATCGCTGGAGCCAAAGTGAGTGACGATGTCAAAAAGCAAGTCGAAGGAAGAAGCCTGGTGCCTTTGCTTGGAAACCCAGCTTCGAATTGGGCTGATCGAAAGTTGGTTTCGCACCAAGGTCGATGGGAGCGATATTCCGACCCGAACAACTCCAAGTTTAAGATGGCATCGATTCGCAACAAACGATGGTCACTGGTGAGCGAGAATGGTGGCAAAGAAGCCAAGTGGCAGCTTTTTGATTTGTCGGTGGACTATGGTCAAAAGACCAATGTGATCGACCAGCATCCAGATGTTGTGAAGGAACTAAGCAGTAGTTTCGATCAGTGGTGGAGCGAGTGTTTGCCACTCATGGTGAATGAGAAAGTTGTTGGCCCGAAGCTGAATCCATTCGCAGTTCGATATTGGGCGCAGTACGGAGGAGGTCCAACCGAAGCGGATTACGAACGCATGGATCCTACGAAACCTTGGCCTAACCCAGGAGCGGCCAAGAAGAATAAGAAGTGAGTTTCTCGTCACGATGAACCATGTCTCCGCCTATTCCCATTCTTAGATGGCCGAAAAGAGCGGAAGAACGCGAAAAATGGATGGATGGTTTTATTCGTTTTCGCAGGACACTTTTGACTTCGCGCGACGCTTCAACGCCTCACCTATGCTAGAAGGTCTCTTCAGGCGGAAAATGCAGCCACTTGTTTCCTGCGTTTAGGCGGCTGACGCCGCGACACGAGCTTCGGAAAAAGTTAGTGTCGCAATATTTCGCTAAATAGCAGCACAGAAATCATTACACTTGGTTGAATCTGGATTTTCAACCCGTTACACTTTGGTTTCTGATAACGTGTTGAAGTTAATCGACCAATCTTCCTCCGCCTGGAATCCAAAATGCAATTCTTCGCCCGTATCTCGTATCTCGTATCTCGTATCTCGTATCTCGTATCTCTTAAATCGTCGGTTAAGTATTTCTGCGAAACGACCGTTGTCTTTCGAGCAGTGTGAGACACGGACTTTATTGGCAGGGATGCAGTACAATCCTCCACATTGGCTTCATAACACTACCGAGCCCCTGGATGTAGATAACAACGGTTTCGTTCAAGTTGTAGATGCGCTCGCGATTGTAAATCAGTTGAACCTGAAAACAGCGGGACTTGCTACAAATAAAGAAGGATGCTTCTGCGACGTAGATGGGAATGGACGTTTAGAGGTGCGTGATTGGCAAGAGTTGGTAGCTGCGATCAACATGAAGGTAGATCAAGTATCGGATCAGCTTCATTCTGCTAATGAATCAGAGTTCGATGTGGCGATCTCGTCGGTTGTCCGGCCGTCAAGCAATCTTCCGACAGAACCCAGCTTCGTCCAGAATAGCGTTAAAGCGGTAGAAGCGACAACAACGCTTGGGATTACATTGCCGGAGGGAATGGCAAGGAACGCGAATGGCGAGATGGCGGATTTGCCTATTCACATGGCATCGTTCAGTGGAGAAAGTGAAGGGCTATCTCTTCCTGTGCCAACATCGCCATCTGGTCCAACATCGCCATCTGGTCCAACATCGCCATCTGGTCCAACATCACCGTCTGGTCCAACAGGCCCATGCGATAGTGAGAGCGGTTCATCAGGATCAACGGGCGGTTCTGGCCCGACAGCACCCAGTAGTCCGACAGGGCCATGCACTTCTCCATCCCCAAGTCCATCTCCATCACCAAGTCCGTCTCCATCCCCAAGTCCATCTCCGTCACCAAGTCCGTCTCCGTCACCAAGTCCGTCTCCGTCACCAAGTCCGTCTCCATCACCAAGTCCGTCTCCATCGCCAAGTCCGTCTCCGTCGCCAAGTCCATCTCCGTCACCGAGTCCATCTCCGTCACCAAGTCCGGCACCGCCGGTGTATCCACCAGCACCGCCTGAGGCGGCTGGCTGTGGTGATATGTATGCGGAGTCCGATGATGGACTTGAGTTAGACGCAGTCAATGACGAAGTGCTAAAACCAAAAGAGATTGATTCGATTATTGAAGTGCTTGCAAATGATACGATTCATTCGAGTGAGAGTTTTGACCATACATCATCGCTTCGAGCCACGGAGCGTAGCGGGGTAGGCTTCGAAACGATTGGAGGGCCGGCGGGTGAAGTTCTCTTTTGGTTAAAGAAGCTCTCTGGTACGTCAACTTTCGTTACCGAGGAGGATGGTGCAGAGTCTACAGTTACGTTTGAAAGCTTTGTTTTTCAAAGCGACCTTGGTCATCGCCTCTATACAGGCAGCAGTTGTTCTGCAGTCGTCCCTCCCGAAAGACCAGACCTTATGCGATGGGGCAAGTGGGGAGGTGGAAAGATTACTATCGAGAATGACTATGGTACGTCCGTATTTGAAAACGTTTCGTATTATGCTGGAATCATCATTAATCACGGTGCCCAGTATGCTACTTTCGGTAAAGCCACGGGAATATTCTTGAACTCGGATGCGACGTTGCAGATCGCAATGCCAGACTATCCAGGCCTCGCTACTGGAGAAGATTGGGTTTGGGAGCAGACCATTGAAGGCAATGGCTTACTTGTTTTCTCACTACCGCCTCGTGTAGCGATCGAGTCCGAGCCGACGGAGGGAGATGCCGTCGTTGATGGTCCGTCGATCGAGTACACACCCGATTTAGGATCAGAGGGAGACGATGATTTTAGCTATAGCGTAATGACTCAGCTTGGAGATTCTGATGAAGCATTGGTGAGCGTTTCAACTATTGATTTGGACGTTCGCGACAATTACGGCAATCTGCTAAGCGAAATAGTGGAAGACAGTCCGGGCGCCAATGTCTTCATCAATACCGATGATGACAACGAAAATCAGGTGCCGGACGTTCTTGAAAGTGGATTGTATGACGACGATCTTGTTCGTTTAGAAATTAAAGTCCTTGGAATGCAGGGTGGTGAGGGTTCTGAAGTCTTTAGCCTCGCGTTTGATCCTCTCATTGTTTCGATTTGGAGGAATTCTGATAAGACTTCAGACGATCCGTTGTTGGCGGCAAAAGTCGAACCAAACGAAGTGCTAACTGGCGAACGAATCTTTTGGATCGAAGGATTAGCCATCGGTGCGACGCAGATCGCTTTGAGTTGGGCGGCTAGCCAGGGTGTTGCTTCGACGGTGTTTGATGCTGTGTTGGTAAACGTTCTAGCGCAACCTAACAACGTCAACACAATATCTCCTGATCCTGAAGAACTCAGCGTCTGGGAGAATTACATTGGTAATTCAGCTGCATTTACCTCCGGAGAAAACTGGCATAAAGTAGATCCTAGTATTGAGGGAAGGTTATGGAATCATAATCATCACGCGTGGCGAATCAGTTTTAAACCGTCACCGAATTTTTCACAAATCCAAAAATATGATATTTGGGCTCTGCCATTTTCAAGTCGTAATACTGCACTTGAAAATGCTGAATTTGCGGATGACCCTGGTATTTTGTTTCAGAACATGAATGGTCATCGATTCGTAGACGGTGTTCCGCCGCCGTCTTCAAACTCAATTTTTCAGCAAGAGCCTGTTCAGCAGGGAACCAACTACGTGTTTTTCAGCGGTGAACCCGAAGAATTGGGCGATTTTGTTTATGTAGCCGTTGTAAGAATAGCCGACCCAGCTGTTAGATTCAGAACTTCAAAGGCGATTGCCATGCCTTATAGTAGAGCAACGGTTGAATACACCAAGGATCTGCTTCCTGCACCTTCGATTGTATATGCAAATCCTAACTATCATCCAAAAGGAACGCATGAAACGAATCAGTGGCATGTTCATCCAGGTGACGTCATCTTCCCCGAGCGAAATTCACACGAGAAGAACGGACCTACATTTAACCAACTCGGAGTTCGAGTCACGGTAATTCCTAAAGTTTCACGGCCGTTGATTGCACCATTGTTCATGCAAGTTTTCGATCCCGACAACAAGCTGGAGGGGGCTTTCGACAAGAATGACACTGCCAGTTCACCGACAAAAGAAGACGATAATTTTAAGGGAAATCCCCATCATGGTATGTCCGATGAACAGATTATGGGGGCGGATCTAAGGCAAAATCTCCTTTCCATAACAGGAAGTGTTCAATTAGAAATAAAGTTAACTGGTGCAACCCCAAGTTCCGAATATGAAGAAAAAGTGCATCGAATATTGAACATCGAAGAGGGGCAGCCTGGAAACAACTGGCAAGTTGGACTACATGATGAGCGAAGCATTGTCAGTGGCTACAATTATGAGAACACGCCGTTGATTTCAGGCAATGGTATGAATCTAAGAGCGAAAGGAGCATTTCCCGATTTCGTCCCTGATAATTTGAAAACCAATATCCTGACCGCTATTCGAACACTATGGGTTGAATCGGACAGAATGGCAACTCCAGCGCCAGCGGGGCCAGCGGATGTTGAACGAGGTGTTTTTGACGGCGAGAACGGGTGTGTTGGGTGCGATGATCCAATAGACTTTAAGACGCAGACGGACATTTCTGTATTGCAACCGTTTGTGAAGCAATATCTTGTCGACGTGAAATTTATTCAAAACGCAAATCCGCGAACGGAAACGAGCTTTATCCACAACGTACTTGAGCCTGAGAAAATAAATCAAAAAGGAAAAGATATCCGTGATGTAAAAAGTGACGAAAGCCATTGGGTAGTGCAAGTGGTTCATGCCTATGAAACGCAATTGGAGAAGGACAACGATCCAAACTATCAACCGCAGACCATTGAACACTGGAGCAATTGGAATAATACGTGGACACTAGGGTATGCAACTGGGATTGGTGTTGATGGAACAAATTGGCTTTACGAAGAGGAGATCCGTGACGTCTTCTACAACACTTCACCCCCCGATGGATTCGCATTTCGTGATAATCCAAGAGGAATTGTTACTGCGCATGAGATCTTGCATCGTTTTTTTGATGCGCATAATTCCAATCCTAATGTAAATAATTATGGTATAATGCAATGGAAGGTTGCGTTATTTACGACAGGTCACGTTAACGATGTCCTTTCAATGACGCCTCTTCAGGCCAAGTATCTTCAGACTCGAAAGCGACCATTTTAACATGATCGGTCAATTGCAGTCGCACTCCGAAAGATATGGAATTGATGATTCAGGAGTTTCCCGTGGTACATTGGCTTTCTAGATCCATATTCCCGTGAACTGAACGCAAGAGTTTCGAGATCGTATCGATGACGAATCGGCGATTCGTTTCGGTGGGGCGTTTATAGTAAGGACTTATCCGTGACAATCCGTCCAAGTAGAACCTTTTTGCCACTTGTGTTTTTTCTGGCAATACGAATTGCGATCGCAGATGACCCTATCGTACAGCGCGTCATACTTGTGCCTAGCGAATTAGGCGAGGTACGATTCGGCGATCCGATCTATGTTCCCATTGCAATCGTCAATCGATCGCATTTACTCAAGTCCTTCCCGTTGTTATCGAGAGGCACGCCTGCACTTCGTTGCAGCTATTCCACTACCGGTGAGCCTTGGAAAGGGAGATGTCTATTTTCCAAGAATGAAGGGATTGCTGGTCGATACGATCGCCATGAATTACCGGCTAAGTCTTCGGATTCCACAGTTTTGTGCGTTGACGTTTGGCATCCCAAAATTGCGAAATCACTTCTTGAGACACGAACTGTTTCGATCGAATTCCACGAATTAGATAACGTCGGAAATCCTGTCAACGGTTTGTCTGCACGAACGAAACTGATCATTAGCGGGTCTGCTTTTCGAGACGATTCGGACATGTTGGAAAATGCCGTGAAATCATTGGAAGTACGCATGAAGCCTACTACGTCAACAAGCGATGCAAACAGAATTGAGACGTGTGCCTTGCCTCTGTACTTAGACACGGGTGAGGGATTCAATATTTACGAATTCGGCGCATATTCTTGGCTCAATTTTGATCCATTTGATCCGTCAAGCGAAAAACCGCTCACCAACGAAGAGGCAGTTGACCCGCTTAATAACAAAGTAAGTAAAGGAAGCGCACTTTTTCGTTTGGTTCGAGCGAGAGAATTGATGAAGCAGATTGGAGATTCACAAGGGGACATGATTCGACCATTAATTGATAGGTATCGAGACAATCTCCGTTATGCGTCACATCCAGAGTTTCAATTCTTGGTTCGATTGCTTTTTCATCATGAGCGAATCGGAGCAGAAACACGGGATACCTTAACTCGAGAATTCCCAAATGTTGTTGGTGCCGCGAACCCACACGCTGGACAACCGTATACATCCTCTTTGTCAATATTAGGTCCTGAATGACAGAGTCCATGGTTGTTTGATACATGTTTACAATCCAGCGGCTTCGAATTAATCCACCTATAAGCTAGAATTCAATGGTTTACCAATTGTGCAAGAGTTGTGTATGCTTTTCCGTGATTTTGGTGTTCCTCGGTTTTGGAGCCCTGGATTCCAAAGCGGACGACGATGAGTCAAGGCCAATGCTGTTGCTGCCTTCGAACTTAGGAGAAGTTCGGTTTGGTGACCCAATTTATGTACCTATTGTCATTGTCAATCGATCCGAGTTTGCAGCTAGGTGCCCGCAGCTATCTCGAGGCTCACCAGCGATCAATTGCTACTTCTCAACCCCGAACCAGAAGTGGGAAGGGAATTGCAAAATAGGTCAGGGACGTCACGAGTTACCTGCTAGACATGCGGAATCAACAGTGGTGTGTATTGATATTTGGCATCCAAAAAATGCAAGATTTTTATTTGACTCACGGAAGGTTTTGCTGTCTTTGGAAGAGATAGACAAAAATGGAAATCGCAATAACGGAGTTTCCGCGCAAACGACCGCGACCATTGCTGGGTCTGCATTCAAGCATGATGCCTGGATTCTGTCACTTGCAGAGAAGTCTAGTGAAGCTCTAACGCTTCGAAAGATCAACGCGTTGAAGTCGGACCATTTCCCGTACCCGCCGCAGGAAAAGGAGCTACTTGAGGCGGAAAAAATCACAAGAGATGCTTTGCCATTGCATCAAATCTCCACCGTCTACAGACCCAGCGAATTCGGTGCTTTTTGGTGGCTTGAGTTCGCGGACGAAAAATTTGGCCTTAATGTTCGTACGAGTTTCGACGACCTCAATGAAGACGGTGAGTGGAACTACCGATATAAATCGTTGCTGGACGAGAATAGTGCACTTTTTCGATTGGTTCGTTCGATCGAGATCATTAACAAGATGAGACAAATAAACGGTAAAGAAATCCACGGATTGGTCCGCGAGTACAAAAACAATCTTCGGTATGCTTCGCACGCAGAATACGTCTTCCTGGTTCAATACTTTTATTATGGTGTCGAAACGAAATATTCAGTACATGAACGGGAGATGTTCGCTCAAGATTTCCCGGAAGTACTTAGTTTCGTAGATATTTATAAAAGCGGTTCGGTTTCTACACTTTTGCCGATTCCTCAAGGCGATAAGACTTCACATTCGAAATAGCAAGAGATTGGATGCTGCCAGATACGCCTACACTGGAAGAATGGAATATGGTTCATCTTCATAATCGTGCCAAACTGTTGGTGATGCCGTGAATCGTTCATCGCCGCTAGTTGTCATACTTGGGTGTTACCGGTCGGGGTCGAGTCTTCTCGCAGGTGTATTGCATCGTCTGGGAGTCGATATGGGCTCGCCATTTTGGGGGGACTACTACGAACCTGCAGACTTGTCTAACCAGTTGCGACGATGGTGGGCCGAACCTCGATTGAAGGAAATGGTTCCGAAATCAACGCGCATCGAGTTTATCCGAAATTGGATCAACAACCGTCAAAGCGGAGCTATCGTCGGGATGAAGCATCCATTGTTGGCACTGAGTGCCCAAGATGTTTGGGAAGCCTGTGATGGAAATGCTTTGTGGATCCGGGCCTCTCGTCCATTGGAGGATTCGATTGCTTCATTGGAGAAACGCGGTTGGTGGCCCGATGCAGCGCGGATTCAGACGACGCTTCACCGCTCGATCGATCTATTCCTGCAAGACAAAACGCATCTGACAATCGAGCATTCAAGCTTTCTGCTGAGTCCGGATTCGCATATCGACCTCGTCATCAGACATCTCGGTCACCAGCCGACGCAGGCGCAACGCGAAGAAGCTTACAACTTCGTTCGGCAACCGACGAATAGACCCTCTGCGCAAGTGAATAATCCTAAAGACTTAAAAGGTGCAAGTACTTACACGGTGACTTCGGCAAAGAACTCGATCGGAAAATTGGTCGCGACTGTGTTGAGTGGCAATAGTCAAGATATCATCGTCGATGCCGTTCGATCGGTTCAGGATTGGGTAGACGAAATCATTTTGATAGATACAGGAATTACCGATAAGACCATTGAGTTCGCACGGAAGACCGCCGGTGAAAAATTGGTTGTACGTTCGTATGAATGGCAGAATGATTTCGCAGCCGCGCGAAACGAGTCGCTTCGGGTTGCAGTTGAACATGGCGCGAGTTGGGCCTTGACCCTCGATACCGATGAAAGAATGATCTGGAATGGTATTCAGGATCGAGATGAGCTAATGTGGCGTCTAAATTCCGCTTCTCATGTGCAGGCCTGGATGGTTCCTTCGCGTGACGGATCGTATTGGAAGGAAAGGATGATTTGTGTTCCTACTTTACTTCGTTGGCAAGGTCGCACGCACGAAGCTTTGGTCGGTGCCAGCGAGAACGGGCGACCAGCATTTCACAACGCATGTTTTTGGGAAGTAGCAAAGAGCCCAGAGGCTTTTCGAAACAAGCTCCAGCGGGATTTACTTATCTTGCAAACTGAGACTGTTTCCAATCCTCAGAATGCTCGATGGTGGTATTATCTAGGGAAAACGTACGAATTACTAGGCGCTAAGAAAGAGGCTCTGCAAGCTTTTGTTATTTGCGCCACATTGCCGGGGTGGAATGAAAAAGCCGCCTGGGCTAGCTACTGTGCAGCAAAGTGTTTTGCCGACGAAAAGAAGTATGAACAGGCAGAGCAGATCAGCGAACAGGGACTTGTCAGAGACGATCGTTTTCCTGAATTGGCTTGGATGGTTGGATGGTGTTCGTATCAACGAGGAGATGATCTTCGGGCGATCGAGTGGGCACATAAAGCCATCAACATAGGTTCTTTTGCAGGAGACAGGAGATGTGAAAAGAGAATTGGGTTTCGTTCTTTACCAGCATGGTATGAGAACCCTTACGATTTGCTGCGATTTGCGCACAAACGACAGAACCGCCTTACGGAGTACGAACAGGCCGACGCCCAGTATCGCGAAGCAAAAGATAGACGGGAAAGATTGATTCTTGGGCCTCGCTCCTAACATTGGCGAAGGGATGGGCTGTTGAACGCAACATCCATGATGCCAAGTTGATTTTGATAGGCAATCGACTGTGAAAGCAAAATTGGTTTAGCGCCGCGGAATGTAGTCGGTGGGCTTGAAGTGACAAAAGATATTAGCAAACACGCTTCCTTCCAAGGCTATTGGCCGCCCGTGCTGGAGTCGACCACCTTCGAAAAACAACATTTCGCCAGGTTTCATGAGCACATGGTGTTCGCGATAGTAGTTGTCATCAATCACCAAGGGCCAATCTTCTCGCACCACTTGGTCGACATTTAGGATCGCACTAATGATGTGGGTTTCCAAACGATCGCGGTGGGGTTTGAGCACCGCCTTATCCTGGTAAATGCGAATGCCATATACAAACGTAGGTTCCAGTGTCCTGCCGCACCACGCCTCCATCAATGGCTTCAATGTGTCGTGTATTTCCTGACGCAGCGCATCCGATAACTCCACTAAAGTGCTACTGGACGGCTTACGGCTTTCTGCGTTGAAAATGAAGTTGCCTTGTACATGCTCGTCATGTTGGACATTCTTGTTTTCATGGTAGAACTTCTGGATCTTCTCGAACAACGGGGAAGGAAGTCGCGACTTTTCGAATCCAGTTACGGTGTAGTTTGGGATGAACTCGTTGGCCTCTTTGGTGAGCATCCGCGGCGCTGATTCTTTTTCGCTGAAAGAACGAAACCATTTGGTGATGATGGCTTTATGCCCCTTGAGCACCGGGTGAGCATGATGCATAGTGTTTTCGTTCGGTCTACCATCAGCATACAAGCTGTTCCACACCACGGCCATGCCGCGCCGGGGCTTGAACTTCACCCCTAGGCGGACAAACTCTGTCTCACCTCCATCCTCAACGTCGTTCAAGTAGATCATGAAGGTGAACGTGCGTTGGCCCATTCGACCGCCATGGAGACCAATTTCGTTCGCCTCGAAATAGTCGGTGTGTGCCTTGAACTGCTGGCCGACCTCATAGTATTGCCCCTGGATGCTTTCCGAATAGCTAGGGTCTATGCCAAGCATTTTGCAAATTCGATCATCAATAGCCTGCATCGCTGCTCCGCCCAGGCCTCGGAGATTGCAAGTACGACTAGTACGAAAACCGGCATCAGGTTCGTAGCTAGACAGCGTAGACGGTTGATTCTGGCCGCAGATCAACGCAATCACGCTTTCGCATTCCTCCTCGTTGAGGAAATCCGCGATTGTGTATAACTCGACCTTGTCAGTTTGCAGTCGCTTCGCGTTTGGCATATACACATTGTTCATATCCAGCATGGCACCAAGCATGCTGGTCTGAGCTGCGAAATTGGCTTCGACGTGAGGGTTTACCAGTTCCCTAATGGCACACTAGGTGCGTAATTCATCTGTAGGCAGATGTCCTCATATAGGTAGCCCTCGTCAAGCAAGATCTTAAAGATGCCATCTTTATCCCGACCGTCGTCGACGTTGCTACGAATCCATTGAGTCCATTCCTCGTTAAATGACTTTGTCATATCCCACCACATGAATAATTTTTGTTACGGCCCGGTTCAAACGTAACTTTCCTTGCAAAGTTTACCGACCTCGCCACTTTTTCATTCTAAGGCTCAATACCCAAGATTGCTAACAGGAGCAGCCAAGAAAAGCAAGAAGTGAGTGGAGTTCGCGTTTAGCACGCCTGCACTTCAAACAAACTCACGTTACCATGTGGCGTGTAACTCATGAAAGCGAGTGGCGATTATCGGACAACGAAAAAATGAATGAACGTAATAAAGGACTGACATAAGTTTGTTTCTTGGTTGCGAGTACCTATATTTGACAACCTGGCAGAGTATCCGCAGAATAGCGGGATGGATAAAGCAACCTTTCAGTCGACGTTTGTAGATGAGTTAATCGGCGATCCCTCCATGGTGAATCGCTCTCGGCAAGTTCGAGGAGCTTGCTATTCAAAAGTGACCCCCACTCCCGGATCAAAACCGGAATTGTTGTCCTATTCTCCTCGACTTGCGGAGTATCTGGGGATCGACAGAGATTGGTTGGCATCCCCGCAAGCTGCTGCGGTGCTTACCGGCAACGCGTTACTCCCAGGGATGAACCCCTATGCAATGTGTTACGGTGGTCACCAGTTTGGATCGTGGGCTGGGCAATTAGGCGATGGTAGAGCTATCAACTTGGGAGAATGGATCGCTCCTGATCAATCCCGTTGGACATGGCAACTGAAAGGTTCTGGCAAGACACCTTACTCCCGGTTTGGCGATGGACTTGCTGTTTTGCGTTCCTCATTGCGTGAATTTCTTTGCAGTGAAGCGATGCATTTTCTTGGTGTTCCAACAACTCGAGCACTCAGCTTGACAACGAGTGGTGATTGGGTGACTCGCGACATGTTCTATGATGGTAACCCTCGGAGAGAACCTGGCGCTGTTGTGTGCCGCATAGCGCCATCGTTTATTCGGTTTGGGAATTTCCAAATATTGTCCGCACAGCAGAATCGTGAACTGCTTCAACAATTGGTGGACTACACGCTTCGTTACTACTTCCCAGAACTCGGCTCACCCAGCATCGAGACGTACGAGCATTGGTTTCGCGAAGTATGTGAACGCACTGCCAAAATGATTGTCGCGTGGATGCGAGTCGGATTCGTCCATGGCGTGATGAATACGGATAATATGTCGATCCATTGTCTTACCATAGACTATGGTCCGTATGGATGGATCGACAATTACGATCCAGATTGGACACCCAACACAACAGACGCGGAGGGACGAAGGTACTGCTTTGGCAATCAACCTCAAATCGCTCAGTGGAATTTAGTTCAATTGGCCAATGCACTCTATCCGCTCTTCGATGCGACGGAGCCATTGCAACGAGGGCTTGACGCGTATTTGGAAGTGTTGACTCGCGAATCCTCTAATATGCACGCATCGAAGCTAGGGCTCTTGCCGACCGAAGCAGTTGAAGCCATTTGGCAAGACCTCGAGTCGTGGCTTCCAGCCGCAGACATTGATATGACAATCTTCTTTCGACAACTGCCGTCCGCTGCGATAGGGATAGTGCCCGACGCGATCGATGCCAAATGCGTTCTCTCATGGATCGGTCATGCCCTTTATGACGCCAACGCCCTTTCGGACGCAACCATGAGTTGGATGATAGCATGGATACGATCGTACATCGCGTGCGTTCGAACACAGAACCGCCCCGACCAAGAGCGAGCGATCGAAATGAACTGTACGAATCCGAAGTATGTCTTGCGAAACTATATGGCTCAACAAGCGATCGATGCAGCAGAGCAGGGAGACCTAAGTGAGCTTCAAGTGTTATTGCAGCTCCTTGAGAAACCCTACGACGAACAACCAGAATACGAACGCTATTTTGCCAAAAGACCCGAGTGGGCACGCAATCGAGCCGGTTGTTCGATGCTTTCTTGTAGCTCGTAACACGTTATTTACTATACTACGTGGCCAATGGTCCTTTTCGCTCAAGCAATAGAGGTTTATCGTGTTGCAAGCTTTCGTGAAGGTGTGGCTTCAAGATTTTTCGATTCTTGTTGTTTCTCTTGTAGCGATGACCGCTTCCGCACAAGATTTTGTGGAGCGATTTGACGATTGGCCGCTCGATCTGAAGATTGGTGGAACTCTTGGTTTCGCCAGAGAACCGGTGATACCGAGCAGACTTGTCGAGCTAGTTGTCGGAGAGGCATCGCGTTCAGTGATAGTTTTGACAAACGGCAATTCGGCGGAAAAGGTCCATGATTCATTCCAACAACTGGATGCACTGAAGACTGTCGATGTGAATTCTGAAATAGAATTAGAATCCTCGACCCGTATCGTTTTTTGGATCGACGATCGAAAGCCTGAGCAGATACCTGCCGAAACAAAAGAGCGAATCGAAAAATACTTATTCAACGTTTTGCGCAATGGCGGCTCTGTTTTTGTATGCGGATCACATGCTGGACTGGTTGGGCATCGCTTTATCAGCAAATCCACCGATCGTGAACTTCGTATCGAGCGAGGTATGAATCTATTGCCAGATTGCATGTTGCAAATGGAGTTTCCGCCAACCCACGAGGCAGAGGAGTCGTTTTTGTCCAACCTTTCCCATCATCCAAAATGCGTAGGAGTTGGCCTCGAAGCGGGGACATGGATGCTGTTACAGAATCGGAAAATTCGAGTTGTAGGCGATGGCTTCGGCAAATTCCTATTGGCACCAGGTACCTACCCCTCTGCTCGAGTTCATAGCATTCGCGACACGGTTCCGAAAGTGAAGGAACTCGATAAGGTTCTTGTCGACTTGACTCAGTGGCGCCGTGAAGCAATCGATCGAACGCTGCCACTTTTCCCTCCCAAGGATACGGTACAACCGATAGTCAAGAACGGACACTTGCTCATCGTTGGTGGTGGTGGCCTCCCGGCAGGACTTATGGACCGATTCGTCGAATTAGCTGGTGGAATCGACAATGCCAAATTGGTTTACGTTCCATGCGAAGAAGACGATCAAGTGGCAGAGAAACATAGTACCGTTGAGATGTGGAAGCGAATGGGAGTTAAGAACGCAACCTATATCCACACAAAAGATCGGAACCAGGCAAATGAAGATGACTCCTTTTTGAAACCTCTGGTCAGTGCGACAGGCATCTGGTTCGGAGGTGGTCGACAATGGAACCTTGCGGACAGCTATTACGGAACCAAGGCGCATCGACTTATGAAGCAGTGTGTGGAACGAGGCGGAGTCATCGGCGGTTCCTCGGCAGGAGCTTCCATTCAAGCAGCGTATCTAGCGAGAGCAACGCCGATTGAGAACTTTCAAATCATGGCACC
>JAJTID010000228.1 GCA_021300155.1 Pirellula sp.
CTGGTCGTCCCCCAAGTTTAATCCTTCAGCTAGCGATGCGATCGTCTTGCGGATTCGTTGCAGTGAAATCAATGCGATTCCCAACTGCTCAGCTATCGCGGTTTCCGAATAACCGTCGTAATGCAAATCAAGCACCTGCTGTTGCATGCGGTCAAGATGCTTATCCAATACCGATCGCATTTCCGCAGCTTGCATTTCGGAAAAGCAGTCGACGCAATGAGGGGCGTGGCAATGTTGAAGGTGGTCGCTACCAACAGCTTCTATCCGGCCTCCCCGTTTCCAAGCGTTCACATCACGGATCGCATCGAGGCTTCGTTTTTCTACGATCTTCATCAACAATCCGATCAATCGTTCGTCCGAATGTTGCTTAGGTTGAGTTACTCGCTCTAACTCCCCAACTCTTTGAATCCACTCGTGCGCCGCGTCATTCACGATCTGAGAAACATCGACGCGTGAGCGAATCCTTTGTGAAATTTTCGAGATCGTTTTGCTTTCGAGGATTGTCCAGTACATTCGCAGAATGGCTGCGAAGCGATCTTCTCTCGGGTTCGGGCTATTCATCGTTGATCGTTTGGAATCGGGGTGTTTGATCCAACGCGCGATTTTGATTCGCTGTCCGCACTATCGTAAAGCACTACCAACGGCCGATGTAATCGTTTCAATGGAGGAATCCGAAAGAATCTTGCACGCCGAGCTCTGCGACAGAATTTCTAAAAGAAACCTGAAAAAGTTGCTCCGTATCCCTAAGGATCGGTCGTCGTTCCTTCACTCCAATCGGGTGGTTTCAAGACGCCTAGCAGCAGGCCAACCGTGAAAAGAGCTGACATACTTCTTGGCTCGCATCCGTGAAGATCCGGTGCGCCAGGTAAACCTGGCAGTTTTCGTTAGTTGAAAGGTACTAACCATGGTAAGTGCTCGTTCGCCATGTAGTCGACCAAGCAGTCAGTTCGAGTAATCGACTGACTGAAGCCTTGGAAGACAACGACGCCAGCCGTAACGCAAGTGAACTCGATTCGGCCTCGTTACACAGATAGGAGTGGCCAAGCTTCCGGATTAGACGAAGCCAACACTGATAGTGAAGAAACGCGCATATGCAGCTATCAGACTCCTCGGGGTGACTGGAGACAGCGGGTGTCAACAAAACTGTCAAGGTAACTGGGAGATCCGTCTGGCGGTCTCGATGCGGAGCATGCATCGAAGTCAACAAGATCTGGGAATCAATAACCAGATATTGGCCAGCATGGAAGTCGGAGAGGGGAATAAGAGCTAGGAAGTCGAGTAATTTCGATGGAGCAAAGTCCCCTTAGCAGAAACACGCATATCCATTAACGTAAGGACAACCCGCTTGGAACCTAATCCCACTACGGAAGAACCGAACAACAACACGAAAGCTCAAGATATCAACCAACCGGAACTCGGGTGGTGGTCAGTCAAGAGCGACGTGAAGTTGCCGGTGAAAGTTGCCGAACTGCGACGGAAGCTATATCTGAAAGCCAAACAGGAACCGAAGTTTCGATTCTATGCCTTGTACGATCGCATCTATCGACGCGACGTACTGGCAGCGGCATGGTGGATCGTACTAGCGAAAAACAAGTCACCGGGAATTGATGGAGTCACCTGTCAGGACATCATGGATGCTCCTGGCGGTGCTGCAAAATACCTGGATGACCTGCACGAATCGCTTCGTACGAAGACCTACCGGCCTGACCGTGTAAAACGAACTTACATCGAAAAACCAGATGGCCGCAAACGACCTTTGGGAATCCCGACCATGCGCGATCGAATCGTGCAAACTGCTGCTGTCCTGGTCCTGGAATCCGTCTTTGAGGCGGACTTCTTGGACACATCGTATGGATTTCGTCCTGAGCGTAGCGCTCATGATGCGATCAAGGCGATTCAGGGGCATTTGCAACAAGGATTTCGTGAGGTCTATGATGCGGACCTGAAGGGGTACTTCGATACGATCCCACACGACAAGTTGATTCTGGCCCTCAAGATGCGCATTGCCGATCGAGCCGTGCTTCACTTGATCCAGATGTGGCTTGCGTGCGAACTAGTCGAAGAGGATGACGATGGAAAACGCCATATCACTCGATCCGATCGAGGAACACCGCAAGGCGGGGTGATCTCACCTCTACTTTCGAATGTTTACTTGCATTGGTTCGAAGTTGCATTCCATCGCCAAGATGGCCCGGTCCACTTTGCAAAAGCAAAAATCGTCCGCTATGCGGATGATTTTGTCGTCCTGGCACGATACCAGGGGCAGCGATTGCGAGACTGGCTTAGTACCACTCTTGAGGATCGGTTCGAACTCACGATCAATCGAGAAAAGACGAAAGTCGTTAACTTGAACCATCCTAAAACGTCACTAGACTTTCTTGGTTACACATTTCGATACGACCGCGACCTCCAAGGCCGCGCACATCGTTATCTCAATATCTTCCCCAGCCGAAAGGCGATGGCGAAGGCTCGAGATGCGATACGCGACCTGACCCGGCCGCAACGGTGCTTTATGCCTGTCGTTGAAATGATAACCGAGATCAATGTCTGGCAACGCGGATGGACCAACTACTTTAAGTCGGGTTACCCACGAGTTGCGTTCCGCGCTATCCACTCTTACATCGTGGCTAAGCTAACAACGCATCTTCAGAGGAGAAGTCAGCGAGCCTACCGACCCCCGGTCGGCAAATCGTTCTATGCTCACGTCCACGACCTCGGTCTTAAGCGTCCATGAACGACTCTGCACCTTCCCTGAGTAAGCTTCAGAATGAAAAGTCTCTGCGAAAGCCGTATGCGGGAAATCTGCACGTACGGTTTGACGAGGAGGAGGGCGCGGCCCGTCCGCCCCTCCTTACTCTACTGCGAATCCGGTTGCCAGCCAGCCTGGCTATTCTCGTTAGTTGAAAGGTACTAACCATGGTAAGTGTTCGTTCGCCGTGTAGTCGACCAGGCAGTCTGCAATTTGCAGGCTGAGCCTTGGTAGACGATGACGTCAGCCGTAACGCAAGTGAACTCGATTCGGCCTCGTTACACAAGTCGGGAGCGGTCAATGTGCCGGATTAGCTCAAACCAACACTGACTGGGAAGTAAC
>JAJTID010000198.1 GCA_021300155.1 Pirellula sp.
CCCGGCGCACTCGATGCAATCGAAGCCTCTTGGTGACCCAGTGTTCGAGTCCTGTTCGGTCACCGAACGAGACGCTTCGAACTGCCCTATGCAGCCCAGCCATCGCCCCTGACCTTCGCGTCGAAACTTCGCAACTCCAGCATGCCTTCGAGTCTCGCACGACGTTGCGCACTGACGCGAGATCTCTTGCAAGCTGCCCCACGCGTCGCCTCTCGCGCTCATCGCGTCAGTGGGCCAACGGTGGCCCCACAACGTGTCTGCCACTATGGCACACGCGAGCCCCAAACGATGGGTCCTCCCCCAAAAAACACCGCGTTCTTGGGCCGCGGGAACAGCCGCGCGACTAGACACAGTTTGTTTGTTTTGTCCGACCCTACCAACTCGCTAGATATCGATATGCACCACGACAATTTGATCACTCGTAGCAACAGCAAACCGTTTGTTCGCCGCATCGATCGCAAGAGGCGGCAACGCATCAATGTGATGGATGATGCTGCTCGTTTGGTCGCCGCAGTTCAACTCCGGCATTCGGCATGTTATCTCGCCGGTACGAAGATTAATGATCTTTGGATGCTTGTAGAAAGAAACAGCGAACTCTTCGTTAATCGGCATCAAGGACCCTGCCGGTTCAGCGGGTTCCACCATCGAACAAATCCTTTTGGCTTCAATATCCCAAACGCCCAACGATTTCGGTCTGAATTCATTTGCTTCGTAATCACCATCCGAAAATGTTTCATCGCTCGTGCTAATCAAAAGGTTGTTGGAGCTCGCAAATGCCGCCGTGGAGACTTCAACCTGCTGATGCGGGAATACATTCGAATCATCCAGGCTTGCAGGATTGCTAATCGCCTTGGCGAGCGAGAAGAGCTTCAGTACATCAAACGGATGCCAAAACCAGCCGGCGCTAATGAGCCATTGATTACTTCGGTCGACCATCAGTCTCGAGTGAAAGAAGTCGGCGGGTTTTCGTTCGATCGAGTCGGACAATCGAGTGCCCGTTGCGACTTCTTCAATGTCGATTCGACAGTAATCCTCTGGGCAGTGAATCAGCACTTCCTGACCATCCTGCAACATAGCGAAACAGATCGGATACTCGTACGCGGTCGCATGGTAGTAGCTGCGATTGATCTCTCGAATGATCGATCCGTTGCACAGCAGCAAACCCTTGGTTCCCAATCTCTCATAGATCACGACGTACTGACCGCTCGGCGATACGACTGCAGCATCAAACCTAAAGGCGTAATACACCCTGCGCGGGATGGTCCTGCCGTCTAGCTCAAATCGCTGACCACCTCCAACCCAGTCAAAGAGCGATTCTCTGTCCCAAATTAGCGACTGGACGCCCTTTGCCTCAATCCTCGCTTCAATCCGTAACTCTGGCATTCATATTCTCCCGCTTGAAATCATCAAGGAAGTATAACCATGCAAATTGAACTTAGAGAGCTCTCTTCCATTCGTCCCTACGAAAACAACCCTCGCGTCAACGATGGTGCGGTCGATGCCGTCGCTGCGTCGATCCAGGAATATGGCTTCTCGCAGCCAATCGTGGTCGATAGCGATAGCTTCATCATCGTCGGCCATACGCGATTGAAGGCCGCGCAGAAGCTTGGACTTGAACGCGTCCCCGTCGTGGTCGCTTCGCACCTGACGCCAGAGCAAGTGCGTGCGTACCGAATCGCCGACAACAAGACCGCTGAGATCGCGGAATGGAATTACGATCTGTTACCGATCGAATTGTCGGCATTGCAGGAAGCGAACTACGACCTCGGGCTCCTGGGCTTCAACGCTGAGGAGCTCGCGAAGCTGATGGATACCGGCGTCAACGAAGGCTTGACCGATCCGGACGAGATCCCCGAGCCGCCAGACGAAGCGGTCACTCAACCTGGTGATCTTTGGATCCTCGGTAACCATCGGTTGCTCTGTGGCAACAGCTCATCGCCGGCAGATCTGGATCGTTTGTTGGCTGGCGCTACCATCCACCTAGTCAATACAGATCCGCCTTACAACGTGAAGGTTGAGCCGCGATCGAACAACGCGATCGCTGCCGGCCTGTCATCTTTCACCAATGATGGAGCTGCTTCGAGACTCAAAGGTGGCCAAGGAAACGCTGCTTCGTTCGGTATCGATCATGAGACCGGCAAACCGAAGCATGCGGCGACGCACAAAAAGCTTCGTGCGAAAGATCGTCCGTTGGCAAATGACTTCGTTAGCGATGAGGCCTTTGATCAACTGCTCGACGATTGGTTCGGAAACATTGCCCGAGTTTTGCTGCCAGGTCGTTGCTTCTACATCTGGGGTGGCTACGCCAACTGCGGTAACTATCCACCAGTACTGAAGAAGCATGGTCTCTACTTCTCGCAGTCAATCATCTGGGATAAACAGCATCCGGTCCTAACACGCAAGGACTTTATGGGTGCTCACGAATGGGCGTTCTATGGATGGAAGGAAGGAGCTGGGCACAAGTACTACGGTCCCAAGAATGCGACGGACCTATGGCAAGTGAAGAAGATCAATCCGCAGTCAATGTCACATTTGACTCAGAAGCCAGCGGAGCTTGCCGTTCGCGCTATGCAGTACTCGTCAGTGCAAGGTGAGAACGTGCTCGACCTCTTCGGTGGTAGTGGTTCGACCATGATCGGCGCGGAGCAATGTGGTCGCAATTCGTTCTTGATGGAACTCGACACACTTTATTGTGACGTAATCGTTGATAGGTACCAAAGGTTTTCTGGTAACAAGGCCATCTTGGAACGGACCGGCGAATCTCCGATCCCCATGCAGCCTCGTGAACAGAACATGCGATAGGAGGTCGCGATCAAAACCTATGACTATGCCAAGCCTCGTCTTCAAAGACATAGATGTACTCCGCTCCGCAGTTCCTAGCGAATTCATGCAAGGCTGCGCGAGTGGGCATGACAACCGCGCGGTTGCCGTCGGTGAATCGTTCGGGCGTTCCGTCGTTAGCGAGCGAACGAATATCGCCGCCTGCGACCAACGTTCGCGCCGACTCGATCGACGTGTAGTTTTCTTTGAGGACTCTGCCGGCGTGGTCGTGGTATCCATCGAAGTGAAGATAGATCGCTGCGTAGCGACCGTCTTCTTGCTTGCAGGCAATCGTTGCTCTTGTGGACATAGGTTGGTTTCCTTACTTCGATGGTTCGTGATGGTTGGGTTCGACGATGGCGACACGATCCTCAGGCAGCGACAGCATGAGTTTTCGTCCATTGTCCCAATCGACCTCAACCTGTATCCAGTCGCGGTGGTCGTGAACGGCGACAACAGTCCCGAGCGATCCAACGGGGATCGGGTCTGGATCTTGCGGCATCGATATCAAGCGGATGCGATCGCCTTTCTTGAAATTGCTTTTCATAGTTCTCTCCATGGTTCATTGGGGTTTAGTTTTGATTGTCGCGATAAGTTTTGCAGCTTCTGCCAACGTCGAGACG
>JAJTID010000188.1 GCA_021300155.1 Pirellula sp.
AACTGGAGCGAGTACTTTTTAAAGAACGTTCGGACCAAGAAGCGGCAAGAAGGGATCTTTCAATCGTGGTTCGACTTCGATCGCAAAGTTCCGATCGAAGTGGTTTATCAGTTGTCCGATTGTGTCACAAGGATCACGACCTGCCCTGTGTACCCAGTCCTCTTGTGACACCAACTCCCCATCCCCGATTGGTGACGACTCCATGCAATGCAAACAACAGGATCCCAGACAATTAACGAACATCAACATCACCCGAGACGCCGCCATTGGAAGATACGGCCTTAGCTCGAAAACCAGCTTGCGAGTTAGCTCGACGCGAGCAAAGCGACGAGGAAAACATCGAATACAACCCCAGTGCAACGGCTTGCAATGTTAGGATGGCCGTGCCCGAGCCAAAGGTAGAACACCACGAAGGGAGGGGGGTGCGTTCCTGCCCTATTTTCAGCGAACTACGGCCTTATTTGGACAGAGCTTGGGTGGTGTGGCAAGAATCCGACCAAGAGACCGATTTCGTCATCAACAAGCAAGCCTATCGAGATGCCGCCAACACTGGGGACGGTTGGAAGTGTGCGAACCTTAGAACGCAGTTTCTCAAGAAACTTGCAAAGGCAGGGATCCCGCCTTGGAAACGGTTGTTTCATTCGATGCGAGCAAGTCGGCAAACGGAACTAGAGCGACAATTCCCGCTCCATGTGGTTTGCAGTTGGCTCGGTAACACCGAAGCGATTGCCAAGAAGAACTACTTGCTCGTGAAAGATTCGGACTTTGAGCAAGCGATCCAAGGCAACGCAGAATGCAACGCACGAGTTGCTAAAAGCAACGCAGTAAAGGTCGGAAGCAATCCGAAACTATCAGAAGAAAACCTTGAAATTCCCAGGGGAAACAGCGATTTTTCCGAAAAAGTCAACGATAACCTAGCGGAGGAGACAGGATTCGAACCTGCGGTAAGGAGTTAACCCTACGCCGAATTAGCAATCCGGTGCTTTAGACCACTCAGCCACCCCTCCAATTCACATGCGTATTGTGCCGAAATTGATTTTCAATGCAAGCTCGGTTCACGCTTTTTTGGACCGGCAACCCACCCAAAATCGTTGCGCCGACAGCCTTTTTATCAGGACACTTGCTAGACTCTGGATGTTCGCGCCGCGATTCGCCATGAAATACACACGTTCAACCAGGATTCCTGCTCCATTCGATGACCTCTTTCGGCAATCCAACAACTTATTCTGCGAACAACCAACTCCCAGCTGCACTGCCGAATTCCGCGAGTTTCGTGGTGCTGGCGTCGGCCATGTTGCTGGCGATTAATATGTACGTGGACCGCGCAGCCGTCGGGCAACTTCGCGGCTCCATTGCAACCGAATTGAATTTGTCGCAATCACAGGGTGCCTACTTCATGGGGGCCTTCTTCTGGGCTTATGCCCTTGGCCAAGTGCCCGCAGCCGCACTCGGGTTGCGATTCGGTTTCCGAAATGTTTTGGTGATCTTTCTAGTCGTTTGGTCCGGAGCGACGATTCTTACCGGTCTCTCGAACTCGTTTGCGTTGTTGATCGCCTCGCGATTAGCTCTAGGGCTCGCAGAAGCTGGCGCTTACCCAAATGCAAATGCCCTCATCCGTGGTTGGTTTCCATTGCATCTTCGCGGAAGAGCGTGTAGTGCCGTCACGTTCGGCGGTCGACTCGGCTGGGCAATCTCACAATTCTTAACTCCTATCTTGGAGGCAGTATTCGCTAGTTGGCGATCGGTGCTCATTCTTTACGGAGTTGTCGGAATCGTACTTGCCATTCCGTTTAGGCTTCTTGCGAAAGATGGACCAACGGACGCCACGGCACGAGCAAACGAGGATCAGAGTACAACGGAGTCTATAGCAATCGCGAATCATCTCAGCCTTTCGACGATGCTCTTCAATAGAAACCTTATCCTATACAGTGCGATTCAATTCTTCACCAACATCGGTTGGGTCTTTTTGCTTTCGGACTTACCGAATTACCTCATCCAAGTGTTAGGTGTTGCTAAGATCAGTACTGGCTTTCTCTCTACGATTCCTCCATTGGTGAGTTGTGTGGGGATGTTATTCGGAGGCGTAGTCACCGATCTTATGTCACGTCGATTCGGGATACGAATGGCACGGTCGGTCCCGATTGCGACGATGATGTTCTTTTGCAGTATCGCATATCTGTTGTGCCCGCAGTTCACAAACCCAATTCTCTTTGTTTGCATGTTGAGTGTGATGGCTGTCGCAGTCGATTTTTCCAACCCATCCTTGTGGGCCTTTGCCCAAGATGTTGGTGGGCGAAACGCAGGCAAAGTTCTCGGTTGGGGGAACATGTTTGGCAATATCGGTGCAGGCCTTAGTCCGATCTTGATGGCATCGATTCAGCAATCTTTTGGTTGGAATATTTGTTTCTATGTTTTTGCAACATGCTTTTTTCTAGCGGGTATATTGGCGATGTTGCTAAACGCCGAGAAGAAGATTTCAGAATAGCCCGATCGTTCCATGTGGAGTATTTCATGTCTCGAAAATGTTCCTATCTGCGATGGTTGTCGAGTTGCTTGTTGGGTTTCGTCTCCTCGATTGCTAATGGCCAATCCACTGATCCTGCCAATACGGATTGGATCAGTGTTGGAGGAGATCGAGGTTGCCAACGTTACTCACCTCTGAAGCAAATCAACCAAACGAACGTTCAGACGCTCGAAGTCGCTTGGCGATTCCACACGGGAGAAGTCAAGAACGGTGTAGGGCGAACGATCGAGTGCACGCCTCTGATTGTCAACGGCGTAATGTACATCACGACTGCCGAGCGAATCGTACATGCGCTCGATGCCAAGAGCGGTACCAAACTTTGGTCTTTCGATCCGTTATCTGCAGGACCGCATGCAGGGCCGCTAGCGTCGGGTGGTGTGAATCGTGGACTCGCGTATTGGTCCGATAATAAACAAAACGGACTGCGTCGCATTTTGCATGGCACTTCCGATGGTCGATTGTTTTCGATCGACGCTTCAACGGGTAGCCTCGATGCAAGCTTTGGCTCAATGGGAGTCAAGGATCTGCGTGAAGATCTTGAAATCCCGATCGGCAAGCTTCCATATGGCCCAACCTCGGCACCAGCCATCTTCGAAGATCTGGTGATCCTTGGTTTCTCCAACGGCGAAGGGCCAGGCATCGCAGCTCCGGGGGATGTCCGTGCCTTTGATGTTCGAACTGGTGCGCAGCGTTGGTCCTTCCGGACCGTGCCGCGTCCAGGCGAATATGGAAACGAGACGTGGGGGGGCGAATCATGGAAGAATCGTGGGGGCGCCAATGCATGGGGTGGCGTCAGTGTCTCAGAAGAACATGGAATGGTCTTTTGCGGACTTGGCTCAGCAGCCTTTGACTTCTTCGGTGGCGATCGTCCCGGAGAAAATTTGTTCGCGAATTGCACAGTCGCCTTGGATGGACGAACGGGCAAGCGGCGATGGCACTTCCAAACACTGCATCATGATCTGTGGGATCACGATACTCCCGTTTATCCAAACGTTGTTTCCATTCGAAAGAATGGGCAGTTAAAACCGGCGATTGCTCAAGTTACCAAGACTGGATTTGTATTTCTATTTGACATAGAAGACGGCAAGCCGATCTTTGAAGTCAAGGAGCAACCTGTACCGACGCAAGGGGTTGCGGGTGAGACTCCTTGGCCAACTCAACCTATACCTGTATTGCCCGCCCCCTTTTCGGTGCAACATTTTGATGAGAACAATATTACGAACATTGCGGAGGAGAATCGTGCGTTCGTTCTTGAAAAGATGCTCAAGCTTCGGCGCGGACCTGCCTTCAATCCACCAACCTTGGAAGGAACCGTGGTTATCCCCGGCTTTCACGGAGGAGCTAACTGGAGTGGTGCTTCGTTCGATCCAGAGACAGGTATTCTCTATGTGAACTCTACGAATCATGCAAACATCCTAACTCTCAAACCGACAGAAGCGGGCTCCAAACATGCGTACGATCATCAAGGGTATATCCAGTTTGTTGATCAAGAAGGGTATCCCGCGATCGCGCCCCCATGGGGGCAACTTCATGCGATCGATTTGAACACAGGCAAGTATGTCTGGCAAAGCCTTCTCGGCGAGTATCCAGAATTGCAGAAGCGAGGGGTCCCGCAAACTGGAACCGAGAACTTTGGTGGGACGATCGTGACCGCAGGTGGGTTGGTCTTTATCGGTGGGACCAAAGACGAAAAGTTCCGCGCTTTTGACAAATCCACAGGCAAGGTCTTGTGGGAGTTTCAGCTCAACGCAGGTGGCTATGCAACGCCCTCCACCTACAGTGTCGGCGGTGTGCAGTACGTTGTGATCGCTGCCGGCGGAGCGGGAAAATTGGCGACAAAAGCTGGCGATGAGTTTGTGGCGTTTCGTTTGCCCGGCAAGTAGTGCACTGTAAGTTTGATCTTTCGCTATCAATCACGAATTTGCTAAACCTGCTTCTTTTGCACCTAGTCTCCTATGCAAACGATTCTCGCAATGCATCGCCAATCCAACTCTTGAGTCATTTCAATTGCCCGCTGGAGAACCATGGCTTACCGACTCGATCCATGCTGGGGCGACTCTATCGCATCGTTACTACGAGTCGATCATGAACGACTACGACATGCGAGAGTCGGGGAAGCAACCCGCGTTGGCATTAGGCAAACGATCCAAGGAGGAATTGGCACAGATATTCACTTGAGTCCTGACGGCTTGGGGGGCAGCGATTGATCGAATCGTAGAGAGTTACCAATGCTCGATCCCTGAGATTTCACTTACCATGCCTACGTTGATGGCGACAGTTCAGGTGCCAGCCAAGAAGATTGTCTCTGCCTTCAAGAACGCCGAACAACGCAAAGAGATTGAAAAAGTTCTAGAAGAGTTCCATCGAACGGGGCAAGTTGTGAAGAACATCGCGGAAGAGCAACGAACGGTTGCCAAAATCCGACAATCCAAACCAACCTTGGCACCCGCAGCGACCGAAGTCCAGCGTGCTCAAGCATTGCCACAAGTTATTCAAGCGACGAAACCCGCTAGTCGTCCAAAAATAGCTCAACCGACTCCGGAACGTGCTGCGACTATTCCCGCGCAGCCGATTGCAAACATCGCTCCACCACATCGCGCCGAAGTGCAACCTGCAAAGCAACCTCGTTCAACGCCACTTCCTTTGGCAACACCTCCGGAAGCTCGATTTGCAGAACCAACACGAGCGCAGGTTCATGACAAAATCGGACCTTGGAGTCCTATTGTTGATGCTCTAGCGATTGGTCCGAAAACGGCCGAGCGACTCAAGGCGATCAACATTCACACCATTAATGATCTTCTCCAATCGAACCCTGCCGATATTGCTCGATGTTTGGCAACGAGCTGGATCAACGAAACGACGGTTGCGACGTGGATTGTACAAGCGAGATTGGTCTGCGAAATCGATAAGTTGACTGCGGTCGGGTCAGGGTTGCTCGCATTGGCTGGCATTGAGTCGGCAACTGCGATGATCCGCCGGGGAGAAGCAGACGTTCATCGAGCCATCTTGGCCACGGCTGAAACCAGCGAAGTGAAACGTATGTTGCGCGATAAAGAACCACCTGGACTCGATCGAGTGCAACGTTGGATTAAGGCTGCGAGGAAGTCGGCTGAGGGGAGAAGAAACACTGACAAAAATGTGGCTTGAGGTTGCCAATGCCGATTATCAATCGATGGAGCGATCCGCTACACTGATGCTTTCGAAACTTGCACTGCGACGTTACCGAATGTGCTTCCACCTCCCAAATCGGTAAGTCGTTCGCTGGTGATATCGTTGAGGCTCTTGCGATCTGGCGATAACTTAGGCCACCATTGCCCCAAGGCGACTACGACTCCGAGTTTCGCATCGTCGCTGACAATCACTTTGCGTAGAATGCTTCCCGTGCTGCTTCGAACATGAACACGCTCGCCTGACGTTATGCCTCTAGCCTCTGCATCCGATGGATGAATCATCACCTGCGGCTCGCCACCTGCTAACTTGAGAATGCTTTTCACATTCCCCATCGTCGTGTTGACAATATGACTTCCCGGTGGCGAGATCAATCTCAAAGGCAATTCTGGAGTGAGAACTTCCTCAAAGGTGAGTTGCTGAGGAACCGGTGAAAAACGAATCTTCTTGTCTTCAAAGTTGCTTCCGTTTGCATAGGGGCGATACTCTGCGGGAAGTTTCAATTTGATCGACTTTTTTTGTTGTAATTCACTCGCCGTGATTCCGGACAGAAACGGATTGGGACTGTCAAGTAAAGACTCGATCACTTGCGGGACCGACCATTCGAGCGATGTATCCGTCATCCCCATCTTCCTAGCGAGCTCTCGAAAGAACCAACTGTTCGGTTTTGCTTCTCCACGCGGCGAGACAACAGGCTCGGAGTATTGCAAGTAGTAGTGCCCGTATGCCGTGTAGACATCATGGTGTTCGAGAAACGTCGTCGCAGGAAGCACGTAGTCTGCGTAATCTGCCGTATCGGTTTGAAAATGCTCCAATACGACACACAACAGATCTTCGCGAGCCAATCCCTGTCTCACGCGTGAAGAATCCGGGGCGACGGCCGCAGGATTGGAGTTGAAAATGAACATGCCATGGATCGTGGATTTCTCGGGAGTTATCTCGGTCGCCAGCAGATTCATGTTGACGTGTCTTGAAGACGCATCGGCAACATGCATGCCATTGATCGCTTTCGTATTCAATCCGAAGGCACCGCTCGTAGAAAGCGCACCACCGCCACCGCGTTTCTTCCAAGCACCGAGAATCGCCGGCAATAGCGTAATGGCGCGAATTGCATTGCCACCACCTTCATTTCGAGTCATACCATAACCGACTTTCACAAACGGTGCTTCGCTCATTGCAAATTGTTGCACCATGTTTTTAATGGCATTGAGTGGAATATCGCAGAACTCGGCTGCGTGCTCGAGAGTCCATTCGGAGCATGCTTTTCGATATTCTTCAACTCCCATGGCGTGTTGTTTGAGGTAATCCGCGTCGAACCAACCGTTCTCGAAGATCGCATTGGCGATAGCCATTGCTAACGCAGTATCGGTTCCGACTCGAATCTGCCAGTGTTCGTCTGCAAAGCGCGAAGTCTCATTGCGGAACGGATCGATATGAAGAATATGCGCACCGCGGTGCCTGGCTTCCTTTAGGAACGGCGCGATATGAGAGTTGCTTCTCAGTGCATTGATGCCCCAAAGAACTATGTAACGTGCGTGGATTAGATCCTCTGGGTCCGTACCTAGTTTGTTCGGCCCATAGTTCATCTCCCAAGCCGCCCCGCCGGTTGATGCGCAGATGGTCTGGTCCAATTCGAGAGCACCGAGTTGACGAAAGAATGCGAGTGGGCGATTGCTCTCGAGAACGCCCATCGTGCCGCCGTAATGGAAAGGCAAAATCGATTGCGGACCATGCGATTCTACGATCGACTTGGTGCGTTGCGCAATTTCATCAATGGCAACATCCCATGATATTCGTTCAAATTGTCCTGCACCTTTGGGGCCGACGCGTCGCATGGGATATAGCAAGCGGTCCGATTGCTCTTGGCGTTCCGGATAACGAGCCATCTTCACACAAGCGAACCCTTGGGTGATCGGATGATCGGGATCCCCTTTCAGTTTTGTAACTTTGCCATCTTCAACAGTGATATGAAGCGAGCACGCATCCGGACAATCTAACGCACAGATAGTGGGCAAAATTTGAAGTGCCATGAGATCTCGCTTTTTTCCTTTATCGCATTCAATAGGATCAGTTCACTACGATCTATTCAGTTCAATTCCGTTGTTCTTAAGCTCGTTCCGCCGCAAAGGAGACGACCTCTCGCAAGTTTGTTGCATTGCATGCCAGCATTACCACGCGATCAAGTCCTAGTGCGCAACCGCAGGATGCTGGAATACCATTTCTCATCGCTTCGAGTAACTTATTGCAAGTGGGCAATGCTGATTTGCCATCCAACACCCGCTGCTGATTGGCTATCCGATCTCGATCTGCAAGGACGTTCGCATCCAGCAATTCGTGATAGCCATTGGCTAGCTCCACGCCATGATAGAAAATCTCGAAACGTTCCGCAGTCCTCGGGTCGTTTTCGCTGACGACTGCTAATGCCGCTTGTGACGCGGGGAAATCTTTGACGATCGTTGGCCGGTGCCAACCCAACATCCCTTGGACTCGTTCAGAGAATAGCAGGTTCACCCAATCATCCCAATCGGATGACCATTTCTCCGTATCAACGATTTCGTTTTCAACAGCCCAGCGGCCGAAATCTGCGGGTGACGACTCGAAGAGTGGTAGGCCGATGGCTGTTTTGAACGCCTGTTCGAAGCTGACACTTTCTGCAGGTTCGCAATCGAGCAGACGCACGAGCAGATCCGAGAGAAGTTGTTGGCCGCGTTCGTAGTCTGCACCCACATCATACCATTCTGCCATGGTAAATTCTGGGTTGTGAAGTCGCCCGAGTTCTCCATCTCGGAAAACAGGTCCGACTTGATAAATACTTCCGATTCCGGAGGCTAGCAATCGCTTCATCGATTGTTCTGGAGACGTTTGCAAATACCATTGGGCCGACGATTTTCCTGGCAGCTTCAATGGGAAAGCGATTGGATCGAGATGTCGATCGATCACCGTCTCACTACAAAGGACAGGCGTTTGAACTTCGGTGAAACCACGCTCATCAAAAAAACGTCGAAGTCGACCCAATAGCTCTGCGCGTTTGCGAAGGTTCGTTGCGGTCGATTGAGTCTGATACGGATGGTTCATGAATAAGTGCTAGTCAGCTTTGTTCTGCGCTTTTAATCTGCGTTGATTGGTGAGTTCCACCGCGGTCAACAGTGCTTTCGCTTTATTGACCGTCTCTTGATACTCGCTGGTTGGGTCGCTATCGGCGACGAGTCCAGCGCCTGCTTGGATGTAGACTTTCCCATTGCAAATGACCATCGTTCGAAGGGTGATGCACGTGTCCATGTTGCCTCGATAATCAAAGTATCCGACGGCACCCGCGTAAGGGCCACGACGGGTCGGTTCGAGTTCATCAATGATCTCCATTGCTCGCACTTTCGGAGCGCCACTCACGGTGCCGGCAGGCAAGCAAGATTTGAAGGCATCCATCGCGTCCATATCTTCACGCAGTTCACCATTCACGTTGGATGAAATGTGCATCACGTGCGAGTAGTGTTCAACGACCATCAGGTCGCTCAGACGCACTGAGCCGAACTTGGCAACTCGACCGATATCGTTCCGACCAAGGTCGACAAGCATTACGTGCTCCGCTCGTTCCTTGGGATCGTTGAGCAATTCTAGAGCGAGTCGTTCGTCTTCTTCGATTGTTTTGCCGCGAGGACGAGTTCCTGCGAGAGGCCGGACGGTAACGATGCGATCGTAGACTCGCGACATGACTTCAGGGCTACTACCGACCAGAGTGCATGAGGGGGTTCGGACGAAAAACATAAATGGGCTTGGGTTCACCACTCGCAATGTGCGATAAATCTCCAAAGGGTCCGATTCCGTTTCTACTTCGAAACGTTGACTGAGGACGACTTGGAAGATATCGCCAGCCAAAATGTACTCGCGGCATTTGCGAACCGCATTCTCGAAGCCTTCTTGGGTGAAGTTCGACTTTGGCACAACGTCGAGTCGCTTCCCTAGTTCTATTTCTTCTACGGCTGTTTGAGGCAGCGGGCTTCGAAGCTTTGCGATGGTCGCGTCGATGTCGCGGGTTGCATGCTCGTAAGCTTGCCGAACTTCGTCAGGGTTCTTGGTGGAAGGAACAGCCACAAGCCGGACGACGAGGACCGTTTTGTTGACATTGTCGAAAACGACCAGTAAATCATAAAAGCCGAAATCGAGGTCTGGCAATTGACGATCGTCGGGGGGAGCATTGGGCAAGCGTTCAACGTACCGGATAACATCGTAACCCGCGAATCCGATGGCCCCCCCAACAAAGGGAGGGAGTCCAGGCATGGTTGCGACCTTGTAGCCAATCATTCGGTCTCGAAGAAACTGTAGTGGATCGGCCGTTTGATGTTTTTCGACCTGACCATTCTCGTGCCATTCGACCTGGTCTCGGGTTGCGACGATACGGCAGCGAGGTCCGATGGCGATAAAGCTATAACGCCCGATCCGCTCGCCGCCGATAACGCTTTCGAACAAGCAGGCAGAACTATGCCCATCGTCCAGTTGCCGAAAGGCTGTCACGGGAGTCAAATGATCGCTTAAGAGCCGTTGGCTGATAGGGATCAGATCGTAATCAGGTGCGAGTACCTGAAATTGGTCAATAGGTGGAAAAGTGCTCATCCAGAAAAGTTTGCTTTCAAAATGCGACGGAATCACTTGCTTAATCGCATCGCCCGATTGGCAAGGGATGTCTATACTACCAACAAAGACTTTCTCGCGAACCGTCTGCTAAAGAATTCCTATGAAGTGTAATCGCTGCGAAAAACCTGCAACCTTTCATATAACCGAACTAACCGAGCCCGAAGGACCAAAAGTCCTCCATTTGTGCGAGGAACACGCCCGGGAGTTTCTGGCCACAGATTCGGTCTCTCCGAGTTCTGCCATCTCCAGTGTCTTGGCAAAGCAACTGAAAATGGAAAAAGTTGCGGAAGAAATCGAGGCATCCGACAAGAAGACATGTCCGGTTTGCGGAATTACCTTCGCCGAGTTTCGCAAAGGGGGACGTCTCGGCTGTGCATACGACTACGTGGCCTTTGAAGACGACCTGGAACCGCTATTAGTCAATATTCACAGCGCGTTGGGGCATTCGGGCAAAGTCCCAAAGAATCTTCGCGGGTCACCGGAGCGCCAAAGGCAACTCGCTCAGTTGAGAGAGCAGATGAAGTTGGCGGTAAAGAAGGAAGAGTACGAGAAAGCCAGTAGCCTACGCGATCAGATCGCCGCCATCGAAGCTGGCCAGTTGAGCGAAGAGGAAACTACAGACGAGGAATTGCCGCCCTCCGATAGCTTTCAATCCAACCCACATGACGAGCAATGACCACTTAACTACAATCTCTTTCTGCCTACAATCCAAGAGGTAGAAGAGACGCTACAATCAGTGAGAAGATGAATCGCCACTGAGGCACCATCGGTCTACGTAGTTTGAAACGCAACCGGCAAGCAGCAAGCACAGTGAAATTAGAAGACTTAGCACAACAAAGCGGCGAATGGATGAGCGGTCACGGTCCGGAGTCGGATATTGTGATCAGTAGCCGAATTAGGCTTGCTCGGAATTTGGCCGATTTTCCTTTTATCCGCAAGTGCAGTCCCAAAGATAGGGCGGACATTGCGACCGAGGTCCACCGCGCTCTGGATTCGTTACCTCTTTCGGCGGACACAGAGTATGTGGACGTCGCAAAATTGGGTGATTTGGATCGACAATTCTTGATGGAGCGACAACTTATCAGCCATGAGTTGAGCGAAGCGCAAGGTGCCAGGGCCGTGATTCTCGATCCTTCCGAACGCTTCAGCATCATGGTAAATGAAGAAGACCACCTCCGATTGCAAGTCATGCAAAGTGGGCTCGACCTCGAGTCGGCGTGGGAACGTATCGACAAGTTGGACGATTTACTAGAGAGTAAGCTGACTTACTCCTTCACGAAAAAGCTAGGTTACCTTACAGCATGCCCTACCAATGTTGGAACGGGGCTTCGCGTCAGCGTCATGCTTCATTTGCCGGCCTTGGTGGCAACCAAGCAGATCGATAAAGTCTTTCGAGCGCTGAACAAGATCAATGTGGCAGTACGTGGCCTCTTTGGCGAAGGCTCCCAATTCATGGGGGATTTTTACCAAGTGAGCAACCAGACTACCTTAGGCAGGAACGAAGTTGCATTAATGAGCAAAGTGAAAGAAGTCGTTCCTCGGTTGATCGAATACGAACGGCGTGCCCGAGAGTTCCTCATCGAGGAAAGCAAACAAGATTTGCATGACAACGTTAGCCGCGCATTAGGCATTTTGTGCACGGCAAAGAAGATCAGTAGCGAAGAGACCATGCATTACTTGAGCAAAGTTCGCATGGGAGTGAATCTCGGTTTAATCGGTGATATCCAGATCCCGACCTTGAACAAACTATTCATTCACACACAGCCAGCTCATTTGCAAAAGCTTCGGGGGAATAAACTCAGCGTCACCGATCGCAACATCGAGCGAGCGATTTATCTACAGCGTCATTTGAGTAAGCCAACAATAAACGAGAACAACTGATCTATGGCAGTTCTAGGAGATGTTGCGTTATCTAGAACGCTTTAGCTATTTTGCGGGCGCAGCGTTGTACTGACCCAATCTATCTTTGGCAGGAAGATGCTGCTTCAAGGCTGCTTCGCTCGACGAATACGCAGTTGATTACTCTGGCCTGAAACGATACTCGGTAGAAGTTCCAAATTTTTCTTCCCATCGAGACTGAAGACTTTGTGTTAATCGCTCTTCAAAGCGTTTTGGCATTTCGTAGGGATAACCATCTCGGTAAAGCGTGATTGTCTGACGAATATTGTCAACGACCACTTGGCATGGGTTACAACCAGCCAAATGTTGTGCAAATTCCTCGCAAATCTCGGCAAGTTCTGCGCCATCGACGTAGTCGTTGAGTGCTTTTAAGAGTTCTTCGCAGGTCATTTGGATAATCCTCGCAATCGTACGGGTAAAGCAATCGATCCAAGAAAGCGGGAAAGGTTACAAGAAAATTAGGAATGATTGTGATCAGGAATCATTACCTGCATCGCATCGCCAAACTTCTTGGTCAAGCGTTCGCGAAGTGCTAATCGAGCGCGGAGCAACCGAACTTTGACAGTCGATTCGGTTAAATCGAGTGCCTCTGCCGTTTCTCGAACAGACAGCTCTTCGATGTCTCGCAGGACGAAAACCAAACGATACTTGTCGTCTAGTTCGCGAAGGGCTTCATCTAGTTCTGCTCGAAACTCCGATCGTGCTACAATAACCTCTGCGGTCTGGCTCCAGGGAGCGATAAATTCCGGGTGCGGTACGTCGCTGTAATTATCTTCACCAGTCATATCTGTCATGGATACCATCGTCACAGTGCGTCGTTTGCGCAGGATTTTGAGTGCGTGGTTGGTTGCAATCTTGAGGGCCCATGTGGCGACTGATGATTCTTCGCGAAAGCTCGCAAGATGTTCGATCAGTGACATAAACGTTTGCTGGGTTACATCTTCAGCATCCTGAGATTGATGAAGAATTCGAAAGGCCAAACCATAGACGCGGGGTTGCAGTCCGGAGATTAGGCTTTGAAATGCGTGAAAATCCCCGTTTTTGGCACGATGAAGCAGTTCGATTTCAGTCGACTCCCTGGGGCGCTGACTTCCCAATTCTGCCTTTCCAGTCATGCTCACCTTTCCGTCCATCGCAGCTAATCGATGGGGCCTCGCGGATTTTCATTTTCACGTTGACTTCATTGTAACCTTTTCCGTTTCCGTGGCTCTACCCTGTCATCCGTGAAACAAAGAGTGGATGGAGAAACGTTACCTTGACGCACGCATGCTTGCGTCTTTCTAGCATCTTTTCAAGCAAACCCAAAATCAGAAGGAATCAAGCGATGACCAAGAGCATTAGTGCAAAAGAGCTCACAAAGTTAGTCTCTGCGGGCAAAAAGATCGACCTCATTGATGTTCGAACGCCGATTGAGTTTCGGGAAGTCCACGTGACAATTGCGAGAAACGAACCGCTCGATCAATTGGATCCTCAGGCCGTTCAGGCTGCTCGCAATGGCAGTTCGCAGGAACCACTGTATGTCATCTGTCGCTCTGGATCTCGGGGCAAGCAAGCGTGCGAGAAGTTTGTCGCAAAGGGGATTTCGAATGTCATCAATGTCGAAGGTGGAACGATGGCGTGTGTCGACGCAGGTATCGATGTCGTGCGAGGCAAGAAGGCGATATCGCTAGAACGTCAAGTTCGCATCGCAGCGGGTTCTTTCGTCTTTATCGGTGCAGCGTTGGGATTCTTCGTTCATCCGTATTGGATTGGGCTTTCCGCTTTCGTCGGTGCGGGATTGGTTTTCGCGGGAGTAACCGACACCTGCGGGATGGGTATGATGCTTGCCAAGATGCCGTGGAACAAAGTCAAAGGGACATCAAGCTCCTGTTCTATCGCTCCTGGCTCATGAAATAGTACGCTTCGTTTATGGTTGGATGCTACCGTTCGGGCGACGACGCTAGTAGGCGATAGTGTCTTCCCTAAACAACAAAGCGAGCGCCAAGAATCAGTATTTATCCCCAAAGAGGCCGACTGGATTCAAGACTCTGTGGCTGCCCCCCACCAATGCTGAATTGTGTGGTGACTAAAAAGGGACGACGTATCACTTATGGTTACTTAGTAATCGCTCTAGGTATCCAACTCGATTGGAACAAGATTCCTGGGTTAGCCGAAGGTGTCGGAACGCAGCAGATCTGCAGCAACTACTCGTAGCCGCAAGTTTATGACACCTGGGAATGTGTGCGGCAATTCAAAGGGGGAACGACTCTATTCACGATGCCTAATACGCCGTGAAGTGTGGTCTTCGCAACAGATTATGTACTTAGCCGATGACGATTTTCGCAAGTCGGGTGTGCGCGAAAAATCCAGAAAACTAGCCAACGCTGCAGGTTGGGTAGACGCTGACAAGTACACGCTACCGTTTCTACTGAAGTAGTCGCGACTCCTTCGAAGAAAGCTCTCATCGAAGAGAAATGCACGCGTTGCCAACATTCACTTTGCTACGGGGCGCAAGCTACTTGAAGGATAATCGATTGTTACCATTAGGCTGGAATTCAAGCCATGCCGATGGCCCAGCAACTCAGCCTTTTGGTATTCAAGGCGATTCTGATTTCTTAGGTGGGAGTGATTCGATCGTCTACGAAACAACTATCCCCAAGACCGGCACCTACACAATATCTGCGAAGCTCCTTTTTCAAGTGATCGCGCCGCGCCATGCGAATGAACTTTTCCTTGCAAAGACAGCAGAAGTGGAGACATTTCAAAAGATGTTTCAAAAGGCGGATCGCAGGCCGGAAGAACTGGCAACTGCAACGATATCCGTGAGCAAAAGCGAATGACGCGAATAAAGGCAAGCTCGCGTATGCTTTACTTGCGGCGATAGATTGCAAAATTGAATTGCTGATCGACTAACTCGAAGCCGACCGATTGAGCCTCGGTCGCGATTCGCTTGGACTCGTCCGTGGATTGCTGAAAATCTTCTTGGTAGTCGATCAGTAGGAAATCGTATCTTAAAAGAGGAGATTTCAGTTCGGGATCCAACTTGGCTAAACTCTCTCGCCTTTGCCAAAACTGTCCGACCGTTTCGATGTCGGCAATGCCAACGCAATGAGCAGCAATCCTTCCAGTCGCCAAAACACGAACTTCAGCGCTAGAGCGATTGCCGAGAACGGATCGGATCTTTTTGGTTACCCATTCGTTGTCTGCCGCTCCAGAGAGCCTTTGCAGTTCGGAATCGAAGCCGTAGGTCTTTCCCAACACGTCTGTCAACGTCGCTTGGCTCCATGGGAATTGCCCCACATAAATGGTGAGGATCCAAACTGCCACAAGGGGCGCCACGGGTTTACACAAATGCATGGCACCGGATAAATCATTTGCTTTTGTTGTTGCACAAGGTCCGCTTGCCATACTCGCCAATGAAAGAATTGGAAGCAGACAAGCGGTGTACTGGAATGCAATCGATTGTGCTGGCATATGCTCCCACACCAATAATACTCCAAACGGAAACGCAACCGCTCCCAAGTACCAAACAGATCGTATGTTGCAGGAAACGAAAGCAGGCAAAAAGAAGATTGCAAGAAACACTGCGTTCCTGCTTCGAAACAGCAAGCCCCAGAAATCGCCAGGGCGCAGAAGTGGCGAAAGAATCACCTCAACGAGGTTGTTGCCAAGCTTCGCAAAACGCCCTGCCTGGAAAGGTGCAAGACCGCTGAAGGAGTAAACCAAAAGAAAGAGGATAACACACGCCAGCCACATGATGCCCCAGGTTGTTGTTGATAGCTGGATGCCAAATGCATCTGTACGTTGCTGGGTCCACAAGGCACGATTCGACATCGCTAATGCGAAACAACCAACGACGACGATCACTCCTTCTTCAAAAGACATCGCAATTAGGATAGAGAGTAGCGCCCAAAAATTCTTGTCGCTCATGAGAAGCCGGAAGCCCAGCAACAAAAAGGGCAACGACATGGTGATCGGGTGCCAGCCATAGGTATAGGAGAGATTCATCTGACCAATACTGGGATACAGCAACCATATACATCCCCATGCCAATGAGTGTTTCGATGTCTCCCCCTTCTTGAAGGCGATGGAGTAAAGTAACCAAGCGGGTAAAGTTAGCGAAACGGCCTGAACCAAGAATATTATGTGGACACTGGGCCAAAGTTTCCAAAGCGGAACCAATAAGAGAAGACCGGGATTAAAATGATCCCAGAAGGTTGGCAAGACAGGGGTCTCAAGAAGAAAGCCACGACCGTTGGAAGTGTTTGCGACTCTTTGGGAGAAATGAGCGAAGTCGTTGAAGCCTAATCGAAAAGACTGATAGTAATCCAGTGATTGGCTGAACCACCAGGCCGCTGTAAGCACACAAATAACGATCATGACCGATGAATGTCGTTTTGAATTTGTGGGTGTCGCAATCACTGGATCGCGACGCGGTCGCAAGCTGGAGAAGTATATGGCTAAAAAGAATGCAGCACGGCTCGATGCAAACGCAAACCAGATAACCTCCCAAACGGTTGGCTGAATAATCGCATCGGGGACAACTGACCTCGCGATGCAAAGCCAAACAGGCAAAGTACTCAATACGCCCCACAAGATCACCGATGCGATGGACGACTCTATTGTTTTTCCTTCGTTGACGGTTTCTCTATGCATGCTACGTGCTGCATGTTTGTCGTCGCGTTTGAATGGAAGACGTCGGATCAGCAGGGTGGCTATAGCTACCAAGCATGTGACTGTCAGCACTGTCAAGACCGAGTTCGGTGCACCGAATGGTTCCAGAGACGGAGGAAGAGTCGGAATCGTATCGTAAAGGAAGACGTTTTGAAGTCGACTACCCAGGATGACACCGGCCACAAGCCAAATGATGGCTATGCAGACCGCTAGTTCGGTGGAGTATCGAGCTACAATTGATTTTGAAGAATTCAGAAGCCGTGACATCAAGAATGGTGCTTCAAATTAGTTTCGACCGGAACACCTTTCTTCAAGGTTTGGTAGATCACGCAATAACGCTCTGTGAGAGAAACAAGTTTTTCGATGGACTCTTCGGTTGCGTTGGAATCGATAGCGAATTGCAATTGTATGTCGATTAAGCCGACGGCGGCCGTTCGGTCGACACCGAGCGTTCCCCGAAAATCCATCCTCCCAATTGCTTCGATTTCACATCTGCGGATCTCAATGGACATATTCGTAGCGACAGCGCCCAGTGTGACCCCAGCGCAGGCCACCAGCGACTCCAGTAGCATTTCCGCACTACAGGCATCTCGATCAGAACCACCCGCAGCGGGGTGCAAACCAGCTCGTACCTCACCTGCGAAGGAGGTGACTATGCATTGCTGTTCGTTGGGAACAACGATGCCTTTAGATCGGAGCGTGACCAGAGCCGATTGGGCATCGATTCTATACTGTTCCTTGATCGGCGTTTGAGTCGCCTTCAGCGTTTCTATGTCCATGTTTATCTCTTACCGGTTCGTCCTCGTGTGGATTCTCGAGTCGGCAGATGATAGTCTTTTCTACAAATTAGTTTAGAGGGATGAGATTTGGCGCGGCATCATGAAGACACGAATACAGTCATTGGTTATTCATGTACGTGGTTATGCGGGTGCGGCCGGGGCGAAAATCTGTTTTCTCGATAGCGTGAGCCAGAATGTTGGTGGCTTCAAGGCAACCATGCGAACGGAGTGGAACTCCGTGAGAATAGAGACACCGGCATTGCGAACGACGAACAATGGTTCCATCAACGATGACAAGAATGAGATCGTGGCGACTTGGTAACAATTGCGGCCTATCCAACTGATTTTTTTCTAAAGTCGATACGCTGGCTGATTCGTCATTGAAGAAAGCGAACTGACCCCAGACACATCGGAGATTGGATCTTTTCCTTAGATCGTTAGCCTTTGGACGAGCAGCGCGGGATCCACTTAGCCAAAAAACATTAAATTTTTCTAATCGATCATTCCGCAGGAACGGCACGTAAGTGGCGTCGAAATGCCGCTAGTGGCAGAAAATCAAACCCTTGAACGATTTCCTCCCTTGAAGCAGCCTTAGGGGGACATCGTAAAACTATTGCTAAAGGTGGACGTTCTCCCCTACACTCCGGTTTTACAGTGTAATTCCTGATTTTTGGATTGATTTGTGAGACTTTTGTTCAATTCGCTTGAGGATGTCGTTCAAGCTTGCTGTCATGATCAGACATTAATTCCGTGGTTGTTTTCTAGCCAGGAGTCGGCTCATGTTTTCTTCATCCTTGACCCTTCCTTAACCGTTGCTCACGTAGGTAATTCATTTTTCGCCTTGAGCGGGTTTTCAGCGAGCGATGTCGTTCAGCAACCCATTCAGAACATTTGCTCACCGTCGCCTGCCAACACACTCTTCCTGAAAAATGTTGTTCGGGAACGTTGTTCTGACGAGACGGAGACTTTGGTGTGCGATCTACGATCGGCCCATGGTGGGACGGTCTCGGTTTCCCTCAGCGTTCAAACTATCTGTTCCGAAATCGAAGTTCTTGGATACAGTTGTTTGGGTACCCTGCTTGGACGCTATAAGGGCAGTTCCATGGCAGCCCCGTATCTGTTGCGAGAGAATGAAGATCCTCAACAAATTCTGGATCGATGGAATAGCCTAGCCACATGCGAGCGAGAATTGATCATGCTTATCGTTCATGGAGTACAGAACAAAGTCGCGGCATCGCGGATGGGAGTTGCGATTCGAACGATTGAAAGCAGACGTTCGTCTTCGATGAAAAAATTGGGGGTTCGTTCCTTGGCAGACCTAGTTCGCATCTATTTGGCGATCCATCTAGTCTAATTAGCGACAATTTCCGAATGCTCAGCAGGAGTGCATCTAGGGGTGAGCAGGGGTGTTATCGGACCTAGTGAACTTCGTTTGCTTCCTTCGAGAGTCTGCTTAACATGGATTCCAGTTGCTCTCGCAAAAGCTTCATGACAGGGTCCTCTTCCCCGCGTGGGGCTTTTTCGGCTGGGACTTCGATGGATTTTCCGATCTCAATGATTGCTTCTAATGGTCCATGTACACCTGCTCGGTCGGTAAGGTCTTCTTCGAGTCGCTCAATAGTCTCGAGGATCCGAGTGTCTGTAGTGGGTGGCACCAAATACTCCGCAGGATAGGAAGCGATCTGTTGCGAAAGATAAATACGAGAGAGGTGGCCCCAGCGGCGTTCGCGTTCGGACTCCGTTAGTTCTCCGGTCGTAAGCTCAGGCACGATCTTCATTCGAAGCGCTTTGATGCGGGGAACAAGGTTGTCATCAGGGAACGATTTTCCGAGCCATTCCAATTCGAGCGGATTCAGCAAATGGTTAATGAGCCTTTCCTGCCGTTCGACAATCGTACCAGATTGTGCAGAGCCCAAGTATTCAATTTCTTTCAGGCTCAACATGGCAAGAGTGATGCGATGGATCCTCTGTAGTGTTGTTGTTTCAGCCAATTTAAGCCATGTGAGTCGCTTCTCCAAGGCATCGAGGGTTGGGTCGACAGCTTTTTCTAAATCTCCGTGAAACACATACTTGATCGCTACTGGATGAATGACAACTTTTCCAGTACCACCGTCTTTGGCTCGCCTCTTGGCTGCTGTTCTCGCCATAAAAGCAACGCCATCCAAAAGTGGCTGCAGTCGATCATTGGTTCGGAAAACGGTACCTTCGGGGAAGACCACGAGCGGTCGTTTCGGATTCGAGAGGATATCGACAGCCAAATCGAGCGATTGGCGGTCTAGTCCTTCGCGATAGACACTAAAGGCCCCCATTGTCGAGATCGCCCAGCGTTGGAATCGGCTCTGATGGAATAAATGCCAGCTAGCCATAGCGTAGAACAAGACTTTTGCTTCGTTCGCGACGTAGCTCATGACCAAGGGGTCTGCGTATCGGCAATGATTTGGTGCGAGCAATACACCATGGCCGAGACGCATGGATTCTTTAAGGTTGTCAATGCCGTGCAATTGGCACGACATCACCCCTTCAGCTTTACGAAGATGTCGCCGAACTAACCCAGACTTCAAAATGAGCCACGGGAGCAGACTCCCTCGATGCGGAGGAATGAACGTATACGGCTTTTCAACGATGATGTCTTGCATCGAGATGTTCTAGAATAAGAGTCTTTGTGTAGCTATTGCAAAAACACTATCGATACAGTTTCCCGCGAACGACTGTCGGGATGTAATCGTGGTCTCTTTTGTTGAGTACCTTGGCGCTAATGATAAAGTCGGGAGGTGTTTTGTTCTCTTTACGTTCCTCTTCCTTTGCCAAGTTCAACCGCCTGAGGAACCCCAGGCTTTCCATTCCTTCGACAACACGCCCGAAAACGGCATAGTCTGCATCCAAATGGTTAAGCGGTAGGCAGGCAATGTAAAACTGCGAACTGCCGCTGTCAGGGTCCGCAACTCCGTTGATACTTCCCAAGGCAATACCGCAACTACCTCGAAAATGTTTCCGTTTGTTTGCAAGCTCCCGAAATGTATAGCCTGCATCTCCCGTCCCGTCCCCCTTTTCACATCCAGTCTGAATCACGCTATGTTGCTCAACTCGAAAAAAAGACTTTCGATTGTAAAAACCTTTTTCTACAAGGTACACAATGTTTTTAGTTGCTTCGGGAGCATCGTCTTCGAATAGCTCAATCACGAACCGACCTTTGGAGGTGATGAACTCCACTTTTGGGTTTGAGCGCGTTAGGTCCGATTCTCGAAACTCTTTTTCCTTTTCCCAACTTTCCTGCAACAACGATAACTGCCCCAGATAGGATTGCTGCTGCTCCGGCAGTATACCTTGTTTGATCAACCCCTCGACATACGCCTGGGCTACTGCATATTCGTTGTTCGCGACGCAAGTCATTGCTAGGGCGATTGCGAAAACATCGTCCACAATAGGAAGGTCGACTGAGGCTAATTTCGGTGCTGCATCACGCCACCCGTCGAAGCGATCGCGTTCGGCATCAAATAGCAGCATCTCCCTGAGCGATTTGCCAATGAGTCCATACTTTTCTGGGTCCGAAACGTAAATGGCAGTTGCCTTGCTAACCCAATTAGCCTTGGCTTTGTTGCAATTGGCAACGACAGAAAGCCAATGGGCCTGCATCCCATCGAGTTCTTTGTCTGTTTTAAGGTCAGAAACGGCAAATTTCTGAATCGTAACTACCAACTCTTTGGTTGCATTCCGAAATGCCGCGAAGGCAGACGAGAACTCTTTCGCGAGCTCCGACGTGTCGCCGTCTGGCAGCTTGGCAAAGTAAGCGTCGCGAGCTAACGCTTCTTCACGTTCAACAATCGCGCGTTGGCGATCATACTCTTTCCGTTGCTCTGGAGTCATCGACGCCTTTCGTCGTTTATCCTCCGGTGTGTCGACTAACGAGACGCTGCTGATGTCAACTGTGTTATGACGGTGACCGTCCATTCCATGGTCATGTTGATGTCCCGGTAACTTTCCATCATTCCATACAACGAATGGGGTGGAAGAAATGTTCGGGTTCTTTCCGGGTGGCTCCTGCCCCAAAACACGATTGCTGGATGGCGTTGCGATAGCAAACCACAAGCCGGCTAGCCAAGTTGCTATGCAATATCTAAACAAAATGTTTGAAGGAATTCTTCGATGCATCGGGAAGACTCTAGTCAAGGAATAGGTTTGAGTTAGGATCATATTCTAGCCAAACGATCGATTCTGTCTCGCGAGCATGGTAACCTTGGAAAAAACTTCTTTACGGAT
>JAJTID010000009.1 GCA_021300155.1 Pirellula sp.
GTGCAATACCGCGCTGTGGATCAAGAGCCCACGTTGACGATCGCGCCCGCGAAAGTGCTGGATCAAGTGATCATCACTCCGGAATTGGTCCGTTTGGGACTGGGTCATGCCGTTCCGTTATTGGCCAAGTCGGCTTGGTTCGATGGTCGCGTCTCGTTGGAGTCATCGGAAATCATCGTGCCATTGGAACACCCCATCGACTCCAAGGGGAAGTCGAGAATTGTGTTGCACGAAGTGAGGGCTGGACCAACAGAACCGCTCATCGTCGAAGCCATCGAGCTTATCTCTCGATTGCGCAACAAACCCGCTTCGCTCGAATTGGTCTTTGTGAATGGAACTCAGATCGATGTCGGGATGGAAAATCAACGCATCGCGCATTCGGGCTTAGAAGCAGGCCTTCCTAAAGTGGATGAACGATTGCAATTTTCGAGTTCAGGTTCGGTTGGCATTGTCGATCGTTCGCTCGACCTAGTAATGTTGGTGCCTGTCCCCGTCGAACAAATAGCACGCCGCGAATCAGTTCAGGAGTTAGGTGTCCCAAAACTTCGAGTGCCCGTCGGTGGAACATTGGATGCCCCGGTCGTCGATTGGAACCTCATGCGCAAGGATTCGGGATTGTTGCTTGCGATGATGGCCGGGCAGCTCGATGGCGAAGCTCCGATCACGAGCGCTGTGCTCAATACGTTAGGTGGCGTCGCAGAAGGACAAGCGGATGAGGCAATTGCCGCGGCCGCAGACTTGATTCGTTCCATTCGCGAGAAACGACAAAAAGCTAAAGAGCAATCCGCAACGAATCCGCCTGACGTCAAACAGTCGCCAGAAGAAGAGACTGCGAACCGTCGTCCCTTATTGGACTCGCTACGAAAAGCACTGCGCAAATAATCGCCATGGTGAGCCGGCGGGCGCTAGCCCCGGTTGCCGCCGGTGGCGAAGCCACTAAACCGGGGCTAGCGCCCAACGGCTCACTAAATCAGCAGGCCTCTACGAAAAAAGTACCCACAATTGGTATGCCATCAATGCGATGGGGGCGATCATGACGAAGACCATCACCCAAGCGACCGTTCGCCATGTGAAAAACGATTTCTTTTTTGGGGCCCCGAATTCGTCTGACAAGTATTCTTCGTAATCAAAGTCATCTTGTTTGGAGTCGTAACCTCCAAACTTAGCCGCATACTCTTCCCCTTCGTTCTCCCCGTCCTTTTCTTCCTGAGACACCTGAACGTTGACTCTCGCTAGCCCCAGCGGTTTATGGCAACGATGGCAAGTGACAGCGTTCGTGCGAACGGATTTTCCACAATGCAAGCATGGTTTAAATTCAAGTTGGTTTGGCATTCGCTAGCTCCCTTCCTCGATCATGAAGTTGCACAAGCCTATCGGATAACAGTTTAAGCAATTGTTGATCATCCAGTGGTCCGTAGTCTAAAAACTGAATCGGTACTCCAACGACGACGGAAATCGGCTTCCTCGTCGGCATTTTGGTGCCGCGCGGCAAGCAATCGTACGCGCCGACGATGGCGATGGGAACGATCGGCACCTCAGAACGCCGAGCAATAGGGATGAATCCGGGCTTGATCTGCTGTAGCATTCCGTCCATGGTACGCGTTCCTTCTGGAAACATGAGGACCCACTCGCCTCGTTGAAGACGCTTGAGCATTTCCTTAAGGCCGCTGAGTCCACCTCGCTCCCGATCGATCTCAATAGCATCGAGCACGCGGATCAAAAAAGCGAATGCGGGATTCTTGAAGAGTGTTTTACGGGCTAGGTAATTCAAACGTTGATTTACAGCTAACCCGACGAGCACAGGATCCAGCAACGATTGATGCGTAGAAAGCAGCATCGCGCCGCCCTCGAAATTCAAATGATGCCTCCCCTCGGTTCGAAACGAAAACAAGAGTACGGATACCATCCGCGAGGACAATTGCAAGAGCCTGTAGAATAGTCTGCGACCAATGGTCCAGAGTCGCTCACCGAGGGAACCGCTCATAGATTGACGTCGAGTAGTAATTCATGGAGCCAAATCGCGGACCTCAGATCCCTTGCCGTTCTGTCGATGTTTTGTAAAGTGCGGCCCTTGTTGGTTTTGCCTTTTGCTTTGAACGATGCGAATCAACTCAGCAAGTACCTGCTCTTCCGACAGTTGGTCGGTATCCAAACGAATGGAATCCGGGGCGGCAATCAACGCTCCGACCGGTCGTGTTCGATCGTGCTCGTCTCGCTCTAATTGCGATGCCAGAATCGACTCAAAGTCTGCGGCAATCTGTTTGCTTCGCAATTGGGCAACTCGTCGTCGTGCGCGTTCCTCGGCGGACGCGGTTAAAAAGATTTTGCAAGCAGCGTCTGGAAAAGCGACCGTCCCTTGGTCGCGACCTTCGGTGACGGCATCTTTTCCCTGGCCCCATTTCCTCTGGGCTTCGACCATGCATTCGCGCACGGCCAGATTGTCGGCCACTTCTTTGATGGCTTGGCTGATGTTCGGTTCCCGAATGGCATCAGTGACATCTACTCCATCGAGGAGCACGATTCCGTTGAAAAACTGAATTGACACATTCCGGGCAACGGCGGCAACTCGTTCGGTGTCACTCAACGATACACTTTGGTTCATGCAGGCCAAAGTCACGCAACGGTACATCGCTCCGGTATCCAAAAACTCGTACCCGAGGGCGTCGGCAAGTTTTCTTGCGACTGAACTTTTCCCGGCACCAGCGGGGCCATCTATCGTTACGATCATCTGCGAGCCTAAGGGAACGGACGGGAAACCACCGATTCAATTGTTATTGAGTTTGAATAATTGGCAAACCGCAATTTTTCCAATCCCGCCAAGAACCCTAAGATTCAGCTTCCAGCCAAGCTATAATCTAGACGTGTTGTGGCGGACGGGCTTTTTCCAATTTCCAAACGCTTCGGAATTGGAGGGTACGAACCCTAGCTACAGCACAGATTGGCCTCTCAATCTGTTACTTTCCCCCGAATTTATAGGTCACTGTCATCGTGAGAATGAAACTAACCAGAATCGGTTTGTTTGGGTTATTAGGATTGTTTTCTTTACTGGGCGTAGTAAACGGTAGGGCCGCTGGTCAAGAAGCTGCCCCGGCCCCGACCGCAGCAGCCACGCCAGCTCCAACTCAAGAGTCAAAACTAGCAGAAGAGTCGAACCCCTCGGAGCCTGCTTCTAAAGCCAAAGCCGAAACCAAAACTGAGGAAAAAATAGAAGACAAGTCCGCAGAGAAAACATCCCGTCCCGAACGAAAGGTAACTGCCAAGGAGAAAGCTCCCGCGAAGAAACAACTTCGATGGATCGCAATGAACGGCAGCTACGAAGATTTGAGCGAACCAGCCGCATTGGACCCGACGGCACTCATTCTTGGTGGTGGACTAGGAAAAACGAAGTCCTTCTTTAAGCTGTGCGACTATCTCGATGAGATGGCTGCTGAAGAAAACCTATCCCATGTTTTGTTCGATCTATCCGATCCCGACCTAAGCATGAACTCGGCACAGCTCGATGAATTGACACGACGCCTTGCAGCTTTCAAAGCAAAAGGAAAGAAAACGATCGCTTGGTTGGAGAACGCGAGCAACGTCCATATGGCAATTGCTTCGCAGTGTGATGAAGTCTTGATGGCAGATTTCGGCGGCGTCGATATGCCCTCCGCATCGATGGAAACGATGTTCTACAAAGAAGCGATGGATCTCGTCGGAGTGAAAGCCTCTGTCGTCAGGGCCGGCGACTTCAAGGGTGCGGTCGAGCCTTACCTCAATCCGATCATGAGCGAACATCTTCGAGGTCACTACCTGAAGATGCTAGAGTCGATCAATGCGGCCCAAGTTTCTAGAATTGCCAAAGGTCGAGGACTGACGACCGCAACAGTGCGTGATCTCCAAAAGAAGAGAATGCTGTTGCCATCGGAAGCACTCGCTGCCGGGCTCGTAAGCAAGTTAGCCCCGTATGGCTCGATGAAGAAGACGATTCAAGAGATGATCGGCGCCGATATCGAATGGACAAAGCCGAAGACAAAGCCCAAACGTGATGTATCAATCTTCGAGCTGATGGGCAAAGCGATGGCCGGCCCGAAAGAAGTTTCGAATAAACTAAAAGACGAATCGGTTGTCGTGCTGCATCTTCAAGGGACAATCGTCGACGGCAAAAAGGCTGAACCCGGTTCCATCGTTGCAGGCCCGACAGTCAAAGCGATCGAAGAACTGACGCAAGATGATAAAGTCAAAGGTGTCGTCGTACGCGTGAATTCGCCAGGCGGAAGTGCCACCGCTAGTGAAGCCATTCGCCAAGCCCTCGCGGAATTGGCAAAGAAGAAGCCTGTTGTGTTCTCTATGGGAAGCGTGGCTGCTTCCGGTGGATATTGGGTCACATGCATCGGGCAACCGATCTATGCCGAACAAGGGACGGTTACAGGTTCGATCGGCGTGTTTTCTTTGAAGCTTAGCTTTGGTTCGCTTCTTCGACGCGTGGGTGTACACGTGGAATCGATCTCCCTGGACGCTTCTGCGTCCTCCGATGCGATCGACCGAGCCTGGTCCGATGAAGAGATTGGAAATATGCAACGCTTTATCGACGATGTCTACGGAAAGTTTATCGCCTATGCGAGCGAGTCACGAAAGCTACCGGCCGATAAAGTCAAAGCCCTGGCCGGCGGTCGTGTTTGGTCTGGTGAACAAGCCAAGCAAGCTGGATTGATCGACGAGATCGGTGGAGTAGACGACTGCGTCAGTGTCGTGGCCAAAAAAGCAGGAGGTGGAAAGTACAAGACGGTGCACCGACCAGAACCGTCCGAAGGAAACGGTTTGCTCAGCATGCTCGGTGGGGATAGCGATGGAGAAGTCTCCTTCAGGAAACCAATCGCTGAGATCGAAAACAAATGGATTCAAACCTTCGGAGCCTTGGGCTTTCGATTGGATGGCATCAAAACGATGCTTCGCTATTCGCAAAACCAAAATCGATCGATGCCGACTGTTTGGGCGTTGATGCCCGAAGAGATCAAGGTCAAGTAACTCTTGAGCCAATCGGTTCCTATCAGGAACTACTCCTTGTTGAGGCAGTTCCTTGGTCCCATCCTGGTTTGTGTTCTTGCAACGGGAATTCTCGTCGCAAGTGTTTCGAAATGGGCTGCCGATCGAGCTTCACTGCGGTCATCCCGCGAGCGGCTTCTCTCCACCGGCAAACTCTTATCGGCAGCTCCGTTCCCTCTAACACCGAGCGTACTGCAACAGCTGCATGAACTGACAGGTCTCGACTTTGTCATTCTTCCCTCGGATAGAAACAGACTGCCAGACAAAACGGTGCCAGGCAATGCATTGCAATCTACATTGGCACTGAACCCTCGCGAGTTAGAAACGCTTCGACGGATCGAGCATGACGACGGTAGTATGGAGCTTCAAACGCTCAAGCTATCCGAGCAATCGATGCGATTGTTAGCGTTTCGCCAAGAGGAGCAGATACTCGTATTGCTTGAGAAAGCGTCGATTCGTAATGATGGATGGCTAGCCTTTGCGTTGCCTATTGTCACGGGAATGCTGTCCTCGATTGCGATTGGGATTGTTGCAACTTGGATTGCGGCGAGGTTTGCTCGAAGAATTGATCAATTGAAATTGGAAGTCGGCGCGATTGCCAAAGGGGACTTTTCCAAGCGACCGTTGATCGGACCAACCGACGACATCCAATCGCTTCAAGGAGCGATCCACGAGATGAGTTTACAACTCGATGCGTCGCAAAAACAGATTGCGCACAATGAACGTGCCCGGCTTATCCATTTGCTCGCGAGTGGATTGGCTCACGAACTCAGAAATCACCTTACGGGAGCTAGGCTGGCTCTGCAAACGTGCGATGGCGGGGCATCCGATGCCGAAGCCATCGGTATCGCGATGCGGCAACTCGACTTGGCCGAAGGGCAAATACGTCGACTGTTGGCCGTTCGCTCGAATCAATCCGCTACGTCAACGACACCGATGAGTGCGCAACAGATAACCGGGTCGGTAGTCGATTTGGTTCGACCGATCGCAACCCATCGGCAAATTCAGTTGGATGTTTTTTCATCACCCATCGGCGAATTTTCTACAATTGGTACATTGGAAACCTCGATCTTGCCGGATGGTGAAGCGATCGTGGGTGTGTTAGTCAATTTGGTGATGAACGCAATGGAAGCAGTCAACGTTCATGGCAAGGTCGAGATTATTTGGTCCGTACGAGAATCCGACGAGGCAGCAAATCCTCGTCGCGCATTGGTTTGGACCATACGAGATAATGGTCCTGGTCCGGATGAACAAATCCGTGAGTCTATGTTCGAACCGTTTGTGACCACGAAACCTGAAGGTGTTGGGCTTGGACTATCTATGTGCAAACGAGTCGCTGTCGCGTTGGATGGCGAACTGAATTGGGAACGCAGGGAAGCCTGGACCGTCTTCGAATTTAGCGTTCTTGAGCCGGAGTCTTCAACTTGAAATCCCCTGTCGCCTGGATCGTTGACGATGAACCAGCAATCTGCTGGTCGCTTCGCAAAGCATTAGAGAATCGGGGTGTGCGAGTCTGTGTATTCTCCGATGCCGAGAGCGCTATTGCAGCACTTCGTTCGGAGGACCAACCATGCGATACGATCATTACAGATGTTCGACTTCCGCACGCCGATGGTTTTTCTGTTGTCGACGCTGTCGCCAAGGTTCGACCAGGCACCCCTGTTGTTTTGATGACCGCGTTCGGCGATCTGTCGATTGCTGTCAAAGCGATGAAGGCAAGTGTCTTCGAGTACTTGGTGAAACCATTCGACCTGCAAGATGCCATTCGGACGATTGAAAAAGCAATGGATTCGGTAGTCGTAACGTCGATAGCTCCACTGCAGCAATCGATCGACTTTACCGTACCGATCAATGAGGTATTGCTACTCGGGAATTCGGCAGCTATCCAGAATACGTACCGTCAGATCGCGATCGCGAGTCGTTCGAATCAGCCTGTGTTGATCACGGGACCGGACGGTGCGCCGATCGAGTCTGTTGCCGCCTCGATCCATCGGCACAGCGAACGATCGCAACGGCCGTTTCTTTCTGTGAAGCCTTCGTCGATTCCCATTGAGAACTTGGAACTCGAATTTGTGGGGAATGTCCAAGATGACCCACGTGGCGAAACTCTCAAGACAGGCTTGTTTGGACTGGCGGGTGACGGGAGTTTGTTTATCTCCGAAGTATTCGATTTGCCAAGCAGTGTACAATCGCAACTTCTCCAAGTCTTGGAAGACTCTCTTTATACACCACATGGTTCAGGCACAACACTTCGTAGTTCGGCTCGCATGTTTGTAGGGACACATCACGATTTAGAAGATCACGAAGAGTTCGATCCGAGTTTGCTTCAGAGACTGCGCGTGATGCAAATCGATGTTCCACCGCTCGGTAGTCGTCGCGAGGACGCAATACTCGTAGCGCAAGCGATCGCAAATCGAATGAACACGAATTGTGCAAATGGCATGTTCAGTCTGAGCGCCATGCATTGGATATCGACTCAAGAATGGCCGGGCGATGTGCGTCAGCTACGGAATGTTATCGAGAAAGCGATCGCACTGTACCCGAACCAACCGCTAGACTTGTCGAACGTTCGGGAAGCGTACGAGCTAATCGAGGTCCGCACAGCGAGGCACCCCGCAGACGACGCGCGGGATCGATCGATCGCTGCGATCGTCAAGGACTGGCTGAACACAAAGCTTGCTGAAGAGTCCAAAGAATCGGTTAGTGCGAACGATTTCGGAATGCTCTATGACGAGTTTTTGGCATTGGTCGAACCACCGCTGCTAGAAGAAATGCTCAAGCGTTTGTCGCACAATCGAGCAGCGACGGCAACCAAGCTAGGTCTGCATCGTTCTACGCTGCGCCAAAAAATGCGTCGCTACGGTATCGATTGATCTCAGCAAGGATAGTGAGCCGATGGGCGATAGCACCGGTTTAGTGGCTTCGCCACATGCGGCAACCGGGGCTATCGCCCGACGGCTCACCATGAACCAACATGCCGGGCGTAAATCAGCAGCGGGAGGGTTATCAAACCGGAACGCTACACTCAAGAACGGAACTAGCTCCTCATCCACAATACGGTCGCAGAAAGCCAATAATAAGCAGTGAACCCAACGCATGCCAAAACGCACCGTATCAGCAAACCTGTCAGACGATCGGTAGCACACTTCTTTTGAAGAAGTTGAAAGGGAACAGATCCTAGAAACCCTGTCAAAAAAGCCCATTCAAAGACCAGGCTTAGTCTTCGACACAGATAGAAGTAGATGAGGAGTATTGCGATGAACGACAATGTTATCACACTCGATGGAATACGATTCTTCCACGTTCGAAGAGTCGCACGCTTCGATGTATTGGCCATCACGATATCCCAAACGACATATAAGCAGAGTGGCCAGGTGAAGTAAAAATCCTCCGTCCATCGACTGAGAAGCGTTGTCCCCAAAGCACCTGCGACGAAGGCTAAGAGCCAAGAAAGAATTCTCGCTGACGAAACGCTATTGCCCAATACTTTTTTGCTATGAAAACAATAAGTCATGCAATACGCGATGACACCCGCCGCACCCATCAATAGCAAACAACTGGTATACCATCTGACCAACCAAATCGAGGACGGTGGATCGAAAAGATACTCCGGCTCCACTCCGAGAATAGAGCTGGAAATGTCCATATACTTCCCTTGCGGGATATCGCGAACGGTCGTTGCTGCCGCTTTTGATGCGGCTTCTAGTTCTTCAGGCAAACCGAGATAGACGCAGACTGCACGACTATGATTGCGTACGAAAAGTCGTTGTCTCCCTAACGCCGGCTGGGTCCAGCATATCTCACCTGTCAGAAGTGGCGTTCTACAAAGTTCTTCGTACCGTTGTCGATCCGCGTTGGCTAGTATCAGTTCGCCCATGTCATTCATCAATATCAATTTGCTATCAGCAACGACGACTGTACAGTGTCCAATGGAGGAAGTATCCATCGGCTTCGACTCGACGGATGTCACGTCGGATTTCTCATCCGGTCCGACTGTCGCTGAACGACGAAGTCGCCCGACGCCTACGGACCACAACTCTTGACCAGTCCGAAAGTCGATACAACGAAAAACACCACGACTCGTGCGATGCGTCTTTGCTTGTGCTTCTTGGAGATCAAACCCAAAAATGGCTCCATCCCATTCCACGCTCGAAAAGATGTCGTTCGAAAGAAGTGTGCTTTGTCGAATCGATTTCACAGGCGCGTTCGGATCGCCCGTTAGTTCGATCAACTCCGACCCTCGCTGAAACGGACCGCTCATCCACAGAAAAGGCTCCTTGTAGATCGGCCAAGCGGAATGTTCATCATAACCACTGGAAAGAGGGTAACTCCAAACGTACGCTCCTGACGCTAAGTCATGGCATTGGAGCGAGTTCTCCATGAAACAAACAACCAGTTTGCGATTCTGAAACTCGATCGGAAGCACAGAACAATAACTTGCGTTCGAGGAGGTCCGCTTCACCGATTGTTCCATTCGCGATTTTGGTGCGCTACCTTTCCATCGTACGCTCCCCGTCCGCTTATCGAGGGCAACGATGTCTGCCTCTTCCGCTCCCACGGGTAGCACAACATTTTCACCAGCCACGATCGGGGAGCATGCGTACCCGAAACCTGGAACCTTGATTTGAAACGTCTTCTCCAATTCGAGGGACCAACGCATTCGGCCATTCGTCGCATCCAAACATCCGATCAATCCAGAAGGACTGGAGAAGTAGACACACCCTTCGTTGTAGACTGGCGTTGACCGAGGGCCAGGGTAAACACCCGCCGAATCATATGACCATCCGTAACGATACTCCCAACGTGTCGCTCCCGTATCGGCATCCAAACAGACAACATACTGCCCACCCAACGTCTGATACTGCGTCGCAACGAATCCGTCCCACGCGACAAAGGAAGAGTATCCTTGCCCGAGTTCTCGGGTCCAAAGTACAGACGGCCCCTCGGCTGGCCAGCGATTGGCAAGCCCCGTTTCGTTCGAATGGCCATCGAAATTTGTACCGCGAATCGTTGGCCAATGCGGATCGCTCCCATAGGATCCGGAGCATAAGCACATCCAAACAACAAGACTTACAACCGTCGCCCTTCGAGGCATCTTTCCGGGTAGGATGTTGCTATAATCAGCCATCTGCGATTCAGTTTATCTCCTCTTGGCGAAGGCAAAAGCAAACTCTGAAGAGGAGTGTCCTCCCACCAAACGTGACTCTACCATGCGAACGATTTCTCGACGTGATTTTATTACCACCACTTCCACATTGGCCGCAAGCACTGCGTTGATTGGCAGTGCAGGATTGTTTAATAATGCCGCATTAGGCAACTTCGTTGAAAACAAAAAGCAACGCATTAGCCTCGGTATTCAACTATACTCGCTTCGAGAATTTTCGCTCGAAGCAGCCTTGGATCATGCAAAACAAATCGGCTTCACTCAAGTGGAGTTTTATAGCAAGATGCTTCCGATCGATTCGACGGCGGAACAGATTGCCGATGTTCGCAAGAAAGTCTCCGATCGTGGACTGTCCATCTCCGCACACGGAGTCAATCGCTTTACCAAAGACGCAGCCGCAAACCGAAAGCTCTTTGAGTTTGCTAAAGCGGTCGGCATTCCGACAATTACCGCGGATCCAGATCCAGACTCCTTTGCAAACTTGAATGACCTGGTCAAAGAGTTTGATATACGAGTCGCGATTCATAACCACGGACCCAAGCATCGTTACAACAAAGCGCTCGACGTTCTCTACGCTGTCGAGAAGTATGATTCTCGCATTGGCGCCTGTGCGGACCTGGGGCACTACATTCGCTCAGGAGAGAAACCAACGGAAGTCATCCGTCTACTCAAAGGTAGGCTCTACGGAATTCATCTCAAAGATTTCGCGGAAATGCAAGACAAAACAAAGGGAGTTGTCTTGGGGAAAGGGCATCTCGATTGCCAAGGGGTCGTGGATGCGTTACTCGCCGTCGACTTCCCGGCTAACGGTGCATTCTCTCTCGAATATGAAGAGAATCCCAAAGATCCGATCGCGGAAATCAAAGAATGCTTCGCTGTCGCCAATGCCGCTGTCGCGAAAGCAAACTCGAAGGTCTAGCAATCAACGACAACCAGCCTAGGGCCTAGCTCTTCATCTGTTCATTCCTTCAAACTTCGAGAATCATGGAAATGATCCTCGACGTGCAGGAGCTGGGCTCAATGCCTTGGCTTGCTGAACCGACGGAGTCGTAGGTGCCTGAATCAATTTTGGAATAGAGCCCAGCATGCCACCGTTAGGTCCGGAGTTCCATCGCGCAGGATCCATGCTTGCTTCCATTTGCTTCTTTAGATCACGAAAGTAAGCAACATCAACAAACGGATTCCAAGAACGTAAACCGACCATGACATAACTCTTCTTAGTTGCATCGATGAATTCTGTGAGCCGCGACAACGCGACACGCCGAGTGTCCTTCCCCGGTGAAAGCGTTTCGTTTCTTTCTGCAAGCTCTTGAGATTGCTGGATCTTAGGCTCTGTGGCCAGCACTACCCAAAACACCAGTGCAACACCCGCAACGGAGGAACAAAGTCCAGCGATCCCACCAGCATACTGATCCACGATTCTAAACGCCGTATTGCGGCGTAGGAGCATGCCAACCAGAAGGAGTACCAACGTCGTAATCACCCCTGTGGCGAACCCTGAAATGGTAAGCCCGACTGTTGGCGGAATACTTTGATGGAATTGTCCCTCCAAAAATGGGACCAGACGCGTAGATACTGGCAAAGCGAATTGAAAACCAATGAACATCCCAATCGTCGATGCTAGGGAACGCCAAAGACCGCAAAAATAACCGAAGACGGAACCGACTAGTATTGCGAAGAGAGCCCCGAGCGCAATGAAATCGCCAACCCACCAGCAATGCCCCATGGCTGCTCCCGCCAGGAACAAAAGCAGAATTCCGAAATAGGGGAAAGAACTTGGCCGCAAGTCCTCATACCCTTCGTCTCTCTTCCTCATCAAGCACGCCTCTGTGACTCTTGAGATCCAATTCCACTTCGACTCGGAAGCAACGAGCCGAGTCTATTTAGGAAACGTAGGTCACAGAATGCAGTGAGGCCGCATGAAAAATCGGATAATTCGTTACTTCGCGCAATTCGCCAAGGTGCATCAGTGTGTCATTGCGTAGGTCAGAATATTGATAGCCAGTGCGTAAGCCTTGACCGAGAATCGATTGAAGAACTCCTCGTCCTCTCCCTCTCGTTCCCAACCATCGGCGATGTCGGTATTGTGCGTCGCAACGGCTACGAGCCGGCCATTGTCGTCGCATAGTCCACGAAAGTGAACTTGCATCATGTCGGAGGCTCCGCCGTTTGGCTGTCGATGGAATTGCCATGGGTCATACGTTACACCGCCACGTCGATAGAACTGGATAGCAGTCACCTGCGGACACTCGGTGAGTGGATAGACGGTGGACATGATGGGATGATTCGATGGAATATCAAACCACTTCCATCGCGGTGCCACCAACTGCATGTTGGCTTCCCAATTGTCCCACTCCGCTTGCCCCCAAAAATCATCTACCCAAAGAAAGCCGCCGTTATCCAAGTAGCTCTTTAACGCCCGCTGCTCGTCGGCATCCAGTACTTGCCACCCCGGATCACTCATGAAGATGAAAGGGAAATCCTTCAGCCGCGAGTCGGTCAATCGCAGCAACAGCGTTCCTTGGTTCGTCTCGATGGTTGTCAACTGTCGCAATCGCCAAGTCAAGTTCTTGGCTGCAACGGGATGATCTGTTGCCCAACGTGGAATCCAGCCAGTATCGCCCCGATAGAACGCTTCGCCGGAGCCTCCCGAGCTGTCGTACATGATTCGAACGAAGGTGAATCGGTCAGGACTGAAACTCGACTCGTCTAAATCGGACACTTGCGATGCGCTCCGAGCCGTGGTCGTGATCAACACGAATCCCGACACGATTACCCATCGTCGCCAGGACCCGTAATTCATGTTGCCGTACTCCAAAGTAATCGCCAAAGCCACCATTCGATCGAGCCAGACGAAACCCGCGAATAATCCCAGCGAGAGTCATGAACTTACCGATGGCGATTGAAGGCGATAGCAACTGGCATCACGATTATGGGCAGAATTGCGACAGTTGCTAGTAGCACTAACCAACTTAATATCCAATTCGTCAACTCCATGGGCGAACAAAGACAACTCAGCACTAGCAACGAAACCCAACCGACGATCGCAACCGCAACCGTTCTCGCTCCCAATTGACCATTGCGAATTCCGATCGCTAACGCTACCAAAACGGCCAGGACGGAAGCGATCGACACGGACAGCACGCACCATGCTTGCGTGGATGGGATTGCCACCAAGACAATGATACCAACCAATGCCGCAGTGCATGCGACAACGAGTGGAACTCGTCCGAACAAGCAAACCGTTGCTGAACACCCCATCGCAGCCCAAGGAAGAAAGAACAAGCCGAGCCAATACCAACCCGCAAAACTAGATTGCCACAGGCCCGATACCAAATCAATCTTGACGATAGAAATGACCACAAAAGCAAACAGCGACAACGCAATGGAGGTAATCGACCCTCTGGCAATCGTTAATAGAATCGCTCGGGAAAGTTGCTCATTGCTGATAGGAAGCGATGATTGAAACGTCCCCATCCGAAGAACATGGAAATCGCGCAGAGATTCTTCCACCGTTTTCTTGCGTCGTACGGCTGTCACCGCATCAGGATTCAGCATCCCAAAACCGAGTCCGCTTGCTGCCGCGAAAAGTGTCATCCACCACAACGCCATGATTGGCTCAAGTCGCATTCGTGGGTCGGGCTTGAACTCCGCCACACCTCCATTATCCCGCGTCAAGACGACGATGCTTCCAAGGATCAGCATGACTGCAATCATGACATGATAAGATCGTCCCTGAAGCTTCCAAACGTACCAAGCGTGCGCTCGTACACTTCCATCTAGTCTTGTCGTGCTAGACTTATCGCTTGACCAAAAAGACCAAAGGTATTTTTGCAAAACGACGATCATTTTGGCGATTCGATCGACTTTGTCTTCACCATGCCGATCAATCGCAATCGTTTTCATCAACGCGATGGAGGAGATGATCGTCAGTCCAACCATGACCAATATCTCTATCGACGTTGGCTGCTCCCACAGCATCGGATTCTTCGTCGTCGCGGCGTAACGCGTCACAAAGCCGATCGTCAAGAGAATTGCCAGCACAAGGACCATCAAAATGGAAAAGACAGTTTTGTAAACAATCCGGGCGAAAGGCTGGAGGACAGCGAATGCCATCGTGAAATAGAGTGCCGGGCCGAGCACTGGCCAACTAGCTTGGAACTGAACATTGAACCAGAACAGCGTTAAGGCGACTCCAGAGAACATCAAACCAATACCACTGAACATGCTCCAGCACGCGATGGTGGCGTTCGAGAGCGGATAACCATACAGTCGCTGAACAGGTCCTTGCGTTCCGATGACCCCGAAGCAAAAAATGAGAAAGTGGAACGGCATCAGAAAGGCATGAATCCTAATCATCTCCGGTGAACCTGGCGGGATCCCCAACGACCCCAATGAGAAGAAGGAGAGAAAGGGAAACAAGGCGGCAGCAAAGAAACCGATCACCAACCAATACCAATGCCGCGACATTTCCCAAAGCAGAGCCTGACTTATGGATTTCATGGATCTATTTCGCAGTACAAGGAAAGTTGAATAGTGGGGAAACGAAAGTTTGTGAGTTTGAGATTAGCCGGCGTGCGTAGCACTCGTTTGCAGCACAACCCGAAGCGTAAGCGAGGGATTCTTCGGGATTGTCCGTCCCACGCTCTCGCGTCGGGTTACGATGACCTACTGCCGAATGTTCGCCACGAGTATTTCATCCAACGACAACGCAGATTCCTCAACAACCTGTGCACCCATAGACTCGGCAGCTCCTCGAACTTGGCCCATGTCGCCATCGACAATCGTACAGATGTAAGTCCATTCGGATCCTGCCCCTTGGGTGTTCCTGCCGCCTAACAACTTGGGTGGATCGACTACAGGTGTTTCGAAACGAAGCGTCACACGACGATACGAATCTTTGAGATCATCCATGCTATTGACGAGAATGACTCGCCCATCGTGGATCATCGCAATATGGTCCGCGACTCGCTCCACTTCGTCGAGCAAGTGCGAAGAAAACAAAACCGTTCGGCCATCCTCGGCGATCGTACGAATGATCGCACCTAAAATGTCGCGGCGCACAACAGGATCCAAGCCAGACGACGGCTCATCGAGTACCAATAGCTCCGGACGATGCGCTAGCGCCACTAACAGTCCTGCGCGTGCGCGTTGCCCCCGAGAAAGGGAACGAACTTTCGCATTCGGATCAAGCTAGGCAGATCCCGTTCTTCTGAAAGGTATCCCATGCGACTCAAGACGCCGACGGGTTGAGCTATCGGGTCCATGCCAAACACTTGGACACTCCCTGACTGAGCCTTCAACATGCCCATCACATGTTTCAAAAGCGTGGTTTTTCCAGCTCCATTGCCACCGATCAGACCAAAGACACCACCGCGCGGGACGGTCAAAGAAACGTTATCCAACGCCAGCTTCTTCCCAAACTGACGCGAAACATTCTTGATTTCAATGACGGACGAAATACGGTCGCTCGTCGCAGCGGAGGTCGAGTATGTTGTATCAATCATGGAGTTGTTCCTTTGCTCTCGAAGTTTGGAGCGCTTCGCTCCGTTGATGGATCAGTTTGATAAGGTCCTCTAGAGAAAAATCCATTTGGTCCGATTCGGCCAACAGTTGGTCGATTCGGCTCGACAAGATTTTCGTCCGTTCGCGACGTGCCAATCGTGAACCTTCGGCAGAAATGTACGTGCCCGCCGTACGCCGTTTCTCAACAACACCTGCCATTTCCAATTCGCGATAGGCCCTAGCGATCGTATTCGGATTCACGACCAGCTTTTCGGCTAGTACCCGAATCGGTGGTAGTTCATCGCCCGCAGTCAACCGACCTGCGGACACGAGGTATTTGATTTGATTCACCACCTGCAAATAAATCGGAACACCATCGTGCGTATTGATGTGAATCTGCACGGCCACTCCCTCCGAATCGCGTATCTCGTTGTATTAATTCAATAGTACAAAAATGACCGCGCGATTCAAGAGAGGTTTTGAAATTTCTTCAGGATCTTTATGGTGCTGCGGAGCTTGCCAAAAGAGAGAGATTGCGTCAGAAAATTGAGGAATAGACTCGCACTGCCCACGTGATCGTTTCAAATTGCTAAACTATCCTTCTGAGTGTGGGGGAATAGAATCAACGCGACTGTCATGAGAGTCCGAGAGTGCAGATGGCGAACAAAAAAGAATCGACAGCGATGTCGACAGCGTGGGTAGTAGTCGCGTTATTGGTGCCTGTCGCATTCTTGAACTACTTGGATCGGCAGATGCTGGCTTCGATGAAGACCTCCGTCATGTCCGACGTTTCAGGATTGGCGAACGAAGCCGATTGGGGAAAAGTACTAGCCATGTTCAAGTGGACTTATGCGTTTCTCAGTCCGGTGGGCGGGTTGTTTGCAGACCGATTCGGGAGAAGATATGTCATTGCCGGTAGTCTTTTTGTTTGGTCCTTGGTGACTTGCTTGACGGGAATGGTTACGACTTACGAGCAGTTGTTGATTGCTCGTAGTTTGATGGGTATTAGCGAGGCGTTCTACATTCCGGCGGCGTTGGCATTGATTTCCGATTATCATATCGGGCCCACTCGTTCCAAGGCGGTTGGGTTCCATCAGATGGGGATCTACGCAGGTGTCATCGTTGGCGGATTTACAGGATATGCGGCTGACAGTCCATCGTTTGGCTGGAGATGGACCTTCGGATTGTTTGGCCTGATCGGCGTGATCTATGCCATACCGTTGCTACTGCTGTTGAAAGATCGTTTGCATTCCCAACCGGTGAAAGAAATTTCAGCAACTGGAGACAACACGTCGTATTCTGCAGCCGACTCGCGGTCTGATTCTCAAGAGTCGTCGCGGGATCAACAAACCTCACTGGACGAAAATCCGTATGCTACGTCCTCGAAAGTCTCGCATGAGAATCAAGGCAATCCCAAGAATAAGCTGGAATCCCCGCCAGTTTTCACCCAGTCGAAGAATCCGCTGGAGCCATACTTTGCTTTGTTGGTGAACCCTTCGTTCTTGTTGTTGGTAGCTTATTTTACGCTTCCAGCAATGGCGGCTTGGGTAGTGCGCGATTGGATGCCCGCGATTTTGAAGAAAGAGTTCAATATCGGCCAGGGAATGGCGGGCGTATCGGCAACGTTGTATTGGCAAGTGGCGGCAATATTCGGAGCGATCGTGGGTGGTGCGTTAGCGGATCGCTGGATGCAACAGAGCAATCGAGGGCGCATTTATGTAAGTGCGATTGGGATGTCATTGATAGTGCCAGCCATGTTTGGAGTTGGCTATGCACCGCAGACCGGCCAGCTTTGGATAGCCGTCGCTTTCCTGGTTTTGTTTGGTTTGGGATGGGGATTTTTCGATTGCAACAACATGCCGATCCTATGCCAAATCGCCAGGCCACAACATCGTGCGACAGGTTATGGGATCATGAACTTGGTAAGCATTAGTTGCGGTGGTTTTGCAGACGTCGCGTTTGGAGTGATGAAGGACCAGAACATCCCGTTATTCGGCATCTTCAGCGTCTTTGCTAGCGTAGCGATCTTGTCCATCCTCCTCGTCCTCTTGATCCGCCCGAGGTATTCTGACGAGACTGGCTACTAGCGTCAGGGGATCAAACGCGACTTTCGTTGTATGCCTTCATGCAAATCGAATGGAGCTGTCGTGCGCTCTCGGCCCAAGAGACGGGCTGAATGGGCGTCTTGCTTTCGGAGGAATCCTTGACGGATTCCCAATCGCGAATGGCACTGCTAAGGATCTGAGGATCGTTGAGTGGGAAAAAGGTACAGTTGTTTCCACCGACTTCTCGATGAATCGGAATATCGCTGACGAACGTCTTGGTACCGTGCCAAAGTGACTCGACGATTGGTAGACCAAATCCTTCGACGGTTGATGCGAGGATCACTCCCGAGCAATTTTTGTAAGCGTGTTGTAATTCCGCATCGTTCATGTCGTAAAAAACATGAAAGCGTTTACCCAACTCAGGATGGGCGTTGATGCGTTGGACTAAATTTTCGGAAAGTCCACCGACTCTGCCTGCGAAGCAAAGCTGTGCATTGGATCCATTGGCCCAAAGAAGCTCAAAGGCGTCAAGCACGTGGTTGTGATTCTTGCGGGGGTCAAACGAACCCACGACGAAGTATGGGGAGTGTGCGGATCGATTTACAAAAAGAGAAGCCGTTCTTTCTCGTACGGTGCCAGACACCGCAGGGACATCCGCTCCCAATTGGAACGATGCAATGCGTTGGCAAACGGTGTCGTTCTCATCATAGTTTTCTTGGATATATCGCGAGATGTCTTGCCTGACAGTATCAGAGATCGCGATGATCAAGTCCGAATTCCGAATAACGCAGTCGATGTATTTTCTGAATTTCTCAGCTCTTCGCTCACCGACGAATTCTGGATGGCTGATAGGAATCAAGTCGTAGACAACAGTGCAAACGAAGCATCCATGTTCGCGGTACCGAGCCACAGTCGGCCAGACATCCATTTTGGTCCAATAGGCATCTGGCAACAATAGAATCGTCTTTTCGTTAGGAGCGATCTCTCCCCCCCGGCGTCGTCGGGACTGTTTTGCTAAGTAGACCAGGAAGGAATGAGGCAGCTTGAAGATGCCGAGATGACTGGGGGCTGGCAAAAGTACTTTTTGAAGTTTATGAAAAGGACGATTCTTTGTTACGGTTGCGAGTAGTTTTCGAAGTGGGACTGGATAGCTTTGAGTCGCCCTTTGCTCGAACTCTCCGAGACTCTTCATTGCCGTTTGCAATTCATCGTCCAATGCGAAAAAGTCGCCGTCGAGATGAAGGCTGCGCACCAACCTATTGTTTTCGATGCAATCTGGAAGATGGGAAACGATGCAACGGACGACCCGTTCGATTCCCGTGTTTCGAGAAGTAAGTGCGGTCTGCGAAAGATCGACTAAGAACTGCGTACAGTCAATTTCCTTTGTTCCCGCAATATTCCCCCATTTCTCCGACGGACCATGAAATTTGTCCACAACTACTATTTTTGTCATCGATTATGCAATCCTCTCTACATGAAAGGAGCATAGCAACGTATTTGGTCTGACTTCAATGCCAATCTGCAAAAACCGAGACAACGTTGCCAACTCTCGGGGAATGACGAATTGCTGCGTCGGAAGTCATGACTTTGAACAATACTAAAGCGCACATATATCCAAATCGCTCGGCGAATCTATCTCTAGCCATCCCCCGTGGGTAGGAACCGCTTTGCAGCGAATACCTGCCCGTATCATTTCCCGCAAAAACGTAGTCATATACATCTGGCTGAAGTTTTTGCCATCATAGAGAGCACTTCGATCTAGTGAATGGTAGAGCTGTCGAACCTGTCGGACAGTTGCTGCCGCAATTTTTATCAGTCCCATGTATTGACCTTGAATCTCATCATAGGATGAAGGTCTTCGTCCAAGATCGGTAACATAGCCATCACTGTCCAAGATCATCGTTTCAGCGTCAAGAAGTGGGTCAGGCATTCTTTTCTGCCAAAGTGCACGCCAATTCGTGTCGATCGCGATCGCGAGTTCAGAAGGAGAATTGATCAGACTTTGGGGTATATGTGGCTGATAGATGATATCTGCATAACTTATGAGAACATCTCCTTCAAGTTCGTCCTCCGCGCAGAAGAGGCTATGCACCATATTCGTATTCTCGAAATCGGCATTGACCACCATTTTGACATTGTATTCATCGACAAAGCAATCAAGAACGTCTGCGCGATAACCTCCTACGATTACAAACTCTTCGATACCACATTTTTGAAGCGACTCAAGAATATGAGATATGATTGGAAATCCCTGGTATTGAACCATACACTTCGGGCAGTTGTCAGTGAGCGGTCGCAATCTAGTTCCCTGTCCTGCCGCAAGAATTATTGCCTTCATGTGCTTCCTGTTTCGCAATTGCTGTGTTGCATGCTATTTGTCAAAAAAACACGGTTTATCAGTTGCATGTCAGTTTTTTCGAATGGTGCGAATCGTTCTGGGTGCCACATAATTCCGTGAATGCGAAGACTGATGTGCCGAATTTCCTCAACTACTCCATCAGGAGACCTTGCGAGTACCTCCAAATTCTTGATCGTTGTGTCGGTACCGAAACGATGATAACTATTGACCTTCCTCAACTCACGTCGATCATTGCCTAAAAGCAAATGGTCGGTTGCAACATGGCCATGCAAAGCTTCTAGCTTGATTCCGAATGCATGCTGTATAAGTTGCATTCCACGGCAAACACCGAGACAGGGAATATCTTCGTCAATCGCGATTTTGAGTAAAGCTAACTCTGTTGCATCACGTTCGGGAGCATCACCACCATAATCCGAGAGCGAATTTCCCCCAGTAAACAATATTCCATCCAGCGATAAGTTCCGTACGAGGTCTGTCGTTACCGCAACATGGTTTGGAAGAAGAATGGGGATACATCTGAGTGCATGTAGCAATTCGATCCACCTTTGATCGATCGAATCCCTCCTTTCCTTGATTTCAGAAAACTCAGTCACTCGCTGAGTCAAACCGATCTTCCTAACAGTAGGATTCGATCTGGCTTCCATATCGTTCACCCCACTCATTTTAGGCTGCACGCAGTCCATAGGAGTGTTGAGTCCTGGAACGTTGCACTCGAACTTGTCTGTTCATGCAATCGATCTCAAGTACTTCAGCAGTTTGCCATTGTTCAAAATTCTGGCTTCCCGCACCGATGATGGCCGGCACTCCCAATTCGCCTGCGCGAATCGCCATGTGAGAATTCGCCCCTCCGTACATCGTGACCAAGCCTGCTATTCGGTGCGAAAAAATCCAGTCGAAGCCGGGATCTGCACTTGGAATAAACAAAATTCCACCCTTGAGAAGATCGTGTGGATCGTCAATAGATCTTACCGGGGCGGAAACTTTGCCCAATGTAATGTAGTTTGGTTCTGAATTGGAAAGACAAAAGCAATAGACGTCGTTTGGCGAAGAGATCAGAGGCGGTAACAACAATTGCTTTGACTGCTCAAACCTTTCTTTGCCTTGCTCAATACTTCGCTTTAGCGAATCAGGAATATCAGATCCTGAAGAGTATAGATTTCGAACACTGCATATATCAAGGTAGGAACAGTCATCTACCGAGAAACCGTGATCTTCACCGAGTTCACGAATTAACGATAAACAAAGACTTAAGCTGCGAGTGAAAACAAATTTCGAATACTCCCTACCCTCGATCGCGTTCTTTAGAAACGCAAATAGACTAAGAACCCCATGCTCAAGCCCATGTTCTTGGAGTTGCTTTTCTAGGGCAGATAGTTGTCTCAGCGAAAGTGAGAAGTCTTTGTTCTCACTTACATGACTGGAATGTGCAGCGACATGTTCATCATGTGCTTCCCAGTCAAAATACTTCTCCGGGGCTTCGTCGTATCTGGGGGAGGTAATGTCGTAAGTTCCGGGTCTCAAATGTCCGTACTCTTCAAGAAATGCAGATCGGCGAAGTCTTTGGCTGTCGATTGCTAATCTAGAACTCACTGTTGCAAGCGAGTTCAAGAAGGAGGCCATCTCCTCTCGGTCGAGAATTCCAACATTGACCATAGAACGCAGGAACTGAACCGCGATGAACGCTGCCCTTGCTAGTCCTGCGAAGGGTAAGGTCCCGTAGCGCTTGCAATCCTCAAGTAGCCAGTAAATTCTAGAAACTTTATCTAACTTGCTTGTTCGAATGGTTTCGTATCGTGTCTCGAGTTCTTTGATCCTCGCGCTGTCTTCGAGCCAAAGACCTTCTTTGTTATTAATAATCCGATTAGTCAGTTGTCGTAGGCTATGCGTTAGCTGCAACTGATCGTTTTTGGAAAAACCAAAACGAGACAATTGGTTCAATCGTTCCGGGAGGTCGAGCGTGTAGCATGAATGAACGATCTCGAACTCCACTTTATCATGCTGACTCGGATTTGCTGCTAGTCGGTCAACGTAATGGTTTACGAGCCTGTCCGCCAACTCTCCATGTATGTCCGCTGGAATGAAGGAATTAAAGCTCAGTCTGACATCGACATATGGGAGTCCGCAAAAATCGACTACCAATGGAAAGCTTCTTAAATTGCGGTATCCATAGTTGTGCCTTTGATAGGCCCAAATGCTGTCAGTTACTAAGTCTTTATAAAGGGACAGCGCAAGTGGTCGCGGTCGAATTCCGATAATCTCTGCTGGATTCCAATCCGGCATAACACCAAAAATCGTACGGTCACCGTGAAGGTATGGATGCCTACAAATTCCCTGAGAAATCTTCGCAGCAACAGACCTTAAACACGAATCAAGCGTATGGCAGGTAGACGAATTGCTCGTGGCTAAAGGTCGAACCTGTAGCAAATAAACTTCATCTTCGACGACGGCAAACTCTAAATCGATCGAGTTACAGTCGAGAATCTCCATCAGTTCCAGGGTTAGTTCACCAATTTGCCTGAGATCTTCTGGGAGCTCATGAATACTGTTTCGATAGCAGTAATACGTTTCTAAGTCGTTGGTAGAGCCGGCTGTAACCGCACTCGTCGAGCCACTTCGGTCAATGTTCAGAACAATGTAGGGCGCATTGGTATTTGGGTCGCAACTAAACGCAACCCCACAAATCGACACGCTGCCAAGTAAGGGCTGAACAAATACTTGGTCTGAACCATTTCCATTGCCAAATGATTCAATAACTCGCTCAATTGCGATACACAATTCTTCGGCCCCACGTACACCCGGTACTGAAAGATAATGTCCGGCCAGAGATCTGCCGCTACCATCTTCATCCGCAGCGCTACTACGAACGATGAGGTCTTTCGCTCCCCATTCTTCCATGAGAATTCGTTGGAGAATGCACTCTGGTTCCGCGGCCCAGGAAGCCGCCGTAAACTTTACCTGGGGAAGTACCGACGCATTTTCAATGACATTGGCTAGGCTATCAAGGGTCTCTGCTTTCGTACCGAACGAAATTCCCATCAGATTTCCCCCTGAGGCTTCAATTGAGCCATCCAAATACGCGTGGTGAATGGAACCAAGATGCTTGAGTTCGAGTTTGACCGCAAGTAGTCTTCGATCGCGTCGATGACTTGATCAAACTTCGTTCCAGCTTGTCTTTGTAAAGTTCCATGCGACCTCCATGCGGCAATGCATTCATCAACTCCTTGCCGATGAACTACATCTGCTTCTAGTCGGACGACCGGGCCGAACAAGTTTGATTGGTTGATTACTTCTGTTTGGTCTTCTCGTCGAGTGCCATAATCGTATTTCCCCAAAGCTCTCTCGATAATGGCCTCGATTCCAGCCTGAATGGGATCATTGAGATTTCTATGATTCCACATGCAAGCAAACCATCGCCGAGGCTTTAGTAGACGCGCACTCTCTCGCAATGCCTTCGATCTATCGCATACGTTAAAGGAAGAACCAAACGTAACTAAATCGAACGATGAATCTTCTTGCTGAGTCGACTCGCCAGTTGCTTCGTACCACTGAACTTTTTCAAATGGTCTCGTTCGCTCAATTCCTCTTTGTCTCATTGCATCATTTGGCTCGACTGCAATGACACGGAATTCTCGCTCCAATAATGGAATCGTAAGATGACCGACCCCTGCGCCTATATCGCAGACCTGATCTCCAGTGCATACCTCCGCTATCGAGACCATCGCGTCAATCGCTGCAGGTGCATATTCAGGTCGAAGCGCATAGGTTTCTGCGAGCTTCGTATAGTCCCATTGTGTCTTAATCATTTTTTGTTTCCATGTCCTTAAGGGAAGAAGTTTGAAGACGATTCAGCCAATACTCCACGATCGAAATCGCGTGTTGATTCGGGTCTGTGTCAGGTTCATTTGCGATCACTAAATCAGGGTGTGCGGGAGTCTCGAACGCAATGTCAATTCCGACAACCTCCGTAATCTGATTGCTGGCTCGAAGGCTATAGATTGATTTCTGGTCCCTCTGCGCGAGCGTTTCTTGACACACTCGCACAAATATCTCGATGTAGTTGGGAACATTCTCTCGTAGCCATGTTCGAATCTCCGGGAACGGTGAGATCGTAGCACAAACCACGATATGCCCCTGCATTGAGAACAGACGTCCCATTCGAGCATAACTCCAAGCCAGCCAACGCCGGTCTTCTATTCCGTGACGCCCAGCCATCTGAAGTACCTCTCTCATACAGTCACCATCGATCATGATCGATTTAAGACTTTGATCCAGAAGCCTTTTCCTCAAAGCAGAGGCGATTGTCGATTTGCCAGCACCAGCCAAACCCGTTATCCAAAACAGAGTGCCATTTGGGTTATCGAAAGTCATGAATGGGATCTCTTGATGCAATCGATACTCATCTATGCCACGAGCCTTGCCTGTCTTGAGTGGACTTCGTATTTGTCTGTTACATCTCTTGGCGATTCATCCAAGGGTAGAGTTTGGTCGTCTTGCTTATTCATTGGTAAGAATACTGGCTCGATACATCTCCAATCCCGTTGCTGTTCGAAAATTTCATTCATCTCCTGGTAGAACTTGATTTTGTTCCGAACAAGACTGCCGAACGCCGCAACAATCGCTTTGAGCGAACCCAAGGAAAAAACCGCACGTTGCTCCTGAAGAGTAAGCCGGAGATCTTCAAAGAACGCAAGACGGTCAAGCTTTGATGGCAAAACAAACAAAACTGGTTTCCATTGACTGAGCATTTTTCGCAAAATTGCTGATTTGATACGAACGCCGTCATAGCCCCACGATTGAATCGCACCGTCACAGAACACAGCAAGACGCCATCGGTCGAGCGTGCCAAGATATCGAAGATTGATTTTTGTTTCGTCAAATTCGCGAGTACCAGTCACAAGTGCTTCTCGTGGAGGTATTGTGTGACTCTTCAAATAGTGACTACAACCGCCCTTTACCCCCCAGTACGGCTCGCCGTCAATCGTGCTCTCCAGGAGTTTTTCATTCCAACGAATTCCCAGCCATTCTGCCAACGAACGCATTACGCATTCTGTCCGATTATGAATATCTTCAAATCGGATTACACGACTTCGCTCCAATAAATCTGGTGGAACTTTAGTGTGCTCGATCATCTGACGAAACTTCACCGCATGGTAGTACCAAAATGGAGGTACGCGTTCGTCTACGTATCCTCTCTGTTGCCATGAGTCATAACCCGTCAACGGATTTCTTACCGCTGCCAGGATTCGAAGAGTTGGGAATCGTTGCCGAAAGTAGTCCGGCTGCCAAAAATGAGTCTGCCAAACGATCGTCGGCCGGTCTGATTCAAGAGTTTGGCCTTGGGCCATGGCATAGGCAACATGAATTGCTTGAAAGACAAATGTATGAAATGTATGACCATCCGGTAGTTGCTGGAACGGGACCTTATCATCAAAACAAGCTAAGTACTCGTTGAAGAATATTCGGAACCTGTTCTGATCGGTACCGAACGAAAGATCACAGTTCTTCCCTCGAAACATTTCCGGGAAGAACGCTGGTTTGTGTTCGAAAAGATAGTTAAACTTCTCGCAAACAAACTCCAACAATGCGATACGCGTCTTGTCACCAGATCGCGCGATAAAGACATCCATTTCATGACTATAATGCCAGAAAAAAGCATTGCAGGATAGTACGTCTGGATGAGAGTCCAGCATGGAATGCAGAAGAATCGTCCCGCTTCGTCCCCAGTAAACAATCCCTACAATCTGAGCAGGTCGCAGATAACTTTCTGGAATTCGCGTGTCATTCATTGACGCTTCTCAACACTCCGTGTCGCTAGCAAAAGTTCCTATCAACCCTGCACGAGCATAAGCGACGGCAATCGCCTAAGTCAACGTCAGTCTGAATTCTATGAAACGAGTAGACTGAGGGCCGAGCAACGAAATTGTTTTGAAGCGGGCAACACTACTGGGGCCTCGGCTTGATTGTTTTTATTTCAGTTTTCGTTGTTCAAAGGAACAGCTGATTGTGATTTAGTGAGTTAGTCAATGAGGAACATCCTGGCTTGGAGACTATGGGATGCCAAAACTCTCTTCACTTGTTGCCATGAGAGATTCGGTTGATTGATTGAGGACGACTGCTCATTAAAGCCACATCAATGGGACGTTGATGCCACCCAAACTAGCTTTTCAAAATACTCAAAATCTCATCGGAGAGCTTCGGGGGATCCAGATTGAGCTGTTCGGAAAATGGCCGTAACCACTCTCAACAGCGACAGCTTCAGGTTTACGTCCAGCGCAACTGTACGGTAATTCCAAGGGCGCGCGACTATTCTCGATACTATTGAACAGCTCATTGACTTCTTGGCCGCCGTTAAGCTGGTGTTTCTGTTTGTTAGGCAAGGCGTTGAAAACCGCAATCCCTAACTGCGAAAAACTGCTATTGAGTCGATTCGGATTGTTTTGCTAAGACATGATCGGGACGCATTGAGCCAGCTTCGAGGTTAGGAAAACAAAATGAAAAAGGAACTAGATCTGCGTGGCGAATCCGTAGTGGTATCCCAATCAGTATCACCAACTATCGAACAACACTCATCTGCAGTATCTGCATTTTCAACACTCGATTCTCTATCCAAAGCTGTTGACGACAACTCTTCTGTTCCATCGAGTGAATTCAACGTTTCCATGGTGACACCATGGAAACAAGAGTGCGGAAACGCTGAATACGCTGAGCGATTATGTGTCGCTCTGAGAGCTTTCTCGGAAATAACACCGTTTGATTTGCGAAATTTCTCGGAGGATTTTGAGCTACGATCGAAGTTCAGTGTGCGAAACCACTTCAAAACATTGATCGCCCAAATCAATCAGAAGGCGTCCGATATCGTCCATATTCAGCATGAGTTCTGCTTTTTCGGCCGGAGTATTCAACGGTCCAACCGTGAGTTTCTCCGATTCACGCGTCAGATTCACGCCCCAATCGTCGTCACTTTGCATACTTGGTTGGATAGCAGTGTCAATCCGCACAAACGAATGAAATCATTCCTAAAGAACCCGATTGGCTTCGTGCGAGAGAAGTTGCAGAGAAAGGACTATTACAAAGCATTATGCAATTGCCAAGGAATCGTCGTACACTCCCACGACACATACTCTCAAATGGTATCAACGTATCCCAAACTGCGAAATCGCGTTCGCATTATCCAGATTCCGATCTCTCCAGTGGAGTCAGGCGTTCTCACACCTTCAGTAAAGAAAAATCTGGGTGATATTTGGATGCTGCTGCCAGGTTTCGTCAGCCCTTACAAGGGGCATAGTGATGCTATCAAGGTGCTTGAGCATTTGCCAGCAAATGTCAAATTGGTAATTGCTGGAGGACGACATCCGAAAGACCGCGGTGCAGCACGCTACTGGATGGAATTGCTCCAAATGGTCGAAACCAAAGGACTGCAAAAGCGAGTCATCTTTACAGGGTTCCTTTCCACCGGTAGCGAGCAGGCCGCCGTTCTCAAGCAGGCGGACTTATTCATTCTACCTTATAAGGAGGTGGGGCAATCCGGGTCTGCAGTATTAGCTGACGCACTCGCTTATGATCGGCCTGTAGTAACTTCTCGTGCACGGTCGATGTTTGCGTACCGCATGAGTCAAGATTGTGTTTATAGCAGTGTAAGCACAGACGTCGCAGACTCGAAGGCATTTGCGGAACTCATTGTCAAGCTTTTGGAAAACAAAGAGGAATCCCTTCAGGTTGCAAGTAGTCGAGTTGCAGCCATAAAGCGATACTCGCTTGAGTCCGTGGGTAGTGAGTACAAGAAACTTTATTCAGATGTCAGGAGATGGTCAGTATGCAAATCTGCATAACAGGGGGACGAGGATTCCTTGGAAACGCCTTGTTCAATGCTCTCAACGGAGGTGATGCCTCTGTTCAAGTATTAGGGCGTAAAGATGGCGATTTGAGTGACAGCAAAACAGCAGAAAGATTGCTCAAAGATGCTGACGTGATTGTTCATCTAGCAGCAGATGTCGGCGGCGTTGGATATCTTCGATCTTGCGCCGGCAATGCATTTCACACCAACTTTCGGCTTGGCCTCAACGTCGTACGCGCTGCGTGCGTGGGGAAAGCGAAGAGAATTGTCATGGCCGGGACACCTTGTGCTTATGCTGGCGATGCAGAACTACCACTTCGAGAAGAGATGCTTAGAGTCGGCGTTCCGTCGGGCGATACTGGTAGTTACGGCTATGCAAAGCTCGCCAGCAGTCTCGTGGCCGATCACTTTTGCCCATCCCATGGAATCGATACCGTTACCGTGATCCCGTCTAACCTCTATGGACCAGGTGACAACTACGATAGTGAACGTGGGCATGTGGTTGCTGCCTTGATTCGAAAGGCGATGATCGCTGACTATTTGGGGCATAAGTCCTTTAGTGTGTGGGGAGACGGAGCAGCAACGCGGGATTTTGTATTTGTCAATGATGTGGCAAATGCAATAGCACGAATCGCTACAGATGAGAGCGAGCACGCCGGTGCCGTTTACAACCTTGGCTCTGGTATCGAAACTTCGATCAAAGAGATTGCCTATGAAGTTGCAGCTGCCGTCAGCAATAGAATCCATCCGCACTTCGATATCGATAAGCCGGTTGGATACAATCGCCGGGTTATGTCCATAGAGTACGCTAATCAAGCAGTCGGCTATGAGCCAGAAACATCGCTACAGCGAGGATTAGCGCAAACCGTAGCTTGGCTTCGGAAAGAAAAGTTCGTGCCCCGCTGGCTGCAGTCTGATCTGAAGAAGGTCGCTTAGTGGTCAAATCTGTTTCAATATCAATAGAAGGAAAAATGAAATGGCAGTTGCAGAGATGTTAAAGACTACGGGCTGTGACAGGCGAGACCACGTATTGTCTCATTTGCCCGTGAAGGAGCGAGGAATAGAAATTGCTCCTTACTTCAATCCGATAACCGACAAAGCAATTCACGACGTCTGGTATGTGGATTGCATCGACAATGACGAGATCCAACGCAAAGCAGGAGAGAATCCTGGAGGCGTAGGCAAGGTAGTTCCGAGGGTTGACAGCGTTTGGATTCCCGGCAAAAGACTCTTGAAGTGTGCAAACAACCAGAAGTTCAGTTATGCCATTGCCTCCCACGTTTTCGAGCACGTGCCCAACCCAATTGGTTGGCTACTCGAAATCATTGAGTGCCTCGAAGTCGGTGGAACGCTCGCGTTGTTGATCCCGAATCGTCAGCACTCAATGGATTACTATCGTCGAGTAACAAGCTTCGGTGAACTGGTCGGTTGGTACATCGAAAAACCAAGCATACCGACTCCTGGTCAAATCATGGATTTCCTTGGAGATTCCTTTGAGGATACTGGAATCGTTGATTACTCGAAGAAAATGCTATCCTTTGCAGACGCGAAACGCCATTACACAGACAAGCAAGCTTTCGAATATGCGACATGGACCGCGAAAGAGAACCATTATCTCGACGTTCACTGTACCGTTTGGACACCAGAATCGTTTGTTGAAGTATTCGAAAGAGTTGCAAATCTTGGCTTACTCCCTGTAAATCTATCTAGCCCGGAGGTTGGATTCCCAGGATCGATCCCGGGTGAGTTTCTGGTCTTCATGCAGAAGACCGAATAGGGCAGCTTACCCACCGGTTTTTTGATTCTATTCACCTGACACAGACATCGAGTTCTCGATGAAGAATTTTTGGAAGGCAATCTGCGACTCCTTGCAGTACGCGCCAGCATTGGTTTTGGCGACTGTTTGCTCGATCGGAATTGCCCTTATCTGGAGTTCGAACATTACCGCTCTATACCCAGTCATTGATATGACACTCAAGGGAGAGTCGGTTCAAAGTTGGCTTGAAAAGAAAATCGCTGTCTCGAATGATCGGCTGCAATCTTTGCAGAATGATAAGAATCAAACAAGTGATGCCGTGCCGACTAGCAATGCGAATTCGTTCGATCGATTGATTAATGAAGAGATCAGTGCGAAGGCCTGGAATGAGTACTATCTCGGGTGGGCAAACATGTTCCTTCCGCAGGACCCATTCCAAACAATCTGCTGCATTATGGGTTTGCTAGTTTGTAGCACCCTAGTCAAGCACATGCTAATGCTAGCTAACGATATGTTGATCGGTTACGTTTCAACTAATATCGTTCGTGGGTTGAGGATGAGGGTTTTCGACACGGCTCTTCACATGGACAAGAAAACGTACCAGTCGTTTGAAACAAGTGGTCTTCTGGCCGCTATAACGTCTGCGGCAGAAGGGTTGAGCTCAGGGCTTATAGCTGTCTTCGGAGCGGCAATCCGAGAACCTCTGAGAGTCATTGCCTGTCTTGCTGCTGCATTCTACATTTGCCCAAGATTACTTCTGCTGTCTGTCGTACTTACTCCCCTACTCATTGTCTGCATACTCTATTTCAATCGCAAGATTCGCTCAATCGCCTCAAGTATTCTCGGGCGAAACGCAGGCTTTCACGAGGTGTTACTGGAAGCCCTCAGTAATGTTTTCACGGTTCAAGCTTTCACCATGGAGCAACATGAGAACGAGCGCTTTCGCGAATGCACAAAAGACATGCGCCGCGCAAGCATGAGAATGATATTCTACACTGGACTGAGTAAACCGTTCACGGAGCTGATTGGTATCGGCATGGTGGCAATCACGGTGTGCGCAGGGGCTTATCTTGTCGTCAATAAACAAACCCACATAGGGTTCGTTCAAATTTGCGATGTTCCTCTTGAAGTTACCGATTTGCTCATTTTTTTTGGCTTGCTTATAGGGGCGAGCGATCCGCTACGAAAACTATCTGGTATTTCAGTTGTCATCTACAGCGGTGCGATGTCGGCGAACCTACTGTACAGCATAATCGATTCAAAACCTCAAGTTGCAGAATCAACCAATTGTTCTAGCATCACGGGAACGCATAAAAGAATATCTATTCGCGACGTTTGTTTCCATTATCATCCATCACACCCAGTTCTCGATGAAGTTAATCTAGAAATTCCATTCGGGAAAACGCTAGTAATTCTTGGACCGAATGGCTCTGGAAAGTCCACTCTAATCCAGTTACTTGGAAGGTATTACGCTCCGATTTCTGGCAGCCTTCAAATGGATGGAATCGATTTTCAATGCATGTCAACCAAGGAACTTCGACGCAAGATCGCCCTTGTAAGTCAAAGCACCGAGCTATTCAATCGATCAGTACTTGAAAACGTGAAGTACGGCAGTCCCGATGCGAGTTTTGATGAAGTTGTTGACGCATCAACAATGGCTCACGCGCATGAATTTATCACTCGATCGCTCAATGCTGGCTACGATACCGTCGTTGGACAAGGCGGACAGAAACTCAGCGGTGGACAGCGTCAACGGATCGCGTTGGCTCGGGCTATTCTTCGAAAACCTGAGATCCTCATTCTCGATGAATCTACCAGCCAAATCGATATGGAAAGCGAACTCCAGATTCGAGAAACGCTCAAGGAAATGAAAGGCTCGATGACCATCATCATCATCACCCACCGAGAAGCTCTCACCGCTCTCGCCGATGAAGTCTACACTATCCACAACGGTCGACTCATACCCTCGCAACACAAACTCGCTGCAGCATAGGAAAGAGACACACTGCTGCAAAACCCTTCAGCCACTGATTTGCACAGATGAAATACGGATGGGAATCAATTTCCGCGTTGCAGTGGCTGCTACCGCATTATTGCGATCCAACGAATGCTGTTAAATGATAAGTCCGAGTGAGGACCTCTCTTCCATCCGTGAAGATCCGTGTTCATCCGTGGCTGCGATCGATCACCAGCGCACTAAACATGTGCCCCAGGAAAGGCCGGCTCCGAACCCACAAAGCAATACCAGATTGCCACGTTGCAATCGTCCTTCTCGGTTCGCTTGATCCAACGCCAATGGGATACTCGCTGCCGATGTGTTCCCAAAACGATCGACATTCACAACCATCCTCTCGCGCGGTATCGAAAAATGCTTGATGGCTGCATCCAGGATTCGTATGTTCGCTTGATGTAGGATCACCACATCCACGTCTTCCGGACGCACTCCTGATGCCACCAAGACGTCGTTGACACTGTCCTCGACAATACGAACCGCCCATTTAAAGACCGTTCTTCCATCCATTTGCAAGTATTGGCGTCCCACCGATAGGGAATCTGACGTCAACGGCTCACGCGATCCCCCACCTGGAATACACAACGCCTCCGATTCTCCTTCAGCGCCCAGCGTAAAGCTCAATAAGCCATCGCTCGATTGGCTCTTGTTTGATGACTTTCCGCATGGTTGCAACAGTGCAGCTCCCGCTCCATCGCCAAACAACGGATACGTCCGCACATCGGTAGCATTGATCGTTCGACTCATCACTTCGCTGCCGATCACCAATGCATTGCGAGCCATTCCGCATCGAACGTATTGAGCGGCTGTCACGAGCCCGACCATAAACCCCGCACAGGCTGCATTGATATCGAATGCGGGTGCAATGCAACCTAACTTTCGCTGGAGCAAACACGCGGTACTCGGTGTGATGTGGTCCGGTGTGATCGTGGCACAGATCAACAAGTCGACATCCTTGGCCTCTACGTTTGCATCGGCTAAACAAGAAATCGCTGCAGCATAAGCCAAATCGCTCGCCGCTTCGGTTTCGCTAGCTTTCCTGCGTTCTAAAATACCGGTCCGTTGAACGATCCAATCGCTATCGCAGCCCAGCGATACCAGATCGTCGTTCGTCACGATTTGTTCGGGAACATAAGAGCCTGTGCCAGCGATTCGGATCCCTGGGCAGACTCCGATTCGACCGCGTCCGCTGGCGCTAAGGGTGGAATCAGTAGGAAAATGGGTTGGCAACGCCGATTGCGAATCTGAGGTCGCGATTTCCGATGGAAGCATTGAAAAGAAAAGGGACTGGGGTAGGCACGAGTGAACAACGAACAACGGCAAGTCGGCTTAGCCATCATTAACAACGAGACAGAGTATACCAATCCCCTCAAAATCCGTAACCTCTCAGCTCTCTGCGTCTTGCCTCAACGAATTGCTATTTACCCAGTCTGCCCGATTCTGCTAGGGTGCTCAAAGACCCAGAATGCGCCTGAGGATAGGCGTTTTGTCATTTGGAAATTGGAGAGGGAGGAACCCTGCAATGCACTTAATTCGACTGGATATCGATCGCAAGAACTCAGCCGCTCATCTGCAGGTTGGACCGTTCGGAGGTGGACTCAACGCAGTGTTCGCACCAATTCAAGGCGGCAGTGCGACCATGACACGCTTCGTTCGAAGCATTCTTTTTCGTGGTAAATACGTCAACGAAGTTTTCGAAACCGAAGAAGGGGAATCGATTGACGGTTCCATGCAGTGGGTAGACTCGACAGGCCACGTTCGCATGATGTCGTTTGCTGGCGGTTCCGCGATGTTGCCCGGTGGGTTCGTCAACTCGCCACTTCATCCTTCTCAGCACACACTGCACACACAAGACAAAGATCGCATTCGTGGACTCGGCAACATCTTTTGGGAAGGTGACGATGGCGATGCTCGATGGGATGAATTGCGTGGTGACATCCTCGGAATGATTTTTTGCAGCTCACTCGGAAGCGTTTCGCCAGAAAAGCTCTGGTGGTCCGCGAGCCGACTAGGCGTCCATTCCCCAGCTCGCAATGAACTAGACGAAGGGTACCAACGACTCAAGGCCGAGGAACAAGATCTACTGGATCGACTTCGTAATGCGGATGCGGTTGATCATGACCGAGCCTGGTGGGCATTGGAACGAGATCGTATCCTGTCGGAGATCAGTCATATTGCTCACACTAACCATACACCAACCCAACCGTCCGAGCGAGCGAATCAATCCATCGTTGCAGGTTTGCGTGAACGACTCGCTATGGTTCAGATCGAACTGAACAACCTTCGCAACGCTCATCAGGATCTAATCGTTGCCGAAGCCAATGCCAAGCTCGATATTGCACGAGAGTCATCATCAAGCGACTTGGACGCATTTCACAATGGTACATTGAATCATGTTACGTTGGGAAGAGGCCTCCCCAATCGCTATGCAAGGTCGGATTGGAGCAGCGAGATCCAACGGACTAAGAGCCGGATGGAAAAGCTGGTCGCGGAACAAGCAGACATTGAAATCCAACTTCAAAACATCCAAGTTGTACCGACAGTCGCGACACCCCATCGCTGGGACGATGCCCAACTGCGCCAACAGCTAACCCATGCCGAAGAGATGCTCAAACGATGGGATCGCCGTACTCAGTGGCACCGTCGGTTGAACGAAGTACAATCTCATTTGAAGACTCGCTCTCCTTATCGACGTACCTCGGAGGGTTCGCTCATTCCTTTGGTAGAGAAGTATCTTCGTGAGCTGACGGCCGGCGCTTGCCGACAGCTTCCGCCATGGGCCGTCGAATCGTCGTATTTGCGAGGCCACGACATGCCGATCGATTTCGATGGGCAACCCGAATACGGCTACCGAGAGCATGGTCAACGCGACGTCTACTACGATCGTCGATTGCCAACAGGTGATTCGCGACAACGCCGACTTGTGGATCTCGCTATGCGATTGGCCATAGCAGAAGCTGCCATACCACGCATTGGCAGAATTCCATTCCTCTTTGACAATTCGATCGAATTGTTCCGTGGTGAAGCGCTCGAACAAGTGTTACATGTTCTTGCTGGTTTCGCACGCGATGGTCGTCAAATCTTGCTGGCAACGAACGACGAATTCGTAGCGCGAAGAATTGCAGCTCATGGCGGAACGGTCTCTCGCATGCACGAATTACTGCGATACGCCCGACCTGGTTACTTGATGGATGGCACTTCCTATCTCGGCATTCATCCTAACATTCAATCGCAACCAGCGATCGGATATGTTGAAACCCCTTACATCTCTACGGAATCAGCCAATCACGGACTTACCGATCTGACCGACATCAATCGGCAACTGAGCGGACTCGCGAACGAAATGGAATCGTCGTCCTGGTGGAGCCCCTTGCCTCATACACATGGGATGGCTCGATCGAACACAATGCGAACAGCTCCAGTCGTTCCTCGACAGCACAGATTTCAGCTCCATTTGGATAGCCCTATTCAGGATGTGCCGACGGTTGACGCGACATTGGCAGAACGATTTCGCATGGCAGGAGTTCATCGAGTCGGCGATTTGGTACGCTCGACACCAGACTCTTTGGGTGAATGCATGCGAGTCGAATCCGATCTCGTACACTACTTGCAATGCGTTGCTGAATTGATGACTTCGACACCGCAATTAAGACCATTCGATGCTCGCGTTTTGGTCGGATGCGGCATCAGTCGTTCGCATATGCTTCATGATCTAACACCCAACCAGTTGGTGGATCGCGTCGCAAACTATCTGCGAAGCGCCGAAGGACAGGACCTGCTTCAGACAGCTAGTCCCTTTGAAGCCAATCGTATTCGTGAATGGGTCGCCTCGGTGGGACGAAATAGTCGCAATCACTACAGAAACAGAACGGAGAACGATCGGCACCGAAGCGAACGACGCTCCAGGTCGGAGCCTCACATACGTGCCTACGAACCTAGACCGTCAGATCATCGTGAACGAGAACCGCGAGTCGCGCGCGATCTTCGTTCGACCGATCGTAATACTGTAGCCGCACCTTCCTCGCATCCATTGAGTGCGATCGCGACAAACAATGGAGCTTCGCAATGGAAGTTCTATTTGGATATCGACAGTCCCGTGGTGGACGCGCCGAGCATCGGTCCGAAAATGGCAACCAAGCTTGCGGAGATCGACATCCATAGCATTGCAGACTTGATCAATTGCCATCCCGAGTCAGCCGCAGATCGACTTGCCGAACGTAATGTATCAGCGGAGACGATTGCAGATTGGCAGAAACAAGCGCTCTTGGTTTGCCGAGTTCCAAACCTACGTGGGCACGACGCACAGATTATTGTTGGAACGGGATTGTCCACTGCAGAAGAGCTTGCCAACTCGACCCCTGAAGCGTTTTACGAGAAGGTGATGCAGTACGCTAGTAGTAGAGCTGGCGTGCGGATCCTTCGCGGGGCGGTACCTCCCGATCGTAAGGAAGTAAATGAGTGGATTCACTGGGCTCAGAATTGCCGAGCTGTGCGAGCAGCTTAATTAGTTTCGCATGAAGCCAACCTATAAGGACAGAGTCCATAAAAGTTAAAGTAGATTGGGACCATTGTCCCGATCGAGCATCTTTTTATTCGAGAGATTATTTTTGGAGAAACGCGTGATGTTGCCCTTAGACGAAATTCTTGCTATGCAGATTCGAACGATCGAATTATGGCATCGAGAACCCGTGACGAATCCGTACGTCGAACAGGGAGAGATTCGTTCGATTCTTGCTATCGCATGCCAGCAACATCAGTACAACTATTTGCTGTGGCACGAAGAGGATATCGCGAGAAGTCCCGATGTCACCGATGCGCAGATTGCAAACGTGAAACGGAATATCGATCGTTACAATCAGCTTCGAAACGATTGGATAGAAAAAGTGGACGACTGGCTCACCGATGACCTGATGTCTCGATTTATCCAATGCCGACCAGATGCCAAACTCAACACAGAGACACCGGGAAGTGCAATTGATCGACTGTCGATCATCTCGTTGCGGATCTATCACTTGGATGAACAATTGCAGCGGACGGACATCGATAATGCCCATATCGAGAAAGTAAGCCAACGCGTAGCGATCTGTCGGCTTCAACATGCCGAACTAAGCGATTCGTTGAAGGAGCTTTCGGATGACATGTACGCGGGTATCAAGAAACACCGCACGTATCGGCAGTTCAAGATGTACAACGATCCGACGCTCAATCCATATCTTTACAACCGCGTGAAAGCAGAAGCACTCCGTTAAGCGAGCTCTAAACACTTATAAATCTATGAGCGATCTTAATCCCTATGAAGCGTCGGAGATCGCTCCAATAACTCGAAATTTCGATGGCCAAGGGGAACGAACCTTCGTTTGGTGGAAATCCACGCTGGTTTGGTTGATCGTGTGCTGGATCAGTGCTGCACCAAGCTTCTTCATAGCGATTGGCGTGATCAATGTTGAACAATGGCCAGCCATGATCGCAGGTGTGATGACCTTTGTTGCAGGCTATATCGTCGCGGACAACCGTACCTTTCATTGGGCATTTCGGCAACGCAAGCCAGTTCGATATGCATTGATCACTACTTATGCTATTAGGATTTTGATTTCAGTCATCTTCCCGATAGCAATGTTTGTAGACATGTTTTGTGGAATGGTATCCTCGATGGTACTTTACCCGATCGGGTTAGATGCACCCAAACATGATCTTTCCTTGGGGGCTGTCTATCTGTGGACGATGGCGCAGGGAGTCGTGCTGAACGTGGTCTTAGGGGTCGTTTGGGTCGTTCTCTTCGCTCTCTTCGCATTGATCATGGGTCCCAACCCGGTACCATTCGAAGAATAATCCCCGCCAGGATCTTGATGCAACTCTAGCTGAGTTGTCGATGAATTTGGAGAAGATCGATCTAACGGGAACAAAGGTAACAGCAACGGTTGCGGTTGAGCTTATCCCGCAAGCAACTGCAGTTTATGTCTCTCCCTCGCAGTGTAGCCCCGAACAAATTGCCAACGCAAATCCACGAAGCTCGTTGCTTATTGGGATAGATTTCAATGCCAAGAACTATTGAGCATAGGGGGCATGGATTGGAACTGAGTACTGAAGAATTCTGCCTGACTCCCGTGTATCAGCTTGGAGCAACATTAGCTGCGTTGCCGAACGATGAGTGAATTCTCGTGGATGCGTACGACCTCGATTTCAACGTTTTCGTCCAGCCAACCCACCTCGGCAACGATGCTTTGGAGCTTGTCTCCGATCATCGCTTTCCCGCTAGGATTGCAACGGGTCAGGGTCGTACCGTGCCAACCAAGGTACATTTGCAGTTCTTCGACGATGCGTTCCTTCTCCATTTTCTCTCGTTCGTTCGAAGGAGGTTGCAATGCAATCCATCGGACCATGGGGGAGTTTGCAATCTGTTTGCGAAACGCGAAGGCGAGCGCCATCAAACTCAGTGCCACGAGACCGATTTGCCCAAAGCCGGTCACAACCCGTTGTCGTTGGTAATCGTTCGTCGGCAGGATAAAGGTCTGTCCGGCCAGCAACAAACCCACACCGAGCAGCCCAAGGCCTGTGACGCCGAAAACGCCGAAGCCAGGGAAGACGAAAACTTCGAGAAGCAAGCAAACAATCCCGCCGAGAATCAATAACACTTCAAGCCATTCGACGGTTCCTCCAAGAACGCGCAACCAGAAGAACAGACCAAAGCAGATGGCTGCCAAGATTCCTGGAAAGCCAACTCCCGGAGCGCTGAGTTCCGCGCTCAATGCAGTGAAACCGACAAAGAACAAGAAGAAGGAAAACCACATCTGCCCAGCGAGCCAGTCGATAAACTCTTCGGTCGCATTGGTCCGGAGTTCCGCAGGTAGTTCTTCGATTCCATATTTGCTACCAACCGCTTCGATGGACACAGGATTGTCGATGGCAATCTTCAACTCACTCGCGGTTTCAAAATTTAGTCCATTGGAAAAATCGACTTGAGCTCCTTTGTTCCATTGAGGGGCCACGGGATCATCTTGCAACCACTCAGGAGATTGCAATTGCGTGCGGCCATCGAACGAACTGTACTCGAAGATGGGCATGGTGGGGCAAACACAACCAAGTAGTTCGCCTACCGATCGGCCAGATGATTGCGCTAGGGATTCGATGGCAGCACGCTGGTTGTTGCATTCTGCTATCCCAACACTTGCTTCGCCTGGTCCACCAATTTTTGCTTCGGGGTGCATCATGATGGAATCGCATGCGAGGGCGATCAGTGCAGCGTCTCCCAACGCTGAGCCAGGGATGTAGCAAACTACTTCGGCGCGATCTGAGGGAATCTCCGCAAGGTATTGCGCAAAGCGAAGGCTCTCCGTCAAATTGCCACCCGGAGAATTGACTTCGACCAAGACGAGATTGGTTTCCTTTTTCGCTAGACCTTCCTCGATAGCTCGCAGCATCCGATTAACATGCCGGGGTGTGATTATTCCTCGCAGATGTGTACGAACAGCAACGCGTTCACCTTCGAAGACAGGTTGCTCCACTATCGGCTTGTTCAATCGAAGTGCATTCGCAAGTTGTTGTTTGTCACCTGCAATGTGCGCGACCCATCGCCAGTTGCGAAGATGTTGTCCAACGAAGCGAGCCAATTGATTGAACGTAACCAACTGTGTCTCATTCCATACCGTGTCGTTGCGTTCACGTTTTTTGAGTTCGGATGAAGAAACGTACTCCATTTTTCCATCGGTGGAGTCGATGCGAACCAGAGGTTCCGAGGCGTCTAGCATTGAAACAACTGCCGCTGGTGGAAAGGTCGCTCGCCGTGCTGCAATGTCAATGTACGCTTGTTTGATGGTGGCATCAGTAGCCGACTCATCCATCGACGCTTGGCCGAACTCTGCATCCGGGGCGATGGCAATTTCTTCGCACGCGAGTGCAATCAAAATGGCATGCCCGCCGATCGACTGTGGAATGTACGCAACTGTTTGAAGCCGGTTTCCTTTAGGGCCACTAATCCAACGCGCAAGGCTAAGGGAGCGTTCGAACGGGGTTCCGCGACCGATGAGCACTTCGTCGGACGGACGAGTCGATTGCTGGGCGCTTTTGAATTCGAGAACGACCAACGGACGATCTGTACTGTTGGATCTGGAGGACAACGATTCTAGGGAAGCTAGCAGTTTGGTTTCACGCGTTGCATCGAGCGGAAATTCGACCGGCAGCGAGATTGCTTGTCGAACAGGAGTATCCAATTTTGGGGGTACGGCTGCAGGCTCTTGTCCAGCGAGGTTACCCGAACGCTGTAGTCCAAAAATGCTAAGTGCAACAAGAAAAAGAAAGAGGCGATTGGATAAGCTCATGATTTTTTCAAAAACCTTCGATGGTCGATCAATACGTTTCAATTCTAGGGTTTGCGAGGGATCTTGGAGAACTACTATTTTGGAAAGGCTAGATTTAGCAGTCGGGAAAGCGAAGTCTTTTGGAAAATTTTCTCGAAATATAAGTTTTCCTCCGAACCAATCCTACGATACCATAGTCTGATTGGAGCACGCGACTCGCGATGTTGCGTTGCACGGTTGCTGAATGAAAGGCAGCATACCAACCCTTTTTTTGTTTCTTGGAATCTCTCAAAGTGCGCCTAACGGCGGCGGGAGGATGTCATGCGTCAACTGAATATTGCTCAACGATGTGTCAATGTGGTCGCCTTAGTGCGAGATTGCGCGTTTGTGGCAGTGGCCAATGTTGTCCTCCTCTCACGTCATCTACATACGCACTTATCAGGTACGTCGAGTAAATCGACAACAGGTACGTCGAGTAAATCGACCGGGTATGAACGCCCGGAGATTAGCTCGTGGCAATCTGGCTTTTATGGAATGTTCAGGATGCATCAGATGCAGCCCGCAACACAACCCATAACCAGAACATCCACACGCGAACGCTCCCAGTAGCATCGCGACCACGATTGCCGCAATTTGTTTGCCGATTCGCAGCAATCGAACCGTACCACGGCGACAACCACTGATTGAGTCTAGAAGTCTGATACCTCGCTATCTGTACGCTGTTTGCGACAGTTGATACGACGTATCTGATGGTCAGGCTGAGCAATATTCAGAACCGAGATCTAGGGCTACTCATAGCCCGTTTCGCAACGAATCTAAGCTAGGTCAACAAGACTCTCTCGTGGTCCAAAAGCACGCGAGACCGATCCGTCCCATGTATCCCTATATGCGGATGGTGTTGTCTCCTAAAAGAGAGATCCACCCAAATGTCCATTGCAGGATTTGTTTACGAAGATACCGAAGTTACTGTTTTAGAACTGGTTCAGTCTGCGCAATCGGGAGACCGAGATGCGATGGATCAACTCTATTGCCGATTCCAACAGCATGTCCTTTCGATCGCTTACAAGAGGTTGGGGAACTGGGATGAAGCTCAAGAGTTGAGCCAAGACGTTTTCATTCAAGCGTTTCGACGCATTCACCAATTGCAAACGCCAGAGGCGTTTGGCGGATGGTTGCGTCAGATCGTGCACCGAATGGCGATCAACCGATTGACTCGTCGTCCTAAGCCAGCTTCCGTCGACCAAGAGATCTTGGAAGCGACAGTTGCGAACAGCGACGAACCGATCGAAGCAGTGCTTTCCAGCGAGAGAGCTCGACAAGTTCATTTGGGATTGGACCGTCTTGGGGAACTCGACCGACAAACGTTGGTCGCGTTCTACTTGGATGGCCAGAGTTTGAACCAAATGAGTCACGCATTCGATGCTCCCGTCGGAACGATCAAGCGACGATTGCACGTAGCGCGCAAGCGATTGGCAAAGGAATGCGAAACGCTGATCGGCGTTTAGAGCCTATCGCGTAAACTTTGGAAAACTCCGACAGGCTGCGTGCAGAACCAACAGCCTGTTGGAACCCGAGTGGTTTGCACGCCTTCTAGACAGCAGGAAAAATTGATTTCTGTTTTTGTCGATTGGCTTATGCAAAGATTTCGAGAACCTTGGAAACAGGAGATTGAGAATATGATTCTAGGAAAACTACCTGATTTGAGAGAGACCCAGTCAGGACGAGATTTGATCGCAATCGGAGTTGAGCAAGGAATTGAGCGAGGAATTGCAAAAGGATCATTGATTGGAGCGATTCAAACTTGCCAAAAAATATTGGGCCAGAATTGCGACTCCAATGCGGATCTAGCGAGAAAATCGATGGAGGAACTGACTACCATGGCTGCAGAACTGCAGGCGTCGCTTCGTTCTCGTCTTGCAAAACTGCAGTAGTTTTTTCCGAGATCATTTATCTTGCAAAAGAACCCGATATAGTTCTTCATACTTTTGCAACTGAGAGTCCAATTGGAAATGCGCTTGCACTCTCGCTTGATTCATCTTGCCAAGTTCACAACAGCGGTCCGGTGTACTCCCGAGCTGGATAACAAGCTCGCGCCAAGCATTCCAGTCATCTCGAGTCACGGCTTGTGATGGAGCCAATTCTCCTAGCAGTTCGGAGACTCCTTCCACCTGCAGCGTTGCAATCGGAATTCCTATTGCCATCGCTTCCAGGACAGCGTTCGGCATCCCTTCAAAACGCGAGGGGAGTATCAGCAGTTGCGATTGCTTCATCCAAGCGGCAACGTCAGGTCTTTGCCCGAGTATATGAACTCGGTCTCGATGGGGAAATTCCTTTGCCCAGGAATCGACGACTTGTCTGAATGGCCCATATCCGATGATCACTAGATGATGCTTCGGCAACGCAGTGAGAATCGATTCCGCATGTTCCATAAGGATGTCGATACCTTTTTGCAAATGCAATCTTCCCACAAACAGCAGGGCAGGTTGCTTTCGCAATTCACTCGGCAACTCCGCTTCAGACGCAATCCGCCCCAGATCGATCCCGTTGCAGATAACAACCAACTTTTTAGCTGGGATGGCTTCTGCCTTGGAACACCATTCTGCCAAAGAGTCACTTACGCAGACGACACGGCACATCTTGGTTGCAGCCCAACGGCTCCATCGATTTCGAATGGCTCGATGTTCTGCCACCCGATGTCCACCGACAAGCGGAATCTTGAACCGAGGATAGGTTGCTGCGGACAAAACGTTCGCGTGCCACAAAAAGGATTGAGCAACTTCTGCGGGAGCTCTCGCAACAAGTCGATTCAATTTCCAGAGTGCCGTCGAAAACTGGTACCACTTTTCCGCCCCAATAAACTCCATCCAGACTCCAGTTGCCACGAGCCGGCCATAGATCTCATTCCGAGGCGGTTTAGGAATTGGACCGATTACGATCAATCGAATGGGGTACCCTTTTCTGTGAAGATAGATGGCTAATTCTGCACAGCATCGTTCAGCGCCACCATCATCGAGTTCAGTAATAACAAGATCGATTCGCAACTGTCGTAAGCTTTCCTTTCAATGCCTCGTTGTATGCAGGCATTTCATTTTGATCGCTGCAGATCGATGGTGAAACTGAGTATTTCACTATTTTGGCCGCCCAATCTACAAACCCAGATTGTGTCAAACAACCCAAATTCGATAAAGACTGAATCTACTCATGATCAAGGAGGCTCCATCGTGGTAAACCCAAAGCAACTGGAACGATGCGTTCAGGAACCGGATTTCGCTGTCGAGAGTTTGCCTCTCCTTTTTTTGGCAGTTAGCAGCGACGAGGAGAGTTATCAAAACAACGCCAGCGAAGCCCTGGAAAACTGTGGTGTACCACCAACCACGGCGTTTCCCATTCTATTGGCTCAGCTTCAAAACGGGGACTCTACGCAAGTCTATTGGGCCTGCACGTTAGTTGGAAGACAGTTCGCGAATTCCACCTATACATCAGCTCAGTCGCACTGCGAAGCCATTCAAGATCATCTTTGTCAGGTGTTTCATCGGGACCTCGAGATTTCGGCAAAGGAGAGGGCGGCTTGGGCGTTGGGGCAAACCCAACATTTGAAGCCGAGCAGCCGGAAGACCCTGGAAACTCAATTGGAGAACGCTCCGCCACGCCTACAGAGACTTATTGAAACCGCGCTCCAATCGAGTCCGGTTTAGGCGAAAGCGATGGTCAAGGATGACCATTTCAGAATCGCATTTGAGATTTGCTAGTCGATATCCCATGCAAGGAGGCAAGGGAAATGAAAAAGAAACTACCTACCATCGAGGCCGTCAGTGGCTGCATACTCATTGCGGTATTGGGCTACTTTCTAGGATGTGAACCCAACGTCGATTCGATGATGGACTCGGCCGCTCCATCAACCGCGAACGTACTTCCGAACGGAAGCGGTCAGTTCGTATCCACACGTCCTGCTGCGAGTCGTCCACGTGGACTCCCAGTTCGAACGGGGCAAACCATTTTGGTCGCCAGCTTTAACATCCAAGTTTTCGGAAAGTCAAAGATGGAAAAACCTGGTATGCCCGAACGCATCGCCGAGGTCATTCGCCAATTCGATGTCGTTGCCGTCCAAGAAATCCGCGACCGAAGCAATGAGACAATCCCAGCTCTGATGCACTATATCAATGTAAACGGTGCGAGGTACGACTACGTTATCAGTCAACCTCTCGGGCGAACTTCATCCAAAGAACAGTACGCATTTATTTTCAATACAGATACGGTTGTCTCTGGCAAGGACTTCACATACGTCGTCGATGACAAAATGGATTATCTGCATAGGGAACCACTGGTCGCACGATTCATCACTCGCGTTCCTCCGAACTATCAACCGTTCTCGTTCACTCTCGTAAACATCCACACGGATCCAGATGAAGTATCCCAAGAGATACCGGTTATGCATACGGTCTTGAAGTCTGTACGAGACTTTGAGTATCTGAACGGGATGCAGGACGATGTTCTTTTGCTTGGGGACCTTAATGCGGAACCTCACCAATTCGGCCCCCTGGGACAGCTGCCTGGCATCATGTGGGCAATCGATAGAGAACCCACCAATACGGCACGCACCAAGATCATTGACAATATTCTGTTCGATCGTGAACTCACCAGTGAGTTTACGGGGAGGGCTGGCGTTTTGGATCTCGGAGAATTCTTTGGTCTTCGACAGGAACAAGTGAAAGAGATCTCAGACCATTTACCCATTTGGGCGGAATTCTCGATCGTCGAATTGCAACATGGTGCGGCAGGTCGTGTTGCGAACGTTTCCGAACGGACAGGAACTCGCTAACATCGCAGAGCGGCAAACCCGACGAAGACTTGCTCTTCGCTGATTCCTTAACTTGGCTTTCGTCTTTTCGGCTTCTGCTCCTCGGTGGCGTGCTCTTCCCACACGTCGGTGATCGCTGTACCCTCGCGAGTTATGCCCTTGAGTTGTTCAATTTTTCGCTTCGCGGTGGTTAACTGTTTTTGGCAATGAGCGATATAGCGAGTGGCTTTGGAATACTCTTCCAAGGACTGTTCCAATCCTAGTGAATTTCCTTCCAATCGACGAACAGAAACTTCGATTGCTGAAATTGCTTCTTCGAACGACATGTCCTCGAATAGATCGTTCTCTTGTTTATTCACTTTAATATCCCTCTACTCGATCTAAACGACACAATCCTCACAATCCGGTCGAGAAAGCCAACTGGGCCTCTGTGGAATTCCGGTTCTGCACTCGCTTCACGAGAAGATAACCTATCGTTCGAAAAGGATAACTCCAAGCCCCCCCAATAGACTGTCCATCACTGGCAATGTCCATCAACAGACGAAAATCGCGAAAATTTACCAAAGCGGGCCCTAGTCCTACGGGTTACCCGTCTGAGCGAGTGAACGTCTCCTCTTTAGAATCGAGCGATTCCGACGGCAAGGGATGCGAATCAAGAACTTCAACAGAGACCGAATCACTTCTTGGTATTGAATCTATTCAAAACCTCCTGGCCGATGCGACTTTACTCGTACCCTCGCATTCGGAGCCACCTCCGGTAGTTATCACTGCGAGCGCAGAATCACAAATTAGCATTCACGAGTTCACAGCGATCCAACGCATCGACGTCAAGCTAGAACAATTAATCGGACAATCCGCGAGGCTTGAGAGAGAGCGATTGGAGATCGAGGATTTGCGTCGAAAGCTTCAGGATGCTATTCAATCGGCCGAAACAAGCAACGCTGATCGAAATACACCTGCAAATAATTCCTCCGGTGAATCGAAGAGCGTTTTCAAACGGGAAAATGACAGGCTCATCAATTTGCTGGCCACAGCTCGCAATGAATATCAAGCGCTCCTTGAGTTCATCGAAAACGATGATCTGAATCAACTCGCCAGTTCGATTCGCAACGACTCCAAGGACCGAGAACGCGAGTTGTGCCGGGAGATCGAGCTCCTCAACGAGAAAGTCGCTTTGCTGTCGGAGGCTTCCGAAGATAGCTCTACCGCTAGATCCGAAAGCAAACTCGAACAGCAATTGATCAAGCTTCGCGAGCAATTGATCGAATCACGTCACGAGACAGTGGAAGTACGTCTGCAATGCAACGAGTTGAGCATTCGTCTGGCGCAGTATCAGGCCCCCACTTTGCATTCCAGCGAATCATTTTCGTGGGAAGAACGCAAACTAGCATGGCTGCGGCAGTTGGAACACGAAACGCAGGTTGAGAACAATGTTGCGCCTAGTCGAGTGCCAGAGATCGAAAAGATTATCGAGCAGACCGAACAAGAAGTCTTAAGAAGAGACAAAGAGATTTCGGATCTGAAGAGTTTGTTGCAAGAGCAATCCGTGGCATCGAACGGTATGGCTGTCGGTGCGGCCGCGATATCCCAAATCATTGAAGCGGACGACCTCATTATCGAAGAACGGCAACGTCTCAAGCAGCTTCAAGAGGACTGGGAACAAAAGCAAAGACAAGGCGAAATCGAGATGTCGCTCGAAAGAGCAAAGCTCGCCAGGGAAAGGCTGGAATTGCAGGAGCGGATGCGCAGTCTAGAGGCGATGAATGCGCATCACTCGGCGGACGAAAAAGGGACTCCAACCCCTGGAAAATCCAGGGGAAAATGGTTGACTCGTCTCGGTCTGCGCGACGAATAAAACACTCCAGGCTGCCTAGCGTATGGACGGCACCCCCGGGCGATATGCTATATTGCTGTCTGCGGTTGTCTGTTTCTTGTTCATGGCACCCAGCAGCGATCCTGGATCCTTACGGAATGACTCGGAATGCCCTTTCGGATAATATGCGCCAACGATAGCGAAGTAGTTCGTCAGGGCATAGAAAGTATCTTCACTCAACACGGCATCTCTACCGATGAATTTGTAAGCGACCATATGGAGCTTGAGCGAGCTCTTTCTCGAGAACATTTTGACGTACTGATTTGCGAGAGCAGACTCCAAAAGATCGATATGTTGGAGCCGTTAGTCGAGATACACAAACAGCTCCGTGACCTGAAGATCATTATTTACACCCATGTTGCAAACCCAACATTGGTGGCGCAGTGTGTTGCATACCGTTTTTATGACTTTGTACTTCAATGTGGTTCGGCCACTAAGTTAACCACTTCGCTTCAGGCTTTGTATCTAGGTAAGCCGAATCCAGAATCCGTGTTGGAAAGATTTCGGATATTCATGACCCAACCGGATTGGCCTGTTCCGTCCATCGCAGATCAATTGACTCGACGCGAAGTCCAAATTGTTGTGCATCTTGGATTGGGATTAAGTAATAAGGAGATCATGGGGTCACTCGGAATAAGTTTAGAAACAGTCAAAGAGCATGTGCAAAATGTTCTGCGAAAACTCAAAGTGAACGATCGAACAGCTGCGGCTGTTTGGGCATTAAGGAATCGAATGCCAACCATAACGTTTTCGCCCGAAGATTTTAAGTAATAAGAAAAGTTATCGAGCGATTGAGCTGCTAGTAACGTGAGTCTGATTCAGACTTAATCTTGCGCAATATCTTCTGTCGGCTTTCTTGATCTATTTCGTGAGCTACTAAATACCCTTGGAGTTCTGTTTTGATTCTCTGCGACTGGCTGCGCAACGAATCAGAACGACGATCACGATTCCCAAAGGGGGCAATCTCCACATCGAGCATGGTGCATATTTTGGTGTTTTGCTTGTTTCCACCTGTGGCCATCTCGATTTCAGTCAGCTTGATATTCATCCGATACTTACCCATTCGCTCATCCTTTAGCTTCGGTATCGGTGCCGTTTTGAAGTCGATATCGAGAATGGCACTATCCTGATTGACTTCATGCACTGCAACTTTGAAATCGCGGACAAAGCCCTTGAGCTTTTCGAGAGTGACTGCGCGCGGAACGTTCGTAAGCAATTCGCATCGAGTCGTTTGTTCTGTTGTCGCGTTAAACCAATGGAACCATCGCTTGTACTTGGATGAGTCTTTCTGCAATGTATTGCGTTCCTCATCCCCCAGACTGACAACGCGATCACGACCATTCTCTTTCGCGATAAGAAGTCCACGATCTGCTCTACCCAAAACGGTCTCTTCGGTATCTTCAGGATTGATGGTTGCAACGCCGAAACTCGCCGTTATGCATTGATTTCGAAGAACTGCTAGCGGCGTCCGCTGCAGCTTTTTCCGTATGTTTTCCCCTAAGGATTTGGCTTCTGCGAGGTCGCATTGGCTACAGAGGATCACGAACTCCTCACCGCCATATCGGGCAACGAAATCAGTCTCTCTGCAAGATTCTTTGAGCAACTTCGCAAAGATGATCAACGCCTCATCCCCAGCCTGGTGAGAGAATTTGTCGTTGATTTTCTTGAAGAAGTCGATGTCGCAAATGAGAACACTTCCGCTTTGACGTGTGCGTTGATGGTACGCAACAAACTCAGGAAGCTGACGATTGAGCTCGCCACGATTCGCGACCTTGGTCAACTGATCTTGGCATGCGCGTTCTCGCAAATGAACGATTTTTCTTTCGAGCTCCGCAGTTTCGCTCACATCCTCCAGAATCATCGCGCCACCACAAAGGAGCCCCTGTTCGTTTGACACGGGTATCATGTCGATTGAAACCTGAACCAATTCTAGAGTTGGAGTGCGAACAGCAAGTCGTTGTTTCCCAATCGCTCCTACTGTCATCATGGCTCGAAAGGGGCAGTTCGCTTCCTGGATAGGAAACCCTTCGGTATCACAGAGTCCTGCGATATCCGGAGTCCACACTTGATGATGCACCGATTCTGCGGAACGCCCGGTAATACGAACTGCTGATCGATTCCAATCCAGTACACGATATTCGGAGTCGATGAAAATTACCCCGTTTTCAACATTGTCCATCATATGCCGATAGAAAATATCATTCAGCGAGTGCGTGATGGAGCTGCCAAATCGGCTACAAGGCCGATTATCATCGAAATCAAAAAATCTTCGAAGATCTTGCTTCTCGAGTTCACTTATCCAACGCTCGGTAACTCTCGCTTGAAGGGTGCGATCCTGTGCGATGACAATTTCGGCAAACGATCGTACGAGCTTTGGATCAAATTGCGTGCCTGACATGCGCACCAATTCGGCCAAAGCGGCTTCGCGTGATAGTGTTTCGCGATAGACCTGCTTAGATGTCATCGAATCATATGCATCGACGATGTTTACTAAACGACTAACAATCGGTGCTTTGTCAGGTGATGCCAGATCATTCGACGATTCAAACTTTGTCCCAATGCCCGCGACCGCAATCAGAAGCTCTTGGGAGGCTCCCGATGCTCTCAGAATTTCTACGCCAACTTGTGTATGCATATCCATTAACGATTGTTCCGTTTCGTTCAATCGCTCTGGCTTTTGTAGCACGCGGTCCGGGATCCCAATCTTTCCTACTTCATGCAACAACGCAACTACTTCGAACAATTGAAGCTGCTCTTCACGCAGTCCGTGATGCATCGCCCAAGCCGAAGTCCAAAAGGCTACCCGGAGCGAGTGAGCCGCGGCTGGAGGATGTTTCGCTCGGAGTGCTACATAGATTCCGGATGCAACACCAAACCGTGCGTGGACCAGTGAATGCCAAGCGTCATCCTTGAGTCCCTGAGATGATTCACTTGAAACTTCAGGAAGATGGACCAAAGGCCTTTGGCTTGTCAAGTTCGGACCTCCATTCAACTGGAATGACTCGAATCTAGTTGATCTAATGGAGGTTGAAGGAATCATGAGCGTTTGCGGCGAGTGGTATATACAGCACAGCTTTGAAACTTAGAACGCTATCAACGTTCGTGTGTTCCCATTCGGATCAATCGTTGAATTTTTACAATACATTCGGCGACGCCTGAGGTTTATACCGGTCAAACCGGAGCAGCTGCTGATTCGGTGACGCAGGGGATACTGTCTGAAACGCTTTTTCCGATTATCATGAAAATAGCATGTTTGTTTGGCACTTTTTTTCGAACGGTTATCAAATGTCTATTGCTCGCTCTCTGTGCTTCATCTGGATCGCTTCGTTGATTTTGGCCGTTTCACCTATCCAAGCACAATTGTCGACTGGCTGGAAACAACATGACTGGGAACGAACCCGTCCTGCCATCGTTTCGCCGGGGGCCTCCAATCTGCCGTTAGCTCCTCCTTCAGATGCCATCGTTCTTTTCGATGGAACGAGTTTAGCTAAGTGGCGGGCGGCAGACGGCGGACCGGCAAAGTGGATTATCAAGGAGGAGGTCATGGAATCCGTACCAGGAAGTGGCTACATCTTTACCGTCGATGCTTTCGGAGACGTCCAACTTCACGTCGAATGGGCCTCACCCGCCAAAGTGGAGGGCAAAAGCCAAGGCAGAGGCAACAGCGGCGTATTCCTCCAAGGACTTTTCGAGGTCCAAGTGCTGGACTCATTCGACAATGTTACGTATGCAGATGGACAGGCGGGCGCAATTTACGGGCAGTATCCCCCATTGGTAAATGCCAGTCGAAAGCCTGGTGAATGGCAATCGTACGACATCATTTTCCGTCGTCCACACTATGAGGAAGATGGCAAATTGAAACAACCTGCTCGAATGACAGTGTTGCACAATGGTGTTCTTGTGCAGGACAGCGTTCGTCCCTTGGGACCAACATCCTGGTTGCAGCATCATCCTTACCAAAAATCCAACGAGAAACTACCTTTGTCTTTTCAGGATCACGGAAACCCCGTTCGCTATCGAAATGTTTGGTTGCGAGAACTTCCACCAGAGTCGATTCCTCAGCCGTCAACGCCCTACGATCCGACCATCGTGGAGTTGACGAAAGAAGAAAAAGACAAGATTGTCGGCAAATATACTCGTCCCGGCGGCGGAGTATGGGAGATTTCGACCAACGATGACAAGCTTTTCTTCAATGTGACGGCGACGCCCCTTCTAATGATTCCCCACAGTAAGAGTGAATTTGGTCTGAAGTACACGGCTGGAACCATCAAAATCCAGTATGATAGTGAGGGTGTCCCCACCGATCTCACCTATCAGATGGGTGGAGATACGACCAAGGGGACTAGGGCGAAATAGCTCGCCCCCAACGATCACATTGAATTAGTTTCATCGAACGGTTTGAATTATATGCCTCCAGCTGTATTCGCAATCTTGTTGGTTCTCGGCCTGCTTGCGTTCATCGTAATTGCCATTATTTTGGCGATTTTCTCCAGATATTTCTGGCTTTGGGTACAAGCGTTCATGACCGGTGCCAAAGTCTCCATTCTCGACTTGATCGGAATGCTCTTTCGACGAGTTGATGCGCGGACGATTGTGCGTGGAAAGATCATGTCCATCCAAGCGGGGATAGACGATGAAGATTTGACCACGAAATCACTGGAAGCTCATTATCTCGCACGAGGCAATGTTCCTCTTGTGATCCGAGCTCTGATTGCGGCCAGAAAAAGTAAGCAGATCACCCTGTCCTTTCGCGAAGCAGCCGCAATCGACCTGGCGGGCCGCGATGTTCTCGATGCCGTTCAAACCAGCGTGTACCCTAAAGTGATCGATTGCCCACCCAAGGGCAGCGCGGTCGCATTCTTGGACGCGATCGCAAAAGACGGCATCCAACTCAAAGTAAAGGCGAGAGTTACTGTCCGCGCAAATCTTCAGCGACTAATTGGTGGTGCGACCGAGGAGACAATCATCGCTCGTGTCGGTCAAGGAATCGTAAGCGCAATCGGTTCTGCCGAGAGCCACAAAATTGTTCTTGAGAACCCGGACGTTATTTCCAAGGCTGTGCTAGCGAGTCGACTCGACGACCAAACTGCCTTTGAAATTGTTTCTATCGATATCGCCGACATTGATGTCGGCGAAAATATCGGTGCTCGATTGCAAGCGGACAAAGCCGAAGCGGACACGCGTGTAGCTCGTGCAAAAGCCGAAAGCCGACGCGCAGAAGCCGTCGCTACGGAACAAGAAATGATTGCGAAAATCGAAGAAAGCCGCGCCGCGGTCGTCGCTGCCGAAGCCGATGTTCCCAAGGCAATTGCCGAATCACTTGCGACCGGCAAACTCAATGTCATGGATTATTACAAACTCAAGAACATCACTGCGGACACCGAAATGCGACAGAGCATTGCCGGCACTAGCACAACGGGGCCAACAAACCCAACGCGATCGCAGACCAACTAGGTTCAAAGGAAGTTTGCTATGGCTGATGATCTGGATGATTTTTTGAAGCAAGCGGCCCAACGCAGAAAACAAAGACAACAAAGCAAAGCCGAACGACCGCCCATCGAGGCGGCACCCCCTCCCGTCCTGAGCCCGGCACCTGCATCGGTACCAACGCTCTCGCGATCCGACGATGCTTACAGCCGACCGAATGCACCGCAATCGACTAACCGGATGGAGACCGTCATAGACCTGAGTCAGACGATTGAAATGGCGCAAGTGGTCGAAGAAAAGCGTCTCCCATCCCAGGTTCGAGATCAACAGCAGAGTAAATCCAAAAAGCAAAAAAAGACCGGTCAAAAACCCAGTTCGACAAATCAATCCAACTTTCTACCATCCAGTCTTGGATCCTCGAATCTCGCTCCTTCGGAATCGACGACGGCCAACGCTGCCGTGGTCAGTACGACGAACAATTCTCAGATGATCTCCTCAGGTAGCATTGCAGAGCAATTGCGAAACCCACAAACTTTGCGAACGGCAATCATCGTTCATGAGATCTTGAAAAGACCGTGGCAGTGATGATCAAAGAGCCCGATTTTTCCCGAGCCATCAACGGACTCTTGCCAGCAATCGCTCAAGATTCTCAAAGCAACCAAGTGCTGATGTTCGCATGGATGAATGAAGAAGCGTTTCGCGAGACCGTTGCATCCGGGTATGCGACTTACTTCAGTCGATCGCGAAACAAACTTTGGCGCAAGGGAGAAGAAAGTGGACATCGCCAACGGGTCATCGAGATCCGTGTCGATTGCGACGCTGATTGCATCCTGTTAAAAGTTGAACAAATCGGTGCCGCATGCCACGAAGGCTATGCAAGCTGCTTCTTTCGAAAACTGAACAACGGCGAGTTTACCGTGGACCAGCAACAAATTGTCAACCCGGACGACGTTTATTCATCAGCCAACACGATCTAAACTCCATCGATTCAGAGTCCTACTTTCTTGCGATTTGGAACTCATACTATCGGGATGTACTTCCAGTCGTCAACTATTGAGCAATCAATCCTTGCGACAAAAATGCTGGCCTATGGTGGAGACGGCTAGAATTCGGAATGGCGTGTGGATTATGCCATTCCGTTATTCGACCACTTGTCGTGCGGATCAATTCGATCAAATCGGATCGATTGAGTGCCCCCAGCTTCTGAAAGATCGCTCTCTTTCGGTAGTGGTACGTTCTTATGCTCACGTCTAGCGCAGAACCGATCTCTTTGGCTGTTAATCCCAACAAGATAAGGTGGACAATTCGGGCTTCCACTGCATCGAGTTTCTCCAAAATCGCGGGCGGAATAGCTCCTCGTAAATCACTATGTCGCGGCAGCTCTGCCGCTATCGCTTTGTGGATCATCGTGCGAAGATCATGGACCTGCGTCTGGAGATCGCAGACATCATCGGCTCCCGACTTGATTGCACGTACCGCGACGGAAACCGTCCATTCGTTACTTACCGCAATAACAGGTAGTGGATGACCTTTGGCGTGCAATGACGTGATCGTATCCAGATCGCTCTCTGGATTTTTTCCAATTTCTACTAGAACACATGCTGCTTCCAAGTCGTCAAGTATCTCGGAGTATTGTCGCGATTCACCGAATTGTACAACTCTAACAGGTTCCAATGTCAACGCCTGCGTGATACGCTCGCAGGCCACACTGGACTTCGCCAAAACAAATACTTTGGGTATCGAATTCGTGTGAGTCATACCAGTCAATTACCGATCGAATACGTTCTAAGGATAGGTTTAGGCGAATATTGCACTTTTCCTATCGAACACTTTTGCCTTGTAGATTGAGCATGTTCGCGAATAGGATTCAATAACCAGCTAAGGGAATCCCCTGTGTCCAAATGACTCACACATTGGACGAATGATTTCGATACCATGCCACGCATCCACGCAATATCTTCCTAGCAGACCGTGCTATACAACAGGCTCTCGTGACTCGCGGGAACGGGTTCGAACGGAAATTCAACGACAATCTTCAACTCCGTTTTTTTGATCGAGACAGGCTTATTGGTGAATTCCACATCGATCGATTCGACAACTTGCAAAAGCCATTTCAAACCACGCATGTCGGTTGAGGCGACGTAGTGATCGAAACCAATTGCTACCTGACCTAATTTGACGGCTACATCAATGCGAACGACTTGATTACCATCGTTTATACGGGAGATCAACTCTGCCAGTGAATTGATGATCGTCGTCGTTAGATAGAGGAAACGCATCGACTCCTCATGAGGGCGGATCTCTATTGTCGGTTGATGGCCTGAAGGAATCCCATGCAACAAGTGTTTCCACTAGTTTTTTGAGTGATTGCGACGAGGAATGTCTCTCGATGCTGTTAGGTCCAACTGCACGTCAGTATTCATGGCAAATCTCAGCTTCGAAAGCGCGTGATGGAAGATTGGATCAATAGTAAAAACTGAGTCTATTCGTCGTTAATGTCGTCATCATCTTCATCGCTGCCTGCCTTGTTGTGCTTTCCATCGCAGAAGGGTTTGTTCAATGATTGCCCGCATCCACAAAGTACATGCGATTTCTTCTTTTTGTCAGGGCATAACGGGCGACCATATTTGTCAACAATATTGACGTCTCCTTCGATGATGATTGGGCCTTTGGGATTGCAGCAAACTTTTGTTGGGCATGTATCACAGGGGTTCGCCATGAATGTCATTCTCCAGTCGTTAAAGCAAAGCGATTTTTGAAAGTTTATCGATTGACGGGACTTTATAGATTGGGCAGGTGGAGTTCACGTTCTCAAAAGAGAGGTCGCAGTATGTGAGCAGACCAACCGAGCCCTTGATATTCGCGATAGCCTTTGCTAAGCGAGGAACCCATGATGTAGATGTGATCGCCCAGACGGAATACTCCAGAGGCAGATTGACCGGCTGCTAGTTCGCGATGCTCTGCGGGCAATTCTGGAGTCGCACCGAGTGGAACAATTTGCGAGTCGGATGTTTCAATGACTTCAAAGTTGCGATTTGCATAGAAAGCAACACAACCCTGTATTCGCTTTCCATTTCTATCTTTAGGAAGACAAGTCTTTAGAATCTTGCCTGATTCGGTTACCCAATCAAAAAGGCTCCCTAGAACTCCCACGATTTCACCATCTCGCGTTCCATTGGCTCGGACCGCGCCAGAATAGATTAGAGACCTTCTGGAGCCCCGTTCCAATTCCGACTCTCCAACATCTTGGACTGCGTACTCGCCAAAGTTCTTGCATCGCATGGATTTAGTAAACCAAGCATGGTCTGCTACGCGAGCTTCTTTCATGTCAGGTATAAGTTCGGGATTCGATGCGGTAATGACGCGCCCCATTCGATTGGCCAGAACCAAATTGCGGTACATCGAATAGCTACCATTAATGTCCCGCAATCGACGCCCGGCCGCTTGGACATTCTCATCCGTTGGATCTACAAGTGCTTGCCAAAGACACTTGTCTGTTGCCCACCATCGTATGGCGGCGGATCGTTCGAATAGATTACGATCAATCAAATCGATCGCTTGTTTGGAAAACGTCTCGAGCGTTTGCAGATTCAATCGCAACTCGCCATAGGCCATCTCACGCAGCAGTTCTTCCATTTTTGCGGTGGCAAAGTCGCCGGTTTCTGTAATCCTTTCGAATACCGGCCCGAGAGCTACACCTCGTTTACCCAGTTTGGACGCAAACACAATTCCGTTCAGCGAAATGAGTTTGATAGATTGCTTGTCGTCTTGGACCTTTACATAGGTGTCTTTATTGATCTCCGGGATCAGTCTTGATCGCATGAGTTCGTCGGGACTAATCCCATTGATTTGGCAGTTGGATTCGCTTGCAAAAATTTCGTTGCTGGGAACAATCAGATGAGAGCTCCATCCCAGACCAGCGTAGTCTAGATAGCCATCGGACATCGCGGAAAAGACGGATGAGTCCTTGCCTTCGATGCTTGCGTAGCTACTTATGGTTCCCCCCGGCGTTAGCTTGCGATGTCCGCGAGGCAAGTGGGCATAATCCCCAACCTCGATGATATTCGGATCGCTCGACCCAACGACCTTTCCCTCGCAATCGGTGAAGAAGGAGTACCAGCCTTCGGCGGTGTCGCCATCTTCCGTTTTTGGCATGTAATCTTGAAGAATGATGCGAGCTTCTTCGGCGAGGTCAAAGAATGCCCCCATCGCACCAACAGCTTGGTCATTCTTCGATGCGCTCTTGATTGAAGTACTAAACACCAAACTGTTTCCAGAATCGATGATGGAGCGATTGGTCTTTTCAATTGCGTATTCATTGGTATCGCCGGAGTCCTTGGCACGGGTAAACCACGTCTCATCAGCCACGGAGCGACCGAGAACATTTGCACGCCGTTTCGAGTTTGCGTTGGCAACGACAATTCCATCGGTGGTGGTGATGATTAAATCGCGATAAAGAGTGTACGAACTTCCAATGTCCTCCAGTCTGCTACAGGAAAGGGCGACGAGCTGATGTACTTCTTCCAGGTTTTTGCTCACTTTCTGTAGCATAGCCAACGTCGCTTCTTGGCTCTTTCCTTTGCCGAGTTGCTCCGCTAGGGCATCCATCTTTTGTTTGAAAGATTGATAGACGTCAGATTGAAACATTAACTCCAGTTTGCGAGGCTGATAGCTTCGAACATCGTCCACATACTGACTAATGTCCTTCATTGTCCAATTCGTCTCTAACGTTGGTACTTCGAAGGCGGCTTTTGAGGCGTCGAGATACTCACCCATTTCAAAGAGCTGTTTGTCAAGTATACGACTGATCTTATTGATGCGTTCCAGGGTTTCGATAAAAACCGTCTCCGCCGCCCATGACATCACATCGCAGGTTCGTTCTAGAAGGGTACGGTCGATCAGATTGATTTTGATATAGGCTGTGGTGCAATAAATGGAACGACAAAACTCTTCCTTGGCTGCATAGAATTGATCGAAAAGGTTTTTTGTTCCATCGTGCAATTCTGCGGCAAAGGTTTCTACCCTCTCCATTAGGTCCGTGATCTGCTCTTGTTCGGTCGCTGTTTCGCTGATGGCCGCTGCGGTACATTTGCCTTGATTGCAAATCGGCGACACACCAATTAGCTCATTGATGATCTTCTCATAGAACTCGCGGTGGTCATTCGTGATCAATGAGTTGAAGATGCTGAATTTGTTTTCTGATTTTTGTTCGACAATCATGTTCTTGCCTGCGCTTCCGGTTGAAGAATGGATGCGATCAATTTTTGGATCGAGATTAGGGTAAAATATTTGTCTTCGACGCGAATGACGCCATCAACAAAGGGCTGGTTCACGTGAGGCGGTGATGGATGAATTTCCTCATCCAGAAGGTGGTGTATCTGAGAAACGGAATCTACATTCAGTACGATGGGTTCGTCATAAGCATACAGTCTGCTTTCCTGAGCCTCTTTCACCAGTCTTTGCGACGTTTCCAAGAGGATCATTTCACCGTGAGCGGTCGATTCCCGTTCCGGAACTTCGAAACAACGCCGCATATTCACAACAACCGCTGTTCTTCCGCGGATGTTGACCAATCCGTCAATTCTTGGATCTGCCCCAGGGACCTTCGTAATGGGCAGAGGCCTGAAGTACTCTTCTACGAGAAGCGAGTGGATCGCGAACCCTTCATTTCGAATATTGAAAGTTGAAATCTGCATCGTTTCGAATACCTATGAGTTCGGTTGCTTTCTGCGGATCTGCAGACACTCCGCCACAGTAGATCGGACATGGTTTTTGTCTATTTTGATAACGTAACGATCAAAGCCAAGGCTCAAACCTTTCTCACGGAAGTGGTCGTCGGATAGGGTCGTTAGTGCAACGAGGGGTAGTGCATCAAACCGCTTGTCCTCACGAATTTTTGTTGCCAACTGGTAGCCGTCCATGCGTGGCATGTTGATATCGGAAATGACCAGGTCATACCGATTCGGTTCCGCACAGAGTTTATTCCATGCTTCGAGACCATCTTCTACAATTTCTACGGTCCATTCTTCGCGAGTTATGTATTGGTTTATTAGTTTGCGGAAGAACAAACTATCCTCAGCCACCAGGATTCGCGCGTTGCTGGTTTTCACATCCTGCTGTTTAATCTTGTCAGGCGCATGTTTCTCGAAAACACTGAACACATCCAGCAGCATGACCAAGTTTTCATTGTGCAGAAAAGTGCCAACTATGCCTTGATTGTCGTCAAGCCTAGATTCAAAGTTGTCGTCAACTTCGATGACAGTGATATTGGGTCCGGTAAGAATCCCAATCGGAAAAGAGACTGCCGCGGGTCGGATCAAGCAGCAATCTTGGTTCGCTGGATTAAATGCGGTGATGGGTAGAAAGGAATCCAACCTCATAATGGAGACGGTTTCATTTTTGATTTGACAATATTCCTTGTTCCCAACTTTTCGCAGGGAACTAAGAGATATGCGCTCAATGATTGCGACAAGCTCAAGCGGAATGGCGAAGAACTCTTTGTCAGAATAACTGAACACGACCATCTTTTGCTTCGGTAGACTTTTACTGGTCTCTCCCGTACCGGAATGGTCTGCGACTAGTGATCCTTTTCCATGTGCCTTTTTCTGATCTACAAACTTTAGGGAGAGTTTGTTAACTAGACCGTGTATATCCAGGATGAGCGAAACACGTCCGGTGCCCAAGACGGTGTGCCCAGAGAAAACTCCACAACTCGCCAAAAGCTTCGGTGTTTCGCGAACGATGATTTCTTGAATCCCCAGCACGCGATCCACAATGGCGCCAAACTGATGTTTCCGGTACTGAAGAATGACTAAGCATGTTTGCTTATCCCGGTTGAACTCTGTATCCACGCCAAGGGCGCAGCGTAGATCGAGTAGTGCAACTAACTGGTCTCGGAGTTGAAATACACTTTCTCCATCCACTTGAACGATGTTGGCTATTGCCTTTTCATCGTATTGAATGATTTCGCTTATCGCGGTCTCTGGAATCGCGAATTGTTCATCATCGATCTCAATGACAAGGGCTTTGGTCAATGAGGAGGACACCAACGCTTTCGCGAGTGGCAAAATAGCAGAGAATGTCGTTCCAGCCCCAACTTTCGTAGCGACATCGATTGCTCCACCAACAGCTTCGATGTTATTTCGAACCACATCCATTCCCACGCCGCGCCCCGAGACGTCCGTCGCTTGATCCTTCGTAGAGAAGCCTGGCTGGAAAATCAGCATCACCTTTTGGTGTTCAGAAAGTTGATTGGCTTGGTCCTGAGTTATCACACCTTTGCTAACGGCTTTTTCACAAACGCGCTCTGCCGAGATGCCTCGACCGTCGTCCTCAACTGCCAGAATGATCTCACCACTGTGAACAAACGAACGCAGGTAGATATTTCCCTGGCGATTCTTGCCGGCAGCCTCACGTTCGGCAGGAGTTTCTAAGGCATGATCCAGAGAGTTTCGAATCAAATGGGTAAGCGGATCGGCGAAACTCTCCAAGATCGTTCGATCAAGCTCGAGGTCGCCTCCCTCGATGTGAAGTGCGACCTCTTTGTTGAGTTGTCTTGAGAGATCTCGAACAATACGTCGATATCGCTCGAAGAGTGAACCCGTAGTTTGCATTCGGGTTGCAATAACCGTTTCGTGAACACCGGAAATGGATTGAGAAAGCGTTCTAAATGCTGCGTTTCCGCGAAAGTCAAACTCGTTCATCAATTGATTTCGAGCCATCACCATCGTTCCAGTCCACTCCAACAGCTTGTTGAGAATGTAAACAGGAACACGCATCGATTGATCGACAGATTGCTTATCGGATAAGGTTTTAGATTCACCTTTAGGAGGTGATTTTGATTCGATCGACTGGGGCAAAGTAGTGGACGTCGCAGATGCGAGAATCGTAGGCTTAAGCTTCGGTTCTTCAGCCTTCTCATCGACCTTTAGCGAATCTGAGCCCTGAAGCGATGCTTTACTACGAGGGACATTCTCCGTAGGGTTTTGGCCTGTCGCTTTGAGTGTTGCGGTGTCCACTTTGCAAACTTGTTCGGCCTGGAGGCCAAAATGATCGCATAGCATGTCTGCAGCCAAAACGGTTTCCAAGTAGATGGTACAGCCACCGCTTGCCAAGGAGTCGATTTTTTCAATTGGAATCGAGCTGTGAAGGATCTTTCCAAGGCTCGAGAAGCCAACGACAACCCCCTCTTTGACATCGATGGCTTGTCGAATAGCTTCCAACTCGAAGCTCAGGCGAAATAGGACACCTTTCTTGCTCACTCCCTTTTGAATTTTTAATACATCGTCTTCACTTAAGAAATCGGAATCGCTACTCTTTGGTTTGCCGATCAACGCGGCATCTAGTTTCGAAAGTGGTATTTCGCAATCAAAACTAGCTCCTATATCCGGCGTTTGTAGCATCGACTTTAACGCATCAACCGCAGCGAGGACCGCGTCAGTTACTACGGCATTCGCTGACTCTGTTCCTGCCCTAACTCGATCGAGGAGAGATTCCGCCTTGTGAGCAACAGCAACTAGATTGGCGAGCTTTAGGAATGTGGCATTTCCCTTGATGGTATGGACGGCACGGAAGATTCGGTTGACTAACTCGAAATCCGTACCGCCATCCGTTTCGAGAGCGAGCAAGTCAGATTCAATGTCTGCAAGTCCTTGTACTCCTTCGACAACGAATTCCGCCAAAAGCTCAGGATCCACATCCTCAAACATGGAGAGCTTACTGGGGTCGGTGGATGGCTTCGACTTTGTTTCCTTGGTTGACAGAGGTTTGGGGCGAGTAGATTTTTCTGTTGTTGATACACCGAGTATCTTGTCGAGCATAGCGATTGCATTCTGGCTATCGTAGCTCTTGCCGACATCTGGAGCGTTGAGCATAGAGACTAGATCATCGACAGCCGCAAGGATCGCATCGGTCACGTCGGGAGTGGCCTGCCTTCCCCCACTTCTTATTTGGTCGAGAAGTGTTTCTGCAAGGTGACTAAGACGAACGAGGTTATCGAGCCCCATGTACGATCCAGTGCCCTTGATCGAGTGAACGGCACGGAAGATACGATTGACGAGTGCTGTATCCTTGCCACTCTCTGATTCCAGAGACATCAGATCCTGTTCTACGCTACGAAGCCCCTGTAAGCTTTCAGCCACGAATTCCGTAAGCAATTCTGTATCTTGAAAGTTATCCATTGGGTACTTGTCTACGAATATAGCGTGAGTGGAAACGGCCAGAGAGATCGTCGTAAACGCTAGCTGTCCTTACCACAGCATGATGTATAGTTCGCATCAACGAACCTCAAAAATGAACCGGCTGATTGATATTGCACTGAATTGCACACTATGTAGCAAGCAAGCAAATGATCTCCCGGCGAGGATGGTACCGATCAGTCGGTGTCACGTAACTAAGGTTAACACTTATATGGAGGTCCAATTCCAATAAAAAACATGGTCTCGATTTCTAGGCGAGAATCCTTCTGGAATTTTGACGCGATTTGAAGCACTCAAATGACGATCACTCAGCAACGAATGTTGCCGGAGTTCCGCTTTGGCAACAGATCACTCCGATCTGGCACAAATTCGAATACCTGCGATTGATAGCCATGCATCCAAACTTCACACTAGATTACTTTCCAGTCGAATACTACTCTCGATCTGCAACAGAGCACAGTCGGCTTAGTTTGTTCTCACGGATCATGCCGAAGAAGAATTCTCCTGTCACCCTTCAGGAGAGCGTATCGTTTGCACCGTTGGTGCACCAAACAAAGTCAAGGATGCGACATCAACGAGACGAAGCACACTTAATACCTAGTCAGTTTTTGAGAAGAGATTCTCTGCATGGAAAGATTGAACTACATGCTTCGCAATGGTCCATTCAAGTTGCTTCGAAACCGATCGGCAGTCTGCGAATGGTTTACATTCACGGCCCAAAAAATCAAATAATCAACACCTGGGTCTTTCCAAATCGCCCTAGTCACATGCCCGTGTTCGCAGCGGAACTGATTGCCGTTGGAGCGGAAGTTCGCGTCGCCTTTGTGGATGTTCAAGCGCCAGTGATTGAGTCGTCGTCCATTCTTGACGACACTTCCATGTTGACCAGTGGAATTGCCCCGCGATTTGCAGGGCTACCCTGCGACGAAGATCCTCCTTACTGGGCGATCGAGTCCTCGCAGGGTAACTACACCTATGCCAGAAACGTCCCTGCGGAATGCTTGTATCAAGTGGAAGAGTGCTACACGACCTATCTCGACGCGTATCTGAAAGGGTTCGTCAATAAGTCGGTTGGTACCGGCTTAGCTACTATGGAGAGAGATGAAATCGCGTTGGATAAACTCCAAGAGTATCAGCATCACCATATGCAGAGCAGTCCTGGTAATAAGTTTCTGAGCAAGTTGTTTGGTCCCGATTGGACAGAGTCCTTTATGCGGGACTACTTATTCGCAAAACCAAGAGGATAATGATGAGCGTAATGAATATGGTTCGTGCGGCGATTTCCGAATCGCATCAACAGATCGAACAGACTCCTTTCTCGATAGGGATGCTGGATGGTTCGATTAGTCGCTCCGAGTATGCGAACGGATTGGTTCAACTATGGCACATTCACGACGAACTCGAAAGCATAGTATGTCAGGCTAATGAACTCACCCACTACTTTACATCGGAGATGGTACGAACCAACACGATCACGCGCGACTTGAAAGCGTTCGGATACAAGGTCTTTACTTTCCAGCCTATGAACGAGACGCTCGCAATTGTCAATCAACTACGCTACTGGGCAACGCAAAAACCTTTTGCCCTTTTAGGTTGCATATATATTCTTGAAGGATCCAGAATGGGATCTCTTGTCATTGCCAAGCCTTTGAGCAAGACGTTGGGAATAGAACCGGGAGAAACTTCAGGAATTGAGTATCACACCGAAGGAGCTGCTCAAACTCCCTCCCGAGTTAGAGCATTCAAAGAAAAGGTTGACGGTGCAAACCTCGACGAAGCGACCATCGGCGACCTGACTGAAGGTGCTGTAACATTCATGGAGCTTCTCAATACGTTGTACGCTGCGCTACTTTCACAAGATACCAAGCTAATCGAGCAACAACGAAAAACGGCTTAGACGTATCTCGAGGTCTAGGTATCGTTTCCTAGACTCATGACTACTACCAAGGTTAATGTATTTCCATGATAGCTCCTACGACTACCGAAGAGAAAACCAAGCAATTTGTCGAGATACTCTCAGGTACGCCCGATGCAAAATCGCTTGTTCGAATTCGCAATGAAAAAGCGGATGATAAGATCCGAGACTCCATTCGGATGACACCCGGGGTCCAGCCGTTCAAACACAATTACTACACATCAGAACAGTTCTACCAACGAGACCGACAACGTGGAATCATTACCAACGTCTATGGCCAGCGCATCCTTCGAGTTACCGAAGACTTCATCACGGGCGTTTTGGGCGGGTTAGAGGACGAGGTCGGTGACAAGGCAGGAATGGTTATGTACGAAACCGGCTATGCCTGGGGCATGGAGGATATGCGAAACTTTGTAAAACGTTCTCAGGGAGAGTTCGAAGTCGACTTTACAAAGATGGGCATGGGAATGATGCTCGAAACATGGTGGTGGCCACTCACCATCGAGGGCTGGGGGACATGGCAGTTCGATTTTCGAGAAGCAAAACGGGATATGCTCTTCATCGAGCTGTATGAATCCGCCGTTGCGAAGACGCTTGGCGATATCGGTGCAGTGGTTTGTTATTTCTATGCCGGCCTATTCTCTGCAGTCTTTAGTGTTCTTTCTCGCAAAGATTTCGGATGTGTGGAAATCCAATGTTATGCCATGGGAGCGGATCATTGCAAATTCTTGATTTCTCACGCAGAACGAGTCAATGCGGCAGCTTTTTGGAGAAGCCAAGGCGCAACAGGCAAGGACATCATGAAGAAGGTACGCAATGCATAAGGCAAGAATGCAGAATTATTTCAACATGTTCGAAACACGCAAATCTGGAATGTTTGCATCATGTCGCGCACAGCAACCTGAAAGCGTCTGAAGGGATAGCTCGAAAACATGATGTCCGAAGCACAAAAAGTAAAAAACGAATCAAGCCCTGCGAATGCGGATCGGGGTTCGCTGCAAGTATTGAATCTTGGTCCACTTCTGGTAGGACAGCTTGCTCAAGCGATTAATTGGTCGAACGATGCGGCATTTAAGAGGCCTGAATGCAAACCGTGGGTAGATTTGCCACCTGACGCCAACTTGGCATCGATACGGTTACAGGCCGACTCGGTCGAGATCTCGCGAAATGAATCCTCTGCTTCGGCAATTCGCTCCGATGATGTCTCTCTGGAAGTCACTCCAACTCCTACGGTCTCTCACGAGGCAGTCATCACCAAGGAGGAATACGAGGAGGGCGCAGAACCGGTGGCGATGATCGATCAAGCGATCGCGAGTCAATCTGCGTTGGATCATTCGCAATGCAAAACGGACCACGAACCCAAGCTGGATGCCGAACGATCTCCCAAAACTGAAGTTATTAGTTCTCAGAAACAAACGATCGTTCCCGACACAGACCGCCCCGTACCATCGGCTGTAGATACGGTGGCGTTAAGAAAGGTACAGAGCATCAGCGAGGACACGAGTCTTGCTGCAATAGAGATTGCAAGCCGAGAAAACTTAAATGCGGCGAAAATGCCACCGCAAAAGTCTCGCGATACCGACCGTAATGGAAAACAAAAACCTCACCTGAGTCCGGCTGTTCCAAGGGCGGAGCGAGTATCACTCGCGAAATCGTCGATTCTGCAGCCAAAAGTTGATCAGTCACAGGACGATTACCTTTTGCAATTGGAGCGGTTGGTTGTTGAACTCAACATGGAATTGGCTCAGGTTCGAGGAGAACAAACAGGTGTAGAGCCATTGGAGCAAATGGCTAACCGAATCATTGCTCTCAATCTGGAGAATCTAGCATTGAAAGAAAAGCTCCAACAATCCAATCCATAGAGTACATCCAATCACCATGTATTGGTTCCGAAAAGACAAAGACTATGAACAATCGAATCTCAGAAATATTGGTAGGCAGCGATAGCAGATACATGACTGCTGAAGAACGTCAGGAAGTATTGGAATACACCAATGGGTTTCCCGAGCGTTTTCGCATAGTTGGCTTAATTGAATCCAACGAAGAAGCGGCTGTGCGATTCTGCATTGATAATACGCGAAAGCGTTACCCGAACTTTGACAAATATCACGGTAGCGCATGGGCGAAAGCATTTCGCGATGTGCAATTGACGACTCGATTCATGGCGCAAGCAATGCTGCTCGAGGAGATGGGAATTCTGGAAGAGAAATTGCTTTTCTGGTTAAGAACTATCCTTGCAGGGCTCAACTTCACTCCCGAGTTTAATCGCGATACCTACACCTATTTGAAGCAGGGGTTTCGGCAAAGCTTGCCGCCTGATGCGTACGCCGCATTTGAACCATACCTAGATAGAACCATCGAGGTTATGTCGGATTTTCCTGCACCCGCCACGCCCGCCGTTTAGAAAAACAGAACCCACCTGCCCCCTAGTAGTCATCGAATCTATTGAAAACCACTAACCTGAACATCGTATATGCCAAACTCGAGCGAAATAGAATTACGAAACTACTATGTTGAGAAATTGTATATGACCGCAAATGTAGAAACTGGGGTTCTCGTGAACCGGTCTGGACGCCGGATGATCGCATTGACTAACGATTTCCTATTGGGACTTCATCGAGCTCTTGAGAAGGAATGTGGTGATAGAGTCGAAACCGTTCTCCATCATTGTGGAAGAAAATGGGGACGGAATTTCGGAAAAGGCCTGGAAGATGCGTGGTCTGAGTTTTACGCAATACCTCTCAAAGAATTTCCATTAGCTTTCTTCCAGAGTCTGGTCATTCAAGAATTTGGACACAATGGATGGGGCGTTCTTGCGATCGATTATTCTCATTTCGATCGCGGAGCAATAGATCTCTCGCTCGAGGGAGCCATCATGGCAGACATTACAGAAGGGAAGCTAAGTTATCCGGCGGATAGTTTGACCGCAGGTATCATCGCTGGCATGTTCTCTCATTTTATCGCAAAAGACCTCGACTGCTTCCAATCGCAAAGTGAAAAGGATGGATTCAGCAGCAGTCGATTTTTGCTTTCCGATCCAAAGCGAATCGAATCGCTTCGTTCCTGGAAAACTGGTCCGAAATCACACCAAGAGATTATGGACCATTTATTGACCCTCCAATCTTGAATGGCTAGAAATTGCAAAAACCCAACAGCTAGGTATCAGATTCTAATTGATCCGAAGTTGGCGAAGCGATTCGGCTATCGAACCAAAATAAAGGAAGTGCTATGAACAGTGCATTCTCAAGAATTATGACCGCCGCGGAAGGTCGCTATTTCACATCGCTCGAAAACGAGCAGGCGTTAGGGGCTGCTTTGGAGCTTCCTCATAGAATACTCGTCTCCAAGCTCATGCAACAATTTGAGTTCGAGATCGTAGACTACGCTACCCATGCCTTTTGCGACATCACCCCAGGTTTCGAGGGCCCCTCTGGCTCGATGAGACGCAAAAAAGGGCATCAAGACGGTCGAATTCTATTGCGATACGCAGCCCAAGCCGTCCGTGAAGGCTCCTGTGAAATCGTTTTCGAGAAGGTATTGTCATGGCTCGTCGGCCACCTCGATGCGTCCAATGTAACCGGCCATCACATGGAAGTTTTCATGCACTTTCTTCAACAGGGGACACATCGAGAGCTTCCATTGCAAGCCCATCCTTTCGTTGATACCGTTTTCGAGCAGATGATCGCGTTTGTGAGGCAAGCGTCTTACAGCGGAACTATTCATCGAGCGCATCGACGTATCGCTGAGTTTGCGGCAGAACGCGTGATGTCAATCATGCCAGATGTCAAAGCTCAATACGGAGTTTCCAGTGTTTCGAAATGCAAACGAGATTTCGAGTTGATAATCAAAGAGGTTGCGAGGGTGATGAAAAATCCATCCCCTATCGAGATGAAGAAGCAGTTCGCTGGTTGGTTGATTGAGCGACTCATGAGTCAAGTGGAGTACAACTCAGAGGTCTGGTACTGGTCGTTCTTAGCCCTTCGCGAGGGGATTGTAGAGTGTTGTGGCCCTGAAGCCGCTATGGGGGTGAGCGATTTGTTCGAGACCATGGCAGACTGCTCTGGTCATTTGTTGCAGGCGGTTCGACTTACTACGCACGCAGGTGAGATTGCTGATGCTGCTGCAGGTAAGCTATTGGAACGAGGGGAAACGTTAGGGTTGCTTCGCACCGATGAATTTCAAACTGCGGTTTCGATGGTTAACCGACAATTGATTATGGAGGTGTCGATTCTTCATGCTTGTGGACCAGCGGACATTCGAGCGGATCAACTCGCGGATATTTGGTGCAAGATCGTATTGCCCAATATGCCATCGACCCATTCAGGACTTCTTGCGTCCAGTTTGAAGGTGTTGTTGGAGGTGGTCGACTCGCGTTGGAAGGATAACACCGCGAAAGTGTTTAGACACGCGATCCTGCAATTGGTGGAGGTCGCGCGCCGAACAGAAATCGCGATGCGATTGTCCGAAGTCGTGGATAAGATATCGACGGAGTCTGCCAACTGGGCTATCGAGAACTTCAGCCAATTCGCGGCCGACAAACGAGCCGCCTTCCGGGATATTCGATTGGTGTTGTCAAAGATCGTAACTTCGATTCCGAGCGGTCCTGCCGGTGTTAACGGATTCGAGTTCAGATCGTACATAGCGAAGTATCTGTTACCCAACCTACCATTCAATGTCGGAATCTTGAAGCAAGTGTATGATCGTGTGATCCGAGTTATCGAAACTCACGCAGATCCAGAGGATGCGAAGATTGCACGCGGGTATTTGGATGACGCGATGGGGTGCTTTGACCGCCATGCGAAATTGTATGCCGTGGCGGCACATGCCGATCGATTTGCTATTTCCGCGGTGGAACGTGGATACCAAGCCGCTCCAAGACACGAGTCGTTAGAACGAGGGGGTATCAAGGCGGGGCGTCGCGATGGAAAACTATTGATTCAAAAGACCATCGAGGCCGCCATCATTGGTGGAGCGGCAGCTGAGGTCTCACTTCATGAATACTTCCAAGTTGAACAGGTCCGATTCAGCAAGTTGCCCGGATCAGTCGTTGTCGAATTTTTGCGTGGAATTCTGGAGCAACTGCGAGAGTATCCCGAGATTGCGGAGTTGCTGATGGGGCTAGCATCCGTCGCACCAGCTTACACAGGTGCATATAAGATTAATGAACATAGCAATGCTATGGCCGAACGCATTTCTACCGCTGCGGTAAATTCCTCTCAAGCATACAAAGACCAATTGGGTGAACGTGGGCTTGAGGCGTGCATTCGAGACAATTCGGTTATGCTGCGTGGCCTAGCAAGCTTCCTGCTTTCATCCCCGGGCGACGTTTCTAGCTTTAGGGCTTGGTGGCGAAAGAGGATTGGTCAAAACATTGTGGCTCGACCAGAGCACTTTGAAGCAAATTCGCCGTGTGCCAAGGCAAATTTCAACGAGTTGATCAATGCGCTTTGGAGCCAACTCGACCGTGATGAAGCAGAGACCATTGAGATGTATCTCAGACAGATTTTCAACTCGTCCTCAACAAACGCTTCAACCGAAAAGACCGGCCCAAACAAACGAATGGTTCCGATCAGTACCTTTGCTGCCTCAATTCAGCCAGTTTCGTTTGCAGATGTGGCTGCTATGAAGTAGGTTTTGTGTCGGGTGGGCTGCCGGCTTGTCTACTGGAGCCCACACTGGGCTGGCTGCCTTATACACGGTGACTGATGCGATGCGACATCTATATATCATTCCGATAGTACATTCGAGACATGATTTGGGTACGTTGGAGCAACCTATTCGCGACGTAAAAAGTCAGTTCTTGCAAACCCAAACTCTCGAACAGAATCAACGAGTACTCGACACGTTCTGGGAAGAAATGAAACTAGGAATCCAATCCTGGAACGTCGATTACTCTAACACTCTCGTCTTTCAGGACGCTCTGCCTTACACAGGGGATCCCGAACGAATCATCGAGCATCGAATCGTCGATGAGTTGGCTTCAAAGGGTAGTGCCAACCACAAATTGGTCAAATGGTTGTTAGAACGAGGGGCGCAACTCGTTGGAACCGAATCGACCGAGCTTCTCATCAAGGAATACGAAGCGGTTAAAAAGAGTTTGGCGGAAGGACTGTATCGAGAGATGCTGGAATCGAGCGATCGAAGGGAAGAAGAATCCGCGTCATCTCTTCTAGCACAAAGAGATCAGTTCATCGCTCAAAGAATTATAGAAACGCTGCAGATGGGTCAGATTGGAATACTTTTTATTGGTCTTCAGCATCGTGTGCATGACTTTCTTCCGCAAGATCTCCAAGTCGAGTATCCCTTTGGGAGACTCAAAGATCGAGAGAGTCCTCGGATCTTTGAGCCGATGGCTTAACGCCGGCAACCGACCGGCACCCCCAACCAGAATCGATACGATGTTAGCTTGAACTCCGTATCCTCTCAGGCAGATTCCCTCTCACGTAAGGGAATCCCCTATTCGCAATCTTCTCAAGATGACGAATGTTTAGCTCTCACGAGAGATCAAGAGTGCAAAATGTCACGGTTCTTGCACTGTTTCCTTTTGAAAGCTCAAAAATAACCGAACTTCTTAACATGCAAGTTACAGAACCTATGTAGGAGGAAATTCGGCAATGAGCGACAACGAAGACATGAAGCAGAAACAAGCCGCAGCCGACTTGACTGCAATGCTGGGAATAGGTGGGCTCTTTGATGGTGTTTCCAACTTGATCACAAAGTTTGGTGAATTGGCCGAGAAAGGTGAGAGTCTACGGGCTTCGGTAGGTGAGGGGGAGACCTCGTCCGGCAAGAAGTTCACTACATCCTATGGCGTCAACGTGAGATTCGGCGGGGGAAGAGACGAAACAGGAAAAGACGGAGAGTACAGCGTCCATCCCGTTCAGAAAGCTTCGAATCCAGAATCAAAGCCTGCAACCAGTGTACCTCGTGTTCGCGAGCCAAATGTTGAACTCTATGACGAAGGGGATCACGTTCAAATCATCGCCGAGATGCCGGGTGTTTCCGGCGAAGATGTTCATCTTATCTTCATGGAAAAGAGCTTGTGTATTCAAGGGGTGAGCAAGGTAGCTGAGTTCAAAAAAGAGCTGTCGCTACCACGAGATTTCGGGCCTGAGCATGTTTCCATTACAGCAAACAATGGCGTCGTTGAAATTCGACTGTCCAACAAATAGCTATTGTAGTGCCAACGGAGTTGACCAAGGCAGTCGAGCTATAGGCCAATTTTATCGTTGCCTTATGCGAGATGGGTGAAGCGATTCTTAAATGGATTTGAACGCATGTCAATAATGGATACTACAACCAAGCTGCGATTGCGCGTCGTAGAAGCTGCAAGTCGCGATGTCGGTCGAGGTCTTATTCGACTTGATCCGAGTGACATGGACTTGTTGGGCGTGCGGCCTGGTGACATTGTAATGATCACTGGCAAAAGCTCTTCCGTTGGTAAAGTCATGCCTGCTCAGAAGGATAGTCGTGGAAAGTCTTGGATACAGATTGACGGAGTCATTCGTGAGTCTGCGGGCTGCAGTATCGATGATTTGGTTGAGATCGAAAAAACAAATTGTTCGAGTGCGCAGCGTGTCACGATTCGTCCTAGGAAAGTCAAACCTGTCGAGCGGGATCTTGATTACATCGCCTCGCTCGTCGACGGGTTACCGATTCAAAAAGGAAGTGTGATTCGAGCCATCTTGTTTGGTAACGAGTCGATCGACTTTGACGTGCAAGAGGTTGTTCCAGACGGACCAGTTTTGATAACTCCTAACACAGTGTTGAGTATCGAACAGTGTAATACAGATGGAGTTACGCGAAATCCCTCGTATGAGGATGTAGGGGGAGCCAAAGCTCAGTTGCAACGAATCCGCGAGATGATTGAATTGCCTCTGAAATTCCCAGAGGTTTTTGATCGGTTGGGGGTCAGTGCTCCACGCGGTGTTCTGCTGTATGGCCCGCCAGGTTGCGGAAAAACACTAATCGCGCGCGCTATCGCACATGAATCTGACGCAAAATTCTTCGTCGTTAGTGGTCCTGAAATTATTCACAAACACTACGGCGAGAGCGAAGCGCACCTAAGAAAGATCTTTGAACAAGCGAGCAAACAAGGACCAAGCATCATCTTTCTCGATGAGATCGATGCGATCGCACCTAAGCGTGAGAATGCAGCAGGTGATGTGGAGCGACGCGTGGTTGCCCAGTTGCTAACCTTGATGGATGGTCTTAAGCAACGCGAAAACGTAATCGTTATCGCCGCTACCAATCTACCCAACTCCATCGATCCCGCATTGCGACGACCTGGCAGATTCGACCGCGAAATTGAGATAAGTATTCCCGATCGTTTCGAGCGGCTTCATATCTTGGAAATCCATACACGTGGTATGCCGCTCGAGGACGACGTCGATTTGCGTCACCTCGCATCCATTACGCATGGTTTCGTCGGGGCTGATTTAGAAGCACTATGCCGCGAAGCTGCCATGGTTTGCTTGCGAAAGCTGTTGGACAGGATCGATATTGGGCAGAAACGAATCTCCTATAGCCAGCTCGCGTCAATCCGCGTCTCTATGTCAGAGTTTCTACAAGGTTTCCAATCGGTCGAGCCATCGGCAATTCGCGAAGTGTTTGTGGAGGTCCCGAGCGTCCATTGGGACGATGTAGGCGGTCTCGAATCAATCAAACAAGAACTACGTGAAGCGATAACTTGGCCATTGAAGTACGAGTCGCTGTTCACGCAAGTGAGAGTTCGTCCTGCCAGAGGCGTTCTCTTGGCGGGCCCACCGGGTGTTGGCAAAACGATGATCGCAAAAGCCGCCGCGACAGAAAGCCAGGTTAACTTCATTTCAGTGAAGGGGCCAGAGTTGCTCTCGAAGTTCGTTGGTGAATCCGAACGCGCGATACGGAACATCTTTAGCAAAGCTCGACAAGCTGCTCCATGCTTGATGTTTTTCGATGAAATTGACGGACTATGTGCGACGCGACAATCTGGCACGCAAGACTCCGGCGTCACGGGCAGAGTGCTTAGTCAGTTTCTTTCCGAGATGGACGGAATCGAAGAGATGAACGGAGTCTTTGTCTTAGCAGCAACGAATAGACCCGACATGGTTGACCCAGCGCTACGTCGATATGGTCGGTTTGAACAAACGATTGAGGTCGGGCTTCCGGACAGCGAGAGTCGAAAATCAATCTTGCAAGTTCATCTCAAGAATCGACCTCTCGCAGAGAAGTTTGATTTAGACGAACTCGCAAATCGAACGGAGGGATTTTCCGGAGCAGACTTAGCTTCCATTTGCAGTATGGCAGCTCGATCAAGCATCAGGCGAGTCGTTGCGCAGTTGAGCCATGATAAGGCGGGGTCGGCATCGGTTCTGATTCAGAAAGAGGACCTTCTGAATAGCCTGGAACAGTTGATGAAATCAGGGAAGGGTAAGCAATGAACGACGCATTATATCTATTGGGATTCTCTCCGAAGCTTTCGATGAGAGATCCCGCGATTGCCACCAATGTCTCATTGGAAGCTGGCATCTCCGATTCAGAAGACGTTGAGTACTTCGATCCGAACACCTTGACCTTAGCTGAATTATTCGACATCGAGAGACTGGATGCTGGATTGGTGTCTGCATGGTTCAAACGATTAGATCGTTCCGAGTTTCTCGGCGAAGTGGGAGCGAGAAACCTCGCAGACATTCATTGGTTGACGCCACGTGTAATGGCTCATGAGGAGGCCGTTGGGCTCCTGAGTTCTCAATCGTCATTTTATCCTGCTCGTTTTGGTACCCTGTTCTCATCGGACGCGGCACTCCAATCCTGTGCGGTGTCTGCAACTCCACGCCTCACCGAATTCTTCCAGTTGATCAAAGGGAAACAGGAGTGGGGACTGAAACTCTATGGAAACTACGCTCAGGCGGCCCAGATGCACGCTGAGAGAAACGGCCTCCTGAAAGAAGGTGTTCCTCTCAAAGGAGCGAATTATCTGAAACTGAAACAATTGCAGAGAGAACTTACAAGATCTGAATCCGGTGTTTTTTTGCAGTCGCTGAACACCGCGATGGTATCGATACAAGAAGCATTTGCGCATACACAGCATCGTTCAATCAAGGCTTCTACCAAGTCTGATGCAAAGGAACAATTATTGAGTAACGTAGCTGTATTGGAATCGATCGAGAATTCAAACCGGGTTGCATTCTGGGTGGAGCAATGGAATCTTGATTCCACAAAAAATGGAGGCTTGCGAATGGAACTTTCAGGACCGTGGCCTGCGTATAGTTTCTGTCCCTCACTCCCTGCATTCAGCGATCCGATCTCTGATCCTCAAGAGGGATCTGAAAGGAGAGCTGCGTGATTACAGATGTACAGAGAATGGAATCGCCGGGAAGAAATCGTTGGATGATTCATGCTGTTCTCTTTCGTGGATCGGACGATTCCGCTGCATCGCACTTAACGGGAGTGCTCGCTGAGCGGGCAAGCTTGTTTCTCGTTGATGAGTTCATCGTCGTTGCTTCGGATGTTGATCGTGACCATCGAAGAGAAGAATCTCTACAATGTCAGATCGTCGACTACTCTATTTTGGTAAACGAGTTGCACCGGGAAGTAGACATCCTCCCTTTTCGATTCGGCGTCATTGTGACCGCGAATGAAATCGTTAACACCGTACGACTCAACAAACCAGGGTATCGATCCTGTTTACAAAGGATCGCAGGGTTTTCGGAATTGAATTTAAGATGGGCCGTCCCCGAAGTGCACGGAGAGCGACAGGCAATTCCAGCGAACGACGGAAACTACACCAAATCAAAAGGTTTCGAGTATTTAAAGTCCAAACTCACGGGCAAACAATCTGGACTTCAGTTAGAGAATGAATTGAGCGGGATATGCGCGGATTTTGCGCATCGATTCCCCGCAGAGCAAATCCAATGGCAATCGAGCGTTGACAAGCTAAGGGTGAGTGGAGCCTGCTCAAAAACGGATTGTTATAGGATTGCAAGAATCGAACTATTGGTTCGAAAAGAGGCTATACCTGCGATGATTCTCGCGGCCTCAAGCCTCCTCTTGCGTTCGGAAAAACCCACGGTTGCTTCTGGTCCGTGGCCTCCGTATTCGTTTCTCGAATCGGAGAATGTTGGCTGTGTATCGTCACCAATGCAAAGGTGTGCAATTACATTTCCCAATGAAGCGGTTGGCTAAACCAGAAGCAATAGTAGGTGTAGATTGCTTTGCGTAGGTTACTGCCCTTATTGGATTGAAGAGCAGCTATGTAGAACAACACTCCCAATCACTGATTGCGACCGCCATACGGAGTGCAAGCATGTGAGGCAGTACGCGTTGTACTTAGGGGTGAGAAGTTTAAATGTGTTTTTCAAATAAACCTAGGAGATTTTGAAGTGGCATCAGTACAAAAAACCACCGACTCGTCCAGCTTGGCAGAAGTCGTTGACCGTATCCTGGATAAGGGTGTTGTTATCGATGTTTGGGCAAAGGTATCACTCGTCGGGATCGAATTGCTTTCCATCGAAGCTCGCGTTGTGATTGCGTCCGTTGAGACATATCTCAAGTATGCCGAGGCAATCGGCTTGACTGCAACGGCAGCTGCTCCAGCATAGTGATATCTGGTATGAGACTAGACCGGTCTCACGAGCCGAAGGAGTGTATTCGTCCCATGGGGCCGGTCTATTTCTCAAGCACATGTTATTCCATTGTGTCATTTTAAGGTGTGTCGTTTTAAGGATCAGTGCTGATGGCTAGTTTTCGAGAACAGATGCAGCGTTTGGCAGACAGCATTACGAAAAGTCGCAATGAAAGAAGAGCATTTCTAGATAAGAATCAGAAGGAGTGCACAAGAAAAAGACGCGAGCGGAAAGACCAACGATTAAAAACCAGCTCGGAGCTTGCAAAAGAGGCCAAATCGCTTACCAAGCAACTCACTGAGTTTAGAAGACACAACCAAAAGGCGGTAGAAAGAACTCTTCGTGATCTGCGTACAAGACGGTTAAAGACGGCGAGGAATGCGAAAGCATTACTAAGACAGGAAGTAATCAAGAACAAACGTGAAATTGCTCGTTTGCTCCGTCAAAACAAATGCGATCGTACGCGCGCAGCGCGTCAACAATATCGAGCGTCGGCTACGACGCTTCAATACGTTCGTTCGCAGGTTCAACGCATTCGGATTGAGACTAACCGAATGACCAAATCCTGGGCGCGGGATCGAAACGATGCTCGACAGATTTGGCAGCGGTTGCAGAGCGCCTCCGCAGTGCGTCGAGAGAGCAATTCTGGCTCCCGTGCTATGGCCGCTCCCGCGTTGCTTGTTGCATCGCCAGGACCTGTTCCTGTTTCGGAGCCAGTGAGCCAAAGGGCGAGAGTACTACCTTTGCCACCCAACTTAGCAACGCAAGGTGTTTCCTCTGCAATGAATGTCTGAAATCTGCTTATCCTTAGCTCCCACTCAACTAGTAAAGAATACGAAAATCATGCAAGAGGCATCTTTTCATCGCGGCGCAACCACATCAAAGGTCGCTAGTGGATTACCAAATCAGTGTTCAACAGCTGACTTTATTCCACAACCTGGACCTGACTTCGTCGCTACCGAGGCTGTTCAAGAGCTGACGAATCGAGCGTTGGCATACATTGAGTGTGGATACGCGGTTCATCTGTCTGGGCCAGCCGGGACAGGCAAAACCACGCTTGCTTTGCACATTGCATCCAAGATTGGTCGTCGTTGCACATTGCTTCACGGGGATGACGAACTGCGAGGTTCTGATTTGCTCGGCAAGGACGCGGGATTTAGGCGTCAGTCCGTTCGCGACAATTACGTGAGTTCCATCCTTAAGACGGAGGAAACAGTTTCTCTCATGTGGAGCAACAACCGCCTAACGACAGCGTGCGAACACGGGCATACGGTTATCTACGATGAGTTCACACGCTCGCCCGCAGCCGCAAACAATGCGTTCTTGAGCATACTAGAGGAAGGAATTCTCAATATTCCTTCTTCCGGACAGGAGAAGAACATCGTTCGTGTTCATCCTGATTTCCGCGCGATCTTCACGTCGAACCCGGAGGAGTATGTCGGCGTTCATAAATCGCAAGATGCGTTGCTTGATCGAATGATAACACTTGAGGTTGCGCATCAGGATAGAGAGACGGAAATTGCGATTGTTCGCGCGAAAAGTAATAGACCGCCCGAAGAGGTTGCGATGATCGTCGAAATCATTCGAACGATGCGTGAGAGATTTGGTGGAAAGAACGGGCCAACGATTCGCGGCGCCTTGGCAATCGCAAGAATTCTGGATCATCGAAAGGCAACCGTGTCGGTCTCTGATTCGATCTTCATGGCGACCTGCAAGGATGTGTTGTTCTACAACTCCTCGCGACAATCGAGTAAACCATTTACAAATCAAGATCTAGAGTCCCTCATTCGTTCTGTGGTCAAGGTAGGGAAAGCTCGGAATAGCGATGACGCTCGCATTACTCCATTGAATCGGATGGGCGAGATTTCAAACAAGGAACCGAGCAAAATTGACAAAGATCCAAACGTTCGTGTCGATGCGAGTCTAGATGTTCTAGAGAACCGCATTCAAAGTATTAGCTCGGCTCGTCTTGCAGACCTTGCACTCAGTGCTAAAAACGATGCAGACGTGTCTATTCTGGAAAAGAAAGCCTATCGGGATGCCGCCAACACAGGCGAGGGGTGGAAGAATGCGAATCTCCGAACGCAGTTTCTCAAGAAGCTGGCAAACGCAGGGATCCCGCCTTGGAAGCGGTTATTCCATTCGATGCGAGCGAGCAGGCAAACCGAGTTGGAGCGCAAATTCGCGCTTCATGTGGTTTGCAGTTGGCTGGGCAACACCGAAGCAATCGCCAAGAAGAACTACCTTCTCGTGACGGAATCCGATTTCGAAAGGGCAATCCAGCCATGCGGGCCAGAAAGCGCGCTAAAAGTTCCTTCCGAGGTACAAAATGAGCGCTGCACAGAAAATGCATCAGACGACCATGGAGGAGATTCACCAACAAAAACACAGGGGAAACCTGCTAGAGCGTTGGTTTTACCAGGGGGATTCAGCGGAGGACAAGGGATTCGAACGGATGCGGAAAACACAGGGATTCTTTCGGATTTTGAAGCCCGTGAGACAAATACGACGCGAAAAGCCGGTGTGCACAATTTCCAGGCACCCGAAAACGAGGGGGAATCGCCTGTCGATCGTGCGTTGAAGGCCATCGCCCAGAGTCGGCAAGCTGTCCAAGAATTGCTCGACGGCACTCCATGGGATCGCCATTACACGCTATCGGTCCTCGCTTCAATCATGGAAGGCCTGAAGGATGCGGAGCGAGGGCTCAAAGAGGCTTGCGATTAAATGCGAATCTGAACTGTGTCCCAAATAGCAGACAAACTACACGCGAGCATAGAACTCGTCAGAATCATCCTTTCCTAGATGTAAACCAGAGACCGCAAAACACCAGTTATGCTCCTAGGGCATAACTGGTGTTGACCGACCGAATCGCGATGCTAAACTGCATTTAGTTATGCTGCAGGAGCATAGCCGAAAATTTCGATCGTAAAAGCAAGGGGAAGTCCGATGAGCCTGAAACGAGTATGTGAAGCTATTGAATTCGATGGTTTGAGCGTGAATAGAGTTGCTGCACTGGCGGAGATTCCGCAAAGCAGTCTTCAACGTTTCTGCTCGGGCACACAAGGATTGCAAATGGATGGACTCCAGAGAGTCTGCGATGTTCTTGGACTGGAGCTGGTGCGGCGTTTTGATGAAGATGACTTGGAAGAATATCTGAAAGAGGGCTGGGAAGTAGCTCTCGAAAATGCAAAGGAAGAATACGAGAGCGAAAAATCCGAGGAGTGGGGTGAATACGCAAAAGAAGAATGGAAAAAACTGTCTTCGACTCTGTGGGAAGCGTACTGCGACGAAAACGAAATTGACTCCGGAGATAACGATGAATTTATAAACTGGGAGTCTGACGCTTACACCGAATGGGAGACAGAGGAATACGGATCGTGGTCGATGGTCTACGACCAAGAATACTACCAGGCTTGGCAATCAGAATCGAACGACGAGTGGCGCTCGGAAGAACTTGAGCGTCTTCGCAACTGCGATTGGATCGTGTTGCCCTGAACTATTGGAACCTTAACCCTAGAAGTAAAAGATGGTCCGCACTTAAAGCCCATCAACCATTCGAGGTGGTTGGCAATGACCTGGACGGGCACGACCCCATCGAGACGAGCACTAAAAACTTTCTCTCCTCGGGCCGACCATGGTGAACTTGAAGGATGCCAAGGATCGCTTGAGAATCTAGAATTAGGGGAAAAACAATTCTTCCATACTGTTTGGCATTCCGGGAATGGTACGCTTAGTCAAGGCCAAGGTTTGCTGTGACTCCCAAGGGAATATCCTGATTATTCTTCCTGACAACAAGCGAAATCCTGAGCTCCTTCAACAGGACTTGGGATGTATGGCTGAGTCTCGCTACGTGCGTTAGCGACTTGACCGTGAATCTTGCATCTTACGCCGATTCATCGTCTATGGATGCAACATATTTACGGATGTTCTCGAGTAACTTTTGTACCGAGAGATCTTCAGGGTATTGTTTACACATGCTTGCAGCAACCTTCATGGATTGTTCGAAGTGGCCTAGATCCCTTAGCCCTCGCGCATATTGCAATCCAATTTCCTTATTGAATTCCTTTTGGTACCGACCGCGCAATAAATAAACTTTTTGCCGTCCCTCCTTAATCGCGTCTGCAATCTCTTGATTTGACCTATTTGTATTCACCATCGCTTTAATTATCTCCCCCAACGTTATGTCATCAAGAATCATATGTAGCTCCAAGAATCGCAACGCGCATAGACTCGCAGTGTGTTGATTGTTCGTAGCCCGTGCGACGGAGTTTACAACTGAAACGACTGCCTTTTTACGGTAGTCTGTCGCCCAATCTGCCACATTCCTAACTTTTATTTCACATGCCTCTATGAGTAAGGAGCGAATTCTAAAGGGATCAGCAACTTTCAAGAGTTGCTCTTCATCTAGTTGCAGAAAAGGCAAATCTAGGTTGAAGAAACCATTTGATTGACGATGACCGGCAAAGATTGTGTCAGCGGCGGCTAAGACGGATTCCGATTCTAACGCCTTAATCGGGTTAGCGATGCACCACTTACCAATCTCGGATTTCATAACCTTAACCCAAGGGCCGGAAGGCATCTGGTAGCGTTCAATGATCGTGTCGCCTGCTATAGGGCAAGATTCCTCGGGCTGTATCTCAAAGATCTTGACCTCGGCGTTATCGAATGCTTGACAAACCGCAGCGTCGTTTCTTTGAATCCACTGAAGAACTTTTCCGTCCCACAGGGCTTCTGCGAGTTCGAAATGCTGCTTCCACAAGGGGCCTAGTCTCTTCCTCCAACGCTGGCAAAGCTTCGGGATTTCCACTTTGGAGGTGTAGTTCAAAATTTGATCAAACAAATATTCATGATGAAGAATGAGTTCGAGGACGCATTCACAGCTTTCTCCACCAAGACCGATCGATCGGAGTGCTTCACCTGCGAGCTCGACACTGTAGGGTGCGTAGCCCTTTACAATCTTGAACCCGAAGTTTGAAGCGATTTTCATTTGTCCCGGTGCACCGACGCCGAAAAGCAACGCCGCAAACTTCAGTACCAAATTCGGCTTGGCTCGTTTCAAGGATCTCTTTGTGCGTTCAAAAAACGTTAATCCATTGTAGCCTTCCATCCGTGCGGAGGACATATTTTCAAGACAGCCAAGTCCCAGGAACTTGAGACAGCCAGCACGACTCATTTCCTCTAGCCATTGATCCGAATGCTCGGCGAGAAGACCGGCTACAACAAAATCCTTCTTTTCCGATGGAGAAAGCCTACTTAGTGCTGGTTTTATTGACAGCAATCGTTCGTGATTGTTTTGTCGATTGATTGTTCGGAGAAAGTGACGGTATGAATCTGCGGCAGGGCCTTTGAGTCCTTGGAGCACCGATTCATAGTCTATTCCGATCGAAATTAGTGGCTGTTGATTTAGAGGAACCTTATCGACTCCTGAAAGTGGAATCAATTCGCGATCTTCTGAAGACTTCACTAAGTTGACTTTCAATGCAGAGTCAAATTCAACTAACTCTCCTTTCGCCATTGATGGAAGGCGTCGACCGAGATGAAATGAATAGGCGCATTCCGGGCAAGTTTCCGAATTGTTCGGTACAACCGCATTGCACAACGGGCACTTTTTGCACGCCGCTTTATTAGTCGACGGTGTAAGTATGTCGCCTTCATCTAACTCGTAACTGGTAATCTCCGCAACCATGCCATGCCGAAGGGAATTTGCTGCATGGTCCAGGATAATGCAGTCCGATTTACCCAATGCTGCACATGGCCGGAGCGCCCGGCCGACCATTTGGATAAATAGCGTACGGCTAGCTGTTGGTCGAGCAATTACAACGCAGGATACCGAAGGACAATCAAATCCTTCTGATAAAAGCATTACATTACAAACAACAGTTGTTTGTCCAGTCGCCAGTCGGTCTAGAATCGCTTCTCTTTCTTTCTCTGGTACCTTAGCATCCAAATGTTCGGCCGCGATACCAGCTTGAGTAAACACATGAGCAATTTGACGCGAATGTGGCACTGTACACGCGAAGATTATGGTGGAACGTGGTTTTCCTTTGCCAAGTGCATGCTTTTTCCACTGTTCGAAAACGTCACCTATGAGCTTTGGACGCTCCATGATCATGGCGGATTGCTCTTCATCGAAATCACCGCCTGCGAGTCGTAGATCGCTAAAATTGGGAATCTCGGAAGGAAGGAAAACGCGAGGTCGAACTAGGTATCCGCGTTCGATCAAAAACGGGTAATTGGCAACTTCGACTATTCCGTCAAATAACGATCCAAGTTGTTTGCCGGTAAGCCGCCACGGTGTCGCGGTCAGACCAAGGATGAGGGCCCTTGGATGCGATTCAATGATACGGAGATAAGTATCTGCTGTCGCATGATGTGCTTCATCGACGACTAGTAGACCAACGCCATCGATCGGTTTTCTACGAATGAGTGTTTGAACGCTTGCGATTTGTACGGGAAGACGGGAGTTGTTTCCAACCCCAGCCTTGATAATACCATGCCTTACTTTGTATTCCAGAGCGAGATGATTCGAAGCTTGGCGAATCAGTTCAGAACGGTGTGCGATCCAAAGACAAGTTTTTCCATTGTCCACCGCTTCCTTAACGAAGTGACAACCAACTGCCGTTTTTCCAGATCCCGTTGGTGCAACTAGAAGTACAGCAGATCTACCTAAGTTGTACTCATGCCTAAGTTTCGCGACAGCATCATGCTGATAAGGACGTAGTTTAAAGCCAGGATCTTCTACAACTGGTTTGGGCGGATGTTTCATACTCGAAATCTTGTAATGGTGACGCTATTTCTTTGCCTTCTCAAACTTTGGTTGCTGTTTACTCATGGGTATCGAGCCTAACTAACCGATTGCAGGAAACCTCCTTGAATCAGCGTATGAAATTGTTGCTCCACTTTCTGTGGCAGAGAGCCACCACGAATCAGCATTCCCAGTTCCATGTTGACCGTGAATGCTTGTTGAGTCAGGTTTGCCGACGAAAGGAACAACCATTTGCTATCCGCAACCGCACACTTCACGTGCAGGATGCCAACTTTGTTATTGTCGCCAACTGGCCGATTCTCCTTGGGCCAGAAGTAGACGCTCGAGCATGCTGCAACCTCGGGGCCGAGTGCCCGAATCGTACTGTACTCACCTTCCCCAGCGATCTTATCAGGTGTCTCCACGATGACCGATAATCGAACGCCTCGCTTAGCAGCACGAACCAACGCATTGCATACATTTGGAATCCGGTACACCGCGAAACTCACGAGCGTTATCTTGGTCTGAGCAGCGTCCAAGACTTGGAGAATGGCTTGTTCGGTGCGGCGGAACGGAGTCGCCTCGGTGTCAGGGCCGGTCCACACTAATTCAACCGATTGGGAATCGCGGTGGGTCTGCTCCGACAACGCAGCCGATTGCAGCGCCACAGCGACCGTTCTAGCATCAACATCATTAGCTTCACTTCGCCATCGATCTACGAACGCTATAGCCTTATCCCGATGATGATGATGTGCAATTCGCCTAGAGATTTCAGCCCTAAGCGAACCTACCGAAAATGTCAGAATCGCTTCCGCTACCGAGTCGATCACGCCAGCGGGAAGATCTCGAGCTAGTACATTTGCCGTTTCGACAACAAAGCGTTCTGGCGTCATGGACTCACTCGAAAGAATGCCAAGTTCGTTCGTTCGAATGTCGGAACCAAAGCTGCGCGATCCAAGTATTTGTTCCCTCGCTCACACGAGGTCTCTGGTAAAAAGGAACATGCATGGCACGATGCACCGTGCAGCTTTTCCCCTCCACTGACCGTATGCTCGGAACACAGAGGGTCGGATGCACAGAGGCTCATCTTATCCAGTGCTCTGCGAATGTGGCGACCAAGCTTGTCAGGCTCACCGAGTGCACACAAGCCCCCCAACGTTCCTTCACTATCCGGTGCCGCCGTATAGATCAGTACGCCCGCCATCGGTTCGCCATCCCTTGGGTTACGAGAGTAAATACGCTCGGTGATCGAGGCACTGGTGTATCCGCACTCAATCGCCAGTTGTCGTATCAGCGCGTGTGCAAACGTGTGCATCATCACATAACGGATGCCAGGGTAACCCTCGTTCGGGTCGAGGTTTTTGCTCATCCTCCATTCTTCATGACCACGCTTGAACTCTTTTTCATAGAGATCGTTCTCTTTCACCCAGTCCTGAATCATGCTCTCAGAGAACTGAAAAAAGATCCCTTCGCCTCGTGTCTCGCTCGCTGGTAGCCAGGTCGGATCTTTACGAGATATTGCAGCACGGTTGTTGGCAGGTAATGCGGCGGCACTGTCAAAATCTCTTGGCGACATGATTCGAGTGAAGCCAACTAAAGCCCGGACCTCCCTCAACTTCTCCACCAACACGATTTTCTCAAAGTATTTTGCATAGTCAGTCGGCGGTTCAACGACTCGCAATTTAAAAGTACGACTCTCTGTTGCTTTCGTTGGATTCGAAAAGACTTTCCATTCAGGCGACTTCAAATCGTCTGGGTCCTCGACATCCGACTCGGTTCCTTGGATCTGCTTTTGCATCGCTTCCCAGATTTGGTCATCTGAGTACTTGGCGAGGTCTTTAAGTTGACCAATGATCCGAAACGCCTTCAGCACATCGAGACTCGTGGCTTTATCAAGTATCGCCCAGTTCTCCTCAACCAGTCGTCCAAGATCATCGGCTGCCTGCGGTACCGACAATGCCGAAATGATGACGGGAAACCAAAGATTCGAAGCACCTTGTAGCATCGGTTTCATATGTTTCTCCTCGCACCCCTTCGGATCAAAATCACGAAGATGCGGTCGGCGGCCACGGCATTCAGGTAACACATTGCGATTATTAGGTCCGAACGCTTGCCCCAATCTTCGGCGTAACCCGCACCCATCGCATTTCACCTCCACATCGAGTGCTTCGCCGCTGGCTCCAAACTCGTAAAGGTACAACAGCCCCTTGCAATCCGTCTTGCCCTGATGAACGAAATAGGACCAAGGGAAATCATCAAGATGACCATGTTCGCACGTCACCAAAAAGCGAGCAGGAACAGCAATTGGCGATCTGCCCTGTGTTGTGCAATTGTGAACGTAGCAAGCTTTATCAGGACGATACGGATACACCTTCGCCTCGAATAGCCCGGAGCTGATCGGAGCAATCAATCGGCATTTCGAACAAACCATCCATCGAGGAAATGGAGCGACTGGTATTCCAATCTGCCGAGACTCATCGAACCAATTGGTTTGCGAACCCTGCGATTCCGGTCCACGCGGCGGCGTTAAGAATCTCGACACCTTTGGCCCGAGAATCGATTGAGCAGATCGCAATAATCGTTCCTCTGCAATTTCATTCGAATGTGCATTGGGCCAGTCATCCAGTCCCATAACGATCACCGACATATTCGGCAAATCAACGAGCGAACCGATTCCGTAGGTCGTAATCGTCTGACTCGGTCTAACCTCTCCAACTTCCGACTTCTTCATTTGTGCGTTTGTCATGCTTGCTCTCCCATGCTTGGCGAACTTCCAACCGGGTCGGTTATCGGATCCTCTGGCATGATATCGCCGCTAATCTCATCGAGTCCTCCGTCGCTAATGATGAACTTCACAGACGGCTCGACTTCGCGAAGCGAATTGAGGCAAGTAAACTCTTCCCACTTTTCCATTCCAGGACTTTGAAGCAACTTGACGGTGGTCCCCTTCTTTGGACCATCCGCCCCGTACGACTCCGTATAGGTCAGCGATCGACCACCTGTCGTGTTTTGTGCCTCTGCTTGCCATAGATCAGCTTTACTCAGCAGCTCCGCACGGCAGAAGTCTCCCGTTTTGGTGCCGTCGCCAATCAACTCAGCTCGTCTGGCTATCGTTTCGATGGCGTCTTGAACATAGGGATTGCCTGTCGTGATGCGTGACGCAGCTTCGTTCGTATTGAACTCAGCACTGCGTAAACGCACCAAGGAAACCAAAAGCCCTGATAACCCTCTCTGTAACGCTCCAGGCGAAAACGGTGTGACAGAAAGCGGCTCAACGTGCTTGTAAAAGGTAGAGTGGTAGTGCTCAAAAGATTCGTAGTGGGATAGATCACGCGGTCTGGCCCAATTAAACACCGTGCAAACTAAGCCTGGAAAAGAACGACCGACACGGCTCGTCGCCTGGATGTATTCCGCCGTAGCCTTGGGCTGTCCTGCAACTACCATCAAGCCCAATCGTTTGACGTCCACCCCGACTGAAATCATGTTTGTTGCAAGCAAAACGTCCAGCGGCTTCTTGGGGATGCTTTTGTAATCTTTCGTCTTGAATGCCTCTCGGCGTTTCTCTTCGAGTTCGGGATCGAAACCCGATTCGAGTCGATCGAGAATCTGTGGGATTTCTTCTGAACGCATTCGACTGGTTAACTCAGCAAGTCCATCGTTATAGAGTCTGCGTTTGGCCAATCCCCGTCGGTCTTGCTTGTTGCAAAGCGAGGTGATCGCATCATCAACGAGACGCCGCATGCCGCCGAGCTCTCGCATCGAGTTGAAGTAACCGACAAGCGTCATCCACGGGTCGATCGACTTGCCATGCCTCTCGTACAACATTTGTGCCGAGCAAAGATAAGCAACGTAAACCCGAATCAACGCCGCTTTCAGACGACGGCCTGGTGCACAGATTCCGAGGTACCTTCTGCCAAATTCCTCTTCGGTTGGTTCTCGCTGTACGGAAAAGAAGTTGTCCCGCACATCGAGTCCTGGTGGCGGGAATATGTTCACCGTTCGCAGGAACAAGCTATGCACCTGTACATCTGCATTTTTGATCGTTGCCGTCGACGCGATTAGCTTTGGACGTACTTGTTTGCCATTCACCTCCCAGGTGCATAGCTTGTCGATGGCTGTTTCATACAGGCCAACCAGCGTCCCCAGCGGGCCGCTGATGAGATGTAATTCGTCTTGAATAATCAAATCGGGCGGGCGAAGCGGTCCATGCTCCACGAGCCTTGCCGACGGTAATCCCAGTTTGGATTTCGGATGGAAAGTTGAATCCTCCAAGTCGGGCGACTTAAAGCCATGCCGTTCGCAAAAGCCATTCACCTGCCCAAAGAGCATTTGAATCTCACCCTTCCAAGGCATCTGTGCAAACTTGTCCACAGTCGCAATGAGCAATGTCGGCAAACGGCGATAAATCTCTTCATCGACTACGACGACCGGCAATCCTTCGTCTGCTGCTTGGCGTTTGCTAAACAAGCATTGACCAAACTTGTCGCCGCAATACATCAATGTTCGAGCCGATCCATGTGGATACGGTTTGGCATCGAGGTGCTTACCGGCTTCGATGGCACTTCCACACCACGGACAAGCCGTAAGTTGGTAGGGCGTCCCAATACCTCCGCCCACGAACTGATTGCCTCTCGCTTGTTTGATCGCTTCGACTGCATCATCGGTTCGGTTAGGAGTCGTCTTGCGACCCACCCATAGCCCAATGCGAAACGGAGTGTTGCCCCATCGACTGTCACCATGCTCCAACGCTTTGCGTCGAATCGACTCACAAGCACAGATAAGGGCCGTCGCTCTCTGGAACTGCTGGATCGTGAGAAGTCGCAGTGTGTATCGCATCAATACAGCTATCCCCTCATCGCCGATCCGTCCTGCAACGGTACCCTGCAATCGTCGCAGTCCCATCGTGTACGCCGATAAACCCAAGTAGGCTTCCGTCTTACCTCCACCCGTGGGAAAGAATAACAAGTCAGCAATCGCTTCGGGACCAACACCACGCTCCGAATGATCGAGTTCCGTCACACCCGGCAGGTTGAGCAGGATAAATGCAATCTGAAACGGTCGCCAACTTCGATTCGCAGGCTTGTCAATGTCGTTATCAAAATCGGGCTGTTCACCACGGCGAACACGTTCGGCGTAAATGGAGTGCGTTCGCTGAAGCCACATGGCTCGATTCATGAATTGAAAAGACTCAAAGGCTTTCGCGTCTTTCAGCAACAGTTTCAGGCCGCTTTCGATTCGATCGAGGGTCAAACGGCAGTTGTCGATTGCAACGCGACTTGCATCACCAAATTGCTCGAGCCCTTGTTGAGGGTCGCTGAGTTTGGTTTCTTCTCGTTGGATCCAATCCTTGTAGGCCGTGACCAAAGGCTCAAGCATGGTGGAGAGTTTCTTTGCATCCGCCTCGGCCAGCAATTTCATGTCGAGCACCAATCCAGCGAGTTTGCCAAAAGCTGGGTTCTGGGTAGCATCGTCTTCGGTCGGCGGTGCGGTGCGAGGCACCTCATAGGTCGGTACGATCACCGTTTCGATGCTCACGGCTCGATCGGACGATTCCTTCGATACTTCGGCGTGAACACTAACGCCATGTCCTACGGCGAATTCCACTTGGTGCCGATAGAGCATTGCCATGAGACGCTCTTCTAGATCATTCTTGGAGCCGACTGTCGTGCGTTTACAGAAGACCGCTTGCCCATCATGGCCAGTGGCGATGAGCTTTGGTTGGAAAATATGGAACTCATCCTTCGGTCGCAGTTCCTCTTGTGCGTTGACAAGGAACAGCGTGACGACGTAGTGCGTGTTACGTTTGCGAATCTGCCCCTGAACATAGATATCTGGAAATTCAGGATCTGGAGCTTTGGCTTTAATCGTTCCACTTTGTAGTGGAATATCGATTGTGCCACCCCTTGGGTACCGCTTCCAAACAAGAAGAGCCCTGCCATTGTGGTCGGTTTTGTCCTCCTGTTTTTCACGTTTGTATTGCCCCCAATGGCCGCTAACTCGGAATGATGACGCAGCCCCTTCAACACAAAAAGTCATTCCTAAAGTGGATGGCAAGTGCGCAATGGTGACGGGCGTATCGGCATCGGTTTTCCCATCGTCGGCGGAGTCGCTGCCTCCATCGGAAAGCTCGTCCGGGATAGACGGCGTCTCCTCATCCTCTTCCTCTATTTCAGAACTTGAACTTTTTTCCGTTGAGCTTCGCCTCTCAACGTTCAAGCCTCTGGACGGTGCAAGAACGCCGACCAAGTATCGATCTCGAACCGTGCGCTCGGTTATTTCTTCGTCTTCACCTCCCGAAGGCCCGAGGAGATCGGCCAATACGCTTTGCTCGAGTTCGGCGCGTAGCTGATGTTGAGATGGATGGGATTGCTGCACGCCTAGTTCCTTATATTCTCTGGGTATTCGGGCAATATGAATGCGACAAACTTGCTTTCGTTTACATCAGTAATTAGGTCATTCCCCTTGAGTTACGTGAAATTGCAGTTTGATGAACGCTTGCGAGAATGCTAGGGAACGTTCCGCAGAAATAAGGGTTGAATTGCGTTGCCGTTAATGAATTGCTCAATCTCTTCTAGATCTTTCAAAAACTCTGCCGCATTGATTTCCAAGTAACGCCAACAGGAAAATCTATTTACATGCAGCGACGTGATCTGTTTTTTCGAAGCTGTAACTCGAAGAATTGCTTCTTCCCGTTGACCAACAACTCCTAGCGCAACTGCCAAGCACTGTAGAAAGTTTGCGTCTGGAAGCTCTTTTTCACGACTCTGTTCGTGATCGATAACCGCCTGGAATTCGGCAGGATCGGGGCTCCCACTTATCGCCCAAGTACCCATCGCCATGTTGAACAAATCATGGAGCGGCGGCGAGGACTGATTTTTCATGTAACGAATCATTGATTCAATTGATTCAAATCGCCCAGAGCCAATTGCAGACAACAATCCGTAATGAACCAAACTCCTGTTAGACTGTGAAAAATCTATATCGCCAGAGCCTATACGAGGCAGTAGAAGATCCAATGCAATGCTTTGCCAGCCGCTGGACACATCCATTGCTGAAGCGAGGTCAACAACCTCATCATCTGAAAGAGAAGCTACAGATGGGAGCCTTGGAATCTCAGGAAGAGCGTCGGAGTTTGTTTGTTGCCAAAGGAGGACACATCTTCTAAGTGTTTTTGCTTCCAAATTGGAATCGTGCAAAGCCAGTTTGATTTGCTCACACGCAGGCTCCGGCTGCTGTTCTATAAGAAAAGATTCCGCGAGGTCGATTCGAACTTGATGGGTCGGGAATCTTTCATCAGCAACACTAAGTTTTAATGACTGTTGCAAAATAGATATCGCTTCCTTCGTGTTCGCACGTTCTTTATAGAAACGACCGGCCCACATCATAACTTCAGCATCCGATGAATGCCTTTGAAGGATATCAGCGATACGATTTTCGACTGTAGTAAATGATACGCTAGTGACCCGTCTAAAATTCAGGTGACGCTTGAGGTATTCAATTGCGCCTTCTCTGTCGCCTAGATTTGCGTCAATCAATGATCTCATGACGCTTCTGTACTGTTTAGCAAGACGACTTTTTGGCCTTTTCAGAACGAAAATAGACTGATCCAACAACTGTAAGCTGTCATAGCGCTCGATGATCGGAAATCTAACTCCGCGGAACGAACCATCAAATTGATGCCCCTTTTTGTCGAGGAAAGCCTTTTCGAACTGAATCATCTGCGTCCGCAGGATGTCTTCTTCGTCGTCTAGCGTTGGTACATTCGAAGCAACAAACTCGATCTCAATCGCCTTTGTTTTCGTAGCGGAGTTTTGTTCCCGAATAGCACCAACAACAGGCTGCAAGCCCAGTAAGTTTTGCTCATTGGGAATAAACAGAATAACTACTAAGTCTGGAAGCTGACGTGTGCAAATACCACCAACTTCTGTAAAGCCAGTACGCGAATCAATCAAAACATAATCCGGACTTAGGTGTTCCTCCCACTGAGACTTAAGATCCTCGAACAAGAGAAATCCCTCTTGTTGGTCGTACAAAGTTTGCCAGTTTATTTTAGCTAACTTCGCTCCATATTCAGGTCCACGTTTCCCCGAAGGCATCACCCAGAGCTTACCAGAAACTTTTTTTGAATTCGAAATTGGAGCCTCGTAGACGAACTCCCCAATGGCAGGTGGCGTCCCTGAATGGATATACCGTGCGACAAAGTCAACCATTCCCAATTGGTCGGGCTTCGCTCTTAACTCGTTGAATGTATCGATACCAGGAGCTTCGAGATCAAAATCAACGATGAGGACACGTCGACCACTTTTCGCAAGCTCCGTTGCCACGTTCACGAGTGCGAGCGTGCGACCAACTCCGCCTTTGAACGAATAGAACGTACTAACTAGCATGAAGTTCCTCTACGTATCCTAACAGCCACGCAGCTTAAAGGAATCTCTACGAGTCCAAGTGCTAGCTGAAAACTCACGCTTTGAAGTCCAGCTAAGCGACTCTGAATCACAGGAAACCGCTAATCGTGTCGTTCTTGAAATGATTCCCAGCCCTTCGATTGGTCCAGATTCTGTCAATACATTCCGAACTTCGGCCAGACCAAAAAACAATCGCATTAAATTGTCCATGGCTCGATTTTGGATCGTATGAGCAGTGATCCATCTCGAAACGGTTTCCTTCGCAACTCCCAAACGAAGTGCAAATTCTGCTTGGGTGAGACCGAGTTCTTGGATTTTCTCGCGAATCTCCTCGGGCTGAAGAAAACAAAGATGTATCCTCAGTCCACGGGAAATTTCACGGTCTGTGAGCATTGTGAAATACTCTTCTCCACAGAATTCGCACTTGTCAATGGTCAGATTCGAAATCGGAAACTCATGGAGTTTGCCATCGTGTTTAACCTTTGCGTTGTATGCAATCTGCGCTGAAACGACAGATTCGTTCCCGCATTCAGCACAGTGACGAGGATAGGGCCTGTCTTTGGAGTTCGCCATGATTTCGATGTTCACTTGTATTTCGCGCTAACCACTGTCACAACCGGTCCGGTACTTTTTTCATCCAGAACGGTTTCGAGGTAAATTTCGGCATCGCCGACTCGAAAACGAAAATCATAGTGGTATTCGTGATAATCTCTGTATTCGTCTAGAGCTTCTCGAGTTTGATCAATCTCTCCGCCGGATCTCACATGCTTGAGCATTTCTTTTGCAAGTGCCTGCTGCGACAGCCCCTCCAGCTCTCTAAGTATCCATTCCCAAGCCCGTCTTTTCCAAACCACAAATCCATTAGTACCATTCGATGCTTCTTCGATTGCTTGCAAAAACAGGGTGAGCAGCCTTTGGTCTGTCAACCGCATGGCACGCTCCTTGTTCTGTACTTATAGGTCGGCATCCGTTGCTCAACAGTACATCGCGAATTGACGAAAGTCAACTGCTGGCCACAATAGCCTCCAGAAAAAGTGACGAACGTCAATCGGCGAATGTTCTTAGCACTTGGGGTTTTGCTATCCTTAATGTTTGATTTGTAGAATCTAAGGCAAAGAGTACCATTTTCGGGAATAGGACGAATGGAGGAATTCCGTGCCGATCTACAACTCTTTTTTTGGAAGTGCTCTCGTCGGAATGAATTGTTGACTTCGGACGAACTCGGTAAGCAACCTGCCTGCCCGCCAGTTCTCGTGATGCACCAGCCGACACGTTTCAATAAAAACAAATCCTGCAATCGATCGAGAGTTTTATTCATTCGGCATTCCTGGGGTGTCAATCAGTAAACGCAATGGTCACAATGCTCATTTGTCACCGTCTAATTGTTTAGCGATTCGCCGAAGCGAATTGATGTACTCTTTCGGCAGTCCATGCTCAGTTGCTCCGGTCAGGATGTAGCCGAGATACTCATCCGTGGGCGTTCCTTCGGCAACGATAAACTCATTGCCTGCTACGTAGGTTTGTGCTGAGCATTTCGTTCCATCATCCAAATTTACCGTCATTGGCACACGCACATAATCCCCCCCCATCACTCCTTCTCGGCGATCCAATTCTTCTATTGCATTGGGACTGCAAAGATAGATGACGCCCCATACTTTAGCACCTTCGTATTGGACAAGGTTTGCATACACTCCGCCGTCACGAGCCTGCTTATTGAAAGCGAGTCGGTAGTTAGGCAGCACCGCTCGCTGCGACTGGCGGATCTGTCCTGTCCGAAGTTGCTTGCGATCAATCGACAAGTTGCTGCCGTAGGCGAAATACCAAACGTCGTTGCCAGATTCTTGTTCCACGCCGAAATCGAAAAGGTTTGGTTGTTTGGCGTTTGAACTGCTGGGTGTTTTCTTCTTGGGAGCTGGTTGTCTAGGTGCTTTCTTTCGCGCCACTGTTTTGGCAGAAGCCTTTTTGCCATGGAGCCCTTGCTTGACTTCTTCGGCGTAGCGTTCGTGGTTGAGCTTGAGCAGGCGTTGAAGGACTTCACGGCGGGCGGCTTCGCTGATGGTAAAGCGAACACCATGCTTGGTTTCGTGGAAGTCGTGGCCGAGTTCGAGATCGGTCCAGCCGTAGGCGGCGGCAACGGCCTGATCCATTTCGACATGTAGCTCCCGGAGTTTCAGAATGTCGGCTAAGGTTTCTTCTGGATTGTGAAAGCGATTGTAAATCTTTGTGAGGCCCTGTCCTGCCTTCTTCATCGCTGCTTTTCTGTAGGAGTGGTACTTACGTCCAATCCGGGTGAGTTCACTATCGTCTGAGTCTTCTGCACGATTAAAAAGATCATTGCAGCAGCTTGGGAAAGGGAAGGTCTCAAAGCACTGTCGAATCAAATAACGGGCATCGGTCCGCATTGGGGTTCCAAATGTAATTACCCACCAATAGTGAAGCGACGATGCGATAGCCGAGAATACTGCGTATTGACAAGTCTTAAATATTACAAGGCTCTGGTCCAACACATTAGTTGTAGAAGCAAGTGCAGGCGATACTGTTTTACTCGTAAGCGCAATTGCAAACACATTTGAAAGGTGGGCAATAGCATTGAAGCTGTCAATGCGTTTATCTTGAAACTTCCAAAAGTCAGCTTCGTGTACCTGTCCTTCTAATTGATCCCGGTACGGCTTGACACGTTCGGTGACGATTCTCATTGGTTCGCTATATGTAGCAGCTTCGGAATAGTCCAAGACACCAAAGTCAATGATCCAACGACTTGCTCCCTGATCAAAACTCGTGTTAATGTCCTTCCCGATCAAGTAAGGCTTCACGACATCTGCATTCCGACCGTCTTGAGTAATAAGATTGTGTGCCTCGGCGCTTTCTAAAACGAATCCCGTCCCGCCAATAGTAATTCCCTTGAACGCTTTGTCGGTATTAGTATTCAGTCGAAATGGATTTGCGAACAAGACAGCTTTCTCATTAAGAGACGAAGTGATTCCTGTCACTGCGAGATTTCGAAGGATACATTCGGCGGCCCAATTTATCGGTGTAAACCAAATTTTTGCAATTTCCACCGAGGCACCACCCGGCCAAGGCTCAGTATCAGTCGCGCGATAAATCGTAAAACCCGATTCGACTATGCGATCCAACCCAACCTTTCGTGAGTCACCTTGAGCTACCGACTTTGTAGCAAGAAAACCGGATGTAGAAAGAGGAGCCAACAGATCAGTGGCTGTTAAGAGAAAGTAAACACAATAATCCGCACTTCCTTTTGCGTTATCAGCTACAGCAAAGTCGATAAAATGACGGTATGACTCTCCAAAGGTGCGACCGATTTTAAATCCGTTTAGAAAAGGAGGATTCCCAACAAACCCATCGAACCCACCACGTTTTACAATTACTTCAGGAAATTCCAATGGCCAATGAAACATCTTCTGGCCGCGTCGTTCTTTCGCAGCGATCTGTTCGAACTCCGCGGTCGGGCCGTGTTCGATGTAGTGGCCGGATTTCACAGCCGCGTGTCGAACTCGCTCAAGCTTGTCCTTGGCACTCTCTCCCCAAAATTCAGCGGATACAAGTAAATCTGCAGCACATCGCAACCGAGCGATTTTCTCGTTGGCTTCTTCGAGCAACTTCTCTTGTCGGCCGACATCTTCGACCGAGTTTGCGGGCAGGTCTTCAAGCTTGAGTCTCAGGGCGATCGCTTCGTCGACGCCATCAAGCCAAGGGCCGCTAAATAAGGGTTGATCAATATCGTTTGGCTTGAGACTGTAACGACTCAGTTGTTCCAAATCATGAATGCCAACCAACGAATCACCACAACGAATGTTGTGATCGAGAAACTCAAACGGCTTGTCTTTGGCGAGCGTCAACAGCCACAAAGACAACTTGCACATTTCGACTGCCAACGGATTGATGTCGACACCATAGATACAACGTTGTGACACTAAACGGAGTGCATAGATCCGCCGCTCCTCGACATCATCTGGAATAAGCGTTTCGCCTGGTTGTCCGGTCGATGGTAGGCCTTCGGGCGTGTATCGCACTTGTCCAGGATTTGCCTGTTGGATCTCGTCCCACGCTTCTAGCAGTCGAGCTGCCAGATAGCGGCACACTTGGACCAAGAACGCACCCGATCCACATGCCATGTCGCAGATCTTCAAATCGAGCAGTTCTTTGGCCGACTTCAGCTTCCATTCTGACTTTGGCCACCCCTCGGCGGGACCGAAGTAAACCAACGGCTCCAATGTATGCTGAACGATTGGTTCGGTTAGGAGTCGCGGTGTGTAGTGTGTACCGCTGGAACGACGGTCGGTCCCGGCTGTCACAAAAACGCTACCAGTAGGAATAACAACGGGATAGCCGAAGTTGTCGAGTCGCACGATCCCGGCTAAAGGTTGAACCCGCGTCCACAATGCATCATCGCTCTGGCATACGGTTCGAAACCGAGATGCATTTGCCGGTTCGATCTCGGTCTTGAGCATCTTCGCAAGTGCCTTTTCCGTCTTGCCTGTTTCGTCTTTCAGATACTTGACGAGATCCGTTTCCCCCTTTGCCAGCAGCTTCTCTAACTCAGCCAATGGAATTTCTGGCTCCTTGGCTCGAGTTCCAGTGAGACCAAGAATCGGTTCCGTTGCACGTTTGGCAGTATGATCCAGTAGCCCTTCGTAAACGTGACCGATCTGTTCGATGTCGAGTGCTCTGAAGCTGAGCCGACGAGCCTCGGCTGGTCCGCCACCCGGCATCTTGATTTGCAACAGTTGCAACGCTTCGAGTAGGTGCAACACGGTGCGATTGTTGACCGGCAGTGGATTCGCTTCGCCGTCTCGCCATGTCGTTCCCATCTTCCGACCTTCCAGGAAAGGAAATCGGTCTGGGTTGAAGAGACTACCGCCATAGGCTGGAATATGAACATCGTCATGTCGAAGCCCCCCGTACACGGCACGAAACGCTGCCAAGAGCCGAGGCCACGCATCGTAGCGGCGTTCGAGCAATTCTTCGCCATGCTGATCCGCCAGTTCCCGCAGTTGCTTGCTGATCGTAGAGACGGAGTAGTTTTGTTCGTAGACCGGGAATGGCTTGCTAGGAATCAGTTCCCGTTCCTCAGCACAGAACAAGAACACTAACCGCATCATGACCGTGAGTGCCGACTCGTACAGTACAGATTCCTGAACACCTGCCAATAGTTCCCTGCTGAAATCCTGATCGGCGCGGTCGAGTGAATGAATCAGCACCTCGACGGCGCGACGGACTTGATAACCAAGCTGGTCGGTGACTTCCTGTTGATTGGACGCACTCTTGGTTAGAAGTGCTTCCAATGTTTGATCGTCAGGGACATTGAAAAAACGACTAGCGGATAGAAGGCTTTTGAACGCTTGAAGTGTGAGCTTCTCTTCGAGCCAAAGGGCCGCATACCATGAAGAATAACCAGAGGTCTCTCCCTTGGGGGCATCGACCAGCATCCAGTGTTCACCGTTGGTTACAATTCCAAGCCGCACGCCGGTCGCATGAAGCAACTCGGTCATTCGTGTATCGGGCGATGCTTTCCAACGGGAGTTCGTAACGTAGCTGGTGAGTTCTTGCGACCGGGGATAGATCTGAACCAGCAGCCTTGGCTTCTTGGTATTGGGATCAATCAAAACGATATTGGGGCGTAGCAACTCATGATGTTCGGGGATCTCTGCTTGCAGAGTTTGCGGAATGGCTTGTCCCTCGGCAAGGATTTGTTCATCGAGTTCGAGGGTCTTGCTAAGAACGAACTTGATCCATTGCTGATGCGGTGCAGGATCGGCCTTGCGTTTCTCGACCGACTCGAGCCAATTGGCATACGCCTGCCGCAACAATCGGGCTTGCTCAGGATCATGCGGCTCGAGGCCAGTATTGAACGCTTCCATCAATATCGGAAGACTCAGAAACGGACCTGAGACCGGGACGAGAGAAAGCCATTCTGCGTGGTGACGTGCTATGGACATATTGATTGAGCTCTAACTTTCCCACTCGCTTGCAAGGTGTACGATTGCTACACCTTCGTATCCCGTATCTTCGCGATTCCATTTGAGCCACAACAACTCCTCGCCTGACTTGGCGCGAAACCGTCTTGCTTCGATGTGACAACTACTCTCAGGCCGAGGTGATCCGAAAGTACCAACATAGTACGTGCCACCGTCCTCTGAATTCATGATGGCGTTATAAACGTAACCACTCTCTTCCCAGTCCATGGAAATTCGTTTATCTGTCATAACGGCCTCAGTTATCACGTACGTGTACTCTTCCAATCCCTCGACATCGTAGGAAACGCCCGTCAGCTTCATGAAATTGAATCCTTTGATCAGTTTGCCATTTTTTCAGGAACCAAAAAAGTCACAGCGACAGGGAACATTCTGGCTTGCGGATCCGCAAACCTCTCCCGAATAGCCTCGGTCTCATGCCTGATTTCATCCGGAATCTCCTTTACTCGGGCTCGCATCGCATCCTTGTTGCGTTCATATCGCTCTTGCTCCGGGTCATCGAAACCTGCAAGCAATGGCTGAATGTACGCTGCATCCTTGAGTTCTGCTTCGATGGACTTTTTCAATTCTGTGAGGATAGATTCGATGTCCTTTGCTTCTTTGTCGGCGCGAGCGCTGAGCGTTCGATGGATCGCTGCTTTGCGTTCTTTGACTCGTGCCTCTAACGACTCGACTAAACGGCCAGCGAATTGCGGATACAGGTCCAGCAAGACGTCTTTGACTTTGTCCGATGGTTCAACGTTGGTCATTCCTGACTGCGAATCTTCGAGTTGCGTTTGATTCAACCGTCCACCCCATTTCCCTTGGTTGATGGAACCGCCCGCCGTAATGATCTCTTCGTGCAAACGAACGTTGTCTCCGCCGATGACTACGAGCCGGGCATGGGCAACCACTGCTGGTGTATCGATAATACTGTTCGGAACAACTCGGGCCGTAACCCGTTGCAGTTTCGATCGCCCCTTTTCGGCCCATACTTCGGCCCGCAGCAGTCGCAAACACATCTGTGGTAATCGATGATTCAAATGCACCAACACAAGATCGTCACGCCCTCGCGAGACTGTCTCATCAAAAGTGATGAGCCGAATCTCTTTCGTGTGTGGATGCTCAAGGCCTTCAGCACATGCGGCCCAACTCCCCTTCAGCGGTGGCAATTGGAAACAAAGCTTGCCATCCTCTGTCTTGGTCGGAGTGAGAGCTAGCTGCCCCGCTAGCGATAGGCCAACATTTACGACTTGGCAGATGTTTTCTGGCGAGAGACGCAGTTCGCGTCGTGTTTCTCGGTATTGGTCCATCAGTGCCTTGACTTGCTTTTGCAGATCCCGCTCGAACCTAAGCATCTTCCGTATCGGTGCAGCTTCATTTTCAGCCTTGGCGGTGTCCAACTCCTTGCGATGACCTAACATCGCTTCTTCAATTTGCAGTGCAATGACGTTGCCGACCTTACCAAGGTCTTCTCGAATTGTTTCGACCTTGAGCGCCACTCGCATGAGAAATTCGAGATCGTCTTCCAAATCGTTGGCTTCGAGTCCGCGTTCCCGAATCGTCATGGATTGACCTGGCTCGGGTTTCCAACTTTGGCCGACAAAATGGTGGATAAGAACCTTGTCGGCTTTCTGCCCGTGTCGGTCCACACGTCCGTTCCGCTGCTCCATGCGGTTTGGGTTCCAAGGGATTTCGTAGTGGATGAGTCGCGAGCAAAAATTCTGCAAGTCGAGACCTTCGGAAGCTGCATCGGTAGCCAGCAGGATGCGCACCGGACTGATGTCTGGCGATGTTTGAAACGACGCTTTGACATCCTCACGTTTCTCAGGATCCATCCCGCCGTACATGGTTACGAGTCGATCGCCGTCAGTGAAACCTTCGACCGACAAAACCTCTTGCAACCAGTTTTGGGTGGCTCGATACTCGGTGAAGATGATGACACGCTCCTTCGACCATTTCCCGCCAGGCTTTAGATGCTTTTTGAGCCATTCTATGAGCTGTTTGACTTTGGATTCTCGTTGACCGCGAGCTCGCTTGGCCCAATCCTTCATTTGTTTCAAAAGAGCTTCTTCGTCGGCGGTCGGCTCGGAAAACAAACGAGTCGCCGTGTCCAATGCGTCTGCGGTAGCGTCATCGTAGTCGGTGTCGTCAGCGTACTCTTCGTCGAGCCGTTCCAGTTCCAGTTGGAGCGTCTTGAATGATGGCTTCGCAACTTTTTTGCGTGCGGTGTGCAGTGACCGTTCGTGCTGCTCCAATGTCGTCAGGAACGCAGCAGGGCAAGAAAACAATCGCTTCTTCAAGGTCTTCAACACAAACTCGGTCGCGAATCGCTCGGCGTTACCCTCGGCTCTCGATGACCGCATTTTGGTGTATTTGCGTAAGGCAGAATGAATGGCTTTTTCTTCGTCCGTATAAGGAACTTCGATGGTCTCCAGTATGCGGGGCGGAAAGCGACGGATTCCCAAATGGTTGAATGTGAAGCCTGGATCACTCTTGAGACGACGAACCATAACCGCATCGAGTTGCTTGCGATCTGGTTCTGTGCCACGATAGAACCGTTGGTTGTCCAATAGTTCGAGCAAGGCACCGAAACTTTCCTTGTAACCGTTGTGCGGTGTAGCGGTCAGAAAAAGCTTGTGCTCAAAGTGCGGTGCTAATTCACGCAATGCTTGAGTTCGCAGTGAATCGGTAGCGTACTTGCCAGCGCCCGATGGAGCGCAGTTGTGAGCTTCGTCTACGATGAGCAGGTCGTACTTGCGAGGGTAGACTTGCTCGCCCGGTGCGGGCAATGTTTCACGCATGAGTCGCAAGGGTCGTTCACGCTTGAGAAAATCGATGCTAGTGATGAGCCGAGGAAAGTGAGACCAGTAGAGTAGAGAGGGTCGGCTTTTGGCCGAGCCCTCCCCCTCGTCAAACCGTACGTACAGATTTCCCATATACGGCTTTCGCAGTAACTTCGTCTGAGGCATTACCAAGGATAGTTGCTAAGTCGTTCACGGACGTCGCA
>JAJTID010000257.1 GCA_021300155.1 Pirellula sp.
CAAAAAAAGAATCGCGATGACTGAATCGCGAGATTTCGAACCGAATTCGATCGATGGAAACGTACCGCTACCTCGATCGAATTCTTTCGTTGCGCTTTAGAGACGCCTGTCGCTGGTTGCTAACCCATAAAACCGTCAGCCGATGTTCGCAAGATGCCGAACACCCAACTTGCTGGCCAATTCTCGCAATCGATCGCGACTGGCTGATAAAAAGCGACCTACCCACGTCTTTCCTTGAAGCCGCTTGATACGCTGACTCCAAATCTCGGCGCTGCTCCCGAGTCGCTCAAAGATATTTGCCAACTCACTGGATAATGCCGCCTTCCCCTTGCGCACCACCCGGCTCGTGTAATCGACTAACAACAGATACTGGCCTAACGTAAAACCCTCCGCGAATCCCCTCCTTGATGAACCGTGACGCTGGCGATCTTCGATTGGAACCAACCACAACGAATCTTCGACTTCGCCACTAACCGATTGCGCAGCAACACTGCCATTGCGAATCTGCTCGACATCTTCCATACGACCTTGAACGACTGCGTTATCCACTCGTTCCTTGATACTGGTATGTGGGCTTTGTTCGGGCAATGCAACAATTCCAGCGGCCACTGGATTCAAATCGATGTACGCTGCCACAGATAGCAAAGATTCTTGGTCCAGAATGGCGATCGATTTATAGCGTCCTTCGAAAAACGCCCCGGTGCATCCATCTTGCTGATTCGCGAGGCGAGCGAGTGGTTCTTTCAAACACTTCATGAACCAACCGAGTGAAGACAAACGACTTCGAGTCTCTCGCACCCAATCGGAGTTGTTCAATTTGGCTTGGACCATTTCCTCCGTTGGTTTCATCGGTTTGCGATCGGCCCCGCGAGGCGGATAGAGGCGAAACCAACGCTCAACGACTTCTTGATCGGACCAATTTTCGGCTTGTTCGCAATCGATACGCAAGAGCAAGTGAAGGTGGCTGTCCATAGTGCTAAAGCCACCGACGGAGATCGCAAAGATTTGGTTCAGTTCTTTCAGTCGTTGGTCGATCCATTCTTTCCGCTGGAAACCGTTCTCATCGGAAAGCAGATGGGCTTTCCTGCAGCATCTGGAAAGGCAGTGATACCAACGACTTACGGACGTATCGGCCAGTCGGCAGCGAGCTTTAGTCATCGCAAAACTCCACAAAGGAACAATCGGCTCAGTCAGCAAAATCTACCAAATCGAAAAACAAATGCAACACGCTGTGCCTGTCCATTTTTGTTCCTTAGCAAAGATGAGGCCTCATTTTCTAGCTTCGACAAAATCGACCTGAACGACGATGAGAAGCTATCGAAAGACGAGTTGCTTGAATACTCGATTGCAGAAGGATTCCCAAGAACGTATTCACCACCCGCTTCTCCACGAAAACGTTGATTGCCGGTTAAGTCTCGTGCATGGTTAGTTTATTGCAGTGTTATGCCGACAAGGATGACATGGTAGGGACGAGGCAGTCGCTCGACGCCGGATAGAAGCGTATTGTTGTGGGTGGCACCTGCGCCGTTATGGACCAATAAGACGATTGCCGAAAAGAACGAAAGAGGGCAAAAAATTGTAATGATCCTTGATTGGATAGAGGAGTTGTCGCTGTATTGATTGTCGCTTGGACGTAGCTTCGTAGTAACTTCGGAGGAGTGACTAAACTCAGGCGATGCAAGTCGCGGTAGTTCGGCAGCGTCGTGTTTCAAAGCTCCGATGGAGCGATAGCAGCAATGTTATTCTGTCGCTCCTTTGGAGCTTTCGATTCGTGTTGCGCCGTCAATCGGCGGTTAACGCCGCCGCCTAAGGTCTACCGCTCCTCCGGAGCTACCGGATCCGAGTCCGTGCCATATGCGTTTGTCTAAGGCTCACATTGAATGTTTGTGTTTTTTCGTTTTCTTTCGTTCTTTTCGGCAATCGTCTTCATGCCCCCACGGTGTCTCGCGGCTCATCAATAAATGTTTTCCGTGTGAAACCTGGACTTTGTTCCGTACTCTAGGTTTGGTTCTCAAGATCGGCATGGCAACATTGTTTCATCGTCCATCCCGCAACTTTGGAGTGAAAGAGACCTAACCAATTGGTGTTTTGTCACCGAACTCTCCAAACCCAATCGCCATTTTCTCCCACGGGCTCGAGTGGCTCGGTCGGAGTCTGCTTGATCCGCGAAGGAATATAGAACCCCCAAACCGTAGCGGTATCCCTTTGCGCATTCAGCCGGTAACCGAAAGGCTTGCCGCCGATGGGCGCCAACGAAGCAGGGTCCAAGTTCACTTTCGCAAGTTCCTCAAGGCTGCTAGGTAAGTTTCCATGTTTGTGTCTGTAGAGCTGAACTCCGATAGCGATCAATGCAAGCGTGCGCTTCATTTCATTGCGGACATAGACCGTACCCGCCGCGACAACAGGTGTTGCGCCACTCAGAGCCATAGCATCGACAGAATTTTCGGTAAATCCAAATTGCTCTATCTCATGCAAGCTTTCTTCAATTAAACGCACGAAGGCGTCTCCATCCTCGAATTTTGCCGACTCAAGACGATCAAGTAGCTTCAGCAATCGTAGTCTGGATTTCGCTGATCCACCAAAGAGCGTGAAACTCTGGTTCGAAGCTAGGGACTCAAGAGCAGACAGAAGCATGCCACGTTCG
>JAJTID010000139.1 GCA_021300155.1 Pirellula sp.
CTGCAGGGAGATTGGCCCATTCCGCCAACCATGGGTTGGAAGCTTCGTCGAGAAGAAGATCCTTTCGAAGTTGAGTAGTCGTTACGATGCCAAACCAATTCCAAGCAGGTTGCCCGAACTGCCGCACGGATTCTACAGTTTGCAGTCGAGAATCCGAGTGGTCGAGTTCAGTTGAATTGTCCAACCTGCGGTGGAGCTTTGTCTGATTTTGGTTCGATGTTGCGACTGGCATGAGCCATGATCGCCATCATCGTTCGGCCGATGTCATCTCGACGTTCCCGGTATTTGTTTCCCTCGAGTGATCCGTCGTCATAGAGTTTCGGATCGATGAATGGCATCGCCAGTCGAATCGAAGCACCCTTGACGATGGGGCAATCCTGATCTGCTTCGCTGCATACCATGATCGCAGCGAATCCGGATCGTGGATTGCTTCCGTCATTGTACATTTTCGAAAACTCCTCGGTTTCGAAGTCTTTGCCCCAAACGACTCGATACTTTGGGTTGGGCGTTTGTGGGTCTCCTGGTTCTGCCAGTTGGCCGGTTGGTTCGATTTGAAAACCAATCTCTTTGAGAGAGGCAATGGTTCGACGATTGAATGCTGTTGGACTGGTTCCACCCGAATGAAAGTGAACGTGTTCCATACCGTAGTAGGCGGCAGCCAAATTCCCCATCGATGCTCCCATCATGCTTCGACGCGAGTTTCCGGTGCATGTGACGATGACATGCAGTGACTCTTGTTTATTCGATTGATTTGCAATCCACTTTGCGAGGGATTGGATTGCAGGTCGGTGATCCTGTTCGATCATGTCGAAAGAAGTTGTTAGCAGTTCCGCATGCTTGCGTAGACTGTCATGCAAGCGGAGTCTGGAGGGTGGAGTCATGGAATCAAGAGCTTTGGTGATCTCTGCTTCCGAGATGCGGCCATCTTTGCCAGCGAGTTTGGCAAAGGAGGATTCCGTCATCAGTCCATCCAATTCGTTCGCTGAAATCTCACGATCCTTTGCGATTGCTTTTGCTATGGTCGTTTTCACCTTGGAGTCATTATCAACCACGGTACAGCTGGGCTCGCCGGTTGCATGAAGTAACCAAAGCGCTTTGGTGAATAATCCTACGTCTTCAGGGGCTGAGGTGGTTTGAAAACACAGCAGAAATAAAAAGAAAAGTCTATACATATGGGTTCACTAGGACAGAGTTACCTACGAATCAGGCGGTTTGTAAACGCACGGCTCGCTCGATGAGCCCATGTACTTTACGGGACAATGAAGAACTCATCAAGAAATCCTCATCGAATCTTCTTAATGAGGCTGCCGCGTTTGAAAGCGATTACCGGCGTAGATACGCTAGAATCTAGATCGTCAGACAACTGATAGAAGAATCGGCCAGTGAAAGTTGCCAAACATTCAAAAAGTGTTCGATTCTGTGCTGGTCTTTTTCGCCCAGTGATTACTGAAGCGACGCGGTTATGCAATAACCGTGCCATTCATGCTGGTTTCGGCTAGGATCTCATGCGGTCCAGAAGCATGGTAATCATCACGCAAACGGCAGCGACGTCCTCGGCAACGGGATCACGGAAACCCGCACGTACAGCAACGACAATTTATTGACGGCGATCAATTATTCGAATACATCGTTGGGGAACTTGACGTATACTTGGGATACGAACAAGAACAAGAAATCGGAGTCGATCGGTGGCGTGATGAGTGGTTACGGGTTCACAAACGCAGGTACAACGTATGACGACGAAGATCGTCTCACGGGCTACCAGCGTACCAATGGCGCGCTCAGCCAATCGTGGAATCTGACCTCGGTCGGTGACTGGAACTCCGTTACCACCAATGGCACAGCCCAGTCAAGAACGCACGGACCCACGCACGAGCTTCTGACCGCCGGTGGCCAAACGGTCAACACCGACGTCAAAGGCAACATTACCCTCCTCCCGGCTGTTCTTGCCTCCAGCCTCTCGCCTCAAGCCTCTAGCCTGCAATGGGATTTCGACAACAAGCTCAAGAGCGTCGACGTTGGTAACAACAGTTCGACGGACGTCGAATACAAATACGATGCCTTGGGGCGTCGTGTCGCCAGAGTCGGTAGCAGTGGTTCATTCGTTTACGTTCAGAGCGATCAACAAACGATCGCAGACTATGGAGTAGGAGATGCTCCAAGTTCACCACTCTACCGCTACGTTTACGCGAGCTACATTGACGAACCGGTCGTACGCAAAGGAGCAGGTACGGGCGGAACGATCCACTATTTTCATCGCAACCAACAGTACTCCATCACCGCTGTAACTACATCGACAGGCGCCATAGCTGAACGATACGCTTATTCCGCCTACGGCGAACCAACGATCTGCGATGCATCTGGCTCTGTTATCGCTAGTTCCACCATCAACAATCGGTATACCTACACAGGTCGTGAATGGGATGCGACCGTCGGTCTGCATCACTTCCGCGCACGATGGATGAGTCCGAGGACGGGGAGGTTCATCACCAGAGACCCGATTGTTTATGAAGGTAGCGAGTGGGGACTATACGAGTTCGTTGACGGAAATAGTTTAAGTGCGCTTGATCCTAAAGGTCTATCAATATTCAATCCTCATCCTAGTGTAACTCGCACAATTCCATATGCATGTATTGCACCAAACTGGAGCAATCACTTTGTAGCTGCCGGAACGTGTACGTGCACTTTCCCCCCTCCGAACAATAGTCCCCTAGGCGGATTTTTCCAAACTGCTGCATTTGCGACTTGTACGGAAAAAGCCTGTGTAGCGAGCATTTACTCCGTGTGCGGCCAGTTTTACGCCTCGCTTATGCAGCCAAATGAGATGGGAATAAAGACTCAGGCCTGTCTTCGAGCGAGATTCGGCGCGGCGGTAACTTGTGAATGCACCTAGCCGAGGATCAAATTGAACTCGAATTCTGACATCCAGCAAGCTGCACAAATTGCTTCGAGATGGGTTGAAGTGACTTTTGGGGTTTCTGCTCAAGTGGCCGCTTGTGATTTTCTCGAGGTACCGGTTTCGGTACTTCAGCAATTTGGCTTGGACTGTCGTGACAAGGTTTATGGCGTGTCGTTCTACTGCGACTGGGATACGGATGCGAAGGGGCTCCCACCCTACCTTGTAGTTTTTGTCGATCTAGCTCGCGCGAGAGTGATATCAAGCGAAAGCGGTAGCAATTCAGAAGGCTTCTCGCAATCTAGCGGGCCATAGATCAGGAATGCGATATTTCCAATTCTTAATTGTAGATTGTTCGGAGCTGCGCATTAAATGTTTGCATACTTAATTTACATCCCATGGGTGGAGGTATTGGCTCTATTCTTGCTGATGTTAATGATTTTCTCCATTGCAACTTATAAAGCAAAAGGGAAATAGAAAACGCTGCTGATTCTCAGGTGAAGCTAGAGTTTCTCGTACGAGAACTCGGCAGTATGAGTTTCACTAACTTTCCAGCTGCCTGTACTGGGGTGCCGATGGCCAAGGATTGCTTTTTTTGACTTCGATTGTTCTCTCTCGGTCATACATGCGGTTGGACGAGAGGTCTGCACACGTGGTCCCATTCTCAGAACGTAATTAAAGAACACGAGGCGTTTCGTCTCTGACAACCCGACCGTTCATCTAAGAGAACAGAAGTGAGCATGAATGGTCGTTGGAAGCAGGCGTAGTGATCCTCGGAATTGTCTCAGCCATTGGATCGCAAGGGATTAGCGTTTTCCCTGCGTTTTCACCATAGATTTTTTAAGCGTTTTCCA
>JAJTID010000140.1 GCA_021300155.1 Pirellula sp.
TTGGTAGCGAAGCTTACCTGAAGTGAACTCGCTTTTCTCAATGCTCTTGGCCATCGAAGCCCGAATCGGATTCAGATCAACATACGTCGAACAAGCCAAGACAGCTTCGTCATCCAAAAGGCGGACAGCTTTGAAGCGTCCTTGGAAAAATTTACCAGTTTCCTTGTCGTCTTGGTTCGCGCGGGTGCCAATCTTTTGGCAAAGGATTCGCATCCACCAAGAAATGTCGCTAAGTCTTAGGCGAATCTTCTTCACTTCGACTGGCGAATTCGCAATCGTATCGATTTCTTTCTGAGTCGGCTCAAGCGGCTTGCCTTGAGCATTCTTTCGTTTAGGGCAAAGCATAAGCCACCGACGGGCCACTTCGGCATTTCCCCAAGTCTCCACGACATCGGGCCGAGATCGCAAGATTTGGTGGAAATGATTGGACATGACGGCTAGTGCGATAATATCTATACCCATCTGGGCTGCTTGTAATTTAATTTGATCTTCGATCCATATTTTTCGGTGATCGAAGTTTTTCTTCGTGACGGGATCGACTCCAAAGAGGAAGCATCTTCTGACTACACGAGCACACAAATGTACGGTTGCCACCTCGGTAGGCTGGAAAATTTCCGCACGTGCTAATCTAGCCATGATTCAAACTCCCCAGTAGGGACCAAACGCCATCAATTCAGATCCCAGAATTAGAAAATTCTAAATGCCCTTCGTCAAGTCGCAAATCACAACAAAAGGTGTGTCCCTAAGATGCTTTCCTGAGCATTGCTGAACGGCTGGCAAAGTACGGTGGTGGTGGAACAGATTGTTCGCTTCCGCTGGTAGCTGCCAACCAGAAGCATGCGAAGCGCAAGTTCGCCGGCGTTGTTCTCGTTAGCGATAACGAGAGCTGGGTCGGAACAGGACGGCACGGTTCGACCGGTGTGATGACGGCTTGGGAAGCCTTCGTTGTCAACCAGCGAAAGCTGGCAGGTAAGGAAGCCAACCCGAAGCTAGTCAACATCGATCTGCAACCGTACCAGACGGTTCAGGCTTGTGAGCGAGCTGACATTCTCAATATCGGTGGCTTCAGTGACTCCGTGTTCAACGTGATCAGTGCGTTCTTAGAAAACGACGCATCCCGCTTCGTCCGCGAAGTCGAATGCGTCGAACTGTAGTGGATCTTGTCAAAGATCCCAAAATCAAAAACGCCCGCGGAGGAGCGATCCCCTGCGGGCGTTTCTTGTTATGGATCGAATCAGTTTCAGATATCGCTATTTCAAATTGCAGGCGTATAATCGATCTGAGAAAGCAAATAATGAATATTGACCTTACGACACCAGCACTACTCTTCTCAACAATATCACTGCTTTTACTTGCCTACACCAACCGGTTCCTCGCCTTAGCAACCGTCATCCGCACTCTGCATCGCGAGTACCGAGAGAACCCCGATCCAGTTGCTGCGGCACAAATCGCAAACCTGCGCCGACGCGTCAACTTGATTCGGGACATGCAGACTCTCGGAGTCGCCAGTCTCCTGTCATGCACTGTTTGCATGGGTCTACTTTTTGCGGGTTTGGTTTTTCTTGGCAAAGTCGTTTTCGCGATCAGTCTTATCCTGATGGTCGGATCTTTAACCATTTCATTGATCGAAATCCGCATGTCCGTCGGCGCACTGAATCTGCAACTGAGCGACATGGAAAAGTAGACGCTTGTTCAATCCATCCAGAATCCAGTTCAAAAAACCAAACGAAGCATTCCGTAGATAGCAACTTGTTCGTCAACGGCTTGCGATCCCTTGCAGACAACCGCTATCGCACATGTTATACTCTCCCCACCGTTGGGCGTCAGCCCGGGGATGAGTTCGGACTAAAACCGCCCAGTTTTTTAGGAGACTGGAGTATGACCAAGACAAAAGACGATTTCGGAGTCCGTGTAAAGGAGCTGCGTGAACGATTGCACCTCACACAAGAGTCCATGGCAGAAACGCTGGGTGTGAGCTTCGCAACTGTGAATCGCTGGGAGAACGGATGGACACTACCGTCGAAGTTGGCTCTGCGGCAGATCGATATGTTTTGCAAAGAGCGCAGCATCGCTTCACCCAATACTGACAAGGGCTAGATCTGTTTTTAGAGTTCCCCATTTGGCAATCGATTCGTTTCAAACAATGAGTGAGCTGTCGATGAGCAAGCTTTGGTACTGTCAGATTAATGGCCGCGAGTATGGACCATTTGACTCCGCCAAATTGCAAGCTCTCGCCATTGAGAAGAAGATACTACCCGAACACCTGATTCGACAATCACCATCTGACCCTTGGGTACCAGCAAATCGAGTAACTGGCTTATTTCCCCAAGCCAGATCAATTCCTACCCCAGCCGAACGATTGTGGCGAATCAAGACGGCCTCGAATCAAGTCAATGGTGTTACCGACAGTCAACTCAAGCAGCTCGCACTTAGTGGGCAGCTAAAGCCAGATAGTGAAATGTGCATTGAAGGGAAAGAACAATGGTTTAAAGCTGCAACTTTTAAGGGGCTACTGCCAAGAACTACCAAACCGCGACCACTTTCGCCGGTAATCACGGCCGAAATTGTTGCGTCCAAAGGCAAGCACGAAGAACCAGTAGTGGTTCAAGAACCTGAAGCCACCAAAGCCACTGACGAGAGAATTACATCTGCCAGCGTCAGGAAGTACATCAGCTCACAATTGCCAAACGCAGACAATTCGAAAGTCCTCGATTATCGTCCGCCTAATAACAGTATTCAATTTTATGGACCGGGCACAATTGTCGATATCGGCTATGGCCCTTGTGCCAACTTGTTAGTTTACGCGACGAGTGGTAGACTTGATCACACAAATCATCCATCACTTATTGAGCTCGGCTTACCGATCGGAAAGAATGGCGATACTCCGAAAAAACTTGCTTACTTTCCAAGCTACCGTGAGTGCTGTCCAAAGCAGCGAGCTGCTTACCTAAAATGGATATGCGATGGTCGGACGAATAAGGATGCGGATCTTGGCTTTGTATTTTTATTTTACTATGGACTAGTACGTCGCATAGTTGTCGATTGTCAGGACCATCAGTGCGTCGTTAAGGAGTTAATCCGATTAATTTCAATTTTCGGCCACTCTAAATCTTTTTTCGGGTACGCCACTCGATTCCTCTGGCTGGCTGTCTATTTGAGTACAAATCGTGGCGGTATACCTGCTGACTTGCTTGTAGACGCAGTGCGTATAACCAAAAGGTGGCGCGATGGCTCGCTTGAATTGTACCTTGCCTATCTCTCTCGAACGCGAGGTCGGCTAGATTCGGATGCTTGTTTCGCATGGGCGGAACAAGATCAGCGTGCGATGAAGAGTATCGCAGGTGTTCGCAATGCAGATAAGTTCAAAGAGCTTTTTAGCCGCAAGATCAATGATGCTTTCCCTGAAGGAGTTCCTTTCCCCCCTGACACGCATACTATCGAGATCAGCCAGCATCCCGAAATCAAGAAATTTTTCTCTGGGCTACAACAAACGAACAGTGCCTCTGGCCTGTTGATGCCAACATTGGAGCCTCGAGTTGCTCCATGCAGCATGTTAATTCAAATCTGGAATGATTGTGTTGAGCAGCTCAAAGCGTTTGATAATGCGAATAGCAAAGCCAAGAGTAAAACTTATTTGGAAATGCCAATTGAATTCCGCCCTAGTGATCATCCAGAATGGGATCACTGGAGTCGATTGATCTCCCGAGTTACGGACGAGAGCGATTGGGCTCTCGTTAGCGTGAACGAACTGGCCCTAATCAAAGGGATCACGGAGCGAAATATGCTCACGAAGACGCAGACTCTGAGCATCCTGAGTACAGCAGATAATCTTGGGTTTGCAATTGAGCCGGACTGCAGGATCAATGGCAAGAATTTTCTTTGGAACGAGCCAATTGCCATCTTCAAATGCGAAATGGCAAAGTATGACGATCGATCTATCGAGAAATTTCGAACGGCCGCATTTCTTTTGGAGTTAGGTTTGTCTATTGCAGTTTCCGACAACGAGGTGGATGAACGGGAGCTTGCAGCAATCGAAAGCCATTTTGTGGCTGAGCTCGAACTCACACCAGATCTCGCAAAGAGATTGTTTGCGCTCAGGCATTTGATGATCCTGAAAGGCCCCAAGCTCAGCAATGTTCCGCGAGCATTTCTAACGGTTCTCTCGAAGAATCAGCGCAAAGCCATCGGAAGCTACCTCGTCTCCCTAGCGGTTGCGGACCAAGTAGTCACTGCCAAAAAGAAAAATGTTCTGCGAGCGGCATTCCAAAAGCTATCACTACCTCTCGATATACTCGCCGAGCTTCTTACTCCGTACGTGTCGGCAGTTGCAGAGCCACAACCGGTTTCAGTTTCAGCAGTTACGCATTCCAATACTGAAGCCCCAGTTTTGGACTTTGACAGAATCCGTCGAATTCGCGAGGAAACTCGTGACGTTCAAGATCTGCTGCACGAAGTGATAACCAATTCTCTCGACGATTCAGTCGACTTACTGGAAGTAAAGAATATTGACGCTACCGACGCACCACTTAAGGAGATTGTCTCTGCCGAGACTTTTATTGCTAAAGACTCACCATCAAGCATGGCTGATCAATGCATGGACAGCAGATTCGCAAAAGTGCCCAAACGATACCAAGCGTTTTGCTCGGAGTTGGTGATGAGAAATCGATGGAACATACAAGAAGCAAAGGACCTTGCTCGGTCGCAAGGCTTGATGTTCTCTGCGGCACTGGAGGCGATTAACGAGTGGTCTACAGAAGAATTTGGCGACTGGCTAATCGAAGAAGCGGATAGCGACCTGATCGTTCACCTAACATTACTTGAGAGACGATAAAAAATGTCGCGAATATCTTCCCGCGAACGCGAAGCAGTGCTACGATCTCTATCGTCGGGCGTTGTTCCCGCTATTGGACTACACCACATCCAGGTTGGCAGGCTGGATGAAGTTAACGCAATGATTCAAGACTTGGATCAAGTTGAGCGAGGTGGAACGTTCGTAAGATTCATCCATGGTCGGTATGGAAGCGGCAAGACATTCTTCCTTCACCTCCTCAAGAATGTTGCATTGCAGCGAAAGTTTGTTGTTCTCGAGGCCGACATTACCACAGACAGAAGGCTACACGGCTCCGGGGGCAAAGGGCGAGCAATCTTTGCTGAGCTAATGCGGAATCTGGCGACAAAATCCAAGCCTGAAGGAGGTGCGTTATCCAACCTTATTGAACGTTGGTCAGGTGACATTGAACATTCTATCCGTAGCCAGGGTGGTGATGACGAATCCGTTAAAAAAGCATTTGCAATCAGCCTTCGTCCTCTCCAGGAGTTTGTCGCTGGTTACGATTTTAACCACGTGCTGACTCGATACTACGAAGGGTTTCTTACCCGCAACGAACCACTTCAAGATTCTGCATTGCGCTGGTTGCGAGCGGAATATACAACGAAAAGCGAAGCTCGCAACGATCTCGGTGTCCGCCGCATTATCGACGACGAATCATGGTACGACTACATTAAGCTCTTTGCCGGATTCTGCCGAATCGCCGGTTACGCAGGCTTGATGGTGAGCATTGACGAGCTTGTAGTGTTATCGCACAGATTGGCGAACACAGCGGCTCGTAACAACAACTATGAGGCAATTCTTCGAATAATCAACGACTGCATGGGTGGCCGTGCCGAGGGTATTGGTTTCATATTCGCCGGCACGCCCGATTGCATTGAGGATCGGCGCCGAGGCCTGAGCAGTTATGAGGCACTCGCAATGCGGATTGCGAGCAACTCCTTTGCAAGGGATGGCTTAAAGGACTTCACTACTCCCATCATTCGACTTGCGAATCTGACTCCAGAGGATTGCTTTGTTTTGCTGAGCAATCTGAGAAGAGTACACGCAGGCGCGGAGTCCGAGACACGATTTATTTCTGACGAAGGTATCTCCAAGTTTCTAGAGTTTTGTCACAACCGAATTGGAGCAGCATACTTTCAAACTCCTCGTGAAACGATCAAGTCCTTCGTTGGACTACTCCGCGTCCTGGAGCAGAATCCAGGTAAGACCTGGCAAGAATTATTAACTCCTGAAGCGGTCCCATCAAAAGCCGAGAACGATCCATCGGAAAGCTTTACAGAAGTTGACGAAGAGAATCTAGCCGAATTCAAACTGTAATGTCAACTCCAGCATTTGACTTGCTATCGCAATCTATCCAGCACTGCCTATGGCGAATGAACTGGACCGAGTTGCGGCCAATTCAGTCAGAATCGATCCGTGCAATCCTTCAAACCGAAGATGATCTCATCGTTTCTGCTGCAACGGCTTCGGGCAAGACGGAAGCTGCATTTTTGCCGATCATCTCTCACATAGACTCCAATCGCAAGAACTCTGTCCAAGCTCTCTGCATCAGCCCCTTGAAGGCGCTCATTAACGAACAGTTCCGCAGACTGGACGAGTTGTGTGTGAACGCTGAAATTCCGGTTCATCGATGGCATGGGGATGTTGAACAGGACAAGAAAGCGAAGTTAGTTAGAAATCCCAGTGGGATCTTGCTGTTGACCCCAGAGTCCTTGGAGTCACTCTTTATCAATCGAACGGCTGCGTTGGAGCGAATGTTTGCCCATTTGGAGTTCGTAGTCATTGATGAGCTGCACGCGTTTGTAGGGCGCGAGCGTGGTACACACATGAGGAGCTTGCTTAGCCGGTTAACGCAACGCATCAAACACAGTTATCGAGTTGTTGCACTATCTGCGACATTAGGTGTCTGGCCTACGCTCTACGCTCAGTGGCTCCGTCCTAAAGCCCCGAACTCGGTTCGCATCATTGATGACGATTCGGCCTCGCGAACCATTCGATTAAAGATCTATGGTTATCCTAAAGAGCATCCACAAAAAAACACGTCAGTCGACGGGAGCCCAAATGAAAACGACAAATTGGAAAGTAGCTTTGCAGAAGTGATTTCTGACATGCAATCTTGCTTCAATGGCCGACATGGACTTATCTTTGCAAACAGCCGGAATAATGTTGAGGGGTTTGCTGACACCCTAAACGACCAGAACGAGGGAGATGGCCTTCCCAGGTCATATCTTGTGCATCATGGTTCCGTCAGCAAATATGTACGTGAAGAGACCGAAAACCTGATGCGTGGCGAAGTTCCATTCACTACGCTCTGCTCGTCAAGTCTGGAACTCGGTATTGACATTGGCGATGTTCAAGTCGTGGGGCAAATTGGGGCGACTTGGTCAGTAAACTCACTTATCCAGCGATTGGGTCGTAGCGGGCGTCGCGGCGATCAAGGTTCCGAGATTCGTATCTTTATCATTGAACCGCCCGAACCCAAGAAAGATTCTGAGCTTATTGATCGGCTCCATGTAGAACTTCTGCAATCTATTGCCCTTGTTGAACTGATGCTTGAGAAATGGCTTGAACCACCCGAAGTCTCGCAGTTTGACCCGAGCACATTAGTACAACAAATATTGAGTGTACTTGCGGAGTCAGGCGGTATTAAGGCTATAGCCCTTTATTCGAGACTGGTCGAAAGCGGAACCTTTGCAGAATTCACAACGCGACAGTTTGCCTCAATCCTGCGCAGTCTCAGTGACCGTTACATCGTTCAGCAAATGGACGAAGGCGATCTTATCCTGGGGCTGGAAGGCGAGCGCATCGTCAAATCATTTGAGTTCTACAGCGCATTTGCTTCAGCCAAAGAACTGAAAGTGATCCATGGTGGAATGCACGTAGGCAGCATTTCTGGATTAATGCCGCCGCAGGTTTCGGACCACATCCTTCTCGCGGGACGTAGATGGCAGGTCGCCCATGTTGATATAGGAACTAGCACGATTGAAGTCATATCTGCGAAGGGAAGGAAGTCTGCAATGTTCACTCCGTCTAGTGGTTTCGTCAATGACAAAGTCTTCGAGAAGATGCGGCAGGTTCTTTTCTCAGACAAGAACTTCACATACTTGAGCAAAGGAGCTGCGATCTGGCTGAACGAAGCCCGAGTTGTAGCCGCAGAAGCAAAACTCTTTACAAGCAGATGGGTTGAACAATCCAGTCAGTCCTGCCTCTACTTTCCGTGGTGTGGGACGAAAACCTTGTTGACAATTTGTTTGCTCTCCAAGTATACAGGGCTCGAGAGCATCAACCGCGAAGGCATTGCAATTGAGTTTAGAAGTAGTGTTGCAGAAAGCAAAGCTAGACTCTCTGAGATAATCAAACGTCGACCATCCCCAGAAGAAATTGCTGATTTGGCTGTCCACCAAGTCTTTAGAAAGTATGACGAATTTCTTCCACGAGACATTCTTCGAAGCAGTTTCATCGACAACGTAATGAACTATGAACACGCGATGTGCGAAATGGATCGATTGAACTCAGTTATTTAGTAGTTATAGCAACCATCCGTCCTGGAAAGCTGTAATGTATGACTATTGGGGTTCAGGCTTTTGTTTGTACCGAAGTGTCGTAGCCACTTACGACTACAAGTTCCCTGAATCGGCAAAGCCCGTTCGCTAGTCGCATTTGATCGGGGGTACTGCATGCGGGAGAGAGTATAGGCGTTGCACAGACCAATAGGGCAAGGCATTTCGCACGGCTGGTGGCAACATTCATGCGATTATAGTAGCACCATAGGGACACACCACTTTGTTGATAATTCGGCCAACCAAATCACTCATCAGTCCGAATACGCATTGCGGCGTCAAAAAAAGAGGCGGCTGACCTCTGACACGTATCAATTTTCTGGCTTAGTTTATAGCAAGCGCAAAAGGGAAGCATCGCGACCTGCCTCCGAAGTCGCCATCGATAACTACGTTCAGTTCGAAA
>JAJTID010000144.1 GCA_021300155.1 Pirellula sp.
CCACAAGGATTCAACTATCATCAAGATTCGCATGAAGGCTCCTTTCTTCAAGATTGCCGGTGGGAAGTCGGTGACAGCCATCGAGGTGAATGGTCAAGAACGCGTTGGCGTTGAAGATCTCACGATCCGCTATGCGGCCGTTGATTTCGAACCCATGGATAAAAATGATTTTCATGCCCCTTGGGAAAACAGTTCCTTTCATGCCGATGAAGTCCGCGACGATCAACTGTTTGTCCATTCACTCATCTTTGCTAACTCCCGCAATTGCTGGGTCGACAATTGTAATCTGCTTTGGGCTGGAGCCCATCCGCTGGGCATGTCGAATTGTCAGCATATGACCATGCGGGACAACTTTGTCGATCGCGCTTACGTCAAAAAGGGTGGGATGCATGGAGGTTACTACGGTGTTTGGGGAACGAGCTACAGCTTGTTCTACAATGAAACGGTGCGACGGATCCGACACTTTGCGATGATGTCGCCTGGATGCAAGTACAACGTAGTCTACCAGTGCGATTTCGAAGTGGATGTCAATTATCACGACGCGGATGATGGGCAAAACCTAGTAGAAAAGTCGCGAGTCGCCACCCCAGTGTGGCACAGTTGGGATGCATTATCCGGAGGCTCGCCAGAAAAGCATCGCCCACCCGGGCCGCGAAATTTCCTATTCGACAATTTGGTCATCTCCAAAGGGGTAAAGGGCTACAGTCGACGAGGTCCGGTTAGTGACACCGGCAAGATCTATCAAGTTATGACAGAATTTGGGCAGCCAACTGTCTCCGTCATGGAAAACGAACCGCCTCCGAAAGGAAATACACTGTATGCCATCACGAGGGGACTACAGAATTGAACTTGCCCAACCGAGGAACAGTTGCTCCTATGCGCGAACGCCGATTGATTCGACACATGGCAATGGAACAGGCCAAATTGCTTGCCAACTCTCGCTGTCGAGCGCGACGGCAGACAAAAAGCGACCTGCCCTCGTCTTTCCGTGCAGCCACTCGATACGTTGACTCCAAGGTTCAATTAATTGGATGGTACGAGTGCTATCTTCGAAGCAAGAAGTACTCCAATCGAAAACCAATCTGGTTTTTCTTGACAAATCCACCACCATGTCCGAAACATTCGGAAGACAGTAAATGAACAAACTCACCTGCGCGCTGCTGGTTTCGGCTATCGTCCCACGTTGTCGAGCAACGTGATAACGATGTGGCTCGCTTCGCCCATTCCAATTCGTTTTCATTGGACGGGACAAACCATTGTACGTATAGTCGTAGCAGGCTATGGTCGTGGAGCCTTGCTTGTGCATGAGGCTGCACAACCGGTTGATCGTGTCGAAACGTGCAGTCCTTGGGGAGCCACCGCGTTGCCCTCGAGCAGCGAATCATTGCCAGTTAAACAAACTCACGTTATTTCTTCTTGGCCTTGGCTGGTTTCGGTTTGGGCTCGCGGGGCGTCTGCATGGCCAGGAGTTTGTCCTCATCGATTTCACATGGGGCAGCGTCTGTTGGGATTTCTTTTCCGGCTGTCCACAGAACACCGTTCAACATGAGGCGACGCATGCCGGGCAGCGACCACGCGGAGTGAGCATCCAAACCGGTGAAGGAAAAAGATTTGCCACCATCAGGTCTTTCGTATGCCCATGCAACAATATCGTTGTCTAAGCCTGCGCGACTTCCCGCGTATTCTTTCCCTGACCATACCAACGGGGTGATCCTCGTCCTGTCCTCGACGAACTCAATTCCATTGAGCCATCCATCGTTGATCTTCCACGGCACAACACCATGCGTAATCGGGTGTTTGGGAAAATCCACGTGAGTGCTATCCCAATGCCCGCGACCTGATACGCGAGTTCGATAAACGCCGCCGAGCCATCGCTTTCCTTCCGTGACATGAGTCTCAGGAAAGTCGACCGCTTGATGAATCATGACGATGCCCACACCCTTGTCGGCTAACTTTTGTAGGTTGGCAACGCGCTCGGGCTTCGTCAGAAACGCTTGTTTGCCACCTCCATCGGTATAAAAAACAATCGAATGCGCTTTGTCAAAGACCTGTTCGTCCGAAGGCCATCCCTCCGACACTTGAATGACATTTACACCGGGCGTCTGGCGCAAGAGAGCTTCAAGACACTTGCATCCTGCGAGATAGTCATGATGCCCCATGTCGTCCACCTTGGCCGTCTCTCCGGCGACGAGGACGATGGTCCGTTCGCTCGGTGTGTCCGCCGCGTCGACTTTGTTCGCGACAGAATTTGTGATCTGAAATAACGATATAGCCAAAAGCCCAATCTTCCAGGTGGATAGTTTCATAAGATCTTTAGCGGAGCAAGAAGGTGGAGAGGTTTGTACGAAGTACGAAAGGAAGTCGATATTGTACTATCGGAAGATCGCGGGCACATCCATGGATGTTGCAATCAACCTCCGAATGGGTTTTACAATGCGTCTCATCGCGGTGCACCGCGATGAGACGCATGACACGATCGCCACTATCCCTATCTGTTTTTTCCCTTTCCCTTTTGCAAAGCCAAAAGCAAAGGGGGATGTAGGATTCCATCTGTACCCTGGGGGCAATCCTCCATGCAAACCCAAATTGGCCAAACGGGGATTTACGAGGCTACGATGATCTCGCATTTCGTGACTATAGTTGAATTTTTTGGACCTAGATGTTTCAAAACAAAACGGGTGTGTAGCGGTCCCGGAAAAAGCGCTGACTTGAGAGGGAATGATAGTCTATTTTCCCGAGGAAATATCGGAATCTCGCGACTCCAATACTTATTTTTCCAGTGTATAAACATTCTAAAGGAAAACTGATGTAGACTTCTATTTGACAAGACCCTTATGAGACTTCCGACTTTTGGATGACACCTGCTGCCTCGGTTTTTATGGCGTGTTATCGACGCGTGCCCAGAAAAAAATCAAGACCATCAACATCTCGATGAGAACCCTACATCTTCTGCTTTGTTTGATCCTTTGTTGCAGCAACGATTCGGTTTCGCGTGGCGAGGAACCGTTCGTTGCTGGCTTTGATCGATTTCATGTACCCGCATCGAATGACTCGATGGCGGGCAATCTCTTACTTGCAGAGTTGAATTGCACAGCATGCCATTCCGCAGGAAAGGAATTGAAGCCCAAAGGAGGCCCGAACCTCCTGGGAGCGGGTAACCGTCTTCATCGAGAATGGATCGCAAACTATCTGCGTTCACCATCCTCAGAGAAGAGCGGTGGTACGATGCCGCATATGCTTCATCAAGTTCCCGAGAGCGATCGCGAAAAGGCCATCCAAGCGTTAGTCGCTTTTCTTTCCACCGAACCAGCTGAGGAACCCAAAATCGTGGCTTCAGGTGGTAGTCCTGTGGCGCATGAATTTTGGCTCAAAGGAGATACAAGTCGAGGACGAACGCTCTATCATCAAATCGGCTGTATCGCTTGCCATGCTATCGATGAGAGCTTCCAAACTTCAAAGAAAATCCCGTCGGATCTAGAACGCAAAATTGCCAGTCTCGATTTGGAAGCGGACGAGCTCGAAGAAATGGGTCTCGCGCTTCCCAAAGAAATACGCCCTATTCCGATGAGCCGGATTGAAGCGAAGTATACTTTGAGATCTCTATCGATGTACCTGATCGCGCCACATCTCGTGCGACCAGGCGGCAGAATGCCTAGCTTGGAACTGCAACCGCACGAAGCAGCCGATATTGCCTCCTATCTTATGCGCGAGTCCAAGGCTTCGCCGACGCAAGCGACAGAATCATCCGTTGAAGAGGATGCTCTCGTTCAACAAGGGGAAATGCTATTTGGGAAGCTAGCATGTGCTAATTGCCATGCGAGTTCAGACACGAAACCAATACGCTCAAAGTCGCTAGACGAATTGGATGTTGATGCACCGCGTGGTTGTTTATCAGAAAATCCTGCAGGTCCGATCTACGGTTTGTCCGAGAGGCAAAAGAAGGCGATTCACACAAGTATTACCGCCAGTCAATTGAAGAAACATTCACCGGAATCTTCTGTACAAAAGCTAGGAGATGATCTGACGTTCCTGATGATGCAATTGAATTGCTACGCCTGTCATGAACGGAATGGACGGGGGGGAGCCGGTCCCAGGCAATGGCCATTTTTCGAGAACACACAACAAATCGATATCGGCGATGAAGGACGAATGCCTCCATCGTTGGATCACGTAGGTCGCAAATTGCAGAGTAGCTGGCTGCAGAAAGTTCTCGAAGGAAAAGGGGATGTGCGACCTCATTTTCGCGTCCGCATGCCTGTTTTCCAAGAACATGCGAAATCATTAGCTACTTTCTTCGCAGACGTCGATCAAGTGCCAGACACAAAGCCTTTAGACACAAAGGCATCGCAATCCAAACCCGAGAATACTGCTAAGGTGCTCGATCTGGAAGCGGGTCGAAGCGTCATGGATTCGGGATGTGTGCAATGCCATACCTTTCGATCGGAATCTTTGCCTGGCACCATCGGGATCGATATTGCAAATGTCGAAGATCGCATCCATCGCGAATGGTTCGAAGCATTCCTTTTGAACCCGGTCAGTTTGAAGAAGAATACACGGATGCCTTCGTTCTTTCCGGATGGCAAATCTTCCGTACCACATGTGCTCGATGGTCATGTTCCAAGTCAATTGAAATCGCTTTGGGGTTATCTGAATTCAAAAGAGACACCGTTACCGAACAAGCTTGAGCAAAGCCGATCGCAGCTTTTCGAGTTGGTTCCGAAAGGAGCACCCATCGTTCTACGGACCTTTATGGAATCCCAATCTGCCGGAACCTTTGCGATCGCCGTTGGATTCCCAGGTCAACATCATTTTGCATTCGACGCGAAGAGTATGCGATTAGCCGAAGCATGGAAAGGGAAATTTCTAAATGCCCAAGGAACGTGGTTCGATCGGTTCGCGCCGCCCGCCATTCCACTCGGTACTGATCGAATATTGTTCCCCCGGTCCAGCTATTATGTACGTTCTAATGAAGATCTGTTTGTTCCGGTGGAATTATCACAGATGCAATTCAGGGGATATACGTTAGATGCTCATGATGTACCTGTGTTTCGATACACAGTGGAAAAAAATGTCATCGAAGATACGATCCAATCCAAGGCAATAAATGGGCTCGTTAGAAAGATTAAGGTCGCGGAGGCTTTAACTAGTATCTCCAAGTCCGATGTCGTCTGGCTTTTGGTTTCGGATCAAGTGGTTCGAATGGAGAAAGATATCGTTTGGACTTTATCGAATTTGAAAGTCAATCTTTCAGCAACGTCCGAGCGAAAGCTGATTCCACACGATGGCAGATCCGATTTGTTTATCATGCTTCCAACCAATGCAGCCGTGGAGGTCGGGTATCAATGGTAATGAACGGAGATCAAGATAGAGTTCGAGTGAATCGAGCGTTGTTGCTGCGGTTTGGCCGTTCCGTCGTGTGGTTCTCGATGTGCAGGTTACTGGCCATTGGCATTTACTTCGCCAATGTTCACGCCGAAGAGATTGTCAAAGCGACGGAGGCTGATTTTTATCGATTGGTGACGATCAAGACTTCGCAAGCGAGCGACTCCCGTTCGAAGAATTGGAAGCCCGCCCCAGATTCACTTGTATTGGAAGTGAGCGGGATGGCAAAACTTCCGGATGGCCGGTTGGCTGTTGCGATTCGCAAAGGGGAGGTCTGGCTGCTTTCGAATGTTTACGAAGATCCCCCAAGCAACGTTGGTTATCATCGATTCGCATCGTCACTACACGAGCCACTGGGGCTTCTGTTTCACGAAGGTTCTTTGATAACTGTACAACGAACAGAGATGACACGTCTATTAGATAAAGACAAGGACGATGTTTGTGATGAATACGAGACGATGGCGACCGGATGGGGTGTGACCGGCAACTACCATGAGTACGCGTTTGGTCCGAAGGCAGACAGCGAGGGGAACCTTTGGTTAACACTCAATTTAGGTTTGGGGCTCAAGGCGGAACAAAAGTCCGCAGCTATTACCAACAAGACTCTTGGTTTCACCCAAGCGTTATGGCGAGGCTGGGGAATGATGGTCACACCAAACGGGCAACTCCAACCGATGTGCGCCGGGATGCGATCACCGTCTGGAATAGGTTGCAATCTCAGTGGAGATGTCTTTTACTCGGATCAGCAGGGAAACTGGGTTGCGACCAACAGTTTGCATCATCTTCGCAGCGGTGCCTTTTATCATCATCCTGAGAGTTTGGCTTCTGTAGATCAACAGGGTTCCACACTGAAACCGGTTGCGGAAGTCCCGGATGGCCTGCCTTTCCCTGAGGCGGTCAAGAAGCTTTCGATCTTGAAGCCACCGGCGGTTTGGTTGCCTTATAAAAAGGTTGGTCAGTCGGCTACGGATATCATAGCCGACGGGAGTGGAGGAAAGTTCGGGCCATTTGCCGGCCAACTCTTTGTTGGCGAGTTTACTCAATCCTCGATCAATCGAGTTTTTCTGGAGAAGATTGATGGCGAGTATCAAGGAGCATGTTTCCCGTTTCGCGAAGGGTTTGCCTCTGCCGTGTTGCGATTGGAGCAAGGGACGGATGGAAGCGTCTTTGCGGGATTGTCCAATCGTGGTTGGAGCAGTTTAGGTCCTGCTTCGTACGGTTTGCAGAGACTCGTTTGGACAGGACGTATGCCGATGGAAATGAAGGAGATACGAGCGCAACCGGACGGCTTTGAGGTCGTCTTTACGCAACCTGTGAATCGCGAATCAGCTTCTCAACTCCACTCGTATCGACTCAGCAGTCATACGTACCGATATCAATCCCAGTATGGCAGCGACGATATCTTAGAGAAGCAATTGGACGTTACCTCGGCAACTGTATCGGAGGATGGACTTCGCGTTCGGCTCATGGTCAGTCCATTGCGGGAACTCTTTGTTCACACGCTCAATGCAAGTGGCGTTCGCAGCATCGACGGCGAACCTCTACTGCACAACGAGGGCTATTACACTCTCAACCGAATACCCAATCAATCTCGCTAAGCTTCGGATCAAAATACCAATCGTTTAATTGGATTCTTTTGCTTGCCTTTGGAGTGCTTCTAGTTGCTGCAAGGCTTCAATCGGTGTCATGCGTTCAATTTCCAACGACTTCAATCGGTCGACAACAGCGTTGTCCTTCCATTCAAAGAGAGTCATCTGGATCGAGCCGTTCGCTTTGCTTTTGGGTGGTGCGATATTTGGCTGACCATACTTATTGAGATGGTTCTGTTCGAGTTGCATCAGTATCTCTTTGGCACGATCGTTTACTTCGCGTGGAACGCCAGCCAATCGCGCGACATGGATACCATAACTGCGATCTGCTCCTCCCGGAACGATACGATGCAAGAAGACAACGTTATCATCCCATTCCTTGACAGACACATTCCAGTTGCGAACACCGGGCAGCGACTTTTGAAGATCAATCAGTTCATGGTAGTGTGTCGCAAACAATGTACGCGCTCGGTTGACACCATGAAGATGCTCGACAATCGCCCATGCTAACGAGAGTCCATCGTACGTGCTTGTGCCTCGGCCGATCTCATCGAGGATGACGAGCGAGCGTTCTGTCGCCGTGTTCAGAATGCGGGCCGTCTCAACCATTTCGACCATGAAGGTACTTTGACCACGGGCCAACTCATCGCTCGCGCCGACACGAGCGAACAGACGATCTGCAATTCCAATCGTAGCTTTTCGCGCTGGCACAAAACTGCCCATCTGAGCCATGATCGTGAGCAAGGCCGTTTGGCGAATGTAAGTGCTCTTGCCCGCCATGTTCGGGCCTGTGATCAATAGTATGTTTCCGTGTTCTGTGCCAATCATCGAATCATTCGGCACGAACGTTCCCTTAGGAAGGGTTGCATCCAACACAGGGTGCCGGCCTTCGTAGATTTCTAACAGCGGCTCGTCGGTAATGCTCGGTTTGACGTACCCCTGTTTGACAGCTAATTCAGCGAGAGAAGCGATCGCATCTAACTCCGCGAGAATTGCAGCGTTCAATTGCAAAGCTTGGGTTTGCAAGTGAACTTGCTCACGCAGTTCAAGGAACAATTCGAACTCCAGCGCCTTGGCAGACTCATCCGCTGTTAGCACTTTCTCTTCGTATTCTTTGAGTTCAGGTGTAATGTAGCGTTCGGCATTCTTCAGGGTCTGTTTGCGGATGTAGTTTGCAGGGACACGATCGCGATGTGTGTTGGTGATTTCGAGATAGTAACCAAAGACCGACGTAAAGCCGACTTTGAGACTCGTGATGCCCGTCTGCTGGATTTGGTCTGCTTGATAGCGAGCGATCCATTCTTTGCCGCCTGTCGCTAATATCCTGAAGTCATCCAAGCGTTGGTCATAACCCGTGCGAATGTAACCGCCATCGCGTGCGACCAATGGGCAGTCTTCTTCGAGTGCCGATTCCAAATGCTCACGCAAGGTCGGTAGAAGATCGATTCGAGTTTGAAGCTGAGTCAATCGCGCCGAAAGACGTTCTTCGAGCAACGCTTTGATCTTCGGGATTTGTCCGAGAGAACGACCGACTTGTTTGAGATCGCGAGGGCTGCATCGTCCAGTGGAAACGCGCGCCATGAGTCGTTCGATATCGTAAACATCCGATAGGTTCTCCCGCATGGCAGTGCGCAATCGATCGTTGCGAACAAACTCGTCGACCGCGTCCAATCGAGACTCGATCTGTTCTTTCGAAAGAAGCGGCGATGCGAGCCACTGTCCAAGTCGCCGAGCCCCCATCGACGTGACGGTACGGTCCAATACCTCGAGAAGCGATCCTTCCCGAGTGGCGGTGCGAATGGTTTGCGTTAACTCCAACGAGCGGCGCGTGGCGGAATCGATCTCCAGGATACGACTCAATCGCGATGGGACCAATTGTTGGATATGGGTCAGCGAAGTCTTCTGCGTCTCTTGCAGATAAGCCAACGCTGCACCAGCCGCGCTGATGGCGAGAAGGTCTTGAAGACGTGTCGAGTTCACCGAGGCATCGGGTTGGAGATCCCAGCCCATTCCAGACAAATCCAAAACACCGAAGTGCTCATGAAGCACGCGTTGCGATTCTTCAAATCCGAATTGCCAGGAAGGCCGACGGGTCAGAGCCCACTTTTCAAAGTCGTCGCGCTTGAACGTCGAGTCATCTTCGCGAACCAAGATTTCCGCTGGTTCGAGCCGAGCGATTTGATCGGATAGGGATGCGAGCGGAAAAGAGCCCGCCTCGAAGCGCCCCGTGGATAGCTCTACCCAAGCTAGGCCAATCGATGCCGACGAGCCTCCAGCTTTTCCCGGTGCGGGATGGTAAACGGCCAAAAGCAGATTGCCTGACCGAGGATCGAGGAGGGCGTCGTCGGTCAAGGTGCCGGCCGTTACGATGCGTTGGACTTCGCGACGTACCAGCCCTTTGGCCGTGGCCGGGTCTTCGATTTGCTCGCAAACCGCGACGCGAAAGCCAGCTCGGACCAGTTTCGCAAGATAGCCCTCCAGTTGATGGTGGGGAAAACCGGCCATCGGGATCGGATTTTCTCCTTTGTCCCGGCTGGTGAGGGTCAGCCCCAAAACTCGGGCGACGGTTTTTGCATCCTCGTGAAAAAGCTCATAAAAGTCACCCATTCGGAAAAAAAGGATGGCATCGCCGCTGGCGGCTTTGGCTTCTTCGTACTGCTTCATCATCGGCGAAAGGTTCATGTCGAGATGTTACCATCCCACCCGAGCTGGCCAAATAGGCTGAGCTGGGAAGCTTCCCGCGAAACAAACTCCTTGGTCCGGTGTTTTCTGTAGGCGGGAGATTCCCGTCCAGCTAGAATTGTGGGGTTAGTGAAGCATTTTTGCTGCACGCCAGAATTGGCGGCGAGTCCGAGAGAACCGATGATGAAAAGACCAATCCAAACTGCAATCTGCCTCATTTGTGGGGTTCTTCTGGGTGCCGACACGGTCGTTCTCAGCACGAACCTGGTACTAGCCCAACCCCCAGGTTTCGGTGGCGGCCCACCATTTGGAGGCTTCGGTGGCGGACCTCCTTCGTTTGGTGGTGGATTTGGCGGCCGGGAAGGTGGTTTTGGTAGCCGGGATGGAGGTAGCCGCGAAGGTGGCAGTCGCGAGGGCGGATTTGGAGGATTTGATCCATCGATGTTCCTCGGCCGGATGGACCGAAACGGCAATGGGATGCTCGATCTCGACGAGATGGAAGGACCTGCTCGCTTTATGATCGAACGGATGGCTCGTGGAAATCCGAGCATCGACATGTCCAAGCCTATTCCGCTCTCGAAAATCACAGAGGCGTTTCAAGCAATGAGGAACGGAGGTAGCTCGTCCTTTTCTTCCTCATCCTCAGATGAGTCGATGAGCGAAGCCACCACTCTTGTACCTGGATTCGGTATCAAAAAAGAGAAGGTGCCCGTTCCTGGTTTCGGATCGATCGCGAATGCCATTAACATCCGTGTAGAAGAACAAGACATTCGCGATGCAGATGATCGAATGGGTCGCTACGACACGAATCGAGACGGAGTCTTGGATGCGACCGAAGTGACCAATAGCCGTATGACTGACGCGATGGAGTATGACCGAAACGGCGATGGCAAAGTCACGCGAGACGAGCTTGCAGTGCGCTACGCCAAGCGTCGGCAATCGTACAGCCAAAGCAGCCAATCGAGTCAAGATAATTCTCGCCGTGACAGTCGGGACTCTCGCGGTCGAGACAGCAAAGACAAAGACAAGGAAAACAAGGAAGTTCCTAACCCTTTCGAGAAGATCTTTAGCTATCGAATCACGGACAAAGATGGAAAACTGAAACGCCCCGCAGGCTTACCGGAGTGGTTCGTTCGACGAGACATCAATGTCGATAACCAAGTTTCGATGGACGAATATTCCAGCAAATGGAATTCCGATGTTATCGATGAATTTGCAAAAGCCGATGCGAACCTCGATGGCTTTATTACGGCAAAGGAATGTCTCACGGCTGTCAAGAAAGGGTTCATTCCAGGATCCGGTGGAGGTTCGTCGAGCGCAGCATCCAGCAGCGTGTCCACGGATACCAGGTATTCTACTGCCAGTACGAGCAGTACATCCACCGCAGCGCCGAAAGCACCTGTTGCAGGGGGCGTAGATCCCAAAATGGTTGCTTGGATGGAGGGTCGGATGAAGAAGTACGACAAGAACTCAGATAATAAATTGGATGTAGGTGAGTTCAAAGCCTATGATGCAAACGGCGACTTCGGCGCTGTCGATCAAAACAAAGATGGATTAGCCGACGTCACCGAATTGGTTATTGCGCGGCAAAAGAAGTAAGTCGATGATTAGTAACGCATGAAGCGAGAACAGCGAGCTGAAATTGTACTGAAGCGACTCGGTGAACTATATCCCCAGACGCCGATCCCGCTCGATCATGGTGACACTTATACGCTCTTGATTGCGGTGCTCCTCAGTGCTCAGTGCACGGACAAGATGGTCAATCGAGTCACGCCCAGTCTCTGGAAATTGGCCGACAATCCTTACGACATGAGCAAACAAAAAGTGGATAATATTCGAGCGATTATCCAGCCATGCGGATTGAGTCCTCAAAAGTCGAAAGCGATCCTTGAGCTCTCAAAGATCCTTGTGACGAAGCACGATGGTAAAGTTCCCGAATCGTTTGAGCACTTAGAGGAATTACCTGGCGTCGGCCACAAGACGGCATCCGTCGTCATGAGTCAAGGATTTGGGCATCCAGCATTTCCTGTAGATACACATATACATCGCTTGGCTCAGCGCTGGGGGTTAACCAACGGTCGAAGCGTGGAGCAAACCGAGAGAGATTTGAAGAAACTTTTCCCCGAAGCGAGTTGGAATCAGCTTCATCTTCAGATAATCTTCTACGGCCGTGAACATTGTACTGCGCGCGGTTGCGACGGCATGACCTGCGGAATCTGTCGCGAGCTTTATCCCAAGCGACGCACACCCATAATCACCAAGAAATGACCGTTGGATTATCTAAACCTCGATGGTTGCAAAAGATACGCCCGTACGCCGACATTTTCTTTCCTCGTGCCTGCTTGCTTTGCCATCGCGTGCTCGTCAATGAGATGAACGAATCCGTCTGCACTGGTTGTTTGGATGAATTGGTGCCGGACAAGAACGTTTGCCAGAAGTGTTCTGCACCTGTTCCTTTGTCTGTTGCCGAGACCCCGAAGAAATGCCGACTGTGCAAAAGTGACTGGGAGTTCAACCGTGTTTATAGCATGTGTACGTATCGATCCTCGGCAGCCAAGGCGGCTCGAAAAATGAAGTCGATCAAGCACGAGTCGTTGACTGCGGAGGTTGGACAGAAGATGGGAATCTGGTTTGCGGGATCTGCCGTGGGGCGACCAACCTATGACGCGATTGTTCCCATACCGCAACACTGGATACGCAAATGGTTCACGAAATACAACCAAGCTGCAGTTCTGGCGGAAATGGTCTCTAGGGTCACAAGGATTCCAATAGAGAGTCGATGGCTCTATCGATGCAAATGGACAGAGAAGCAAGGGACGAAGACGATCGAGGAACGATTGGCGACAGCTCGCGATTCGTTCGCTATTTCGAAACCAAAAGCTGTACAGGGAATGACCATTCTGTTAGTGGACGACATTCTCACCAGCGGAGCTACCGCGAGCGATGCGGCTCGAGCACTCCGAGGGGCTGGAGCGAAACAAGTGGATGTTCTCGTTTTTGCAAGAGGTGCCAATGCGACTTAAGGACGCAGGATCGCCTTTAGGAGTTTTTTACGCGAAAAAAAGCGCAAAAAAACCAATCCGTCGTTGAACGACTTTTTAAGTCCGGCTAATCTTACCGTTTCCGCTAGGATGATCAGTCAAGGATCACCTACACCACTTGGGGGGAGAACTAAGCTTCGTCTCACCAACCTCGATCTCGCGAGCTTTTTAGTAGTGTCTGGAAAGCACGGATCTTTGATACTGTTACACGTAACCAAGAGTTAAGCATGGGTCAAATTATCACGTATTTCGTCCCCGTCGCAGGGGTAGTTGCTTTGTTTTTGATGATCTACAAGGCGAAGTGGGTAAGCGAACAAGATTCGGGTACGGATCGGATGCGGAAGATTGGCGAAACGGTTTCGGCCGGAGCGATGGCTTTTTTGAAGGCTGAGTACAGAGTGCTAACGATTTTTGTATTCATCGTTGCGGTACTATTGGGCTATATGGGAAGCCAATCCAGTGAATCTTCTGCACTACTTGGAGTCGCGTTTGTTGTGGGCGCTTTTTGTTCTGGTCTCGCTGGCTTTTTCGGGATGAGCGTCGCCACAAAGGCAAATGTGAGAACCGCCAATGCCGCGAGAATAAGCCTAGGAGAAGCTCTCAATGTCGCATTCACGGGCGGTTCGGTTATGGGATTGGCTGTGGTAGGACTGGGGGTTCTCGGGCTCAGTGCCCTTTTCATTATCTTCTCGAAACTTGACGGTTGGGACACCAACAGAGTCCTAACAGTGGTGACCGGATTCTCCTTTGGTGCATCTTCTATTGCTTTATTCGCACGGGTTGGAGGCGGGATCTACACCAAGGCCGCTGACGTTGGTGCAGACCTTGTTGGTAAAGTGGAAGCCGGTATTCCCGAGGACCATCCTCTTAATCCTGCGACGATCGCTGATAATGTTGGAGATAACGTAGGCGACGTGGCAGGAATGGGTGCTGATTTATTCGAATCTTATGTCGGTGCGATTGTCGGAGCGATGGTTCTGGGTGCACTCTTTATTGGTACCCCTGGTTTCGAAACGGACAACACGTTCGCCGGCCTGAATGCTGTGTTGTTGCCACTGGTATTGTCCGCTGTTGGCATTTTGACATCCATTTTCGGCATGCGGTTCGTTCGTGTTGGAGATGGCGGTGACCCGCACCGCGCTCTAAACAAAGGAGAATTGGTTTCTGCAGGTGCAATGTTGGTCGCGACTTTTGCACTCTCCAAGCTAATGTTACCGAATGAATTAGTGATCCATGGCGAAACCTACTCGTCGTTGGGGGTGTTCTTCGCAGTGATATTTGGATTGGTAGCTGGATTGGCCATTGGATATGTCACAGAGATCTATACTGGCACAGGTACGAAAGCGGTGCGAGGAGTCGTGAGTCAATCGATCACCGGTAGTGCCACCAATATCATCGCCGGATTGGGAGTAGGAATGCAATCGACTGCAGTTCCAACTCTCATATTGGCAGCGGCGATCGTTGGTGCTTATGAGTGCGCAGGTCTTTACGGGATCGCCATCGCTGCGGTCGGCATGTTGTGCAATACGGGAATTCAGTTGGCGATCGATGCCTTCGGACCGATTTCCGACAATGCTGGTGGGATCGCAGAGATGAGTGGGTTGCCGAAAGAAGTACGAGAGCGAACCGATAAGCTGGATGCCGTGGGAAATACAACGGCCGCTATTGGTAAGGGCTTTGCCATCGGATCGGCAGCGCTGACCGCGATCTCCCTGTTTTCAGCATATATGTCCAAAGCTGGAATCGACTCGATCAATGTGGCGCAACCGCATGTAACAGCCGGGCTTCTGATCGGTGGAATGCTACCTTTCCTATTCTCTGCAATGGCCATGGGTGCTGTTGGTCGGGCGGCTATGGATATGATTCAGGAAGTTCGTCGACAGTTCGCAACAATTCCTGAATTAAAGGCGGCACTAGCCGTGCTTCGAGAGAATGATGGCAAAGCGATAACCGAATGGACCCAAGAAGATCAAGACATTTTCAATGCCGCAGATGGAAAGCCCGAATACGGAAAGTGTGTCGAAATCTCGACCAAGGCTTCGATTCGCGAAATGGTCTTGCCTGGACTACTAGCGATCGTAGCGCCAGTAGCCGTTGGATTTGGAGGCGGAGCAGAGATGTTAGGAGGTCTCTTAGCTGGCGTCACGGTAACAGGTGTTCTATTGGCGTTATTTCAATCCAATGCAGGTGGGGCTTGGGACAACGCCAAGAAAATGCTCGAAGAGGGCGTCGTCATCGATGGAGTCACCCATAAGAAAGGTTCGGATGCGCACAAGGCAGCAATCGTTGGTGACACAGTTGGCGATCCGTTCAAAGATACCTCTGGGCCATCACTGAATATTTTGTTGAAGCTGATGTCGGTGGTTGCATTGGTGATTGCAACCATGTTGAAATAGCCTTTTAGAGAATGACTTTGCTTGTAGCCTGCCTATCGGGAAGGCTACTTTTTGGAAGCATCGAGTGATGCACGAACGAGTCGTTTGTCGTTGCGAGCGAAGACGCTCTTTTCGGCAAAGGCAGGATGAGACCAACAGACACCTCCACGCTGTCCTAGCTGGTCGCGAGTCGGTTCGATCAACGGACATCGATCGAGGATGGTCAAACCTGTCGGAGAGAGCTTTGCCAGGAGCAATTCGCCTCGTTCGTTGAACATCCATACTCGATCGGCTTGCCGGACCATATGGATCGTCGCCCATCGAGCGCGCGGCACAGCAGTGAGATCTTCCCAAATCCGTTCACCTGTTTTTGCATTGAGACAACGAAATTGTCCGTAGCTATCGGCCCCATAGATGAATCCTTGCTGAGATATGCAACAACCGATCATGGCGTGTAGTGATTTGGTTTGTTGTTCATCTGGCCCGACAACTCGCCAAAGGACCTCTGAGGTTAACGATTCTTTTGGAGTACGTATCATTCTTTTGGAGTACGTATCATCAGCGAACCATCATAAAACGACGAAACAAAAACGGTGTCGCCGTCTACGATTGGATCACCGATTCCGATTGGCATTCGGGATGGTGGGAAAGGATGCCCCCAGTAGACATTGCCTGTCACTGGGTCTAGACCAGACAAACTGTCGCCGGTCCAACAAACCAAGACATCTTTTCCAGCTTGTTGGATGAGGACTGGTGACGAATATGCCGCTCTATCCTTCAGGGACCTCCACACTTCTCGTCCCGACGTTTTATCAAAAGCCACCATGCAGGCACCGGCGTCTCCGGATACTTGCTGAATAACAAGTTCCTTATAGATGAAGGAAGAGCCAGCAATACCCCAAATCGGCATTCGAATGTTGTACTTTTCCAGCAAGTTGTGGTGCCAAAGCACTTCACCCGTCGATGCGTTCAGGCAATGAAAGTGACCCATCGCACCAATACAATAGACTTTTCCGTTGTCGATCGTCACACTAGCGCGAGGGCCTGCCGTGTAGCTGATCTTGTAGTCAGCTTGGTATTCGTGGGTCCATAAAGACTTGCCTGTCGATGAGTCGAAACAAAGTACACGTTCGGTCGCGTCTCGATCTTTGGGTTGGCGGTCCATTACATAGACCTTGCCCCCGGCGACGGTAGGTCCGGTGTAGCCAGGTCCAACCTCTACGGACCAATCAAGTGGCAGTTGTCCATCTGGAAGCTCATTCACAAGCCCGGTTTCATTCCAGATTCCATCGCGAGTTGGGCCTCGCCATTGAGGCCAATCGTCTGCGGTTGTCAGACCGAATGGTATGGCTGAGAAAATAGACAAAAGAAAAAGGGATCGAAGTGGCTTCATGGGGTTGCCTCGGCCTGGCGGCCAGCGGATGCGGAATAAAACGTGCCCCAGTTTAGTCCTTTCGGACTTCACCCGATACATACCTTTGTTGCCCTGAGGCCATATTTCGATCAGCAATGCACCTCGTCGCGTTTCTCCGCGACGAGGATCTGACGTAAAGCGCGACTTGCTACAGAGCTATGCATAGTCGCGAGCTTCGCTGCTGTTGCCCATCATCAATCAAGCTTGAGATCGATCGAGCCAGCTTCCTTCACATCAAAGGTGCGATCCATCGCCCCTGCGTGATATTTGGCGGGAATAGCGTTGAAGGCTGCTGGGGCTTTTCCTTCCGATACAAAGTAGGTGTATGTTCCCGGTATCACGCTTAGTTTCAACTTCCCCTGGGCTACCGATCCTTGAGCCTGCCCCCCTTGTTCACCTACGGAAAGGAGAGTTAACGACACATCGTTCACTGGCTTACCACCTGCCGTAACGGAAAATGTCATTTCAACAGGGTCTGACTTTGGAACAACCTTGACTCCGCCGCAACCCACCAAGAAAACCAAACCCAAAAGCGTGCAACACTTTGCGAACATGGAACTCATCCGAAGAAAATTAGAGAGCTATACAAAAAATAAGCGGGGCTACATCACAGCCCCGCATTACTAGATATTCGGAGTCAATTACTGATCGTTTGCAACGACAAAACCATCTTGCGATGCTGCCAAAGATTTGAGCGTCCGCCAATCGGTCGAGTCACTCATGAATCGAACAGATCCATCACCCATGACTGCATTGACGCCACCTGTGTGGAAACTGAAAGGTTCGTCATTTGGCCCACAGTTGTTGTTTGACCATCGGCAAGTTGCCGGACCACCCATTGGGGTCTTATTCTGGTTGATTGCAACAACACGTGAAGCAGGAGAAATAGCATTGCTCGGTCCAGAGAGACCGTTTGTACCAGAATCGGGATCTGCCCAAGCATACATTCGACGACCACCAGTCGATCCGCCTGACCAAGCGACAGTGTCTGCCGTAATCACAGCTGGTCGGGAGGAGAGAGAGCCAAAAGTACCCACGTTGGGATGTGCTCGACCTGCATCTTCGATGCACAAAATGGTGTTGCTAGTACCGTCAGATACTGCTCCGAAACCCCAGCCTCTTTCGCACGAAAGCATACCTTGACGAGTCATCGCAGTCCGGCGAGCCGCCGCCGTAGGTCTTGTCCCTGGCGGATCTGTCATTCCAGTTTGCTCTTCAACGTCACAGACGGAGATAAACATGTAGTCCCATCCACCGTATCCGTCTGGAGCACGAGAAGCACCCGAAATCGGTGAGCTTGGGCACTGGAAACTTGGAATCTGAGTCTTAGCTGCAAGTACTGTGTTTGGGAAAGCGGGATCGTGATACACAGCACCTTGAGCACGTGCGTGCATAGCTGAAAGATTATAACCCGCTGTCGTCATCTGAGCGCGAGTCATGTTGTGGTCCATCAAGTTATAGACGTTGTTTTGCTCCAAGTAAGGAAGCAATAGTGTCGGTGTCGATTGAGACATGTAAACCGTGCTTGCAGCGCCCGTGCTGTCGCACTGACCAGCGTGTGGAAAAGCTCGATTACCACTCTCAAAGTTATGAAATGCCAAGCCAACTTGCTTGAGGTTGTTGGAGCACTGCATACGCCGTGCTGCTTCTCGTGCAGCCTGAACAGCAGGCAAAAGCAATCCAACCAAGATGCCGATGATGGCAATAACCACTAGCAATTCTACAAGCGTGAATCCAGGGCGTTTCGCCCACAATCTGCGTTTCATCAGTCTCAACCCTAGAATAGAACATTCATCGATCGACCGGAATTGGTCTTTCACTTCGCGGGATTATGGATGGGGGCGTTCGGGTTGGTAAGGCTCAAAAACGCTTATTAACAGAAGCTTCATATTTCCTCAACAAAAGCGTAACGACTCAACGAAATTAGCTAAACGGGGCGGCTGGTAGCTGAAGTCACGCTTTGAACGTAGCGTGGGACCATTGTCCTGAGCGATAGATTGTGCAAGCAGTTCATGACGAGCAGGGCTCAGAACTGTGGATGACTATGGTCCCGGCTTGCTTCGACTTTTGTCGGCGATGTGAAGCGTGCAAAAAGCTGAGTTAAGCGGCAGAGGCCCTGTGCAGGCCTGTGTCGTCCGCATTCTTGCTAGGAAACTTGTTGGACATGAAAAGACGCTCCCACCATCTAGCTTTGCGAAGGCGATAATCGTTCGAGGAGACGACATGAGACTTTCCCTTTCGAGTCTCCAGCACCAATTCGTCGCCGTTTACCTGGCGAACGATCCAATACTTGTCAACCTCATAGGAATAGAGTTCGCCATACGGGGAAGGGGCGATGTTCTTCGCCCGAGGTCCAGGAGAAAGGCTGTGTTTTTCTCGAGTGTAGATAACCCAATCATTAGGTTGAAACGAACTGGTCATGTGGACGTTCCCGCTCTGTCAAATGCTTGCAATTTACGTCGCTTAGCGAAACCACTCCTAGAGGAGGCTTTTTTCAACACGATTGTCTTGGACAGAAACATAGCTGGTGTCTCGGACAGAAACATAGCTGGGAGCCTGTTGCTTCTGGACAAAGCAGGCCGTAACTAGCCAGACACTGCCCAAAAAATCGTATGATTGTATTCTTTCTTCATAGCGGAATAGAATCCAGGTCAGCATGAGCGGAATCTGGGGAATTGTTGATAATAGTGCGGATTTTCCGCTTAAGTAGGGATGTCTAGTTTATGGCGATTGAACCCCTCAGTGTCCAGTTCGTGTGTCTTGGAAATATCTGCCGTTCGCCGGCGGCACAAGCAGTGATGGAAAGTCTCACAGCGAGCGACCCTCGGTGGCAGGGTGTTGTAGTCGACTCCGCCGGTACTGCAGGTTACCACATCGGTCGCGCCGCAGATTCGCGAATGATCGCGGCAGCGAAGCTGCGCGGGTACGACCTTCAAAGCCGAGCGAAGCAGTTTGAGCGGAGATTTCTCTGCTCCCGGACGTTGATCCTGGCAATGGATCGAGAAAACTATCGAGACATTATGCTTCTGGCGACAGGTGCAGCCCCAAATGTGCGGCTATTTAGCGACTATCTTGATGAATCCTGGCCTCGCGATGTCCCTGACCCATACTATGGGGAGAACGATGGATTCGAATATGTTTTGGATATGCTGGAGGCCGGATGCCCCAAAATTCTGGAGGAAATCCTTAGCAAAAAAGACTCGCTGCATTCTCAATGACCAAACGTGTCCGTGCCTTGTCGAAAACTTGTATTAGCAGTGGGTGCCTGATTGTTTTGAACCTCGCAATGCGTTAGCATCAAGCCGAGCGTTAGGAACGCAAAGTAGCCAAGAGAGTGACCTCTGCCCGATGAACGAGATTTGTGAGGGATGCTTGTTCATTTATTCATCTATTGATCTCTCGATGTTTTGATCGAAAAGGGAATTTGTACGATGGCCGCATCCAAGAGCGCGAGCAAGAAGAAGTCCGACAAAAATTTACCGAGCGAGCCAAGCGGACTCGAGGTCCTCTACAAACGAGAGCCAGGCCTAAAGAATGCTCTCCAACAAATCGAAAAGCAGTTCGGCGAAGGCTCGATCATGCCTTTGGGTGGCGAATCTCAACTGAAGATCGAAGGGATCAATACCGGATCTCTTTCGCTAGACATGGCACTCGGGGGTGTCGGTATTCCGCGAGGACGGATCATCGAGATCTTTGGCCCAGAGTCGAGCGGTAAAACGACAGTCTCCCTTCACATCTGTGCGCAAGCTCAGAAGCTAGGTGGAATCGCTGCCATTATCGACGCGGAACATGCGTTCGACCCAACCTGGGGTAAAAAACTCGGAGTGCAGTTAGATACATTGTTGGTCAGTCAACCGGGCAGCGGTGAAGAAGCGATGCAGATCGCAGAGATGTTGATCAAGAGTAACTCGGTAGACGTCATCGTTGTGGACTCCGTCGCAGCATTGGTTCCTCGTCAAGAACTCGAAGGTGAAATCGGCGATACGCACGTTGGATTGCAAGCGCGATTGATGAGTCAGTCGATGCGCAAGCTGACGGGAGCTATCGCCAAGAGCAAGACGGCTGTCATCTTCATCAACCAGATTCGCGAGAAGATTGGTGGTATGTCCTACGGTTCACCCGAAACCACTTCCGGTGGCCGTGCACTCAAGTTCTACGCTTCGTGTAGAATTGATGTCCGCCGAATTGGTCAACTAAAAGATGGCGAAGAAGTCGTCGGACAACGAGTCAAAGCAAAAATTGTGAAGAACAAGGTCGCGCCTCCCTTCCGAGTTGCTGAATTTGACATGATGCACAACTGCGGTATCAGCTACGAAGGTGACCTCCTCGATTTGGGAACCGCCCACAAGATCGTGAGCCGAAGCGGCGCATGGTACAAGTATGGTGAAACCTACATCGGTCAAGGAAAAGAAAAGGCTCGTAATTATCTCGTGGAAAACAAAGACGTTGCCGCAGAGATTCGCGATGCAATCCTGGCTTGCGGTGGCTACGCGGGCCCGGAAGGCAAACCGGATGCGGACGATGATGTTGACGAAGGAACCGCTGACTCTTAGTGACTTGTAGCGTCTAGTAAGCGTCTAGTCGTTGGGTTGTTTGTCGTAAGCCGTGACGCATCACCGTCCGGCTTAAATGCCAAAAGCCACTTCACATGTGCGGCGAGGTACGCAGTGCTTGCGTACGTTTCATGGACTGCAGTGAAATAGCCTAGGGTTCCACTCATCTTTCTCGTAAATCCGCCTCACCGCCAAGTTTTCGACACCCGTCAAGCTCCAGCAACTGAAGCATAGAAAGAAAACGCCGACGGTCACGGGCAGCGCGAGTCGGTGGTATTGATTCCATGTTTGTTTGTTAAGTATCGCAGAGGTCGCGTTGTATGGCAGGCTCGCATTTTTGTCGGGATGACGACTCGCGTGTGCAAACGTACCAGGAACTGCATGCGCAACGGCAAACTGGTTTCTAGTCGTCTCCTGTGCGATAGACCAGAATGCAGATAGCGTCACCAGAGCAAGGAAACTGCATGCAAACGTAATGATTCGCAAGTGGTGAAGTCGGCAACGGTTAGGCATATAGGTTGTGGAACACGAAGAGACTGGAATCTGGATTTTTGGGAGCCTCTTGCCCCCGAACCATTCTCTGCAAAGCAATGCCAATGCCCATTTGGAAAAAGTGAGCTATAGTTCCCAATGTCCACCGTTCCAGCCAAGGAATTCGTTGGGAACTAGGCAAAATTCTTTTCGGGAGGTAAGTCGAGAGGTTGCAGGGTTGTTGACTTTTTGCAACACAAGCTCGTCCTTCTGGGACAACCGTGATGTCTGAAAACATCAATCGCTAAAGGCGGCTTAATCGATTCCTTCTACTTCGGGACGCCCCACAGTCCCTGCCAATTGTTACTAATTTTAGTTGCCGACACAAAATTGGGCTTACGTTTCCAATGCATCTACGTGACCAACCATTTTTGGCAACCATTCTTTACCTCCAATGATTCCAACAGAACGAATCCAGAAAAAATGCGATTCGCTGTCCCGATACCTTGGGTCAGTCTGTAGGCCATTTTTATGCGACGAGAATTCAGCCAACAGCAATCCAAAATTCGACCAACTATTTGGTGAAGATGTACATGCGTTGGAACAGCTGTGCTCAGAATCGGCGAAATCAGGTCTCCCTGCGGTACTAAGCATTTCGAAAAGCGAGTCTGTTTTTGTCATTCCGCTTGAAAAAGGGCCACCAACATGGTTCGCAGTCGGTACGAATCCATTTCCTGCCACCGACTCGGCGATCCGACTCGTGAAATTAGCGTATCAATCCCTGCAGCAGGAACTCGATATTGAAGAACGCGATAACGCGCTCTCCCTTACCGAGTCAGAATTAAACCGCTGCTACGAAGAGCGAGCTTGGATTCGCGAACTAAATTCTTCGAGGGCATTACGGAAACGCTCCAGTTCGTCTCAGGCGAAGCAAATCATTGAATCGGTTCGAAGATTGATCGATGCAGAGGCCGTTGGGATCTTCGTGTTTGAGGATCAGGATACAAAATGTAGTGGACTCGAGTCCATGATCACAACCCATCCCACATGGACGAGCGATGATGTTCGGTATTTGATTCAACGTCTTCCGAAGCCTGAAGTTGGAGACATCCAGTTTGAATCGCAACTCTCGATCAAGGTAAGGCGCGGGGTCTTGAACTCTGCTGTAATTGTACCTATTGGGAATACTAGCGTGTTGGGTTATGTGGTTGCATGCAATCGTAAACATCCCTCGACGCCAGCCAACGAACTAGGTCGGGCCTTTGATATATCGGATGCTCAGACGTTGTTGGAAGTTGCAGACTTTTTGGTCGCCGAAGGATTCACGAATACCATCCTAAAGGAAAGTGAAGAGCTGGTTCTTGGCACGCTTCGTGCCATGTCCATTGCGATTGAAGCTCGCGATCCCTACACCCGCGGGCATAGCGAACGTGTCGCAGAAGTAGGATTTGAGATAGCTCAACGCATGAACCTTTCGGAAGAATCCTGCCAAGAAATCTACTTGGCCGGAGTCCTTCACGATGTTGGGAAGATAGGAATTCCCGACCATGTCTTGTTGAAGCCAGGCAAACTCGACAGCGAAGAATTCGCGATCATCCAAAAGCACCCAGAGATCGGGTTCAAGATCATCGATGGGCTGGGCAAATTAAAATTTGCTTTGCCAGGCGTTCTCTATCACCATGAGCGATTCGATGGCATGGGATATCCGCATCGACTCAAAGGAGAAGAGATTCCCTTGATGGCTAGGGTTCTGGCGGTTTCAGATGCGTTCGATGCCATGACTTCGTCGAGAATCTATCGCACAGCGATGTCCCCTTCGAGAGCCGCCGAAATACTTCGCGATGGTGCAGGAATCCAGTGGGACGCCCAAGTTATCGAAGCATGTCTAGAGTGGATTGACGAGAAAGTTCTGGTTCTCGCCAATGGAATGACTGAGAATCGAAACTACGCAAACCCTGGTCGATTATTATCACAGGCACTTCGAACCGTCCAGTACTAGATTGGATCGCGACGTCTGTCCGAGTCGGACGATTTGTCGGATTGTTGATTGCATCCTGGTGTGTCATGGTTTGCGTTCATGAACTTGGACACATCTTTTGTGGTCGGTCATGTGGCGGAAAACTGCAAAGCGCAGATTTGATTCCGTGGCACCTTCCTTTCAGTGTTTTCGATCCCGATCCGCAACCTTTGATCACGTTGTGGGGCGGCCCCATAATCGGCGTATTGTTGCCAGTCGGCATCGCTTGGATCGCGAAGCGAGAATCAATTTGGTTTATCGCAAATTTTTGTCTCCTAGCAAACGGCTCCTACATTGCGATTGCATGGATCACCGGCGAACGATACCTGGATACAACCAAACTGTTAGAACACGGTGCGCACCCATTATCGATCGGTGTCTATTGTCTCCTGACCATAGGGTTCGGTTATCCGAGATTTAGGCGTTCATGTGCTCATTACATGACACGTGATTGACACCTTATTCCAGAATTGTTGGGATTTAAATCCCGAAATTGTTGGAGTCGTTGAATCGCATGGGCTTGAGATACCCAGTTGTTCCGCGTACCCCGGGTTGGGCAAAGAAACGCCGTTGGCGTAAAAACCGAAATACCATAACGCTCTTCAAACTACATTGTCGATCCGCAATTTGAAACTTTGTTCTCATGGTTGTTGTTTCACCACCGGCGGTGTAAGTAGGTCATGATCTACCGATCGAGGTAGACTTGCGTGCTCTCTTCTTTCACGACAGGGACTGGGCGATTCTTGCTCTTGAGTTGTGCTCGTAGTACGAGAACCCCTTCTTTCGCATGGCGAACAGCCACTCGATAAATTTGCTGATCTTTCGGTTGCATCTGGGGAATCGGAGCGAAGACAATGGTTCGTTGTGATGTTTGGTGATTGGTAGGTGCATTCACTTGTTCGGATTTTGATCCATCTGGCATTTCAATCACCAGTTGGATATCGTTGTCCATTCGGGTTCCGGTGTTCGTGATGCGAATCAGATAAGTCGTCAAGCCATCAGTCTCGATCGGATCGTTATCGTCTTCGATGGTGAAGGCTAATTCGCTTTGCCCCTCCACTTGGACTTTCTTGTCGACAGCATCCGCGCGAACACCGTCCGACAATCCTTGCAATCGGAGGACAAAATCTCCTTCTTGAACAGGAAGCAACACGACTTCGGTCGTCGCAGAGGAACCGGCACTCAATTCGGAGAGGGACCAAGCGACTGCGTGTTGATCGGGCAAATAGGTACCTTCGTTGGCTGCGCTGTTGAATTCCATACCTCGTGGCAAATAAAGCATGAGCTCTACATTCTTGGCCATCGCCGTGCCTGAATTGGTAACACTGGTTCGATAAGTCGCTTGCCGTTCGAGGTAGCGAAGTCGCGGTCCTTCGACGTTGAGAACTAACTTCGGAAGAATGACATCGATAGTTGCGGAAGATTCAAAGGTTGCACTATTTGTGGAGATCGCGCGGATTTTATTGATTGCCTTGCCCGCGGAAACCGCCATCAGATCGATTTCGAATCTCTCAGACTCTCCAGGCGCGAGATCGCCGACAGTCAGTCCAAGTGTTGACACACCAGAACTGTGACGCATGTTGGTCGGTACATCTTCCTCCAATTCCACACCGCGAGCTGTGCCAGTGCCAGTATTGGAAACTTCAATCGTGATCCGTAGATCATCACCACCGAGTACTGTCGTATTGGCTTTTTGGTTGACGACAAGCTTCGGTTGGGTACTCATCGTTCGAACCGACGCTTGTGCCGCGAAGGTGACACTCGCGACGGAGCCGAGCTCCCCTTCGGATTCAGGGACGAGATCCACTGTCAGCACTTGTTCACTGCCCGCTTTCATCTCACCCAGTTTCCATACCAATTTGCCAGACGGATCGGTTTGAGCTGTTGGGCTTGTGCGAACAAGCTTGGCTCCTTTGGGTACGGCATCATGCACGTTGACATCGAATGCGGTCGCATTGCCAACATTGCGAACAAGCAGCGTGAATGTCGATGGTATGCCGACTTGTACTTCTGCTGGCGCACGTTTTTGGATCTCCATGCTTGGGTTTTGAGATCCATCCAAGTGCCGAACTCCAGGCGCTGCACTTGCGAGCGGGGTGAACTGACTAGTTGTCGATGTGGAAGCAAAGTTGCTCGGGGGCATCGACTCGTTTAACGATTCGCGAGGTAGCGGAGCATTGAAGCGTTCTGTCGATCCTCCGCGCAGCGAATCACTCTTTGGCATCAGTTGCGGCATCGATTGTGTTGCCGACTGAGGGGCCGATGGAGGGGCCGATTGAGGCATCGGTGGAGGTTCGAAGTTGTTGTTAGGATTGGAGATTGCGGGTGCGGGCGCAAAGTTTGGTTCCGATGCGATGCTTCGAGGATTAGCCAGCGATGGTGGTTGCAGCCGTGCGGTGGCTGTATTCGAGGGTGTGCTATCTATCTCTGGAATTGCCTCGTTGTCGGCTGGTAGGCTGGTATTGCGTGGTTGAGAGAATGGTGAGCTCGGAAGATAGGCTGGTCCGCGCGGGAGCGTCGCTGGCAGCGTGCTCGGGCTTTGAAGCGTGTCCGTTGGCGTATTGGATAGATTATTGGGAAGAACCGGCGAGCCGATCGATGATGCTTCATCGGAGAGGCGATTGATCGGATTTGTTTGGTTCGAGGGAACGAGTGAAGGCATGTTTCCGCGCAGTTCGTCGATCGATGGAGAGTTGGTCAAGGGAGGGAGAGATGAGCCCGGTAGTGGAGAGCTAGGCAGTGGAGAGCTAGGCAGTGGTGAGCTAGGCAGTGGTGAGCTCGGAAGAAGGCCGCTGGTTGTGGGGAGAGGGGGCGTTTCGCGCAGAGGTGGTGGCTCCGCAAGAGATGTCGCGGCTCGATTTTGATTGGAGTAACGGATCAGACTAACAGGCGATCGAAATGGGTTGTTTGGATCGACACTTCGCGATGCATGGTTGGTGGCGACAGGATCGGAATCGTTACCTCGGATCACAGGTGCAGGTGGAAACCCTTCTCGGTCGGCGGTGGTGTCTAGAATAATTCCTTGCGCAGGTCGGTTGGCATAAGTAAACTCGAGACCTGGTGAAGTTGTTTTTTCGACGCGAGCATCACGTTGTGCTAGGGCCATTGCCACCAGGATCATTGCAACGGATCCCGCAATTCCTCCGATGGTGATCGCGAGTTGTTTTAGTTTCGAGTTGTCCATACGATCGGATCCATCTTCGTACTTAGGCGAGAGGCAGTTGGGAACATCCCAACCCGACGCGTGAGCGAGGGACTCGCGTTACTGCTGGCATGTGATTGAAGTGTTGGTGAAACCTTCGCATTGGGTCATAGCAAAAGCTAGTGAAGCAGGGAAAGATCATTCTTCTCTCTGTTGATGTGAACGGGCTCACAAGATAGAATCCGGCTTGCTTTTTGCGGCGAATGCCAGCGTTTCTCTACCTCTGACCCACTTTGTATGACTATGAGTGAACTTTGCGATTTCGGCCTCATCGGCTTGGCTGTTATGGGTGAAAACCTAGCCCTCAACGTAGAAAGCCGTGGCTACCGAGTCGCCGTTTTCAATCGAACTACCGACAAAGTAGACGATCTTATGAAGGGTCGAGCTGCCGGCAAGAATTTTGTCGGTTGCCATTCTATTGTCGAAATGGTCAAGAATCTCAAGCGACCACGATTCGTCATGATGTTGGTGAAAGCGGGGCCAGCGGTCGATGATCTCATCGAACAATTGCTCCCCCATCTTGAGCCTGGTGACATTGTTATTGACGGCGGCAATACCCATTTTGCTGACACCGAGCGGAGAACAGCGTATGTCGAGAGCAAGGGGCTGCTATACGTCGGTGCTGGCGTATCCGGCGGAGAAGAGGGAGCGCTCAAGGGGCCGAGCTTGATGCCTGGCGGAAGCAAAGCTGCTTGGGAAACGATCAAGCCAGTGTTTCAAGCGATTGCCGCTAAGGTCGGTCCAAACAACGACATTCCCTGTTGCGAGTGGGTCGGACCACGCGGGGCAGGCCACTATGTGAAGATGGTTCACAACGGGATCGAGTATGGCGATATGCAGCTCATATGCGAAGCTTACTTTTTATTGAAGGAAGCGGCTGGTCTATCCAATGGTGAACTCTATGATGTCTTTGCTGATTGGAATCGAAGTGAGCTGCAAAGTTATCTGATCGAAATCACGCGAGATATCTTTAGCGCGAAAGATGATCAAGGTGGAGATGGGTACTTGGTCGACAAGATCGTTGACGTGGCTGGTGCGAAGGGAACCGGCAAGTGGATGAGCCAATTGGCTTTGGACCTCGGTGTTCCGAGCACGCTGGTAACAACGGCAGTTTACGCTCGGTCGTTGTCGTCGATCAAAGAAGCACGAGTGCGCGCGAGCAAAGTTCTGCCCGGTCCTGCTGCGTCTCACAACGCTGCATTCGATGTCGCAGTGAAGAAGCTCGTCAGCGACAAGAAGGCATTTGTGGAAGCGGTCAAGCAAGCGCTTTATGCCTCCAAGATCTGCTCTTATGCACAAGGGTTCGTCCAGCTTCAAGAAGCGAGCAAAGAGCACAACTGGGGGCTGAACTACGGAGACTGTGCACTGCTATGGAGAGGTGGATGCATCATTCGCGCTCAATTCCTGGATCGTATCAAAGAAGCGTTTGATGCTCAGCCTAACTTGGAAAACTTGTTGCTGTATCCTTACTTCCAGCAAGCGATTGAAAAGGCACAGGAGTCGTGGCGAGCCGTCATCATGGCAGCGACCCATCTTGGTCTTCCTGCCCCTGCATTTACTACAGCACTGGCATACTACGATAGCTATCGATTGCCTCGATTGCCTGCCAATCTACTTCAGGCACAGCGCGATTACTTTGGTGCTCACACGTACCAACGACTCGACAAACCAGGTACCTTCCACAGTGAGTGGCTCGAACTTCGCAAGAAACCTGAGTAGATGAGCCATCACTCGCACCCTCTGACAGCGAAACTCGACCCACTCAACAAGAGTGTGTCGACAAACCCCAACAGCCGTTGGTCGGTATCCTCGACTGGCGGTGGGATGTTGGATTTAGAACTTCCTGTTTACTCTCGGATTCTTCACGATGCATCGCTTAGCGATGGCGTTGGCGAATCCGTGGCGGGTTATCTGAGTCATTTTGGCGTCCCATGGATGGACTCCAAAGTCCCGTTGGCGGCAGCGCTTTCCAAGCGAATTGCTCCGATACACAACAGTGAGTCCATCGATGGCAATCGATTCGCCAACGCTTCGGCAATTCAATTTCAACTGTACGGCCTACCGTTTGAGTCACCTCCGGCGCACAAGTTTGTTCGGTGGAAACCGAGCTTGCCTGTCGAGTTATACGCGTTAGAGCAGTTCGCCGATAAAGTAGAGGCTGTTCGCCAAATCGGTCTACACGAGCTGCCTGTCGGAGCGGCCATCGTAGCGAACGAAGCTACCGTTTATGAAGATGTCCGGTACTTGCTGGATAGCGGTGTCGATTGGATTGAGCTGATTCAATCGGCCTGCTTTGATTTCACTGCGACTTCGCATCTCGTCTTTGCGGAATTGCAGGCAACAGTTTCGCAGGCGTTAAAGGCGAGAACGGATGCGAAACAAAACTGCCCGATCTGGTTAACGGGCCATTTTGCATCGATCAAAGATTGGAGCCATTGGCTTTCTCTCGGCGTCAACGCTTGTTGCATAGACGGGTACATCGTCGCTCGCCGACCGGTCAGCCATACGCCCCGGGATACGCTGGCCGGAATCCGAGTTCAGACCACCCCGAGTAGTCAATTCGAGTGGTTAGCAGAGGTCATGCGCGATATGCGAATGGCGATGATCGATGAGTTTTCTTTTCGCAATTGGTTTTGAGATAGTTGGAAACATTCGGTAAGGTTCCTCGCACGTCTTAGATCCTCGATCAATATCACTTGAATCGATTAGAGGAGTCGGCTCACCTTGCCAATGAACAGTGCATAAATCAGCAGAAACAACGCTCCTTCAAAGGAAGAGATTCTCTTGTCTTGCGTTAGTAGATAAAACATCAGTACCAATCCGCCATAGGCTGGCAGCGAAAAACCAATGAGTTCTGCCGGCACATTCAACGGGCCGAAGCAGGCTGCAACTCCCGGGATTGCCAAGGCGTTGAAGATGCAGGAACCCAAGACGTTACCGACAGCTATCTGCGATTTTCCAGCGAGTGCAGCACTCACGCTGACCACACACTCTGGCAATGTGGTTCCCAAGGACAGAAGCGTCATCGAGACGATTGCTTTGCTGACTCCAAGTTGATCGGCAATACCGGACAGCGATTCGATCGTTTTGTTTGCGGCAAAATAAATCACCACACCGCTCGCAATCAAAATAGAGATAGACTTCCAATACGTGGAGGATACTGTCGATTGTTGTTGTTCGGCAGATTCGTTGTCCTCCGTACCACCACCTGTCTTGAGCAAATAATAGAGATAGACGAGGTAAGCTGTCAGACCGAGCAACGATTCTGCCAAATGCATCGTGCCATCATACATAATGACAGTCAGAATGAACGCCGCACCTGCTAAAAAGTTTAAATCGACATAGATGTATTGAGCACCAAGATCGATTCGTTTCGGAGAAAGAATCGCTGTTAAGCCCAAGACAAAGAGAATGTTCGAAAGTGAGGAACCAATAACGTTGCCTGCAACAATCTCGGAATTCGCACTTTGCGCCGCAGCGATCGCGGAAATGAGTTCGGGTAGCGATGTGCCAATCGACACGATCACCACACCGACGACAAACGGACTCAGCCCTAAGCCATAGCCGATGACTTCTGCAGCTTGGGTAAAGAATTTGGCTGCCAGGATTAGGAAAGCCACCGAGACCAAGAAAACGAGCAGGGATAACAGGAGTGTCATTAGATCTTAGGAGGATTTCGAAGGTAAACCTTTGAGAGCAAGTCGAGAGGTTGTCGAGAGTCGGACGAGCAAAATGCCCGCTCGCAATACTCCCATGGCTGCCAGCATGACAATCGATGCTTCGATCAGTTTGGGTGCATCGACATCGGCTACGTAGATCAATCCGATTCGCAGCAAGTAGAGCGACAGGCCAACCAACAACCATCCCGCGATCTCTCGAATCCAGAAGAACATGCTTATTTGCCCCGACTACTTTCTTGAGTTTGCTTGGCGATGATTTTGGCTCGCAAATTTCGTCTTAGTTTAACCGCGCGCATTAAATCGCTGTACTGCAATCGCAACGATTCGGTTCGCAACATCAGAGCGGCTTGGACTTGCGTCTTTCTTCTCCATGCCCACTCTCGCAGCGCAATAGCGATTCCAAGCATGAGCACCAGCAACGTTGGGCCAGGCCAAATCACTTGACGGGATTCGCGTACCCAACTCGTCCATTGACGATTGCCCCCTCCAAGCGGATTATTCCCAAGCAGTAAGGCGGCCAACAATGCCAAAGCCATTCCGCAACCCACCCATGTCAACAGTCCACCGAATATTCGGAACAAGTCATTCGAGTCTGTATTGAACTCCGAACCGAATGAAGACGCGAGTATCTGCCCGAGTTGTAAACGTAGATCGTTGTACTTGGTGCGAAGTGAAAAGATGGCGCACCAAAGAAGGGAAAGTACGATGGAAAAGCTCCAGTCCCATGCTTGTCCGCGAATTCCGATTCTCCATAACGTGGTCGAGATCAGCAGGACACAAACCCAACCCGGGTGAAGTCGTAGCGTCAGCCAACTCACCAAGATCGCCAGGACAAAGCCGATCTCGCCACCACCCCACGGGATGGTCATCGACATCGCAAAGTAGATCAATACCGTATAGAGAGTAAACAATCCAAAGGTGACTAATAGCGTAAGTCGCTCCCGCATGCTATTTCTCTTCCTTCAAGAGAACAACTTTCTTTCGAAAGACACGTCGGCCTTTGTTTTGTTTCAACTGAGCTGGATCGAGAGACAGTTCTACATCTTCCTGCACCTCGTATTCCTTTTTGCCGACATAGAATGACATTGTCCATTTTTCTGGTAGATTTTGGATTCTGGCGATTCCCCCGGCATCCGTTTCTGACATGTAACCACTATACTCCCTCTCGCCTTCTGGAACGGATTTGGACCGATCCAACCTTGCAACTACATCATCCATCGACTTCCGTCTTTCGCCAAGGATTTGGCTTCCCCATCCGGCCCAAAGTTGGTTGGGATTGAAACCGACACTTGCACCGGAGATTGGCAGTCCAGCCTTATCCGTAACTGCAATCTCGACATCGATCGTTGGTTCCATTTCGAGGGTCACTTTCGTTTCTCTCTCGTCGATTTCGAAGGATTCTCCAATGGTGAAGCCTCGATCGTCCGCTTTGCCTACGAAGCCATCGCATTTTGCAATCATTTGAATCTTTCCAGAGCGTGGGAGCGAGACAAACTCGAACGAGCCGTCTTCGCGAATCGGTACCCAATCTCCCCAACGGAGAGTAGCGATTCCGAGGTTTTGCGGATCCTCCATTGGCATCGGTGCTTGCAACGCCATGACTTGTCCGTCGCGAATAGGCCGCGGAACATTATCCGAGATTTTTCCCGTTAAGCGTATGCCTGCGTAGACTTCGACATCTTCGAGAAGCACACCCTTTTCCCGATCCTTTTCGCCGACACGAATGAAAAGCGGTTCGCTGAAGCAGGTCTTTCCATCGGTTCCCGGCATAACGATCATCGCTTGATGATCTCCGTTGGGAATCGCTTTCGATTCGATGGTACCGTTTCCGAGATCGTTCCAATTCTCTGGTGGCGTATCTCCGCTCATGATGACCGAAAATGGTTTGGACAATAGCTTGCCGTCTTCATCGACAGCTTTCAGTTTGAACGAGACCCCTTGTTTTAGTTTGACTTCGAAGTCTTTCGATTCGCTTACCGTGACACGCGCGATTGCACGAATGTAGTCGGGATGGGAAACGACTCCATCGATCGAGGTACATAGGACAGAGCCACCAATCATTTCAGGGTAGTCGACTTCCGCGATACCTTCTGCGTTGGTACGTTGTGCGGTGGGTGGCCCCATTTGCTTCGTCGGCCAGAAATAATTCGAGTTTAGCCCCCAAGGCTTAAAGGATGCGTTGGCAATCGGTTTGTCGTCGGGGCCAACCACCAGGATA
>JAJTID010000249.1 GCA_021300155.1 Pirellula sp.
AATCTTTTGGCAAAGGATTCGCATCCACCAAGAAATGTCGCTAAGTCTTAGGCGAATCTTCTTCACTTCGACTGGCGAATTCGCAATCGTATCGATTTCTTTCTGAGTCGGCTCAAGCGGCTTGCCTTGGGCGTTCTTTCGTTTAGGGCAAAGCATAAGCCATCGGCGGGCCACCTCGGCGTTTCCCCAAGTCTCCACGATATCGGGCCGAGATCGAAGGATTTGGTGAAAATGATTGGACATCACGGCTAACGCAATGATGTCTATACCCATTTGGGCCGCTTGAAGTTTAATTTGTTCTTCGATCCATATTTTTCGGTGATCGAAGTTCTTTTTCGTGATGGGATCGTCTCCAAAAAGGAAGCACCTTCTGACTACACGAGCGCACAAATGAACGGTTGCCACCTCAGTAGGCTGGAAAACTTCTGCTCTCGCTAATCTAGCCATGATTCAAACTCCCGAGTAGGGACTAAACGCAATCAATTCAGATCCCAGAATTAGAAATTCCTAAATGCCCTTCGTCAAGTCGCAAAGCACACAAATGGTGTGTCCCCGAAAAGCCCAAGGCGTGCCCAGGACGTTCCTGCTGGTCTGCGCAACCTCGGTCAATTGACGCAGTTTGTCATGAACGTACGTATTCTTGAAATCGGTACCCGTTCTATGAGATATCCTCACAATTCAGTTCGATAGCCAATCGAGGTCCTTTGCTACCCACTCACTTGGGCCATCTTTCTGCCAATACTCGGATGCTCGTCGAAGTTCAAAGCATGCTTCCGAGCTGAGGTATTGGGAGGCTAGCTCCTTGTCGATTCGCCCAAGCGTTCGAAGTGCAAGCGCGCGTAGTGTGACATATTCATGTTCGACTTCGCGAAGGTCCTCGCGAATGACGGATTGTAAACATCGCACGATGTTCTCTTTGTCGGATCCGACGAATCCAAGGGCGCAAATTGCACTTGCCGCAAGACCAAGATTGGATGAATGGACTGAGTCAAACAGCCATCGCATCACTTCCAAGTGAACAGGTTTCGATGGATCTAAGCCAACACATCCGATGATGAAGGCTAACTTGACGGCTCCACACTCAACAAGATTTTGTTCATCGGTCGAGAGCAAATCTCGATCCAATCGAACACCTTTGCAACATGCGAGCAACGCAGGGAGATGAACGATGGCGAGGTCGCCCTCGATGTGCAAGAACAACGCTGCCTCGTATTGGCGGCGGACTGAATCGGAACTGAGTGCAGCAGCGAAATCCATCATCGGATAGGTTACTCACGTATAGATTTGTCGATCCAAACCAGCATTCTGGCCCCAGGTTCGCTTGGTGCAACAGGGGCTGCGGCCGCCGCGGTTCTCATGTTGATATTCAGTCGAGAAAGTTCCTAGGGTGGGGACTTCGAATCGGGTAGTCGCATGAAGCTGAGCCTTAATGTAATTCCCCGAGTATTCAAATCGACAACGTACAAGCGACATCGATGGCTCGTTTGCCGCATAGCTTTCGGTTCTGGCGCCGCCATATTTGCTCTGTAAAACATAGATCGTGCCGTGCGTGTTGAGCGGCAGATACAAGTGCCAAAGAAGGTGCTTCGAACGGTTTGTTTCGATTCGTTGGCTCTTGAACCTGGCACGATCCTCGACCACCAAATCGCCGTATTCTTGCGATAGCCTTGAGTGCTCTGCTCGCGCTTTCCATTCCAGTCGGTTCTGGTACAGCAATACCGCGAGCCCCAATCTGATACAGCATATCAAGCAGGTCTCAATTGGCTTTTTCATGGGGTGATGTAATTGTCATCGCAAAGAATTGGATTGGAAATGAAACACAAGATCGAATCACTTCAAAAAAGTCGGTAGCAGGTACAGCGGCTCGGGTTTGCATTCATTGTAATATCTGTTGATTGAACCCGAACAAGTTAGAAGGAGGAAAAGCCTTCAAAAAAGGAAAGGCACTGGGTGTTGCATTCGTTTTCGAGTCGCAAAAAAACATGGTGTGTCCCTGCGATGCCCCTACGATGCCTCCTTAAGTCTCAAAGCACAAAACGGGTGTGTCCCCATGATGCCCCCACCCACGATGCCCGACTACGATGCCTTCCCCTACGTTGCCTCCACGCTACAGGTTCTGGTTTGCGTGTAGAATGCTGCCATGTTTAGGCGAAGGTGCGATGCGAGAAACATGTCAAAATGAAATTAACTATCCTTGGGAGTATTATCTTTACGTTTGCCTTAGCTTCCGGTGTGGCACTGGCTCAGGAGTGGGCTGACGTCTCGTTGACTGTAGTTCTTGCAGACGACGAAGGGGCGAGTCCTAACAAGCCTTCACAGGAAGAACATTTTGTCGTTAATTCTAAAAACCATGGGATTTCGAATTTTGTTTTGACAATCGACACCAAGCGCACGACTCTTGATACGAAAGACTTTCATCCCACGCTGCGCGAAGTCCCGAAGAAAGAAGCGACACTGAACATTGCCAATGGTCAGTTCGTTCCGCATGTATTTGCTATCAGGGCAGGGCAAACGATTCGAGTGCGGGGCCAACAGAATAACATTCCCATGTTTTCATTCTTCGAAAACCAGGCGAATCGGCCTGCCGTAGCGGCTCGACAAACCCTGGATGTTCAGACCAAATTCCCAGAGAAAGCCCCGTGCAGAATTGATTGCAGCATCGATGCTCGAATGAGTGCTTTTGTACTTGTGCTCGATCATCCCTACACAGGAATCAGCGATGCAGATGGCAGAATCAAGATTGAAAAACTCCCCGCCGGCATTCCGATTCATTTCAAGATTTGGCATGAATACCAGAACAGGTCGATCGAGGATGTAGTGCTCAACGGCAATCGAGAGAAATGGGTGAGAGGATCGACCCAATTCACTTTCCATGAAGGACTGAACGATCGTGGGACCCTCGAGGTTGGTTTGGCTAGTTTCAAGAAATAACACAGGACATTTAGTAGATTACCAATCGTTCCGCTCGCTTCAAAGATTCACGCAAGCGATTGGCGACATTCTTGCAAAAATGCGTCGTATCGATTTTCTTCAATGGCTTGACGAGCTCGGGACATCAACCGTCGATAAAAAGTCAGGTTGTGAATCGATAATAGAGTTGGGCCCAGCATTTCGTCGGCCATAAAGAGGTGACGAATGTAGGCTCGTGAGTGTTTGCATGCGAGACAGGGACAATCTTCCTCAAGCGGTCTATCGTCTCTCGTGTGGCAACTGTTACGCATCTTCAGCGGTCCATTTGCCGTGAATGCTAGAGCGTTACGGCCGTTGCGAGTGGGCATGACGCAATCAAACATGTCGACTCCACGCGCCACTCCTTCGACCAAATCCAATGGCGTTCCAACACCCATCAGATAACGTGGTTGATCTTCCGGTAGGCAAGGGCATACACCATCCAAAACGCGGTACATCTCCAGGGGAGGTTCACCCACACTCAATCCGCCGATCGCGTAGCCATCGAATCCTATCGACACCAATGCTTCCGCACATCGAGCTCGATGATCCAGATTCAGTCCACCTTGAACAATGGCAAACAACGCTTGGTCCGGCTTGGTTGCGACCGTTTTGCAACGCTCAGCCCATCGGACGCTACGGTCCATCGCATCCAGAACCGCGTCGTCTGTCGCTGGCAATGCTATCACGTGATCGAGCACCATAGCGATATCGCTACCGAGCTCCTGTTGAATTCGCATCGAATCTTCCGGCTTCAGGTGGATGGTGGCACCATTTAGATGGGATTTGAATGTGGCACCAACCTCTGTCACTTTGTTCAAATCGCCAAGCGAAAAAATCTGAAAGCCACCACTATCGGTCAGGATCGGTTTATCCCAACCCATGAATCGATGGAGACCACCGAGTTCGGCAATGAGCTCACTGGTGGGACGCAGCGAGAGATGGTACGTGTTTCCGAGAAGAATGTCGGCTCCTGTCGATTGAACTTGATCGATCGTTAAGCCTTTCACTGTACCTTGGGTTCCAACGGGCATGAAGGCGGGTGTTTCCACCATACCATGCGGAAGATGCAGTCGTCCACGACGGGCATGAGTGCCGGCATCTTTATGAATAAGATCGAAGGGAAAGCGACTGGAACGAACCACGTTTAGCGTCGCTGTTCCATGATTTCGCGAATCACGATATCAGGTGAACCTGTCGAGCGAAGTCTGCCGACCCAAAAACTGATCTCGGATTGGTTTGGCTGCCGATTGGTCAATTGCATCAATACGCTCTGCATATAGGATACGTCATCAGGGAAGCGGCTTCGATACTTTACGTTTCCAAGGATCGCTGCTCGCAAACCATCAATCGAATTGCCCTGTTGTAAATAAGCTTGCCAGCCTACTAGCTCTAAAACCGTTGGAGGTTGACCCGTGAGTTGTTGAAAAACACGAGTGATATCGTCGGCGGGGTTAGTAAAGCTGGGATAAGAAGCAGTGACCGAAGAACTTGTGGTACTCATCGAACGCTCCAATACCACGTTTAGTGGCTGGCCGAGTGTCGATGAATTCAATCGGATGGGCGTGATGAGATTGTACAGCACTTGATTTCCGATCATAACGGCCATCGATAGATCGTATTGATCGGATGGGTCGATGAATCTTGGATCAACGTTCAGTTCGAAACGAAATGGTCCGTAGCCTTGAAGTGGTATGGAGGTTCGGCCACCCGCTACTTCGAAAAACGGACGAGATATATTCTGGAGTTGCATCGCCAAAACAGCACCGGTGGGAGCCATAGCGCCATCTCGAAATACAACTTGGCCGCTGATGGCGCTCGACGAAGAAGTCATCGTCACATTCAGGCTTCGCAGCGTTCGCGTTCGCGAATCAAGCACCACGAGATTGATGCGACCATAACTGTCTGCATAGCGTTTGATTTCCTCTGCTAGCTCTACAATTCTGTTTTCGACCATCCCAAGCCGAGCAGCTCCCGCAGCAACAATCACATCACCTTGATTGATTCCAGAGAGCTGTGCGGGACTTCCAGGGGCGACGGTCGTAACCACAGCACCCACATCATTGTTTTGGATTCCAACTCCCAGCTTCCAATCGCGTCGAGCGGTCGTCAGACTGGGATTCGAACCGAATCCAGGATAACTAGTGGATGCACCGATGTTCGGATTCGAGCCACCAAATGATGAACTCGACCGAGGCAATGCACCTGCGAACATGTCAGCCCAGTTTTGTGCGAGGGAATTCTCTCCGAAGACGATACATGCAGTGATAGAAAGCAGAATTCGTTGGATGCAACTCATGATTGGTACTCCGAGATTGGTTGATGGGCTTATCGCATTCTCGGACCACAAATCTGGTCGAGTTCTTGGTGAATAAAAGAAGGATCGAGTGGGAAGAATCCAGCGCGGATCGCTTCCATTTGTCCGTCGCGACTTAGAATGTATCGCAACATGGACTCACGAAGCCCGCCGTCAGACTTCATTTGCGTTCTATCGAAAACGAGAATCAAAGGGCGAACGAGCGGATACTGTCCCGTGAGAAAACTCTCTTCGGTGGCAGGTATCGTCGCGCCACGAATCAAGAGAGAAACAGGCCTGGTTCCTAGTTTTCCATCACCAAACCCTGCGATGCCAACTCCTGCTGGATCTTTGGCTATCGCCTCGCAAACGGCTTCGTTGGATTCATGTGACTGTACTTCTTTCGCGACTTCATCGCCTCGCAACAAGAACTGCTTGATAAATGCCTTTGTCCCGCTAATCTCACTTCGTGAATGGATTCGAATCGGTTGCTTTGCAAACTCGCCCGTTGCACCAAGTTCGCCCCAGGTAGAAAAATGATTCAGCTTTTGACCAGGCTCGCGAAAGATTGCTTCCAATTGTTCAGGGGTCACTGCTCCTAGTTTGTTCGACTCGTGAACATATAACGCGAGTGGATCCAAACCGACGATCACACTTAGGGGATCTTTGCACTTGCCAGCCTTGAGTGTTGCGATCTCCGCTTCTGTGATCGGGCGACTGGCTCCGACAATCAACGTAGGATCTTGGGCCAATGCCTTGATGCCAGCGTCTGTACCATCGGGACCACGTGTCAACGTGACATCTTTATGGAAGTAGCGAAAACGGTCAGCCCACGCCTTTCCTAGAGCCATCATGGTCGTGGAACCGCTGAGAACGGCTGCGCCCTTGAGTTCCTTGGCTGGATGATACAATTCCATGCACTCCAATAAATTCATCAATGCTACTTGATGAGTATCGGGTCCCTTGGGTGTGAGGGATGGCGATGGAATGACTGTCGATTTGCTGGCCGGAGTTACCTGCGGCTGGGCTTGGCACAATGCTGGTGCCAGTGAGTGGAAGAATGTTGGAACCAATCCAACCAAAGCGCAAATCCACAATTGCTTAGAAACTATTCTCATGCACTACCTCCCTGGAGTCTCGATGGAAATCCTTCAACGAGCAAAAAGCTCGGGGACTAGCTGTTGATCGTACGAGCGATACAACCCGGTGCTCGTACTTTCCGCTGCTTAGACCAAGTACTAGGATACAAGAAACCCAAGAACTCGCACAGCCTACCAATGATGGATGGCCGAAAGCTCCTTCTGAAAGCTAGCGAACATGGTTCTGATCATTTCATCCTTCGCAGCGTGCCGCTTGACGAGCGAAGTCGAGAGGCTAGCATCGTCTTTTTCTATTTGAGCAACAAAAGGACTGGTGACCAGCGTGAGCATGAACCCCATCGTTCGGTTGAACGATTTGTCGTACGGAATCTGCAAATCGGCGATTGGTCATGCGGATGCGTGGCGGATATCGAGCCAAACCTTAGTCAATGGCGCGACGATCATTGACTTTGGGGTTCAAGTGACTGGCGGTATTTTGGCAGGCCAGAATCTAGCGAGAATTTGCATGGCAGACCGAGCCAAGGTTACCGTGCATCCGGCGGATTATTCATTGGGTCCATGGCCCATGATTCAAGTCTACACGGAGCATCCAGTCGCAGCCTGTATGGCATCCCAATACGCTGGGTGGCCGGTAAAACGGGAGAAGTTTTTTGCGATGGGATCCGGTCCTATGCGAGCCAAGCGTGGGCGAGAGCCTGTTTTGGAATCGTTGGGAATTTCGGACGATTCCAATGTCGCTGTCGGGGTTTTGGAATGCGATACGATTCCTGGTGCGGAGATTGCCGAGCTCATTGCCGAAGAATGCAAAGTGGCCACCGACAAAGTGTATTTGTGCGTCGCACCGACACGTTCTGTTGCCGGGGCAGTTCAAGTGGTTGCCAGGTCGATTGAGACGAGTTTACACAAGCTCTTTGAATTGGGTTTCCCGCTTCCGTCAATCGTGGGTGGGCACGGAGCAGCCCCGCTTCCGCCGCCCGCGATGGATTTCGTCGGTGGAATAGGGAGAACGAACGATGCGGTCTTGTACGGCGCCCATGTGACACTTTGGGTCGAATCGGATGACGATCAGATTGTTGAAGTAGGATCCAAGGTGCCGAGTTGTGTATCGAAAGACTACGGGCAACCGTTTGCAAAGACTTTTGAGAAGTACGATTTTGATTTTTACAAGGTAGACCCCGGATTGTTCAGCCCTGCAATGCTAACGATTGTCAATCTCAAATCTGGACGTTCGTGGCGTTGGGGATCGCGTCGACCCGATATTTTGCAAAGTTCTTTTGGGGAGCAAACGCACTAGTTTGCCAAATGTCGAAAAGTGGTGAACGCCTAAGTTCAATGAACGGGTTCGGTTGTGCTGTCTCTAGACTGTTTATCTCGCTACAATCTAGAGCTTTCCGATCGTGCACACTTTGGCAAATTGATTCATGACAAATAAATCGACCGAGGATCGAACATCCCAATCTTCTGGACCAACGCAGCCACGCCGCGGACAGGGTGCATGGTTGATTGCGACGGTATTGTTGGCATCCATTGGATTAATGTTTTATTTTGCCAATAGTAACGTTTCGCAGATTGATTACGGATTCTTTCAGGAGCAGTTGGAAAAGGAGAATTTGCAAAGCGTCACTGTCTATCAATCTTACATTCAAGGGCAGTTTGCTGTTCCCCCAGATCGGCCAGCGACCTTTGACAGCGAAGGAAATCTCAAGGAGGCGACCGGCGAGAAGAAAAAGCTATACAGGGACTTCGCTTGCTTCATTCCTGCCGATTCTTCATCGCGGGCGAATCTGCTTCAACAGATCAACAAACTACGGGAAAAGTCACAAGCAGAAGGGCGTCCCTTTGAACTGATTGTGGCGCCAGAAAGCCCGATGAATATCGGCACGCTCGTGTCATTAGCGTTATTGGTTGCCACGGCATTTGTCATTTACATGTTTTTCCGCCGCAGTCGCGACGGAATGATGGGGGGCGGGTTTTTGTCGAGCTTTACTCGTTCGACAGCCAAACGATTTGAGCCATCGGACCAAAACGTAACATTTGATGATGTTGCCGGTCTAGAAGGTGTGAAAGCCGACCTTCAAGAAATCGTTGATTTTTTAAAGGCCCCAGAAAAATTTCAAAAGCTGGGAGGCCGTGTACCAAAGGGCGTTTTGCTAAACGGGCCTCCGGGAACGGGAAAGACACTTCTCGCGAGAGCAATCGCTGGAGAAGCTGGAGTTGCTTTCTTTTCAGTCAACGGTAGCGAATTCATTCAAATGTTCGTTGGTGTTGGTGCATCACGCGTTCGTGATTTGTTCGCAACCGCCAAAGAGCAGTCACCCGCTATTGTGTTCATCGACGAAATCGATGCGGTCGGTCGCCAGCGCGGTGCCGGCCTAGGTGGTGGACATGATGAACGAGAGCAGACGCTTAACCAGATTCTTGGGGAGATGGACGGATTTGCTCCGAATGATTCGGTCATCATCATGGCGGCGACGAACCGACCGGACGTTTTGGATCCTGCATTGCTTCGACCCGGTCGTTTCGACCGGCACATTACCGTTGGTAGACCAACACTCAAAGGACGCGAGGCGATCTTCAAAGTTCACGTTCGAGATGTGCCTTTGGACAAAGATGTCGATTTGCATACCTTGGCGGAAGCGACCGTGGGCTTAACAGGCGCTGACATTCGGAATGTGGTGAACGAAGCAGCCCTATGGGCGGCTCGGCATGACAAAACTCGTGTTGGCATGGACGATTTCGATCATGCTCGAGACAAAGTACTGATGGGTGCAAAACGAGAAGAAGTGATGCAACCTAGTGAAAAAGAGAAGACCGCGTATCACGAAGCGGGACATACATTGGCAGCTTGGTTTCTCCCTGGAGCTCAGCGTGTTCACAAAGTTACCGTAATTCCGCGCGGGATGTCGTTGGGCAGCACCCAAATCATCCCCGCAGAAGACAGGATGAACATGGCGGAAAACGAGATCCGCGACCAATTAGTTGTGTTGCTTGCGGGGCGTGCTGCAGAAAAGATCATCTATGATGAAACTTCGGTAGGGGCTGAAAATGACCTGGAAAGAGCAACTTCTCTCGCACGACGCATGATTTCGCATTGGGGCATGAGCCAAAAGCTTGGGCCCGTGTCTTACAAACTGTCCGATAGCGATCCGTTCCTCGGTCGTGAGATGCATCAGCAGCGACAATTCAGCGAGCGAACACAAGAGACGATCGATGCGGAGATTGGCGACACCCTTCGGGCTGCTGATCGTCGTGCGACAGACGTTCTGCATCAACATCGAGAAGAGCTCGAAAGACTCAAAGATGCGTTGATGGAGCGAGAGGAGTTGGACGAAAAGGAACTAACGCAACTGATAGGACCAAGCGTTCATGCTAAGAAAGCAGGTCCAGTGGAAACGACGGTCGAGGTATAGTTTGCGTTCCGGACGTGAACAATACGGCAAGAACTTTCCCCAAACCTAGACTCGTTCGAATGGCTCGGAAAAAGAACAATAAGATTCGAATCGAGTTTCGAAAGAAACATCAATCGCAAGTTCGTGATGCGGATCTGACCGAGCAGTATGCGACCAAAAAAGAGGACATCGATACCGTTTCGTCCTCTCGTGTCAGTGGAAAAGGAGATCTAACGCGCCACCGAACCGTCAAGGGAAATTTGAATGACTCGAACGGCGAGACACTAGGAAGCGTTGATCTCGAACTCGATCGAGTCACGATCGCGGGTCTTGTGTTGCGAGTTCACGGGCTCGAATCCGTCGTAAAAGGAGGCGATGGGCGAATCTATCGATGCGCTCTTCGTAGAGTGCTCAAAAACATGGCGACGGATCAGCGGCATGTGTTGGTGGCTGGAGATCAAGTTCGATTGCAACTTGAGGGAAATGACCAAGCGTGGATCGTTCGTATCGAGCCACGCAAAAGCACATTAAGCCGCACCAGCAAACAGCGACGTCACATCATCGCTTCGAATGTGGACCAATTGCTCATTGTGGCCAGCGCCGCTCAGCCTGGCTTAAAACCAAATTTGATCGATCGACTTTTGGCGACCGCAGAACAGAATTCTGTCGATGCCTGCATCTGCATTAACAAATGCGATCTGACTGACACCTCCTCGCTACAGCCGATTATCGGAACTTATTCCCAGATGGGTTACAGGACCGTGATGTTGAGCGCAACGAACGGCTGGGGGGTCGAAGCATTAAGAACCTTGACTCGCAGCAAATGCAGTGTGGTTATCGGCCAGAGTGGTGTTGGGAAGTCGTCTATTCTCAATGCATTGGAACAAGGCCTGAATCAACGTGTTCAAGCGGTAAGTGCTGAAAATGAAAAGGGCAAACATACGACAACGACCGCCCAGTTATTTCCGCTTTCGTATGGCGGTTCCATTGTCGATACACCTGGAGTCCGCCAATTTCAACTGTGGGACATTGTTCCGAGCGAACTGACGGGGCTTTTTCGGGACATTCGTCCGTTTGCCTCGAACTGTCGCTATCCAAATTGTTCGCACATCCATGAGAACGCGTGTGCGGTCAAGGATGCGGTTGCAGACGGAAGGCTGGACGCACGCCGCTATGATAGTTATTGTCAAATCGTGGAAAGCCCCGGTGAAATGGGGCGAGATGAATTCGACGAGTTCGATTAGGGGCCGAATTGCGTCGCTGACTAATTGTCGGCCATTGACGTAGTCGCTACACTTCTCAGAAGTATTTCCCTACCTTTTTATTGCTGCTCAGGTTCCTTGCGAGCAGCGGAGTCGTTCATGAGCACCACCCTCGGTCCAAAAGTTGACAGTTCTGCCGTTCGATTGATTGTGGGTGATAAAGAGCTTTTGTTACCGGTGCTGGTGGGAACTGAGAACGACCGAGCCATTGACATATCGAAGCTTCTGAAGGACTCAGGGCATATCACCATGGATGAGGGGTATGCCAATACAGGAGCTACTTCGAGTGCAATTACCTACCTGGATGGTGATGCTGGAATTTTGCGTCACCGAGGTTACCCAATTGAGCAATTGGCGGAACACTGCGATTTTCTCGAAACCAGTTATCTGTTGATCTACGGTGAGCTCCCAACAAAGGAGCAACGAGATAAGTTTGCAGATTCCATTGAGCGTCATACGATGCTACATGAAGATATGCGGACCTTTTACAACGGTTTCCCGAGGGACGCACACCCGATGGCGATCTTGTCGAGTGTGGTAGGTGCGTTATCGACGTTTTATCAAGATTCGCTCGATCCGTTTGACCCAGAACAGGTTGAAGTGTCGATCCATCGACTGATCGCAAAACTACCTTCCATCGCAGCGTATAGCTACAAGAAAGCGTTCGGACAGCCATTCATTTATCCAGACAATAGTTTGGACTATTGTGCCAATTTCCTTCGCATGATGTTTGCTTTGCCGAGCGAGCAGTACCAGCCTGATCCTGACTTTGTTCGTGCATTGAATTTATTGTTTATTGTTCATGCGGATCACGAGCAAAACTGTAGTACATCGACTGTGAGAATGGTTGGGTCTTCGAACGCGAACCTCTTCGCATCGATCTCTGCGGGCATTTGTGCTTTGTGGGGACCGCTTCATGGTGGTGCGAACGAAGCATGCGTGAACATGTTGAGACGTATCGCGGACGATGGCGGCAATGTAAAGAAGTATGTCGAAATGGCAAAAGACAAATCGAGCAACTTCCGATTGATGGGATTCGGGCATCGTGTTTATAAAAATTACGACCCTCGAGCAAAGATCATCAAGAGTGCTTGTGACACGCTTCTCCAGAAGCTCAATCTCAAGGATCCGCTCTTCGATGTCGCTCAGGAACTTGAGGAAGTCGCGCTACGTGATCCGTACTTTATCGAACGAAAACTCTATCCGAACGTAGACTTCTATTCGGGAGTTATCTATCGAGCCATGGGATTGCCTGTACAGATGTTCACTGTGCTGTTTGCGATCGGTCGACTGCCTGGTTGGATCGCTCATTGGGTGGAAATGCATCACTCTCCAACGTCTCGGATTGGTCGACCTCGGCAAGTTTACACAGGGCCAACTATTCGCGATGTGATTCCTATCGAAAAGCGATAGACGGATGAGCAGTCGCATTGAGTCAGTGTGTGATCCTCAGGGCGAATGGAACGAAACCTGTTCTCCTGGGGAAACCAAGCTAACCATTTCGCTTGATAAACCCATCAACGATCTTTCGTGGATCAAGCGTTCTCTACTCTTTGCCGAACTGTCTAGAATTGCCTATGCATCCAAAGAGCCCGTTGAGATGATCGCCTATGCGGCGGGCCTCGATTCCTGCGAGCTCGTAGAACGTGAAGGAGCGGAAGCGTATGTTCTGGGAAATCGACATGACTGCATCATCGTATGTCGAGGAACGGAGCCGCACCAATGGAACGACATCCATGCCGACGCCAACGCTTGGCCGGTGATTTCCGACGTTGGTCGAGTTCATAGTGGCTTTTATTCGGAGGTGAATGAGCTCTGGCCGCGATTGGAGCAAATCATCAAGGAGAATCAGAGGCCGATATGGTTCGCGGGGCATTCCCTGGGTGGAGCCATGGCTGCGGTATGTGCAGTAAAGTGCAAAATAGCTCCCATTCCATCGGACCCGAGGGCCATCTTCACATATGGAGCACCGCGAGTGGGAGATAAAAAATATGCTTCATTCTTGAAGATCAAACACTACCGCTGGGTGAACAACAATGATGTCGTCCCGCGTGTTCCTCCACGCTGGTTGGGGTATCACCACATGGGGCAAGAAATCTACCTCAATCGAAAAGGGCAGATCAGCAATTTGAGATCATGGCTGCGAGTGAGAGATCGTTTTCGTGGATTGCTTTCATCATTGCGAGTTTGGAAGCTCGACTATTTTAGCGATCACTCAATGGTGGAATACATCCATCACATTCGCAATCTTTATGATAATGAGGCGAGTGGCAAGATTATCAAGAAGCCACGTCACATTCCGGCTCAATAGATTTTAGCGTCCGCAGGTTTGCATCAAATCCCCTCACAGCGTCAGCAAAGGGTATTCGCGAGAGTATCAAAGTGCGATCGCTGCGTCTCCGTCGCTCTGCGAAGCGGACGGACAAAGAGAAATCGGCAATCGATTACGTATGCCTGCTATGTTGACAGGCGTCCAAGAGGCGACAGAAAAATTTTTGCGAACTAGCGAAGCATTTGGAGCTATTTGCCGAAGCTGAATCCTTTGGATCCAGTTCGGGCTCGTGCAGCGCTGGGGGCTGCGGAAGCTCTCGATCGTGCCGAACTGACTGCGGATTTGTGGTAATCTGGCGAGCTCATTTGCGTACCCGAAAAACTGGGCCGTGCTGCAGCCGCCGCGCCACTATAGAAACTGTTCTGTCGGCCCATCATCGAACCGAGCAAATAGCCCATCATCATACCTCCTGGGCGAAACCCATACGGACGGTGATGCCCATTGTTATCGGACGCAACGAGTCGACTGTTTTCAACGTCGATGGTCACGGTGAATTCTTTTGTTTCGCCGGTGTCCTGGACATTGTTTCCGTTCGGATCTTGAAAGCCTATGATCTCTCCGCCTGCAGCAAATGCAACTCCGACGGGCGAGGACATCGCCTTCACTTCATTCAGCTTGTCCGCATACTTTTGAAGAAAGGCAGCTTCTTTTGCCAGATCCTGTTGATTGGGAGGAATAGCCGCTAGATTCGCGCCAGCGTCCGGTTGGCCATCCGTGCCAGCAACACTAACCGTAGCGGGTGCGGAATTCGGCGATGCGCTCTCATCCAAGACAACGGCTAAAGCGTCAAGAACCTTGTTTAGGTCTATAACATCTACCGAGCCGCCTGCATCGCACCCAACAACGATGGCTGCTGAGAGTAGCAAACTCAATTTGGCAAACTGGGTTTTCATCCAAACACCTCAAAAATGGAAAGTCCTTCATCAATCGACGCTATAAAAATAGCATGAATCCCGCTTGGAGGCAAAGTTATCACGATCGTAACGAGTAAATCGCATACCATTTCCTTCGCTGGCTTGGTTCAACTCGCAGGCTCGGATTCGAGAGCGCAGGCTTTCAATAGCAATTGGCTTCCGAGATTCCCAACAATTATGAACGATAATTTGTCCGAAAGTGTCGTGTTCTCCAACGCATCCGGGTTCAAACTGGACTCTTCGAAGCTGTTTCAGCGAATGCAAGCAAAGGAATGATTCGAGTCTATTTCTTGGCGGATGGGGCTGGTTTGATGAACACTCTGGGGTTGCATTTACTCCTGCAGGTAGTCCGACTCCTGGTAATCCGACCGTCATATTTCCAAATGCATCCATAGGGGGAGGAAATCGAACCCAGGATACGCCCTTGAAGACTGGGGATTTTGTCGACTTGGGGCGTGGTGGGTGTGGGTGGCACCTCGACTTCTTCCTGACCGCTGACGCGTACAGTCGGTGGAAGTAATTAACCGCCGTGGCGAATCGCATACTCGGTGCGACGGGCATTCGTAACTCAACCGTTACGGTATCACTTTCTACCTTCGATGGATCAACCTCCATGGTGACGGTGTCCATGCGCTGCCCCAATGCAGACAACTCATGGATGGGACCTGTGTTCCTCGTGAATACAAACCTGCAGTCGGAAGTCACACTGGATCACGAAAACAAGGCCTTCCTCGTCAATGCTCGAGATCCGAATATGGGTGACAATGACAACGAGCCTATCGATCAATGATCAAGTGGATCGGTTGTAGGTCTCTGACAATTCAGCAAGCCAATCACCTACAGAGTTAGTTAACACATTTGGCGGGCATCGCCACGTCCAGTTTCCTGCGACAGTGCCAGGCATGTTCATTCGCGAGGTACTGTTCAGTCCCAGCAAATCTTGGATTGGAGTCAAGGCCATGGTCGCGACGCTGCTCCATATCGCTCGGATAGCTCCCAGGTGGATATTCGTTGGACTGCAATCGAGATAACGGAGCGCAAAGGATTTCTCTCGATCAATTTCGTCCTGCGAACGCGTACTTCCTTCCCCCGCTTTACTCTCAAACCAACCAACCACAGTGTCGTTGTCATGTGTCCCGGTATAGGCAATGCAATGACGTGGATAATGATGCGGTAGATCCTGCGACGTTCCATCCCCGCCCCCAAACCCGAACTGAATGATCCGCATTCCCGGGAAATGAAAATTGTCGCGCAACGCGTGTACTTCCGGTGTGATGAAGCCTAGATCCTCCGCGATGACCGGTAACTCGCCGCCCCCAATCGATTGAGAAAGATGTTTGAAGAAATCTTCGCGTGGTCCAGGTTTCCATTGTCCAACGCGTGCGTCCGGTCTGTCGGACGGTATCTCCCAATAAGCTTCGAATCCACGAAAGTGATCAATTCGAACCAAATCACATTGCGAGAACATCCGCTTGCAACGCCGCATCCACCAGTCGTAACCGGTTTGGCGATGCGTTTCCCAGCGGTAGAGAGGATTACCCCAACGCTGTCCCGACTCCGAAAAGTAGTCCGGGGGAACGCCTGCGATCACGGTAGGATTGCCCCCGGCATCAAGCTCGAACAAATGTTGTTGCGACCATACGTCTGAACTGTCCATGGCCACAAAAATGGGTATGTCCCCAATCAATTGAACGCCCAGCGAGTGAGTGTAGCTCCGTAGCTCACTCCATTGCCTGTCGAATAGAAATTGAATAAAGGACTCAAATTCTATCGCCACCCGCAGTTTGTCACGCCAATGGGCCAATGCCTGTGACTCACGACGGACCAGGCTCAGCTCCCATGCATTCCACGCTTGGTCATTGTGGTAGTTTTTGCATGCGGTAAATAGACAATGATCCTCCAGCCAATCGCGCTGCTGATGCCGAAACTCTTCCCATTCATTTGTCATCCCGCTTCGTTGATTTTGAAACCGCCGAAACGCGATACGCAACAACTCCATGCGTTTGCTAGCCGACGACTCTAGATTACACCGATCGACCGAACTCAATCCGTTTCGACTGCCCGATGCGGAATTCCATTCCTCCAATCGGAGCAGGCCATCGCGAACGAGCAACGCCGGACTCACAAAGAGGGGGTTGCCAGCAAACGACGATGGTGATTGGTATGGGGAAAAGCCATAGCCGGTCGGGCTACATGGCAAAACCTGCCACCACTTCTGCTTCGCCAATGCGAGAAAGCGAGCGAATTCGTAAGCCGATGGTCCCAGATCACCAGACTCCATATCCCCCGCCGCCCATACGCCGTCACACCCAGGCTCTCCATTTCCATGTGCCCATGTGAGAGCAGGCAATGACGTGATGTGTAACAGCAAACCACCCGATCGGTCGAAAAGACTAGTCATGCGTGCGTCGGAAGGTTCTATAAATCAAGAGTTAAAACTCGCAGTTGCCTGGAGTTCTTGGAAATGGAATGACATCGCGAATGTTCGTCATGCCGGTGGAGTATTGGACCATGCGTTCAAGCCCCAAACCGAAACCGGCGTGAGGCACTGTTCCGTAGCGTCGCAAATCCAAATACCACCAGTAGTCGTCGGGGTTAAGTCCGCTCTCTACCATCCGGTCCGTCAAAACATCAAGTCTCTCATCACGCTGGCTTCCTCCGATGATTTCTCCAACGCCAGGAACAAGAACGTCCATCGCGGCGACAGTTTTGCCATCATCGTTGAGCCGCATGTAAAACGACTTAATCTCTTTCGGATAGTTGTAGAGAATGACCGGGCCCTGAACATGCTTCTCTGTAATATATCGTTCATGCTCCGCTTGCAAATCTACTCCCCATGAAACTGGATACTCAAACTTCTCTTCACTTGCCTGCAAAATGGCAACCGCTTCCGTATAGGAAAGATGGGTAAAGGGTTTGTCGAGCACTAACTGCAACGAGGCTAGCAATCCCGGTTGAATTCGCTTCTCAAAAAAGTCCATGTCTTCGCCGCAATGGGACAAAAGATCTCGAAGCATATACTTGAGGTAGCGCTCCGCTAAATCCATGTTGTCGTTCAAATCAAAAAAAGCCATCTCGGGTTCAATCATCCAAAACTCGGATAAGTGCCGAGATGTATTCGAGTTCTCCGCACGAAACGTGGGGCCAAACGTATATATTTTGCCAAGAGCCGTCGCATATGCCTCTCCCTCGAGTTGACCACTCACCGTCAGATACGACGATTTGCCAAAAAAGTCTTGCGCCGTATCGACCTTGCCTGCAACCATCGGAAGTTTGTCCAATGGCAATGTTGTAACGCGAAACATTTGGCCAGCTCCTTCGCAGTCGCTAGCGGTGATTACGGGCGTATGAACATAAAGAAAACCTTCCTGTTGATAAAAGGAGTGAGTTGCATAACTCAATCGGTTTCTGACTCGGGCAACCGCGCCAAACGTATTGGTTCTCGGTCGCAAATGTGCCCATTCGCGCAGCTTTTCAAAGGTATGCTGTTTCTTTTGAAGCGGATACTCGGTGGCGCTCGCAGTGCCAGTTACCTGCAGTTCATGGGCAAACATCTCGGTCGCTTGGCCTTGCCCAGCGCTCGCTTTGATCTCGCCAGTAATGACTACGCTACTTCCGACCGTAAGCGAGGTGACATCCGATTGATAGTTAGGCAATGTTCCGTCTGCAACAATCTGCAAATTGCCAAAGCAACTTCCGTCGTTCACCTCGATGAAACTGAATCCACCCTTGCTGTCACGTCGCGTTCGAACCCACCCTCGAATCTGCGCAACAGTACCTATTGCATCCGCTTGTCGCGCACGTTGAATGGAAATCCAGTTGTTCTTCATCTTTTTCGCTCAAATGTAGAGTTTCGATCAATATCTCGCACGTACAGAAAACCACAGTTCCGAACATTATCTGTGTTTATCGCGTTTTGGCGAGCGGAAAGCGGTCGTTCGCAGACGGTCGATGACGACTGAGTCGTCCGGTTGCTTGATTCTATTGCTCGTTTGCGTTTTCGAAATCTCCCAAAAACTCCCAACTTTTCGCCATGCTCCAATGTGTACCAGCACTGCTAGACCGGAGTGCAATGGCCACAACGGACCCCGCATTGGGACTCGAGGCCCGTTACTTTTCGAAGCAAGGAATCTCTTCAACGGAGAACACGATGACTTCTTCGCCAGTTACTGTACTAAGATCGTGATGCATGCTTAGGACCTTTGTCCCAGCCCTTTGAAGGTGAATCGACCTTTCCTGTTTTAGCTATTTTTGCCATTCTGTTGAAATGGAAGTCACCTAAGGAAGGTGGATTAGCTAGAAAAGCGTTAGAACGTAGGAGTCAGCAAGATGTCAGGGAAGATGT
>JAJTID010000157.1 GCA_021300155.1 Pirellula sp.
CCGAAGGAGTCCATAGCTAAGCTTAAGGGATATAGCGGCTACATGCAAATAGATGGTGGGTTAGATCCTGATGACATTAAAGACTTCGCGAGACTCGGACTTGAGTCACTCGAACTTAGCGGTTTAACATCAGTGCCCACAGTTATCGCCGACGAGTTCAAGAACATGGCAAAAACAAAACATCTTCTCATCTCTAATTCTCATCTGGACGCGTCCGAATGCAAAAAAATCGCAGCTCTGTTTCAGTGTGAATCGCTGATCTTGTACAATGTATTCTCTAAGGATTTGGGAAGGCAATCATCTCCAGTGACGCTAATCAATCCGGCTCCAGAGCTTCTCCACTTTTCCCCGGAGATGCGTGAGTCATTTCGAGAGTTACCTGATCTAACCTCCGCACGAATCAATGGTGACACCTGGGAAACTCGCGATCCAGAATGATTATCCCAGTTTAAGCCCCCTCGGTGGTGTCCTTGATCTTCGCCAATGCTCGGCGTTTGGCGGCATATCGCCTTACGAGCTCATCGGCGATGACACCCATCAAGATCACCATGCCGATGATGGCGAACTCCATTGTGGTATCGATTCCCTCGACCAGATTGATCGCGTTGTTCAAAACTCGCATGACCGCGGCTGCGATGATGACACCGAGAATGGAACCTTCGCCACCACGAAGTGAGCAACCGCCGAGAACTGCGGCTGCAATGGCGTACAACTCGTAGAACTCTCCATGGCCCGACGGCTGGATCGAGTTCAAGTCGAAGGAAAAGAGGATTCCAGCCACGCCACCACAAAAGGAACAGATCATGTAAGCCACGATCTTCATTTTGTCGGTGCTAATCCCACTAAATCGTGCCGCTTGTTCATTTCGACCTAGGGCGAGGATATAACGTCCGTAAATCGTTTTGTTGAGAAAGACTGCCGCAACCACACCGATCAATGTCATGTAGATGAAGGGCATCGGAATATCAAAGCTATAGGTGTCGCCAGTCAATATTCGAAAAAAGCCACCTTTGGCCAACTCTTTGACCTCCGGTAGTTCGCTACCGAAACCTTGCTCCTGATCGCCGGTAATGTAACGAGCCAAGCCGCGATAAAACAAAAGCCCACACAAAGTCACCACAAACGGCTGCAGTGGAATCTTGGTGATAAGCATCCCGTGGACCCATCCCAAGAACGTAGCGATGCTCAGGATCAACAAGATCGCAACAACCGTCGGCATTCTTTGGCTTCGCGATTGAAACGCGACGAACTGAGGTGCATTGACTCGCTGATTGTTTCGAACAAGGAACTGCACCTCTGTGTTTCCGTCTTTTACTTCTACGCGATGAACGGGCATCTTTTGATCGAGCCCGACGTCGTACAGTAACTCGATGCTGTCGCCAGCATTCACGCTATTCACGGGAAATGCAACGGAAATCGTTCGAATGTGCATTCGATAGCTACCGACACCGATAGAGTCTGCACTTTCTTCACCGAGTGTGCCCGCTGGATAAACTCGCCGCAAGCTGCCTTTCGCTTCGCCTGTCTTGATCGCTTGCTCGGTTACGATCTGGTTGTCGTTGACGGACTTTACTTGATATTCGCGATCCAAGTAGGAGATCCACTCACCAGGTTTATAGAGTTGCCCTGGCGAGGTCACGCTCAATTCACCTCGATCGGCGACAACAGCTTCCACGGGTAAGAGATCTTGCGGCAGATAGGTAGTCTTGAGACTCATGGCCAAAAGACAACCGATCAGCCCTACCACAGAGCCGATGGATAGGTCGATGCCTCCAGTCATGATGACAAACGACACGCCAATGCTGATGATGCCGAACAAGGCTGTCCAGCGAATCGTATTCTCAATGTTGGCCGCTTTGAGGAATGAGTCTGGAGCTTGCCAAGCGGTAAACATACAAATGACAACGAGCAATCCGAAGATGCCGATCAGCTTCTTGTAAGCGGCAGGGATTTGCATTTTCGAATTAGCCACCGAATCACCTAATTGATTTTCGAACGAATGGACCTGAGTAAAGAAACCAACTCTGAAAAATGGACACTTTGCTTATGCTGACGATTTAGAAAGTTCTTTTCCAGTCGCCAAGAACATCACCGCTTCTTCCGATAGATCCTTGCGAGCAAGTTCGCCGGAGATTCGGCCTTCGTGCATGACCAGGACTCGATCGCTCATGCCGAGGATCTCTTCCATCTCACTCGACACAAACAAAATAGCGAGCCCTTGTGCGGCGAGATCTTCCATCAACCGGTAGATCTCTTGCTTTGCACCAACATCGATGCCACGCGTCGGTTCATCGAGTAGAAGTAGACGCGGGCCTAACGCGAGCCATTTGCCAATCACGACTTTTTGCTGATTGCCACCTGACAGGAATTGCACGATTTGCGCAGCATTGGGTGTACGAATACGCATTTGCTGGATCATTTTGGCGGCATCATCGCTTTCTTGTCGTTGATTCAAGACCCCGAATGCAAACTGATTTTTTCGCAGCCCTGCCAATCCAATGTTCGAACTGATCGGCATCTCTAGGACCAAGCCTTCTTTTTTTCGATCTTCTGGGATCAACCCGATTCCGTGTCGAATGGCGTCGTAGGGTTTGTCCAATTGCAGCGTAACGCCGTTCATCTCAATGGTGCCAGACATCGCGCGATCGATACCGAACAAGCAACGAAGCACTTCGGTTCTACCTGCTCCAACAAGCCCAGATATTCCGACAATTTCACCTGCTCGAACTTCGAAGGAAACGCGATGCTGCGGCCAAGTTGGAGTCACGAGATCGGTAACTTTGAACAAAACCTCGTGTGCGGTAGTCGGTTTGCGATTAAAGATCTTGGAGACATCTCGACCGACCATGAGACGGACCATGTTGTCGTGAGTAATTTCCTCCTTAGCCAAGTCACCTGCATTTTTCCCATCTCGCAAAACGGTGACGCGATCTGCAAGCTCGATGACTTCGCCGAGTCGGTGAGAAATGTAGATAATGCTCACGCCTCTTTTTCGCAGGTCCTTGACGACTTCGAAAAGTCTTTCGGTCTCGCGGCCGGAAAGGCTACTCGTCGGCTCGTCCATGATGAGGACTTTCGCTTCGGTCGAAAGAGCTTTGGCAATTTCTACCATTTGCTGGCGACCGATCGTCAGTTCACCCACGAGTTTGTTGGGAGACTCATCGAGCCCAACCATATCCAGGAATCGTCGTGATTCCCGTTCGATGGTGCGGCGATCGATCAACCCGAATCGCCGAGGTTCACGACCGAGAAAGATGTTGGCGCCGATATCAAGGTTGTCGGCTAGGTTCAATTCCTGATGAATCAATACGACACCGTGACTCATCGCCGTTCGACACGAATCCAGTTGCACAGGTTCACCGTGGATACGGATCGATCCGGTGTCCGACTGTTGGACACCGGCGAGAATCTTCATCAGTGTCGATTTGCCGGCGCCATTCTCACCGAGAACAGCCAGCACTTCCCCTTCGCCCAAAGAGAGCGAGACATCCTGTAACGCTTGCACGCCAGCAAACCGTTTGGAAACTCGATCGACGGTTAACAAGGGCGGTTTGCTGTGACTGGACAAGATAACGGCTTACTTCCCTGTAGGTTTGACAACGCGTCCTGCTTCACGGACCGCTTGCAAGCAGAGAGGTGGGTTGTAAGCGAACAATCCGACCATGCAGCCTAGATCGGGATATCGCGATATCGCATCTTGGGCATTCTGTTTGGCTTTGGCTTTATCGAAGCCATCGGTTTGCGTGCCAACGACCGTATACTTCTCCCCTTTGATCACGTCGCCGGGGGGATCGCGTCGTGTCGGATCTTTTGTACGATCGAGCAATTCATCGATCACACCTTGGCGACGTTGTTCTGCATTCAATTGACCGAGTCGGCCGACAAAGATCATTACGGAACCACCGTTGGGAAGAGCTTCCTTCACAAGCTGGCCTGCCATTCGGCCTGCATCGTAGTTGTCCATCCCGATATACGCGAGGCGGTTTGTGTTCGGGGCATCGGAATCATGGGTAATGTAGTGCTTCTTCTCACCCACTTGGTTGAGGATATCCACTTGGTTCGAGGGGTCGATAGGACTCACAGCAATACCCGTTACGTCATCTTGCACGAGCAAAGCTTCGAGCATCGACTTTTGGTCCCCCACACCCTTAGGTGGAAATCGAAGCAGTACGTTGACATCGAACTCGCGGCCGGCAGCTTTGGCTCCTGCGGCAGCGATGGTCCAAAAAGGATCGATCCCGTTGGTAACGTACGCTACGGATTTGCGTCCTTCTTTAAACTCGGCTTCTCCTTCGCCCGTGGCTAGGTTCGTGTTCTTTTCCTTCCAGAAGTCTGCGGCGTTGTCGCGTCGAATTTGGCGGGCGGGGTTATCGACGAAGGCATTATTGGGGTCGATCTTTGCGGTGCCCACTTGAAGCTCTTTGAGGAGCTTGATCGAACTGAAACCGTACATATATGGGTTCTGGACCACGGTCCCATGCACTTCGCCATCGATGATAGCTTGGAGGGTCTCGTCGTGTTCATCGAACCCTACGACATGGATCGGCTTGGCGGAATCGCTGGGGGCGATCTTTCCTGTTTCGGCAGGACGCTGCGATTTGTCAGCCTCCCCTTTGCATCCGATCAAGATTGGCGACAAAACCAACCCGAGCAATAGAAATAACTTTTCTTTCATGGGAGGAACTAGGGAAAGAGGGAGGATACGAAACTTTGGAGAGATGAGGTTAATACTAGCCTGCTGCCTAGTCAACACTTTATCCACGCTACCCCAGTAATTGCGTGGAATGTGCGCCTTTATGACCACCAAAGCCGGTATTGGGGCATGCGAAAGTCATGTCGTCGTGGATTTGAATCACAGAATTTCCAGGGCTGAGCGATGGTCCTGTTCATTCGAATTGTTTGTACTAAATGTTTGTACTAAAAGAATGATGCAACTTGGGTTACTATGGGTTGCCGGTACAGTCTTGCTATCCTCCCTACTTTGGTGAAGTTTTGCGAAGGTAAAGGACGATCGCAACCGCGATGTTACAGCCATTTACCCTATTGAACCCAACCGCCCTATTGCAGCCGATGGGGTTAGAGACTTCCTCGAATATTCATAGATCCTTCCGCATTATGAGTTCTAGTTCCAAATTCCAATTGATTCACCTCGCCGAAGAGGATGCAGGATCGACGTTATCAAATGTGCTGAAACGCCGACTGGAGAATCGCAGTTGGGGTGACGTGCGCGAGATGATTCTCAAACGACGAGTGCAGGTCAATGGAAACTTATGCCTCGACGCGGCTCGCAAAGTAACTGGCAAGGATGTGATCAAGGTTTGGAAAGAATCGCTACCCAAACCAGTCGAACCGACGGCCATAAAGCTAGTGTATGTCGATGACTATCTTGTTGTGGTCGAAAAGCCACCGGCTGTAACTTCAACACGTCACATCGAAGAGCGCGACTTGCCGAAGAAAAGACGGCAATTGCAGCCAACACTGGAAGAGCTGATCCCGGACGCGTTGATGCATCACTTTCAGTCGTTTCGCAAAGCTCAGCCACCGACACCGACGCGAAAAATGAGAATCCAAGAAACGGCGAGGCAGAAAGAACATCGCATGAAGCGGTACTCTGTCATCGCAGTCCATCGATTGGATCGCGATACTAGTGGATTGATGATCTTTGCAAGGACACCGTCAATTGCCCAGGCACTCGGTATCATGTTTCGCAAGCATGAAGTGGTGCGTAAATACCATGCGGTCGTACTTGGGCACCCCAAGGCCCAGACATTTGACAATATCCTCGTCCGCGATCGTGGGGACGGAGTTCGGGGAAGCAAACCGGGAGATGTCGAGGATTCATCGGCACAGCGAGCCATAACTCATATTCGGCCGATTGAGAAGATCGGCGACTATTCCATGATTGAATGCCAGTTGGAGACTGGAAGAACTCATCAAATCCGAATCCATCTGTCCGAAGCAGGTCATTTACTTTGTGGAGACTTGATCTATGGTCGCAATCGTGATGGTACGCGAACCGAAGATCCTAGCAATGCACCTCGACAGGCATTGCATTCGGCGACACTAGAATTTAAGCATCCCGTGTCGGGTGAAGACCTCAAGTTCAAGATGCCATGGCCTGCCGATCTTTACCAATGGCTCCAGCAACTTCGCAAAAACGCGAAGTGAGACGCATCATGTTTACGACAAGAATGATCACCTTCGGCACGGGTTACAGCGGCTGACTTGTCGTGTTCATCCAATCTGAGAGCATAAGGGCGATTGCTTTAGTCCCAATTCGACGCACGAGCGAGGGATCGCTATCGAATACGGCCTTCGATTTCACCGACCACATCATCGATCTTCACTCGCCATTGTTCCAGCGTATCGCGATCGCGAACGGTAACGGTTTTGTCTTGCAGCGATTGCGAATCGACTGTGATGCAGTAGGGTGTTCCGATCTCATCCTGTCTTCGATACCGACGTCCAACAGCCGCTTTCTCATCGTAGAAGACATTGAACTTTTGCTTTAACGCTCCGTAAATGTCTTTTGCGATTTCAGGCATCCCATCTTTTTTGACCAAGGGGAATACGGCAGCTTTGTAGGGTGCAATGCGTGGATTCAATCGCATGACGACACGTGATTGAAGCTTGCCATCTTCGTCGGGCGCTTCATCTTCGTGATACGCTTCGCACAAGAATGCAAGAGTTGCGCGATCGGCACCTGCAGAGGGTTCAATCACATGCGGAATGAATCGTTCGTTGGTCAAGTCATCACGGTAGGAAAGATCCTTTCCACTGCCACGATGTTTCGGTTGCCCATGCTCGTTCAGTTCCAGTTTGAGAGGTCGTTCTTTGGGATCCAGTTTGCCTTCGGAGTGCGATCGTAAATCAAAATCCCCTCGGTGTGCGATACCTTCGAGCTCGCCATACTCACCTTCGGGCAAAAACGGGAACGCGTATTCAATATCTGCGGTACCACACGAATAGTGGCTTAGTTCATCTTGCTCATGTTCACGCAGCCGGAGTCGTTCACCTGCCAATCCCAGTTCGGTATACCATTGGAGTCGACGATTTCGCCAATACTGGTACCACTTCGGCGATTCGGCTGGATTACAAAAGAACTCGATCTCCATTTGCTCAAACTCTCGGGACCGGAATGTAAAATTGCGAGGTGTTATCTCATTTCGAAAACTCTTGCCAACTTGTGCAACGCCGAATGGAATACGAACTCGCGTGCTATCGAGCACGTTCTTGAAGTTGACAAAGATTCCTTGTGCGGTCTCTGGACGAAGGAAAGCGGCCCCTTCTTCACCACTCAATGCACCGACGTACGTCTTAAACATCAAGTTGAACTCGCGAGGATCGGTGAGTGTGTTGGCTTCGTTGGCATCTGGAGCCAGGACAAACACTCTGTCGGCTGCTGGTACTTTGTCCAGCGATTGGAAAACGTCGGCGAACACGAGCTGTCCAACATCTTTGTTCCGAAGACCGAAGAATTTCAACGCCCGCCGAGTGACTTCTTCTTGCTCATTCTCAGGTTCGCACATGATCGTAACGAAGACTTTTTGTTCGCCCCGACTGACCCATTTGCCTCGCACTTGGTCGAATCGATAGCGCTTCTTGCTAACGCGACAATCGACCATGAAGTCATGAAATAGATCATAGTGCCCTGAGCATTTCCAGACTTGTGGATGCATCAAAATCGTGCAATCTAGACCGACCATTTCGTACGTTGATGGAGCGCCGTTGAGTTGTATCAACTCATTGTGCCCTTTGCACATGTCATGCCACCATGCATCCTTGATGTTGCGCTTGAGCTCAACACCGAGAGGGCCATAATCCCAAAACCCATTCAAACCGCCGTAAATCTCGCTCGACTGGAACATGAAGCCACGCCGCTTGCAGAGTGAGACGAGTTTTTCC
>JAJTID010000146.1 GCA_021300155.1 Pirellula sp.
CGAGCCGCGTGAAGAAATTGCAAGCGAAGCCCTGGATGGGGCGCTTTCTTTCAGCCAGCCGCGATCGATTGCGGGCATTGGCGAGCAAGCTTGGTGTTCAGCGTCTTGCGAACATCGGCTAATGGTTTGATCGTCAGAGCTGAGTTGACGGAATAATAGCGCAAAGAACGCTTGTTGAACGACAAGAAGCGGTTCGACATCGGGGGCGATATGTCTAGTCGTTCCGATTTTTCTTTAATCGCCGATAGCATCGCTCCACTCGAGATGCACACTTGGCTCGAATCGCGGCCTCATGGTTCGGCAACCGATGGAGCAAGCACGACTCGAGGTTGAATTCGCGAGGAAAACCAAGAAGAGCTAATTCAAAGCTGTGCATGTCCTTTAAATGCTTCTATGCGCGCGGAAAACCAAGAAGAGCTAATTCGAAGCTGTGCATGTCCTTTGAATGCTTCTAATTGCACTACTTCTTCGTATCGGATTTGAAACATGATGTTGCTCGCCGCGCAAACAAAAAGGCACGCCAAAGCGTGCCTTTTTGATTAATGACCGTCCCTCGCTTACGCTTCGGGTTGTGATGGGCTATTTGCCATGTGGCAAATCGATTAAAACAGGAGCATCCCAACGGGAGTGCGGCTTTCAGCTAGAATCCACCGCCACCTTGTGCAGCTCGGGCTCCTGAAGAGATTGCCTTCAAGACGTTATCTTCGAGTGTAATCCTAACCAAAGATTGTCGATCACCGGTCTGGGAATCGATCATCACGTTGTCTCCGCCATTGGCAGTTGTTTCGATCATCGCATCGACGGCTGGATTCGACTCGATGGACTGAACGAATTGCAACATCTTTCCGAGGGAGAATCGTCCCTTCATCATTTCCCCTTGGCTTGATGGCTTTGCGGCAACACGATCTAGCGTGGCTTTGATGGCTGCATCGCAGTCTTTGCCTACTGCTAAGTGCACTGCTTTGGGAGATGTTGCAATGGCGACTGTGACGTTATCGCCAAAGATCTTTCGTACTTTCTCATCAGCTTCTGGTGGCAATGGTGCCGTGAGCTTATGCAAATTCGCGCCCGCGTGTTTGCCTGTGTTGACTTGCAGTTTGACAGGAGCGCCTTCGTCTGCGAGAGCTTTCGAAGCTTCTGCGGCGAGAGCTTCTACTTTCTTTGCGTCCGCCACGGTGATACCTGCAACAATCGATAGATTCTTATCGGTGGACACATTGAGTGCCGTTTCCATTTGACCTTGCTTGGCACTTTCCATCACGATTTCGATAAACTTCGAAACGAATTCCTTGGCTCTCTTCGCCGAAGCTTCATCTTTCGAGTTTTCATCGATCTGCTTAATCGCAGCTTGCATAGATGCATCGATAGTGCTTTGCATTTGTGCGATCTCTTCTGGAGCGATCAACTGCAGTGCAATGCCACTCATCGTGGACCCTTCCACAGGGATTCCGCTGAGTGCTGATTTGCTCGATTTGAGTTTGTCGACTTGTTTGGCGAACTTGGTATCGGCGACAAATTTGGTGCCGAAGTCCAGCATGGTTTTCTTTTCAGCTTTGTTGACGGCCAAACCAAAAACAAACTTCTCGGTTCCATCGATCGCTTCTTGGATGCTATTCATCATTTGCTCCGCTTGCTTGCGTGCGGCTTCAGCCTGAGCATCATCCATATCCGAGTTTTGTTGCATGCCTTGTTCGATGCCAGCTTCGATTTGGCTCATCATGAAATCGACCAAGTCGTCAGGGATGTTCTGAGGGTTGACTTGAACTCGAATGTCATACTTGGCGACCAAGCCTTTTAGCGTCTTGTTGGCTTCGGTATCAAAGTCCATAACGGCATCTTCGGTTTGGGCGACCAAGAGCCATTCACCTGCAGCTCGCATGTAGATCGAATTCCCCAAATTCAATTGATAGAGTCCGTCCCCTAGATCTTCAGGCTCACCGAAGATCGCCAATTGCCCGAAGAACTCTTGAATATCTTTTAGCGGTAGGACAGCGACTGGCGTTGGTTGGCCGGTTTCGTCCAGGTCGACGAACACGCCGGCCGGTCGAGATGTATCGAGTCCACCCGTATATTGTTTGAGGATGGTAGCAACCGTTCCCGCGCCGGTTCCACCAGCGACAAGACGTGCCAAGTGCTGCACGTTTGGCAACATCGTATCGATTGGTGCAAGTGCGACGGTCACGACAGAGGAATCACCGCTTTCCTGAGCTACGACACAATTGGAAGGAGAAATAACGGCAGCGCTGATAGCGGCAACTGCCAAGGAACGACCGATCCAATTCTTTTTCATCTAAACTCTTCTCCTAAAAACGTATCTATAGGTTGTAACGGCTTGAAAACGACGTGAGTCCGAACCAGTTCGGCGACATTCACGTTTTCTTGGCACAAATCCGCGTAAAGCGATATCAGAATCATAGCGGTTCGGAAAGCTAACCGCGAGACAGGAAGAGATTCCTTTGACGGGATGCTCGATCAGGCAAAAAAGCGAGACGCCCGATGCACGATGAAAGTCTTATCGTTCTCGGAAGACGATTCGACCTTTGGTAAGATCGTATGGCGAGAGTTCAACGCGTACCTTATCGCCCGGAACGATTCGAATGAAGTTTTTTCTCATTTTCCCAGCAACGTGCGCGAGCACCTCACTGCCGGTTTCCAATTGGACGCGGAATCTTGTATTTGCCAATGCCTGGGTGACCGTACCCTCAACTTCGAATGCTTCTTCGTTCTTTGCCATAAAGTCGTTTGTTTTTGTTTCTTCGGCGGGCTCCCCCGGCGTCATGATAATTTTTTCGCGCAAGATTCTCCTTGCGGACGGTTTAGTTATAGGCGAGCCTCGGTAGGATCGTCCACTTCAAAGCGCGCGAAAATAGTGCTTTTCTTTGGACTTTCAAGTCTCTTCCTTCCATTTCGAAATATCATGCTATCTCTGCTTTCGCTTCTCCAACTGCTTGTCGCATGAATAACCAAACTAGCTCCTTCATCTATTTCGCTTGCCAACAGGGTGCTGAGAAAACGATCAAAAGCTCACTTTGCGAGCCGGTCGGCCCGTATCGACTCGCTTATTCTCAGAAGGGTTTTGTGACCTTAAAGTCGAACTTGTCCACGCCTGCTTGGTCCAAAGCTCTCCCCACCCATCCTTTGGTTCGAAGCCATGGGCACGTGTTGGGGAAATTCGACGGCGACGTTGCAGAACCCTTGATTGACAAGATTCTGTCAGAGTTCGGATCGTTGGATTGGGAACACATGCACGTATGGCAACGGGATATCGCCATCCCCGGCTGGAACGGTTTCGAGCCAGGTCGTTCGGCTCTCGCCGCTTTCTTGAGTGAGAAATTCAACGAAGCGCTGCAAAGCAGAGGGGATTCGCGACGCGCTTCGTCCGAGAAGCAGCATCCCGAAGATTCCCGAATTATCGAAATCATTATCGATGAGCCAAACCGATGGTGGGTCGCTGCCCACATGGTATCGAACCGTGAAGAAGGGTGGCCTGGAGGGGTTTATGCCGTCCCTATCCCAGAAGATATGATCAGCCGTGCCTATTTGAAATTGGCCGAAGCTATCGCTTGGAGCGGAATCGAGGTCCGAGCAGGAGATCGAGTCGTCGAAATCGGGTCTTCCCCGGGTGGAGCTTGCCAATATTTACTGGATTTAGGCGCGAAGGTCACTGGAATCGATCCCGCGGAAATGGATCCAATGGTGAGTGATCATCCTGGATTTACCCATTGGCGAGCTCGTTCTATCCAAGTAAAGCGCAAGGATTTCGCACCGTTTCGTTTCCTGATTTGCGATGCGAACGTAGCTCCGAACTACACACTCGACACGATCGAAGCGATCGTCACGTACCCGACTTCGAAAATGGAAGGGCTCATCTTGACGATGAAGCTGGCGAGTTGGGACCAAGCGGACCGAATTCCTGACCACCTCGAAAGAGTCCGAAAATGGGGTTTTTCTAAGGTCGAGGCCCGACAATTGGCACACAATCGAAAAGAGTATTGTCTGACCGCGTTGAGATAGTTTCCAAGCATTTGTTGAAAAGCCGGTGAAATCTTGCAGCGGATTGAAACCCATCGATTTCCAGTTGGGAAAATTCCATTACACTAAAGTATTGCTGGGAGAGTTCTTAGCGATCACGCCTCAAAAGACAATACAGGATATTACCTCCCCACCGATACTTTTCCGCCCGCGGTACAGTTTTCAACCCGCGTGTAACTTTGTAGTTTTCAGCCCTCAGTGGAGTTTTCAGTCCACGGCGGGTGGTTTGACCAGAGCTTTTCAGGTTTTTGGGCATGACGCAAATAACGGCAGATCGAATTCAAGAGCTGGTCGAAAAAAGCCGCTTGGTCGATTCGGAAGCACTCACTAAAGCCTTCACCAAAATTCTTGCTAAGCACGGCGACATACTTCCTGAAGACCCAGTGGTGGTCTGCAAAGAATTGGAAGACCTCGGTCTGGTGACTCGCTGGCACTGCGAGAAAATCCTGCAAGGCAAATACAAAGGATTCTTTCTCGGGAAACATAAATTGCTCGGCCACTTGGGAAGTGGCGGTATGAGCAGCGTATATCTCGCCGAACACTTGGGTATGAAGCACAAACGTGCGATCAAAGTGCTTCCGAAATCCAAACTTGGAAACAATAGCTACCTAGAACGTTTCCAACGCGAAGCCAAAGCCATCGCCTCGCTGAACCATCCCAACATCGTACGCGCCTACGACATTGATAACGACAAAGACACGCACTACATGGTGATGGAGTATGTCGACGGAGCGGACATGCAAACGCTCGTTCGAAAACATGGTCCGCTCCCCTATTTGGTTGCTGCCAATTACATCGTCCAAGCTGCGCGTGGGTTGCAACACGCCCATGATGTCGGATTGATCCACCGAGATGTGAAACCCGCAAATTTGTTGGTGAATCGTCAGGGAATCGTCAAGGTTTTGGATTTGGGACTGGCGTTGTTCGAAGACGATAAAAACGACGCTTCCCTCACTATGGAATACAACGACAAAGTCCTGGGTACCGCCGATTACTTGGCACCAGAACAAGCGATCAATAGCCACAACGTCGGCCACAAAGCCGATATGTACGGTCTCGGTTGCACGTTGTACTTTCTGCTCACCGGGCATCCACCCTTTCCTGACGGTAGTATTGCTAGTCGCATCATCAAACACCAAAACTCGATGCCTCCCGACATTCGAAAGGATCGCCCCGATTGTCCCGGTGAGCTAGATGGCATCTGCGTCAAGATGATGCAGAAGGATCCCAAGTTTCGATACGCATCTTGCGATCAGGTCGCAGATGTACTCGAAGCTTGGATTGCGAAGTACCGAAAAGAGAATAAAGACGCTGCAACGAGTTCGTTCTCCGTCGCCGATGTATTGAGCGACAAACTGACCGCCCAGAGAGATGTTGATACCGTTAGCAATCATCGCGAAGGCACCATAGGTGGCAAAAGCTCGATCGTCAAATTATCCACCTCCGACAGCGGAGTGCTTCGAGCCATTGCCAAAAGTGATGCGTCCACCATCGACAGCAATATCGATTTGGTCCACGACACCAACGCGCCGAATCGTTCGAAATCCAAAAGCCAAGCCATCGCGAGAGCGGATTCTCCGCTCAATAGTAAGAAACCTGGCGGCAGTAGCTCCCCGCTCGTCTCTCCCATGGCAATACCCAACACCGCGAAAGCCACCCCTCCAGGAAACAAGCCTATCGCAAACGGAAGCAAACCAGCGAATCCCGCGCAAATGCCTGGGACCGAAGCCACGCCAAAGAAAAATGTACCGCCTCCGTCCAAGACTCCTGGCACCAACTCCACGAAAAAATCGTCGAACGTGGTACTTTTGGTCGTAATCGCCGCTCTGACAGTAGTATTGTTCGTTGGTATCGTAGCAGTCCTGCTAAACCGAGGTTAGGGTGGAGTTCCATCCATTTTTGGGGATTGCTCCAGCGGCTTGGGCTTTTGTGTTTTTGGGACGTAATACCGATGCTTAGAACTTCGATCCCTTGTTGTTTTCTGTTGGTTTGGATCACAACATCGCTTGCTGGGCCAATTGCTAGTTCGCAAGAGCCTCCAGCATCCATCGAAGCTCTCAAAAACGAGATCAAAAAAGCTTCGCAACTCCTAAAAGAGCGAAAGCTGTCCGATTGCATCACGTCCATCGATCTTTGTACGGCATCGATTGAAAAGCTTTCACAGAATGCCGACCCGAAAGATGCTGCCGAACTAAAGAAGATCCACACGCAGATCGCTAAAGCTCACGAGCTTCTCTCTCTCGACGGTGCCGAATTGGTCGAGCTTCCGCCTTGGGACAAGATAGCTCCAACAAAAGGTACCAAGCAAAAGCCCAGTGAGCCACCGGCCCCGAAACCCTCGGCTGCATCTGGGACCCTTAGCTTCTCAAAAGACATCGCACCCTGGATGGTCGAGCAGTGTTCACGTTGCCACATCGCACGATCGCAAGGGGGATTCTCGATGGCCACCTTCAATGATCTCATGAAAGGATCCAATGGTGGTGTGGTTCTCTTCGCAGGGGATGCCGTCGGAAGCCGACTCGTGGAAACCATCGAAACAGGAGATATGCCGCGCGGTGGTGGAAAAGTATCACCCGAGAATCTTCTCAAACTCAAGCAATGGGTAACCGAAGGTGCCAAGTTCGACGGAACCGCAATGACGGCTCCTCTCGCTTCGTTGGTTTCCGCCACCAGTCCGACACCGACACCGCAACCTTCCAAAGCGGATGCACCGATCGTTCGCCAACCTACTGGTAAAGAGACCGTGAGCTTTGCACGCGATGTCGCCCCAATCTTGACCGCGAATTGCAACGGTTGTCATTATGCTGCCACTCGTCCCATGGGCGGCTTCGTGATGAACACTTACAAGCAAGTGATGAAAGGTGGAGAAAGCGGAGCTGCCATCGAACCCGGAAAAGGGGACGATAGCCTCATTGTCAAGAAGATTCGCGGCATGTCGGGGCAACGAATGCCCGCCGGCGGAAGACCTGCACTTTCGGAAGCCAACATCAAACTCATTACCACTTGGATCAATGAAGGTGCAACCTTCGATGGATCCAACCAAGAAAGTCGACTCGATCAAGTGATCGAACAAGCATGGGCTTCGAATGCATCGCATGAGGAGCTTCATCAGAGACGGATTCAACGAGCCCAAGAGCTTTGGAAAATTGTCTCGCCCAAAACCGACCCTGAAGAAGCCAGCGACAATCATTTCCACGTCATTGGCAATATCGGTTCCGAAAGTTCCAAGAAACTGCTTGCACAAGCAAAAGCTGCCGACGCCCAAGTACGCAAGTTACTCGGCATCAAAAACAAAGATCCGCTGATCAAAGGTGGCATCACCATCTTTGCGTTGAAACAAAGATACGACTATAGCGAGTTCGGAACGATGTTAGAGCGGCGTTCGTTGCCAACGGATTGGTCGAGTCATTGGCGATCCGAGATTTTGGATAGATACGTTGCTTTGGTGTATGACAAAGCGGAACCAAAAATCAATGAGTCGTCGTTGATCCAACAGATAGCCAGCCTATGGGTTGCCTCTCATGAGGGCGTACCAAAATGGTTTGCCGACGGAGCGGGACGACAAGCTCTCGCCATGGCTGTGGGACAAAACGATCTTCGCGTGCAAAGCTGGGTCAAGCGACTTCCTGAGTCCATGAAGCAATTGGACAATCTGAGTAAATTCCTCAAAGGGGATATCAACGACGAAGATGCAGCGACTATCGGTTTCGGAATCGTTCGCTTTATGAACGACTCCAGTCGCAAGAAACAGTACGATGCACTGCTTCGTTCTCTCGCTGGCGGCATGCCGTTCGAGCAATCTATGTTGAAGAACATTGGACCCCTCGAACCGTTCTTACAACAACTTCTTGGCAAAAAGAAGTAGCGGTGAAATTGAAAGAAAATCGAAGCAAGGAATGAAGCAAATAGTTAATGAGTATTGAAATTTGAAAAATGCAGGATTAACCATACAGGCGCATCTCCTTCATTTTGCAGTTTGCAATCTCCATTCTTCAATACTCATTCCTATCTCCAAATCAAAGACTCTTCATGGCCATCAAGACGTTACAAATCCCGCAAAACCTACCTGCTCCAGCACGCAACTTGTCAAACGTGTTGCGAATGCTATTTCGCCTAACCCCGGCGCAATCAGATGGACTTATCGAACAAGGGTTCGTAGCCGTCAATGGCAGGACGCGTCGTCAGGGCTGGATGAAATGCGACGTCGGAGACGAGGTGGCTGTCGAACTCATTCCTCAAGCGATCGTAGCCCCCGTAAAACAGAAGAGCAAGAAGCAAACGAGCCGCACCATCGAGTTCCTCTACGACGATGAGGATATCTCCCTCGTCAATAAGCCCGCAAACCTCCTAACCGTCCCAACCCGACATCGCGAACCTCACACCGTCATTTCCCTCGTTGAGCGTCGTTATGCCGAAACAAATCCAGGAGCCCGAGCGTTCTGCGTGCATCGATTGGACCGCGGCGTGTCAGGCGTTCTGGCGATTGCCAAGTCGTTAGAAATGGCCGAGAAGATTCGCGAGCAATTCGCCGATCGAAAACCAACGCGAAAATATATCGCCATCGTATCTGGAATCCCAAAGAACTCCGAAGATAGACTCGTGAACTACTTGGCAACTGATGCGGATCTCAATCGCATCACCGTCGCGGACGAATCGAAAGGTGAATTGGCAATCACCAATTATCGAACTCAATCAGCCTTTGCGGACGCCGCCATCCTGGAGGTCAAACTTGAAACGGGTCGTCGAAATCAAATTCGAGTCCAACTCGCCGAGCTAGGACATCCAATCCTTGGCGATCCACGATACCGGCCGCGTCAAGCGGAACATTGGGCATGGCCATATCCTCGCATTGCACTCCATGCAGAGAGTCTCGGTTTTCGACATCCACGAACCGATGAGCCGATCTTTGTCGAAACGCAATGGCCGCAAGAGTTTCGCGATTTCGTTCGGATGCAACGCAAACAATAAGCTCGTGACGACTCCATCGCATTGGTTTCAACAACTCACGTCGAGTTCATCTTCTGGTAGTTCGCCTCACGGTCGATTTTCAGGTCCATCGAGCTTGGCCAAAACGCGATGGAAGATACTGCGCGAGGGTGTGGACTGGAATTCTTTTCCCATCACGGAGTCTTGCACTTCGAGTTGGAGGACCGTGGACCAGCGCGGAACGGCGAACTCGGGTGCAATCAAGTGTTTACTGGAAAGCATAGACGCTTCGGACCGATGCGAAATGGTGACCTTGTTTCCAACTGAACAGAGAGCGACGGTTTGCGTTTCCTCGCAAATAGGTTGCGGTGTCGGCTGCATCTTTTGCGCAACCGGCACGATGGGTTTGAAACGAAACTTGAGTTACCTCGAGATCGTCGAGCAAGTCTATTTAGCGCGTCGACTGGCGATGCAATCTGGGAGGCATTTACGAAACGTCGTCTTCATGGGAATGGGCGAACCTCTGCACAATTTACC
>JAJTID010000081.1 GCA_021300155.1 Pirellula sp.
CTGTTGCAGGCCGTAGGCTAATGTTGCCCAATTCTAACGATCGCGATCCACGATGAAAACGAATACAAACTCAGTCACAACCACATCGTCATTGCGAGGCGATGCTCTGCTGGCAATGATCGGCAACACGCCGATGATCCCGCTTCATTTTCCCGAAGAGAATCGAACCTTGTGGGCGAAGTGTGAGTTTCTTAATCCGAGCGGTAGCATTAAGGATCGATTGGCCAGAACGATCGTCCTCGATGCAGAATCGCATGGACTGCTGCATCGCGAGTCGATCATTCTCGAATGTACGAGTGGCAATACCGGCATTGCGTTCGCTATGGTTGGAGCCGCTCGCGGCTATCGAGTCGCAATCGTGATGTCCGAGCGGGCGAGTGGAGAACGACGAAAGATCATTCAGCATTTTGGTGCGGAGCTGATTCTTTTTGCGGATGCGGGATACAAGCGAGGGATCGAGATGACTCGAGAAATGGCGGAAGCGGATCCACGGTACTTTTTGCCGCGCCAGTTTGAGAATCCGCTCAATGCCTTGGACCACGAATCGGAAACGGGTGTTGAGATGCTGGAGCAATCGGAGGGGCAGGTCGATTGCTTTGTTTCTGGCTATGGCACGGGAGGAACGTTGGCAGGTTGTTCCAAAGCTTTGAAAAAGGGGAATGCAAAGACGCAGATCTTTGCGATGGAGCCCGCAGAAGCGGCATTGCTAACTGGCGAAGAGGCCTGTTGTCATTGGATTGAGGGAATTGCAGGCGGTTTTGTACCTCCGTTGCTTCAAGGGGTGGAGCTGAGCGGGGTCGTCAAGGTATCGAGTCGAGAAGCGATGGAAATGACGTTACGGCTCAACCGAGAATTCGGGCTTCTCGTGGGATCATCGTCTGGGGCCAACGTAACTGCTGCGCTTCGTGTCGCGAGGGACTTTCCTTCCGACGCGAGGGTTGTGACTATATTGTGTGATCGCGCGGAACGCTATTTCAGCACCAGACTCTTTGGTGATTGCTCTTAGCTCATTTGACCAGAAGCTTTGTGCGGCTCAAAGGTTGTCCTGGCCGCATGCTCTGCTTTCTTGATCGCCTCGACTGCGGATTCGTAGAGGAAACGCTGGGCGCGAAACTTGGGTTGTGGACCGTCCGCTTGCACACGAGTGTATTTGCCATCGGGCCCGAGCCGCCATGCATTTTGATTGTCTCGGAAATACGTATCTAAAATTTCCATTAACCGATTGCGAGACGCGGTGTCTTCGATGGGCACCAACAACTCTACACGCCGATCGAAAGAGCGAGTCATCCAGTCCGCGCTACTAATAAAGACTGAGTCGTCGCCTCCATGGTAGAAATATAAAATCCTCGCGTGTTCCAGGAATCGGTCGACAATGCTTACGACCGAGATGTTTTCGCTCAAGCCAGGGACTCCTGGTCGCAAGCAGCAGATCCCTCTCACATTCAATCGTACAACAACGCCCGCTTGGCTCGCTTCGTAGAGTGCCTTGATAATATCAGGATCGACCAACGCATTCATTTTGGCAGCGATGTACGCCTTCTGGCCATTACGACGATTCTGTGTTTCCGCTTGGATTAATGATAACAGTTTCTTTCGCAGCCCAAGAGGTGCGGAATCCAGCTTCTCATAAGGCTGCGGTTGGCTATAGCCTGTGATTGCATTGATGAACGAGCTCGCATCGCGTCCAAGCGATTCATTGCAGGTCATATAGCTGATGTCGCTATACATTCTTGAGGTGACTTCATTGTAATTGCCTGTTCCAAAATGGACGTAGCGAACGACACCCGATGCTTCGCGCCGAACCACCACACAGACTTTCGCATGGGTCTTTAATCCTCGAACACCGTAGATGACTTGGACACCGGACTTCTCAAGTTCGCGAGCCCACTCGATATTTCGTTGCTCATCGAATCTGGCTTTCAGCTCTACGATGGCGGTGACATATTTGCCCCGTTCAGCCGCTGCCTTTAATGCAGCAACAATGGGGCTCTTGCGGCTGGTTCGGTACAACACTTGTTTGATCGCGAGAACGTCAGGGTCTTTCGCGGACTCTTCAATGAACCGAACGACTGGCTCAAAGCTCTCAAATGGGTGGCACAGCAGCAGTTCATTCTCCGCAATCGTGGCGAACATGCTTTTGGTAGGATCGATCGCAGGCGATTTTTGAGCAAGCCACACCGTATCTCTCAATGCAGGGAAACCCTCGATGTCTGCGATGTGCATCATATTCGCAAGATCGAGAGGACCCGGAATACGAAACACGTCTCTAGGCTGCAATTGAAGACAGGTAGACAAAAACTCAATCGTGCTCTCGGAAGCCCCCTGAGCGATCTCCAGACGCACGAAGCCCGCCGAGCGACGAGAGTGCAATACCTCTTCCATGCCGAGCATCAAATCAGCAGCGCTATCTTCACGCACGGAAACGTCCGCATTGCGAGTAACACGAAAGGCGACGCATTCGTCGATCCGTTTACCCGGGTAATACTCGTCGATAAACTCGGATGCGATATCCTCGAGCAACGCATAGCTATAGCCACGATCACTAGGGAGAGTGATGAACCTCGACAGAGCCTTGCCTAGCGGCACAATGGCGAATCGAAAGGGGTTCTCCGAATCGCCACTCGCCATTCGAACGCAGAGATGCAGTCCTAGATTGGCGAGGATCGGAAACGGGTTCTCGCTATCGATATCCATCGGTGAGACCACCGGGTAAATCTCTTCACGGAAGAAACGAGCCATGGCTTCGCGGTGGCGGGCGGATGCCGATTTTGCAACCACATGCTCCAGACCCTCTGCATTCAAGATAGGCTCGATTTGCTCCATGAAACAACCGTATTGATCTCGAACGATCTTTCCAACCCGATCAAAGATCTGCTCCAGTTGTTGACTCACAGTCAATCCACTTGGGTCTCGCGTGTCGATTCCGCGCGAGTGCTGTATCTGAAGTCCCCCGACACGCACCATGAAGAACTCATCCAGGTTACTTGCGGTAATCGCCAAGAACTTCAATCGTTCGAGCACGGGCACCTTGGCATAGATGGCTTGATCCAAAACTCGCTGATTGAACTCGAGCCAACTAAGCTCGCGGTTGATAAAGGGTGAGTCGATGTTTGGCATGCGAAAATATGCAGGGCCGTAGGAGGTAGGGAGAATTACCAGATATCGTACTCGCTCAGCGATAGATGAGAACAACAAAAAAAGCCTGAGGAGGATACCCCAGGCTTTCGTGAAGACTGTTCTGCGAGAAATGGCTCAAGTGAACCATTAGAGAATTAACGCTTCGAGAACTGGACACCACGGCGAGCACCGCGGAGACCGTATTTCTTGCGTTCCTTCATTCTGGAATCTCGTGTCAAGAATCCATCATCTCGAAGAGGTGCAAAATTCTCATCACTCATGCCAACAAGAGCACGGGCAAGCCCCATTCGGATAGCGCCCGCTTGACTGATGACCCCACCGCCGTTGACGCGGCAAACGACATCTACTTTATCTCGATGGGACACGTGATCCAGGGTCTCGATCACCAAACGTCTTTCGCCATCGTTTGGAAAATATTCTTCGAATTCACGGCCGTTGACGGTAATTTTTCCACTTCCTGGACGAATACGAACTCTTGCGACTGCAGTTTTGCGACGTCCAGTCCCCAAGCAATCGCCGCTAATCTTGTCTTTCTTTGCAGTAATCATCCGCTACGACCTTTTGAAATCAATGAATTTTGTTGAACGGTTGCTTGGCGACCCATTTAAGTCCGCCGAAAATGAAGGCGTCTCTATGGCCGGCCAGTGGCCAACTACAGTGGCCAACTAACTGACGGATTGGCCCATTTTCGTTGGAATTGGGCTTTGAGCTTGGTGAGGATGCTCGGATCCTGCGTAGACCTTTAGCTTATCCAGCATAAGTCGGCCGAGGGAGCTCTTTGGAAGCATCCGCTTGACAGCGAACTTGACCAAATCTGTTGGTTTTCTCTCCAGACGTTCTGCATAGCTTTCCATCTTCTGACGATGGTAGCCGTTGTACCAAGCGTAATGTCGAACACTCAGCTTATCGCCGGTCATTACAATTTTCTCGGCATTGATAACCACGACGTACTCGCCGGTATCGACGTGAGGAGTGTATTCGGGTCGGTGCTTTCCCATCAAAACCATGGCTATATCGCTAGCTAACCTACCTAGAATCAGGTCAGTAGCATCGACGATGTACCATTTTTGCTCGACGGAATGAGGCTTTGCGACGTATGTCTTGGGTTGTGCTACCATAGTAAACTCTGCAGGAATCAATGAAAAAGGGGGAAATCCCCCAGATTGATCCCTTCTAGTGCCATTTTTTCTGGGAATTGAGGTGGGAGAGTATATCGACCGCCCGATTTGCTCACAAGTGCTTTTGAATTCGGAATTCCCGTCTATTTGGCGATCTTTCTAGACGGAAAGTGCCGAGGATAAATGGTCGAAACTTGGTGTACCGGCTTTGCGAATTCGCAGGTATAACGATCCATTGGTTACGGGGAAGTCTAATGAATGCGTCGAGTTTGAGGGCTTTGTGGCCGTATGACAATCCTCGTCCGTGGTTTATTAAGGGAAAACAAGTGTTGGATTTGAAAGGGCTTCACGCCCCGCATCAGCTTCCTAGCGGCAACCTTCTCGAGGCGCTTCGCTATTGGGCGAATGCTCTGCCAAATAAAGTCGCCTTCTATTACACCGATGGCGAAACGGACTCGGACCAGTCGCTCACTTATGCAGAACTAGACCATGCCGCGCGAGCAGTTGCGGTTAAGATTTTGGAAAATCACAAACCGGGTGAGCGTGGCTTGCTGCTCTACCCTCCCTGCATGGAGTTCGTCGTCGGCTTTTTTGGTTGTTTGTACGCAGGCTGCATTGCTGTCCCAGCGTACCCGCCACGACGTAGTCGAAAGGGGGCCCGCATTCAAGGGATCGCCCAGGATTGTCGCGCTCAATTCGCGCTGACGACCGCCGACACGGTAGCTCAGATTCTCAAAGACGAAGGTATGCGTGCTGAGACGCAATCGATGCAACTCATCGCTACGGACTCGGTCGATCGCTCAATGGCGATTCAATACGGCGACCTGCCTGTCGATCCGAGAGATATCGCCGTTCTGCAGTACACCTCGGGCTCAACAGGACAACCGAAGGGGGTCGTGTTGACGCACGCGAATTTGATTCGCAACAGTGAGATGATCTCGGTACTTTTTCAAAACAATCATTCGAAACGAGGCGTGAGTTGGCTACCCATGTATCACGACATGGGCCTCGTAGGAGGAGTGTTGTCGCCAGTTTATATGTCGGCAACCATGACCCTGATGAGTCCGATGTCGTTCATGCAACGACCGATTCGTTGGTTGAAAACGATTAGCAAGTATCAAGCAACGACGAGCGGTGGGCCAAATTTCGCTTACCAGCTGTGCGTTGATAAGGTTACAGAAGAAGAGCTGGAGACGCTCGACCTATCCTCCTGGGAAGTAGCTTTCAACGGTGCCGAGCCCGTTCGAGCTAGTACGTTGCAAATGTTCACGGAAAAATTCTCCCGATGTGGATTTCGGCATCAAACCCATTTCCCATGCTACGGTATGGCGGAAACTACTTTGATCGTTACGGGTGGCCCTTTCCAACAGAAACCTGTCATTCGAACTTTCGACAGTCGCCGACTCGATGCTCGTATGGTGACACCGGTCAGCGAAGACGCGCGAGAAGCGCGTGGAATGGTAGGGTGCGGCCATGCGACTGCAAACGAGACCGTTTTGATCGTCGACACGGAAACATTGAAGCCGTTGGGTGAAGACTTGATCGGCGAGATATGGGTTCAAAGCCCCAGCGTCGGCCAGGGGTATTGGGAAAAGGACGAACTAACGCAAACGACATTCCGCGCGAAGACTGCGAATGGCCAAGGACCATTTCTTCGAACAGGAGATCTAGGCTTTTGGAGCGAAGGTCAGCTCTATGTAGCCGGCCGCGTCAAAGACTTGATCATCGTCCGTGGCGTGAACCGATATCCCCAGGATATTGAAGAGACTGTCGAACAATGCCACGAGTCCATTTCGTCGTCCGCCGCAGCCGCGTTTGCAGACGACTCGGGACCGCGTGAGCGATTGATCATCGCAGTCGAAGTGCAGCGATCTCTCGAGTCGGATTGGGGCCCAGTCGTCCAAGCGATCCGTCGCGCTGTGACGCAAGTTCATGAACTGCCACCGGATGCTGTTGTTTTAGTGCGGCACGGATCTCTTCCGAAGACCTCATCGGGAAAGATACAGCGACATGCCTGCTTGAAGGGTTTCCGTGAATCGAATCTGCGCGTCATTCATCAGTGGCTGTCTTGGGAAGATGGGCTCCCTGAACAGATGCCAATGATCGCTGCTGCAACCGTAGAAGATCTCAAGTCCGGTTTTCAGCGTTCTTCTGGCGCTAAGAAAACGCGCGACCCCGATCCCGATGTCGTCGATCTTGTGCGCCGTGCCGTCAAGTCGGTGGCACAAGAGCGGGCAAAATTGCTGGACCTGGATACGAATGTCATCGTCGATTTGGGACTCGATAGTTTGGAGCGACTCCAAATAGCACACACCCTCGAGAACGCTGTGGGTGGCCGATTCCCAGAAGAAGTCTTGCAGGAGATAGAAACGGTTCGCGAAATCGCGGAAGCGATTGAACAGAATTTCGGCAAAGAGCGAATCCGCGAAGATCTTATCACCTCAAGTTCCGACGAGCCTGAGAAACGAGAAGTTGCACCCGAGGACTATCGCTTCGACCTAATGCCCGAGTATCGTCGGCTAAAGCAGACCATGCTGCAATTTGATATGACGGGAATCCCGAACCCCTACTTCTCGGTGCATCAAGGGCTGACTCGCGATACCACAACTGTCGATGGAAGGCAATTGATTAGCTTTGCTAGCTACAATTACCTAGGCATGAGCGGAGACCCGATTGTTACCGACGCCGTCGTCGACGCCGCCCGCAAGTACGGTACAAGCGTATCCGCATCCAGGCTCGTCAGTGGCGAGAAGGATATCCACCGAGAGTTAGAGATTGCCATTGCAAAGTGGATCGGCGTGGAGGACTCGGTCGTTATGGTGGGTGGTCACTCGACCAACGAAACCGTGATCGGTCACCTAGTGGGTCAGAACGATTTGATTTTGCACGATGCACTTTCTCACAACAGTATTGTTCAAGGTGCGATTCTATCGGGTAGTCGACGACGTGCATTTGTCCACAACGAGGCATCTTCGCTCGATGCGGCGTTGACGGAACTTCGAACTCGCTTCCGTCGTGTTCTTGTGATCGTCGAAGGGGTCTACTCCATGGATGGGGACTTCCCTGATCTTCCGAAGTTTATCGAGGTATGCAAAAAGCATAAGTGCTGGCTCATGGTGGATGAAGCCCATTCGATTGGCACGATGGGACAGACAGGTAAAGGGATCGCAGAACACTTTGGAGTCGATCCAAACGATGTCGATATTTGGATGGGAACCCTCAGCAAAGCATTCGGTTCCTGCGGTGGCTATATCGCAGGACGAAAAGAACTCGTGGAGTACCTCAAGTACACCGCGCCGGGCTTTGTGTTCAGCGTGGGATTGTCACCGACAAACACCGCTGCGGCCTTGGCGTCGCTGAAACTTTTGCGGGAAGAGCCCGCGAGAGTTGCTCGATTGCACGAAGCGGCTGCACTGTTCCTGAATGAAGCACGAAAGTTCGGACTCAATACGGGCAAGAGCGGGCAAACAGCGGTTGTTCCCGTAATTACAGGCAACTCGCTACATGCTCTGCAACTGTCGTCCAGGATGAATGCCGCTGGAGTCAATGTTCAGCCGATCCTTTATCCTGCAGTCGAAGAATCGGCAGCCAGACTGAGGTTCTTCATCAACTCGACGCATACCAACCAGCAAATTTTGTATGCCGTCGACAAGTGCGCACTTCATCTGAAAGAGATCGCGCCGGAGTACTTTCGGGTTCATCACTAAACAGTGGTTCGTTAAGTCGGGCGTTCCTTGAGAAGCCCGCAGTCACGCCGCGTTTCGTTCTAGGTTGCGTTTCTTGTGAAGCCAGAGCGCCCCGAGAGCAACAACCGAGGCGCTGCCGGCCCATCGGAATGGACCTGATTTAAAAACGACAGCCCCATTGAAGGCGATGAAAACCAGAAAGCCGGTTACCACAACGTGATAGGCGGCAGGGAGCTTTTGATAACGCGTTGGGGCGGCGATTCGCCAAACCGCGTCCGCAAACCAGGTTGCGACAAAGAGGTAGTTGAAATAAAGGCCGGCAGCGATCGGAATTCCCAACAACTCCTGAGTTTGGTCCGCAGTCGATTGCAAAGCTTCTGCATGGCTTCCGTGGTGAAACGTGTTCAAGGCACCGAGGCTGTGGCAAAATGCTGCGATTGCCCCGAAAAGCCATAGGTTTGCTAGGAGGTGGGATGTTTTTGGCCTGCCTCGAATCTCTAACCCTAAACATATGACCAAAGCGATCATCGCCAATCGAATCGCCCAAATGGACGCGTGTTCCCCGAGGGTTTGCGGGACAGGAATCTCGGCAATAGGTAGAAAATCAGTGCTCATGGTTCGAGTTCTAGGGCTTCCAGGGCTCGTAGACGGACTGTATAAAACGTGGTCCGTTAAAGCGGTGAGCGAGCTTCTAACTATAGTGTTTTGAGTTGGAGCCCGCTTCCTTGAATTTTCGCTCCCTTTTTTGGATCCGAAAGACCTGTCCGATGACAGAACCGATGAAACCTGACGACGTGTTTGATATCGATCGAATTCGCAAACTGATCGAGCTGATGAAAGAACACGAGCTTGGCGAAATCGACTTGCGCCAAGATAGTCAACGGATTCGATTGTGTGGTGCTGGACATGGCCAACCGATCGTTACGTCGTTTCCTCAGATGCAATCCGCACCGACTGTGTCGTCAGGTGCTCCCGTTGCAAGTTCCGCTTCGAACGCCCCTGTCGCTGCCGCGCCAGCAGACGCGGACGGCCCACACATTGCGATCATCAAATCGCCTATGGTAGGAACGTTTTATGCTCGAGCAAATCCGACCGCCAAAAACTTTGTCGAGGTAGGGTCGGCTGTTCAAGCGGATACGGTAGTTTGCATTATCGAAGCGATGAAGGTCTTCAACGAAATACCTGCCGAGATGCGAGGCAAGATTGTTCAAGTGCTCGTCAAAAATGAAGAAGCTGTCGACTTTGGCAAGCCTCTCTTCAAAATCGACACTCGCGGTTAATCGATAAAGGCAGATTCATCATGTTCAAACGAGTTCTCATCGCCAATCGTGGCGAGATAGCCCTTCGAGTCATTCGAGCTTGCAAGGAGATGGGGATTGAAACCGTTGCGATTTTTAGCGAGGCAGACCGC